>JAXMCJ010000038.1:0-57298 GCA_046349415.1 Geminicoccaceae bacterium
TCCATGAAGGCCTCGTTGCCCGGATGGCCCATGATCACGATGCAGGAGGGCTTGGCCGCCATGGCCTGCTTGAACTGGTCGATCATGGTCTCCGGCGCCCAGCCCGAGAACTGCTCGTTGAGCTGGTCGACGCCCAGCGCCTGCGCCGCCGCGGCGGCGCCGGTCTGGCGGGCGAGCGTGGCGCCGTCGCCGGGATTGCCGCCCATCTGCATGTAGATGGTGATGCCCTTGCCGGGCGGGTCGGCTGCGAGCGCCGCGCCGGCGATGCTCGAGACGATGGCCAGCGCCGAGATGCTGAGCCCCAGACAGGACCTGATTGCAGCCATGACCGTTCGGCCTCCCTCGCCGACGTTTTGACGGGACCGTCTATATGCGGCCCGGTGCCGCCCCGTAGGATAAGCGACATGCCGCTGCCGACAAGCCGTAGCTGGTTAGGGGCCGCCGGCGTTCGGCTGGCCTACGGGCGGTTGTGGCGCGCGGTCGCGCCGTCGGCAGGGAGCGTCGAGGCGAGCTCGCCCAGCAGCGCCCGCGCTTCGATCAGATCCAGCCTGTCGAAGCCTTCGGTGTACCGGCCGTAGACGGCGGCAAGGAGATCGTAGGCCCCGCCTGCACGCCCACGACCATACCAGAGCCGTGCCAGGCTGGTAGCGGCGCGCAGCTCGAACGACCTTGCTTCCTGCCGTCGCGCGATCGCGACAGCGGCGGTGAAGTCCGCCTCGACCTCGGCGACATCGTACGCGCCCGTGGCCCATTTCGCCTCACCCAGGATGCGCAGCGCCTCCGCCTCCCAGCAAAGCTCACCGTCCGTGCGCGCCACCCGCACTGCTTCCTCCGCCGAGGCGATGGCCGCGTCCGCGTCGCCGCTCTCGCACAAGGTCAGCGCGAGACGACCCAGAGCCACGGATTTGAAGAACGTCCCCCCGCTCCGATGCAGCGCCGCGAGGCGCTCCCTTGTCAGTTCGGATGCTTCGGGCCCGACGCTGCCGGCGTCGGACATAATGCCCGCCAATGCGCGGCAGGCCGTCAGGCCGTGGCGGGTGCAGACATCCTGCGCCTCCACGGCCAGCGCCTCCGCGGCGTCCCAGTCCCTCGCGAGCACCCGGGCCACTACGCTGGAGCAGAGCATCGTGGCCAATGAGAACGGGTGCGCGATGCGGCGCGCGATCTCCAGCCCCTCGGCGCTCGTGTCGAGTGCCTGTTCGGGAAAGCCGAGGATCCACTGCGCCAGCATGAGATGAACGTGGATCAGAGTGACGGTGTCGTGGCCCGCATGCCTGATATGCGCATGGCGATCGTCCTCGCCGTGGTGGCGCAACGCCGTGCGAAGCCGTCTCGCCGCCTCGGCGGGCTGGCCACGATAGAGCTCCATCGCCCCCATGGCGTAGTCGCGCACGGCCAGGGCGACAGGATCCCGCACGCTTTGGGCGGCCTTGTCGAGCCGGTCGGTGACCCGAACGGCGTCAGCCCAGCGGGTGGCGACGTAGTAGAAGGCCCACAAGCCCCGAAGGGCGTGCACCAAACGAACGGGATCGCCCAGCTCCTCGCAGAGCTCGCAGGCCCGGGAATAGACAAGCTCGGCCTCGGGTGCGGCGTAGTTGCCCGACCGCACCGCCTCGCCCTCGGCGAGCAGGATCTCGAGCTCGGCCCTGGACCGCTCGGGCGAAGGCTGCAGGAGCCTTAGCTGTGCCTGCGCCTGGTGGCAGTGCTCGATCGTTTCGACGTTGGCCGAGCGGGCAATGGCAAGCTCGGCCGCCCTCTGCCAATGCTTGACGGACAGCTCCGCAAGGCCCGCCCCAGCGTAGTGCCGCGCCAGCAGCTCCGGCTCGGTCGCCGCAGTCTCGGGGAATCTCTCCTCCAGGGTTTCCGCGATACGGGCGTGGAGCTGCTGCCGCTGCGTCTTGAGCAGGCTCTCGTAGGCCGCATCTCGCACCAGGGCGTGCTTGAACGAGTAGGCGACGTCCGGCGGCTCGCCGCGCGCGAAGATCAGCTCTGCTGCCGCGAGGCGATCGAGCGCGGCCAACACCTCCTGCTCCGGCAGCGGTGAGGCCGCCGCCAGCAGCGGATAGGTGAACTCGCGGCCGATGCAGGCCGCCGCTTGCGCCACCGCTTTGACCCCGGGCACCCGGTCCAGCCGGGACATCAGCGAGGCATGCAGCGAGGCCGGCACCGCCGCTATGGCTCCACCCTCTCCAGGCCCCGCTTCCAACATCGCCTTGGTGAGCTCCTCGACGAACAGCGGCACGCCGTCCGTCCGGGCCGTGATTGCGGCCAGCACCGCCGGTGGCAGGCCGCCGCCAGCCAAGTGGGTGACGATGGCCTCGGCTGCCCCGCGGCCGAGGCGATTCAGTGTGAGCCGCGTCACGTGCGGGTGCCCGCCCAGCCCGGGCTGATTGTCGGGTCGGCTCGTGAGCAGCATCAGCACTCGCGCGCCAGCGATCCCGTTGAGTGTGTGGCCCACCAGCTCGAGGGTGGTGGGGTCGGCCCAGTGCGCGTCCTCGAGCACCATCAACGCAGGGCGGCGGCGAGCGAGCCCAAGAAGGTGGTCGACGAGCGCCGCCAAGGTGCGCAGACGGCGCTGCTGTGGGGTGAGTTCTCGGGTTGGATAGCGACCACCGACGTTGATCCCCAGCAGCGCCGCGACCAGCGGTGCTACATCGCCGACCTCGCTTGCTGCCTGCCGCAGCATCGCCTCGAGCCCGTCGAGCTTGCTCGCCTCAGTCTGGCCGGGCGTGAAGCCGGCGGCGCGGGCGAGCTGCTGGGCGACCGGCCAGAGTGCCGTGCCGGTGTGCTGGGGCGAGCATTGGTAGCGCAGCTCAACGTGTTCCTCGCCCGTGAGCGCGTCGAGCGCGGCCCTGACCAGCCGGGACTTGCCGATTCCAGGCTCGCCGACCAGGAGTACCGCTTGGCCCTCGCCGGCTCTGGCCCGCCGCCACCTTTCGAGAACGAGCCCCAGCTCCTGCTCGCGCCCGAACATCGGCAGCAGCAGGCCCGAACGGCGGGCCTCGAAACGGCTGTCCGCCGGCCGCTCGCCCACGACCCGGTAGCCTGTAACGGGCCGCGCGAAGCCCTTGAGCCGGAGCGGGCCGAGAGTGCGCAGGTCGAACACGTCGCCCAAGAGGCGACGGGTGCCCTCGGCGACCAGCACGGCCCCCGGACCGGCCACCTCCTGCAGGCGCGCGGCGAGGTTGGGAGTCTCCCCGATGACGGCTTCCTCCTGCGCTCCACCCTCGCCGATGAGGTCGCCCACCACCACGACACCGGTCGCGATCCCCACCCGCACCGCCAGCGGATCGCCGGCCGGCGTCGTCAGCCTTGGCACGGCCTCGACGATGCCCACCCCGGCCCGCGCCGCGCGCTCGGCCTCGTCCTCGTCCGCCTCGGGCCAACCGAAGTAAGCGAGCACGCCGTCGCCCATGAATTTGGCGATGTGGCCCCTGTAGCGGGCGATCTCGCCGGCGACAGCATTTTGGTAGGCGAGCAGGACCGACCGCATCGCCTCCGGGTCGAGCCGACCGCTCAGTGCGGTCGAGCCGATGATGTCGACGAACATGACCGTGAGCTGGCGCCGTTCGGCTCGGGACCGAGGGGGCGCTGCCAACGGACCTGGGGGAGCCGTCGAAAGCGCCGCTGCCGCCTGCAGCATCAATCGTCGGTGACCGACCGAGGCGACGCCGATCTCCTTGAGGTCCTCCGCGGTCAGGCCGGGCAGGACCCGGGCGTCGATGTCGTTGTCGCGAAACGCCCCTTCGTATTGCCCCAAGCCGAGTCCGCGCAGCCACGCCGCTACGTCCACGTCCGTCCCCTTACCGAGCGGTGTTGTCGCCCGGGCAGACGCAATCTATCGCGAGTTGCCGTTAGTAGCGCCATGGAACGGCGTGTACGGGGGCCGACTCAGGCCAGCCGCAGCCGCCGCAGCAGGCTCGCGCGGCGCTGCGGCTCCTCCACCAGGAGATAGAACACCACCGCCGCCAGGAACACGAGGCCCTGCACGGTGCGGACCCAGGCGCCGGTGAGGCCGGTGGCGACGAGGCCGGCTTCGATCATGCCGATGATGAAGCAGCCGAACACGGTGCCGACGAGGGTGGCGCGGCCGCCGAAGATCGAGGTGCCGCCGATCAGCACCGATGCGATGGCGGTGAGCAGGTAGCCCTGGCCCTGGTTGCCGAAGAAGTTCTTGTTCTCCAGCGTCAGGAAGATGGCGGCGAGTGCTGCGAGCAGGCCCATCAGGCAGAACAGCCTGATCTTCTCGCGCACCACGTCGATGCCGACCACGCGTGCCACGTCGTTGCTGTCGCCGATGAACAGGACGTGCTCGCCGAAGCGGTGGCGGTTGAGCACGAACCAGAGGAAGATCACGATCAAGGCGGTCCAGAAGGCCTGCGCCGCGAGCTGGTTGCCCCACCAGAAGGCGTCCACGGAGAATTGCGGCCGGCCGACCAGGACCATCCAGACCGAGGATTCCTCGACACCGCGCAGGGCGTAGGACTTGCCGCCGGAGAGCACGGTGGCCATGCCGGCCCAGAAGAACTGGGTGCCGAGAGTCGCGATAAACGACGGGATGCCGATCACGGCGATCAGGAAGCCGTTGAGCAGGCCGACGAGCAGGCCGCTCGCCAGCGCCGCCAGCACCGCCAGCCAGCCCAGCTCGTATTCCTTGAACAGCACGGCGAAGACGAAGCCGGAGAACGCGATCACCGACGGGAAGGAGAGGTCGATCTCGCCGGCGCCGATGATGAAGGTCAGCCCGACCGCGAGCAGGATCAGCGGCGGCAGGGTGGAGAGGAAGGTCGTGTAGATGTTCGGTGCCAGGAAGACCTGCGGTGCCGTGTACATGAACAGCGCCAGCAGCAGCGCGAAGACCAGGATGATGGGCAGGCCCTCCAGCCGGGCGAGGGTGCGCATGCTACCGGGCCCGCTGCAGGTCGATGAGATACTCGGTGAGCTCGGCCACGCTCAGCTCCTGCGGGCGCATCTGCGCCACGATCGTGCCGCGGTCGACCACCACCAGCCGGTCGGCCACGGCATGGACGTGGGCGAGGTTGTGCTCGATGTAGACGCAGGCGCGGCCGCTGGCCTTGATCTGACCGACGAAGTCCAGGACCTTCCGGACCTCCTTGACCGCCAGCGCCGCGGTCGGCTCGTCGAGCACGATCAGGTCGGCGTTGAAGTGCATGGCGCGGCCGATGGCGATGCCCTGGCGCTCGCCGCCGGAGAGCTGGCGCACGGTCGATTCCGGCGAGATGCCGACGCCGCGAAAGCCGATGGCCTTGGTCAGGATGTCGCCGGCGATCCTCTTCTCGGCCTCGACGTCGATGAAGCCCCAGCGGTTGGTGATCTGCCGGCCGACGAAGAAGTTGCGCCAGAGCGGCTGCTGCTCGCCCAGGGACTTGTCCTGGTAAACGGTTTCGATCGACAGCTCGTGCGCCATGCGGACGGAGTAGTCCGAGAGGTCGAGCTCGCGGTCGCGGACCCAGATCGTGCCGGCGGTCGGCCGCAGCACACCGGTCATCACCTTGATCAGCGTCGACTTGCCGGCGCCGTTGTCGCCGATCAGGCCCACTATCTCGTTCCTGCCGATGGCGAGGTCGACGTCGCGCAGCGCCTTGACGGCGCCGAAATCCATGTGGACGCCTTCGAGCCGCACGATGTCGGCATAGTCGCGCGCCGCTTCGGCAGGTTGTGCCGCTGCCGCCATTCCGCCCCCCTCGCTACGGCCGCAGACAGCGCCCCACCGTGCTGGCCTTGTCAAGCGGACGCGCCGCGCCACATTGCCAGCGCGGGCCGGCCAGCCGATAAGCCGTCATTCCAGTCATGGTACGGCCACGGGGGGCGACGGTGGCGCTGCTGTTCTACACGCATCCGGTTGCCTTGCAGCACGATGCCGGGCCGGGTCATCCCGAGGCGCCGATCCGGCTGCGCACCATCCTGCGCGCAGTCGAGGAGGCCGGGATCCCCGGCCTGGAACGGCGCGAGGCACCGCTCGCGACCCTGGAGCAGGTGCAGCGGGTCCATCCGGCGCGCTATACTGAGCGCATCCTGGGGGCGGTGCCGCAGTCCGGCTACGTGCGCGTGGATGCCGACACGGTGCTCAATCCGCACTCGGGCGAGGCCGCGCTGCGCGCCGCCGGCGCTGCCTGTGCCGCCGTCGACGCGGTGATGGCTGGCGAGGCGCCGCGGGCGTTCAGCGCCATGCGGCCGCCCGGCCACCATGCCGAGCCCATGGAGGCGATGGGCTTCTGCGTGTTCAACAACGTCGCCGTGGCCGCCATGCAGGCCCGCGCGGTGCACAAGCTGTCGCGGCTCGCGATCTTCGATTTCGACGTGCATCACGGTAACGGCACGCAGAACACCTTCTACGACGACCCCGACACGCTCTACGTCTCGACTCACCAGTCGCCGCTCTATCCCGGCACCGGCCTTGTCGGCGAGCGCGGGATCAAGGGCAACATCCTCAACCGCCCGCTCCCGCCGGGCACCGGCAGCGACGCCTGGCGGCGGGTGGTCGAGCGGGACGTCCTGCCGGCCATCGACGGCTGGCGACCGCAGCTGATCTTCATCTCGGCCGGATTCGACGCCCATGCCGAGGATCCGCTCGCCAACATGGCGCTGTTCGAGGAGGACTTCATCTGGGTGTCGCGCGAGCTGTGCGCGCTCGCCGAGCGCCATTGCGACGGCAAGATTGTCTCGGTGCTGGAGGGCGGGTATGACCCGGCCGCCCTGGCGCGAAGCGTCGTCGCCCACCTCAAGGTCCTGGCCGAGGAGCGTTCCTGACTGATGGCTGAGCCGTCCCCGGACGCGGAGAGCGAGGTCACGGGCAAGCCCGTGACCGCGATGAGCTTCGAGGAGGCGCTGGCCGAGCTCGAGGGCATCGTCCAGAAGCTCGAGCGCGGCCAGCTCGACCTGGAGAGCTCGATCCAGGCCTACGAGCGCGGCACGGCCCTGCGCGCGCACTGCGCGGAGAAGCTGCGCCTGGTGCAGTTGCGCGTCGAGAAGCTGACGCTCGACCGCGAGGGGCAGCCGCGGCTGCAGCCGTTCGAGGACGCCTGAGATGACGCGGCTCGACGCGGCGGTCGCGGCGGTTGCCGCTGCGGTCGAGGTCGAGCTCGACGCCGTGCTGCCACCCGTCGAGGGGCCACAGGCCCGGCTGCACGAGGCGATGCGCTATGCGGCGCTGGGCGGCGGCAAGCGTCTGCGCCCGTTTCTTGTCGCCGCGACCGCGGAGCTGTTCGGCGTGCACGGGCGAGCGCCGACCAGGGTGGGTGCTGCGATCGAGCTGATCCACGCCTATTCGCTGGTCCACGACGACCTGCCGGCGATGGACGACGCGGCTCTGCGCCGGGGCAAGCCCGCCTGCCATCGCGCCTATGACGAGGCCACGGCCATCCTGGTCGGTGACGCCCTGCAGCCGCTGGCCTTCGAGATCCTCGCCCGCGCCGACTATGGGGTGGGTGCCGGCCAGCGCTGCAGGCTCGTCGCCGGACTTGCCCGTGCCGCGGGCTCGCTCGGCATGTGCGGCGGCCAGCTCCTCGACCTGATGGCCGAGAAGCAGGGCTGGGGGCTCGAGGCGATCTCCGCCATGCAGCGGCTCAAGACCGGCGCGCTGATCGCCTGGGCGTGCGAGGCGGGAGCCATCCTGGGCGAGGCGAGCGCCGCCGAGGCGGCCGCGCTGATCGCCTACGCGGAGGATCTCGGCTTGGCTTTCCAGATCCGCGATGATCTGCTGGACCGGGGCGGCGAAGGCGTCGACACGGGCAAGGATTCCGGCCGGGACGGGGCCGTGGGCAAGGCCACCTTCGTCGGCGTGCTCGGCGAGGCCGGAGCCCGTGCCCGCCTGGGCGAGCTGCGGGACCGGGCGGTAGGTCACCTTGACATCCTCGGGGACCGCGCCACGCTTCTGGTCGCGCTGTTCGGCTACGTCATCAGCCGGACATCCTGATCGGCTCGGGCAGAGAGTTCTCGTGCGAATGTCCTCCACTCCGCTTCTCGACCAGGTCCACGAGTCGGGCGACGTCCGCGCGCTGGATCGCGGCCAGCTGGCGCAGCTGGCGGCCGAGCTGCGATCGGAGACCATCGACGCGGTCTCGGTCACCGGTGGTCATCTCGGCGCCGGGCTCGGCGTGGTCGAGCTTACCGTGGCGCTGCACCATGTGTTCGACACGCCGCACGACCGGTTGATCTGGGATGTCGGCCATCAGGCCTACCCGCACAAGATTCTCACCGGGCGGCGCGACCGCATCCGCACGCTGCGCCAGCCGGGAGGGATCTCGGGCTTCACCCGGCGCGCGGAGAGCGAGTACGACCCCTTCGGCGCCGCCCACAGCTCGACCTCGGTCTCGGCGGGGCTCGGCATGGCAATGGCCGCCAAGCTGGACGGGATCGACCGCAACGTGATCGCGGTGATCGGCGACGGTGCGATGAGCGCCGGCATGGCGTACGAGGCCATGAACAACACGGGCGCATTGCGGGCGCGCCTGATCGTCATCCTCAACGACAACGACATGTCGATCGCCCCGCCGACCGGGGCGATGAGCGCCTATTTGTCGAAGGTCGTCTCCTCGCACACCTATCGCGGCTTCCGCCACGTCGCCAAGCAGCTCACCGAATACCTGCCCTCGCGGCTGCAGACGGTAGCGTCCCGGGCCGAGGAGTTCGCGCGCGGGCTGGCCACCGGTGGGACGCTGTTCGAGGAGCTGGGCTTCTATTACATCGGCCCGCTCGACGGTCACAATCTCGACCACCTGATCCCGGTGCTCGAGAATGTGCGCGACGCCAGCGACCGCGGGCCGGTGCTGATCCACGTCGTGACGCAGAAGGGCAAGGGCTACGGGCCGGCGGAGAGTGCCTCGGACAAGTATCACGGCGTCACCAAGTTCGACGTGATCACCGGCACGCAGCACAAGGCGAAGTCGAACGCGCCGAGCTATACGTCGGTGTTCGCCCGGCAGCTGGTACGCGAGGCGACCAGGGACGAGCGCATCGTCGCCATCAACGCCGCCATGCCGGCCGGCACCGGGCTCGACCTGTTCGCCAAGGCGTTCCCGGACCGCTGCTTCGACGTCGGCATCGCCGAGCAGCATGCGGTGACCTTCGCCGCCGGGCTGGCAACGGAGGGCTTCCGGCCGTTCTGCGCCATCTACTCGACCTTCCTGCAGCGCGCCTACGACCAGGTCGTCCACGACGTGGCGATCCAGGGGCTGCCCGTGCGCTTCGCCATCGATCGCGCCGGACTGGTGGGCGCCGACGGCGCCACCCACGCCGGCTCCTTCGACGTCGCCTATCTCGGCTGCCTACCGGGCTTCGTGATCATGGCCGCGGCGGACGAGCTCGAGCTGATGCGCATGGTGGCCACGGCGGCACGGCACGATGCCGGCCCGATCGCCTTCCGCTACCCGCGCGGCGAGGGCGTGGGGATGGATCTCCCCGAGTTGATCGAGCCGCTCGAGATCGGCAAAGGCAGGGTGGTGCGCGAGGGTACCACGGTGGCGATCCTGTCGCTCGGCGCCCGCCTGCAGGACGCGCTCAAGGCCGCCGATACGCTGGCGGCGCGCGGCATCTCGACGACGGTGGCGGATGCGCGCTTCGCCAAGCCCCTGGACGAGCAGCTGATCGCCCGTCTCGCCGCCAAGCATCGGCTGGTCGTGACCATCGAGGAAGGATCGGTTGGCGGCTTCGGCAGCTTCGTCCAGCAGCACATGCTGAGCGCGGGGCTGCTCGATAGCGGCGAGGTACGCATGCGCAGCATGGTGCTGCCCGACCGCTTCGTCGAGCAGGGCACACCGGCCGGTCAGTATCGCGACGCCGGCCTCGACGAGACGGCCATGGTCGCCCTGATCGAGCGCGTTCTCGGCGAGGGCCGGGCCGCCAGGGCCACGGCGCGAGCCGGCGCGGCCTAACCTTGCCATGCCGGTGGTGTTCACCGTCGGCTATCAGGAAGCGACGCCCGACGCGGTGATCGGGACGCTCGCCTCGGCGGGCGTCGGGCTGCTGGTCGATGTCCGTGCCGTCGCCGCGTCGCGCCGGCCGGGCTTTTCCAAGCGCCAGCTCGCCGCCGGCGTGGCGACGGCCGGCATCGACTATCTCCATCTGCGCGGCCTGGGGACGCCCGCCGACGGCCGGCTCGCCGCCCGCACCGGGCGCTATGCCGACATGCGCCGCATCTTCGAGGCTCATCTGGCGACCGATGGGGCGGGAGCGGAGCTTGACGAGCTCGCGACCCTCGTGACGACCGGCAGGCCCGTCTGCCTGCTCTGCTTCGAGCGCCATGCCGACCATTGCCATCGCCGGATCCTGGGCGAGCGGCTCGCCGACCGTCTCGGTGCCGAGATCGTGGACCTGCTGCCGTAGCCCTGTTCACCGCCAGGACGGGCGCCGGGCCTCGCTCAGGGCCTGCTCGCGGCTCACGCCGGTGTCCCAGAGCAGATGATCGTCGAGCGCCGCCAGTGCGCGCCGCTGCCGGCGTCGCTCCAATATCGCGCGCAGCCAGACGAGCAGCAGCCGGGTGATCGGACGACCCGCGCGGCCGCGGATCAGTTGGGAATCGAACGTGAACATGGAAGCCTCGCTGCTGTGTTGCCGCGAAGCCTCCCATGATCTTCGCCTTGAATCGCGCATCGACACTGCGGCCGTGGCCGAAGCATCTCGGCTGGCGGCGGGCCGCCAGACGGCTATCCTGTCTCGGATGACGACGATGATCTCCGGCAATGCGCTGGCCGAGACGGGCGCCTTCCTCGGCGACCCGGCGCGGGCCAACATCCTGCTCGCCCTGATGGACGGGCGGGCGCTGACCGCCGGCGAGCTGGCCTGGCACGCCGGGGTGAGCGCGCAGACCACGTTGGGGCATCTCGCCAAGCTGGTGGATGCTCGCCTGGTCGCCGTGGTGCGGCAGGGGCGCCATCGCTACCACCGCCTCGCCTCGAGAGAGGTTGCGGGCGCGATCGAGGCGGTCGCAGCGCTGGCCGTGATCGGCCCGCAACGGCATCGGCCGACCGGACCGCGCGACGAGGCTTTGCGCGCCGCCCGCACCTGCTACGACCATCTCGCCGGGCGTCTCGGCGTGGCGATTGCGGACGCGCTGACGGCCCGCGGGCTTCTCGACCTGCAGGCGGCGGACGGCGTGGGCGGGCTGTCCCAGGATGGCGCGCGGTTTCTTCGCGACCGTCTCGCCATCGAGCTGGGACCCGGCACCGCGAGGCGGCCGCTCTGCCGGATTTGCCTCGACTGGTCCGAGCGCCGTCCGCACCTCGGCGGCAGGTTGGGTGCCGCGTTGCGGGACCGGTCCATCGCGCTCGGCTGGATCACGCTGCTGCCGCACACCCGGGCCGTGACGGTCACCGAGGCCGGGCGCGCCGGGTTCGCGCGGGCGCTGGACATCGTCGTCGCCTGATCGCAGGCGGCCCCGACATCACATTTCGCACATGCGAAGCTTCCGACGCCTTCTATAGTGCAACGCACATAAAGGAGCGCCGGCGATGTATCGTGATCGGATTGGGCTTCTCGCTGCGGTGCCAAGATTCATTCTCGCAACGCAGCATGAGACCGCAGCCGAGACTCTCCCGCGGCTGAACCTCGATCTGGTGCGGACGACGGACGACCGTCTCCGGCCTGTCCTCGGGCGCGTACATGGCCGGACAGTTCCACGTCGCGTTCTCGGGCGAGGTGCAGGGTGTCGGCATCGTGGCCGGCGGGCCCTATGGCAGTGCCGAGGGTCGTCTCGCGCTGGCGTTGCAGCGCTGCATGGCCACGCGCCTGGGCGAGCCCGATCCCGCGGCCCTGTACGCCGCCGCGGCGGCCCTGGCGCGGTCCGGTGCGATCGACCCTCTGGCCGACCTCACCGACGACCGGGTCTATGTCTTCAGTGGGACCGAGGATCGCACGGTACAGCCCGCGGTGAGCGCGAAGATCCCGGCATTCTACGCGCTGGCCGGCCTGCCGGCGGCAGCAGTGCGGTTCGAGGGTAACGTTCCCGCGGGCCACGGCTTCGTGGCCGAAAGCGGGCCGGTGGCGTGCGGCGACACGGGCGCGCCGTTCGTCAACGACTGCGACCTCGATCAGGCGGGCGAGAACCTGAGCTTTCTTGCCGGGCCACTCTCGCCGCCGGCGCCGAGTAAGGTAGCACCCGAGGCGTTCGACCAGACACGCTATCTCACCCACCCCGAGCCGCGCGGCATGGCCGAGACTGGCTGGATCTACGTCCCGTCGGCCTGCCGCGGTGGCGCGCCGTGCCGGGTGCACGTCGTCTTCCACGGCTGCAGGCAGGACACGGAAAGCGTCGGCGATGCGGTGACCCTCGGCGCGGGCTACAACCGCTGGGCCGAAACGAACGACATCGTCGTGCTCTACCCGCAGACCCATGCGATCTGGAGCAATCCCAACGCCTGCTGGGACTTCACCGGCGCCGGCTACGCCACCAGGCGCGGCGTGCAGATGGCCGCCGTCCAGCGCATGCTCCTGGCGCTCGCCGGGCAGGCCGATACCAGCGAGGGCGCAACCTGCTCGCGGCACCAGGGCTGGAACGTGACGCACTGGCAGGAAGGGCGCGCGGTCGTCTGCGGTTGGGGCTTGTGCGCCGCGGGCTCCGGAGACCCGGTCGGCACCTTCTTCAATGCCAGCGCCATCTTCGAGCAGCCCGAGGGCTTCTATACTGCGGAGCCTTGCGGAAAGTAGGCCGGCGCAGAAGGGCCGTCAGGCGACCTGACGGTAGAGCCAGGGGAAGCCCGCCTTCTGCCCATGCTCGAAGCCGTCGATCTTGCCGGCCTGCTGCAGCGTCTGGCCGATGTCGTCGAGGCCGTTGAGCAGCTTGTGGCGGCTGGCCGGGTCGAGGTCGAACTTGATCGGCTCGTTGCCCATGGGGCGGTGGATCAGATGGTTCTCGAGATCCACGGTGAAGGTGGGGTTGGTGGCGGTCTCGGCCTCGTGGATCAACAGGTCGACCTGGTCCTTGTCGAGCACGATCGGCAGGATGCCGTTCTTGAAGCAGTTGTTGTAGAAGATGTCGGCGAAGCTGGGGGCGATCACGCAGCGGATGCCGAAGTCGAGCAAGGCCCAGGGGGCGTGCTCGCGCGAGCTGCCGCAGCCGAAATTGTCGCCGGCGATCAGGATCTGCGCGTTGCGCCAGGGCTCGCGGTTCAAGACGAACTCGGGATGCTCGCTGCCGTCCTCGAGATAGCGCATCGCCTCGAACAGCGCCGAGCCCAGGCCGGTGCGCTGGATCGTCTTCAGCCACTTGGCCGGGATGATCTTGTCCGTGTCGACGTTCATCATCGGCAGCGGGGCGGCGATCGCGGTAAGCTTGGTGAAGGACTGCATGGCGGGGCTCGATCGGTGAGGCGGAAGGAAGGTGTTATGGCGACTGAGCGCGAGAACTTCCAGCCCGGAACGCCCGTGGCGACGCTCTACGACTATTGGAGCAGCTCCGCCGCCTATCGCGTGCGCATCGGTTTCGCCCTGAAAGGGATCGGCTACCGCCGGCTGGTGATCCGCCGCCTCGACGGGATCGAGGAGCCCGCCTATCGGGGCGTCAATCCGCAGGGCTTCGTGCCGACGCTCGAGGTGGACGGGGTGCGGCTGGTCCAGTCCACCGCGATCCTGGAGTATCTCGACGAGCGCTGGCCCGACCCGCCGCTACTGCCGGCGGCGCCGGCGGAGCGAGCGCGGGTGCGGGCGCTGGCGGCGCTGGTGGTCAGCGACATCCAGCCGCTCAACAACCAGCGGGTCCAGGACGCGCTCCTGGCCGAGTTCGGCTTCGACGAGTCGGTCCTGCGTCGCTGGTATGCGCGCTGGATCGCCGAAGGCTTCGCCGCGATCGAACGGCTGCTGGCCGAGAGCCCGGCCACCGGCCGGTTCTGCCACGGCGACGCGCCGACGCTGGCCGACGTCTGCCTGGTACCCCAGGTGTTCAACGCCCGCCGCTGGTCCTGCGACCTCGCGCCCTATCCCGTGATCCGGCGCATCGACGCCGCGTGCCGTGAGTTGCCGGCCTTTCGGAGTGCGGCCCCCGAGGCGCAGGAGGACTGCCCCGACCGACCGGCATCATGACGCGTTGCTGCGGCCGACGGCGTGGATGCGCCCGCTTGCCGGGTCCTGGGCAATCACGGCCACCCCCGCGCCGGCCTGGGCGGCCGGGCGAAGATCGAGGGTCCGTTCGACTCCATCCCACGCATTGATCTCGGAGATGGTGCGCACCGCGTTGACGTACTCGATGTCCGCGCCCGCATTCTCGCCGCGCTCGATGTGGACGCGTTGCCGCGGCGCGAAAGCCACCACGGTCACGCGCGCCGGGGATGGCAGCGCCAAGGCGGGCAGGGTAGCGGTTGCACCGGAGACGGCGATCCGCGCCGGCGTGCGGTTCGACCGGGCTATGCCGATCGCTTGCTCGAGCCGAGGATCGGAGCCGACCAAGTCGATCTCGCCGGCGACCACCGCCTGCGGCGTGTAAGACCCGGTGCCCAGCAGCCCGTCGTACCAGCGCTGGCGCGCGTCGAACCTTGCATCGCCGAGCGTGTCGCGCCAACCCAGCCGGTCCCAGTAGGTGACGTGATAGGCGAGCGCCAGCACGTCGTCGCGCGCCGTCAGACGTGCCAGGGCGGCGTCGGCGCGCGGACAGGAGCTGCAGCCCTGTGAGGTGAACAGCTCAACCAGGACGGGTGCGACGGCCTCGGCGCGGGCCGGGGGCACGGCGAGCAGGGCAGGGGCGGCGAGCAGGTGGCGGCGTTGCATGCGCCCCAGGCTGCCGCCCGAGCGTGATCACCGCCAGTCACCACTCCGTGGGTGCGTTGTCCCCAACAATTCGGTAGGCGTCTCTCGCCGCTCGCAATAGGGTGAGCCGCGAACGAAATCCGAGCGCCCGTCCCGAGGCGGGCCGTTTCACGATCAGGGGGGTTCCATGCTCAGAAGGCATTTGCTGGCCTGTGCCGCCGTGCTGCTCGCCGGCTCGTTCGTCCTCGACGCCGCCCAGGCGCAGGACAAGAAGACGCTGGCCCTGGTGACCAACGCGTCCGCCGATTTTTGGACCATCGCCCGCCGCGGCACCGAGAAGGCGGCCAAGGAGCTGCCGAACTACAATATCGAGATGTATGTCGTCTCCGAGGCGACCGCCGCCGCCCAGCGCCAAATCCTCGACAACCTGCTGACCAAGGGTGTGGCCGGCGTCTCGATCAGCGCCATCGATCCCGCCAACTCGACCGAGATCCTGAACAAGGTCGCCTCGCAGGCGGTGCTGTTCACGACCGACAGCGACGCGCCCAAGAGCAACCGCGTCATGTACATCGGCACCGACAATGTCGCGGCCGGCGTGCAGTGCGGCGAGCTGATCAAGAAGGCGCTGCCGGACGGCGGCAAGATCATGCTGTTCGTCGGCACCATGGGTGCGGACAATGCGCGCGAGCGCGTCGAGGGCATCAAGAAGTCGCTCGAGGGCACCAAGGTCGAGGTCCTCGATATCCGCACCGACGAGGTCGACTTCGCCCGCGCCAAGCGCAATGCCGAGGACACCCTCACCAAGTATCCCGACATCAACGCCCTGGTCGGCCTGTGGTCCTACAACACGCCGCAGATCGTCGAGGCCGTCCGTGCCGCCGGCAAGGAAGGCCAGGTCAAGATCATCGGCTTCGACGAGGATCCGGTGACGCTGCGCGGCATCTCCGACGGCATCATCGAGGGAACGGTCGTCCAGCAGCCCTTCGAGTTCGGCTATCAGTCGATGATCGATCTGGCGAAGGTGATCGAGGGCGACAAGTCGGTGGTCCCGGCCAACGGCCTCGACATCATCCCGACCAAGATCATCGACAAGTCGAACGTGGCCGACTTCGCCGCGCACATGAAGGAGCTCCTCCAGAAGTAGTCGCCGCGGGGGCCGGCCGCCGGTCGGCCCCCGGCATCGCCGTCTGGGGAGGCCGGATGACGCGCCCGTTTCTCGAGCTGCGCGGGATCGGCAAGACCTATCCCGGCGTCACCGCCCTGGCCGACGTCGATCTCGCGGTGAGTGCCGGCGAGGTCGTGGGCCTGATCGGCGAGAACGGCGCCGGCAAGTCGACGCTGATGAAGGTTCTGGGCGGGGTGGTGCCGCCCAGCGCAGGGTCGATTCGCATCGACGAGCAGGAGCGCGAAGCGCTGACCGTCACCGAATCGATGGCGGCGGGCATCGCCTTCGTCCATCAGGAGCTCAACCTCTTCGACAATCTCGACGTCGCCGCCAACATCTTCATCGGCCGCGAGCCGGTGACCGGCGGCCCGCTGCGGCTGGTCGACAGCGGCACGCTGCACGACCAGGCCGCCCGGCTCCTGCGCCGGCTGAACGCCGACTTCACCTCGTCGACGCCGGTGGCCGAGCTGTCCTTGGCGCAGCGCCAGCTGGTGGAGATCGCCAAGGCGCTCTCGCTCGACGCCCGGCTGATCATCATGGACGAGCCGAGCTCCAGCCTGACGCTGGCCGAGACCGAGCGCCTGCTGGGTGTGGTGGCCGAGCTGAAGGCGCAGGGCGTCAGCGTCATCTACATCACCCACCGCCTCGGCGAGATCAAGGTTTGCGCCGACCGGGTGGTCTGCCTGCGCGACGGCCGCATGGTCGGCGCCCTCGCCAAGGACGAGATCGCGCACGCGGCCATGATCCGCCTGATGATCGGCCGCGACCTGAAATCGCTCTACCAGGTGCCGCAGGCCGCACCCGCGCCGGGCTGTGAGATCGACCAGCTGCGCACCAGCGCATTCCCGGAGCAGACCGTCACGCTGGCGATCCGGCGCGGCGAGATTCTCGGCCTGGCCGGGCTGATCGGCTCGGGGCGCACGTCGCTCGCGCGCACCCTGTTCGGCATCGATCCGCCGCTCGGCGGTGCCATGCGGCTCGACGGCCGCGGGCTGGCGATCGACTCGCCGCGGGCCGCCATCGCCCAGGGGATCTACCTCGTGCCGGAGGACCGCAAGCGCAGCGGGCTGGTGCTCGAGATGCCGATCGCGCAGAACACCACCCTGGCCAGCCTGCGCGCCTACGCCCGCAGCTGGCTGATCGGCGCCGCCGCGGAAACCGAGGCCGCCGAGCGGCAGCGGGTCCGGCTCGGCATCCGGGCGCCGTCGGTCGACGTCCAGGCGGTGACGCTCAGCGGCGGCAACCAGCAGAAGGTCGTGCTCGCCAAGTGGCTGTCGATGCAGCCGTCGCTGATCATCTTCGACGAGCCGACCCGCGGCATCGACGTGGGTGCCAAGAGCGAGATCTACCGGCTGATGCGCGAGCTGGCCGACCGCGGCGTGGCGATCTTGATGATCAGCAGCGACATGGAAGAGGTGATCGGGGTGAGCGACCGGATCGCCGTGATGCACGAGGGCGCCATCGCCGGCTTCCTCGAGCGCCCGCAGTTCAGCGAGCACAACGTGCTCGAGCTCGCCGTCGGCAACCGGCTCGCCGCCTGACCCCCGAGGACGCCTGATGCACAAGAAGGACCTGGGCCTGTTCGTCCTCATCGTGGTGGTGGGGGCCATCACGGCCTTCCTCAACCCCCGCTTTCTGTCGCCGGTCAACCTGGTCAACATGGCCAACCTGATCGGCCTGTTCGGCCTGTTCGCCATCGGGCAGGGGCTGGTCATCATCACCGGCGGCATCGAGCTGTCGGTGGGCTCGATGTTCGCGCTGATCGGCGTGATCTTCACCGACCTCATGGTCAATTACGGCATGGCATGGCAGCTCGTGATCCCGTTCGCCGTCGTCATGGGGGCGGGCTTGGGGGCGATCCACGGCTATCTCATCACCCGGCTGCACATGCAGCCCTTCGTGGTCACGCTGTGCGGCCTGCTGATCTATCGCGGCCTCGCCCGCTGGTACATGAACGACGCCACCATCGGCTTCGGCTACGGCGACGACTTCCAGACCCTGTCCTGGCTCGCCTCGGGCAAGACCCTGGGCATCCCGCACACCTTCATCACGCTGGTCGTGGTGGCCCTGGTGATGGCCGTGGTCCTGCATCGCTCTGTCTACGGCCGCTATCTGTTCGCCGTCGGCAAGAACGAGGAGGCGGCGCGCTTCTCGGGCATCAACACCGGCCTGGTCACCGCCATGGCCTACATCATCTGCGGTGCCTTGGCCGGCCTGTCCTCGGTGTTCATCGCCTTCTACACCAACTCGATCTCGCCCTCGGCGCACGGCAATTTCTACGAGCTCTACGCCATTGCCGCGGCCGTTCTCGGCGGCTGCTCGCTGCGCGGCGGCGAGGGCTCGATCCTGGGCATCGTGCTGGGTGCGATCCTGCTGCAGGTGCTGCAGAACCTCGTCAACCTCCTGGGCATCCCGAGCTCGCTCAACTTCGCCGTGATGGGCACGGTGATCCTGCTCGGCGTGCTGGCCGACCAGCAATTGCAGCGCCGGCGCGAGGCGAAGATCGCCGCCAAAGGCCGTGTCGCCCCGCGCGAGGCTGCGATCGCCAAGGCCTGAGCCGGGCCAACCGAAAATCGTCACAGTAATCGGCAGTTCAGCCACGAAAGCGCTTACGCAAGCGCTTGCGTAGCGCTAGTCTGTGGGATCGGGAGGCACGGACCTGATGAATCCACGGGCGCGGGACGAAGTGCCTGAGAGCGCGGCGCCGGTGGCGGCGTTGGACAGGGTCAGCAAGTATTTCGGCGGCACGGTCGCGGTGCGCGACGTGTCGCTCACCCTGCATGCCGGCGAGGTTCTGGCCCTGCTCGGCGAGAACGGCGCCGGCAAGAGCACCTGCGTGAAGCTGCTGGCCGGCGTTTACCGGCCGGATGCCGGCGAGGTCGTGCTCGACGGCCATCCGGTGCATTTCACCGCACCGCTCGACGCGCAGCGGCATGGCATCGCCGTGATGCACCAGCATCCCGGCCTGTTCCCGGACCTGAGCGTGGCCGAGAACATCGCCATCGGTCACGGCGGCACGGGCCGCCTCGGCCTGCTCGACCATGCCAGGATTCGTGCCGACGCGGCCCGCCTGCTGGCCACGGTCGGCCTCGACTGCACACCGGAGACGCCACTCGCCGGGCTGCGCAGCTCCGAGCAGCAGCTGGTCGAGATCGCCCGCGCGCTGTCGGTGCGCGCCCGCGTGCTGATCATGGACGAGCCGACCGCCGCCCTGTCCCAGCGCGAGGTCGACCGCCTGTTCGAGGTGGTGGGCGACCTGCGCCGGCAGGGCGTGGCGATGATGTTCGTCGGCCACCGCATGGACGAGATCTATCGCGTCGCCGATCGCGTGACCGTGCTGCGCGACGGCCAGCTCGTCGCCACGGCGCCGATCGCGGAGATGCCGCGGGAGCGGGCGGTGCGCCTGATGGTCGGGCGCTCCTTGAGCCACATGTATCCGGAGCGCCAGGCCGCGCCGGGGGCCGTCGTCCTGGCGGCCGAGGGTCTCTCCCGCGAGGGCGCGTTCGCCGGGGTCTCGCTGCAGGTACGCGCCGGCGAGATCCTGGGGCTCGCCGGCCTGGTCGGCAGCGGGCGCACCGAGATCGCGCGCGTGCTGTTCGGCGTCGACCAGCCGACCGCCGGCACCATCCGGCTCGACGACATCCCCACCTCGTTTGGCTCGCCCGGCGACGCCATGGCGGCGGGCATCGCCTACGTCTCCGAGGACCGGATCGGCCAGAGCCTGGTGATGGACTTCCCGATCCTCACCAATGCGTCGCTGCCGGTGATCGGCCAGGCGACCACGGCCGGCCTGATCCGCCCCGCCCGCGAGCTGGGCCTCGTGCGTGGCCATCTGGAACGGCTGCGCCTGCGCTTCCGCAGCTACCTGCAGCCGGTGAAGACGCTGTCTGGCGGCAACCAGCAGAAGGTCGTGCTGGCGAAGTGGCTGGCCACGAAGCCGCGCGTCCTGATTCTCGACGAGCCGACCCAGGGCATCGACGTCCAGACCAAGGCCGAGGTCCACGCGGTCATCGCCGACCTCGCCCGTCAGGGCCTCGCGATCGTGCTCATCTCGTCCGAGCTGCCCGAGCTGCTCGGCATGTGCGACCGCATCGTGGTGATGCGCGAGGGGCGGGTCACGGCGGAGATGCCGGCGGCCGAGGCGACCCAGGAAAGTGTGCTCTATGCGATGACCGATGCCGGCGGGGCCGCCGCCGAGAGGGCGGCGACCGAGGTCACGGCCACGACCGGCGGCTGGCTGAGGCAGCTGGTGGTGCGGCGCGAGCTCGGCCTGCTGCTCGCCATGGCGGCGGTGATCCTGCCGGTGGTGGCGGTCAATCCGCGGATGCTGAGCGGCGCCAACCTCTCGGCCCTGGCGATGGATGCGGGGCTGCTCACCATCGTCGCCGCCGGCCAGATGCTGGTGATCCTGACCCGCAACATCGACCTGTCGGTCGCCTCGGTGATCGGCCTCGCCGCCTATGTCTCGGCCGATCTGCTGCGCAGCCACCCCGGGATCGGCGTGCCCGGCGGCATTCTCGCCGCATGCGCCGTCGGGCTTGCCTGCGGCCTGCTCAACGGGCTCGTCGTCACTGTCGGCCGGGTGCCGTCGATCGTCGTCACCCTGGGCACGCTGACCCTCTATCGCGGCTTCACCAGCCTCTATGCCGCCGGCAAGCAGGTGAACGCGGACCAGGTGCCGCAGGCCTGGCTCGATCTCACCAGCGCCAATGTCGCGGGCGTGCCGGCGGTGGTGCTGATCGCGCTCGCCACCCTGGCCGTCGTGGCCTTCGTGCTGCGGCGGCTCGAGGTCGGTCGTGAGCTCTACGCGATCGGCTCCAATCCCGACGGCGCGGAGCTCATCGGCATCCCGGTCCAGCGGCGCGTGCTCGGCGCCTTCGCCTGCTCCGGCCTGCTCGCCGGGTTTGACGGCGCGCTCTGGGCCTCGCGCTACGCCACCATCGATGCCCGCGTGGCGCTGGGCTTCGAGCTGACCGTGATCGCGGCCGTGGTGGTCGGCGGGGTCGCCATTCGCGGCGGCTCCGGCACGGTGCTCGGCATGGCGTTGGGTGCCCTGACGCTGCTGGTGATCAAGAACGGCCTGACCCTGGTCCGCGTCGACCCCTTATGGCTGCAGGGGGTCTATGGCTTAGTCATCCTGATCGCGATCGGCATCGACGCGTTCGTGGTCCGCCGGGCGGGACGCGCGCGGTGATCGGCCGGCTCGCCGAGCGCTTCGCCAGCTGGGAGTCGTTCCTGGCGCTGATGGCTCTGGCCCTGCTGGCCTATGCCGCCCTCGCCGTGCCCAACTTCACCAGCGCCTTCAACCTGTCGCAGGCCGCGGCGGGCGTCTCGGAGAAGGCGCTGCTGGCGCTTCCGCTGACGCTCCTGATCATCGCCCGCGAGATCGACCTGTCGATCGCCAGCATCCTGGCGCTGACCAGCGTCATCCTCGGCGTGCTGGTCCAGGCCGGCATGCCGCTCGCCGCGGCGATCCCGATCGTGCTGCTGGCCGGTGCCGTCGCCGGTGCCTTTAACGGCCTGCTGGTCACCCGCCTCGACCTGCCCTCGCTGGTGGTCACGCTGGGCACGCTCGCGATGTTTCGCGGCGTCGGCTACATCATCCTGGGCTCGGCCTCGGTCAACGTCTTCCCCGACGCGCTCACCGACCTCGGCATCGACAATGTGCCGGGCACGCAGGTGCCCTGGACCATCGTGCCGTTCCTGCTGCTGGCACCCATTTTCGCGATCGTGCTGCAGCACACGCCGACCGGCCGCCGCATCTACGCGCTCGGCGGCAACCCGGATGCCGCGCGCTATGCCGGCGTGCGCAGCCGGCGCGTGCGCTTCGCGCTGTTCGTGGTCTCGGGGCTCGTCTGCGCGCTCGCCGGCATCGTGTTCACCGCGCGCCTCGCGAATGCCCGCGCCAACAATGCGCTGGGTTTCGAGCTCGACGTCATCACCATCGCCCTGCTCGGCGGCATCAGCGTGTTCGGCGGCCGCGGCAAGCTCACCGGCGTCGTCTGGGCGCTGGTCCTGGTCGCCACGCTGCGCAACGTGCTGGGCCTGCTGCAGGTCGGCGGCGACGCGCAGGGCATCGCCATCGGCTTCCTGCTGATCGGCTCGCTCCTCTTGAGCAACACCGTCGAGCAGGTCCTCGATCGCGCCCGCACCCGCCGCCTCGTCGGCGCTACCCTTTCCCCCCGCCCGGAAGCCGCGCTGCCAGGCTCCGGGCTCGACCCCGGGCAGTCGTCATCGTCAGGGAGCAAGCATCCATGATCACCCATCTGCTGCGCACGAGCTGTGCGCTGGCTCTGGCCGCGTTCGCCGTCGGCGCTCCGGCCTCGGCCATGGAATGTGCCAAGGGACCGGTCACCGTCGGCCTGCTGCCGAAGCTCGACACCGACCCCTACTTCCAGGTCGCCAAGCTGGGGGCCGAGGAGGCGATGGGCGAGATCGGCGGCAAGGTGGTGCAGCAGGCGCCGTCGGCCGCGACCGCCGACGCCCAGATCGAGTTCATCAACAACCTGGTCTCGCAGGGCGTGAACGTCATCGCCATCGCCGGCAACGACGCCAATGCCGTCGCACCGGCGTTGAAGCGGGCCGCGGCGCAGGGCGTGGGCGTGATCTCCTACGATTCCGACGTCGCCAAGCCGGTGCGCGCGGTGTTCATGAACCAGGCGAAGTCGGACAGCCTGGCCGAGCAGATGCTCGAGAGCATGGGCAAGCTGATCAATTACGAGGGCGAGTTCGCCATCCTGTCCTCGACGCCCACGGCGACCAACCAGAACGCCTGGGTCGACTTCATGAAGAAGAAGCTCGAGAGCGAGTCCAAGTTCGCCAAGATGAAGCTGGTCCAGGTCGCCTATGGCGAGGAGAGCGAGCAGGTCAACCAGCAGCAGGCGCTGGCGCTGGCCCAGGCCTTCCCCGACCTCAAGGGCATCATCGTCCCGGCCGGCATCGGCCTGCCGGCGGCGGCGCGGGCGCTCGAGCAGGCCGGGCTGATCGACAAGATCAAGCTCACCGGCCTCGCCCCGGCGACCTTCATGACCAAGTACATCAAGGCCGGGCAGGCCGAGGACATCTGGTGGAACGTCCAGGACCTCGGCTACCTCACCTACTATGCCGCCCAGGCCTATGCGCAGTGCAAGATCACGGGCAAGGAAGGCGAGAGCTTCAAGGCCGGCCGCCTCGGTGACTACACCATCGGCGCCGACGGCGAGGTGGTGCTGGGGCCGGCGGTGATCGTCACGCCCGAGAACGTCGACAGCTTCAAGTTCTGAGCCGAGGCTCGCCCCCGGTCGGGAGCACCGGCCGGGGGCGCTGCCGACGGGGAGCGGGGCTACCTTGGCGACGATGGCCGACGTGGCGCTGCGGGCTGGCGTCTCGGTCTCGACCGTGTCGCATGTGCTGAACGGCACCCGCAAGGTCAGCCAGGCGACCGCGCGGGCGGTCGAGGACGCCGTGCGCGCGGTCGGCTATACGCCCAACGTCCTGGCCCGCGCGCTCGCCCGCTCGACCACCAACACGATCGGCCTCGCCCTGTCGGCGGTGTCCAACCACTATTTCAGCGAGATCGTCCGGGCCATCGAGGCGGAATGCACCCGCCACGGCCTGATGGTCCTGCTGACCGACACGCACGACGATCCGGCCTACGAGCTGGCGGTGGTCCAGGCCCTGCACCAGCGCCGGGTCGACGGCATCGTGCTGGCGCCCGCGGCCGACCCCGAGCGGCGGGTCCTCGGCTATCTCGCCGATCACCGCCTGCCGACCGTGCTGATCGACCGGCTGGTGTCCGACGGCTTCGACCAGATCGGCGTCGAGAACAGGCGGGCCATGGCGACGCTCGTGGCGCACCTGCTTGGTCACGGCCACCGGCGCGTCGGCCTGGTCTCGGGCCTGCCCGGCCTCGCCACGACCGTCGAGCGGGTCGAGGGCTACCGCACCGCGCTGCGGGCGGCCGGCCTGCCGTTCGACCCAACACTCGTGCGCAGTGGGGCCTCGTTGGTGGTACCGGCCCGTGCGGCCTGCCGGGGGTTGCTGGAACTCGCCGAGCCGCCGACCGCGATCGTTGCGGCCAACAATCTGATGACCATCGGCGTCATGCGCGGCCTGCGCGACGCCGGCCTGCGGGTGCCGGAGGACATGGCCCTCGCTGGCTTCGACGATTTCGACTGGGCCGACAGCTTCAGCCCGCGGCTGACCGTGATGGCGCAACCCTGCGAGCAGATCGGCCGCCGCGCCGCGCAGCTGCTGATCCGGCGGCTGGCCGAGCCGGAGAGCGCACACCGCACGCTGCGGCTGCGGCCAACACTCTGCGTGCGCAACTCGTGCGGCTGCGGATGATTGGACAATAAAACGCTACTCGGTGCCGCGCACGGGCGCGTCAAGGGTTGGATGCTCCCTGACTTCATTCGGGAAATGCTGTTCGAGCCCTTGGGCAGCAAGCAACTCGAGTTGATCGACGACCCTCTTACGCCGAGACGTACTTCTGGATGACATGTGCCCGCCCGACCTAACCAGTATCGGGTAGCTGGCTTTCGACCGCTGTACTTGGCGCGAGCGCCGGATTGTCCGCAAGTATCGGCGAATCGACCAGCCCGCGCTTGAAAGGTTGGTCGCCGTTCCTGTCTTGCCATTAGTGGGTTTCGGATTCGTCGAAGATGAACGGACAGGACAGGAAATCCCTCGGACCGCCGGCTGGGGCTCCGGCGCCTGGGATCTCTACACCGTTCCGATACTGCAACTCGTTGTCGATCACTGCCGGCCAGTAGGGAACAGGCGCCCAGGACATGCTGGTCCCGGGGATTACCTGTAGTGATTTGCATTGCGGCCTTGACTGAAAACCGATAGTGAGTTCAGCAGGCCTCGGCGGTTTTATAGCCAAGCGACGTGAGTGCACCTTGAGGTAGGAGCGCCGCCGAGGTCATGTTCGGGATTGGAGCAGATAGTATGCGAGAAGGTGAGTTTAGCGACGCAAGAGCAGTTATTATAGCGGAAGGCCTTGCTCCGGATGACTTTTCTATTGAGGCTTATGACATTTCGGGCTCATCCTGCGGTGCTCTTCCAAGCCATGCGCCGCATTTAGAGATAAGAATTACCTATAAGAAAAGCGGAAGATGCAGAGTCTATCGTACCAACAACGACAGTGCTTGGCCAGCGACATTGTCAGATGATATCAAGAAGGGAGAATTCCTACAGTAATATGAGTTTGATCATGCTAGCGTGAATCCAACTTCTCTCTTGCCTTTTGCATTATTGTAAGCCACTCCAAGAAATTGTGCTCTAATTCTCTGGTAGTTGCGATATGTTGTGCGATCAATTTCCATAGTTTTTCTCGATCTTTCAAGTTGTGGGCATCAGAAAAACTCTCCACCAATGACAATAACTTGTTGTCTGCACAAGCGATCTTTGTCCAGTATTCGTTCTCGAATTTGCATCGGTATTTCTTCTCCATTTCCTGTAGAAATGCCTACTCACGTGGACTGTCTATTAGATCGAAAGCGGTAATCATTTCGATCCTAGCCGTTCTGGTTGGTGCCGTCGCCTGGGCCATCGCCTGCGTGCTGTTGCACGGTGCGGACGTACTGCCAAGCGTGCATTCGCAGTCGTATGTCCATCCCAAACGCCCTTTCGACTGGTGGCGCCGTTATTGGCGGTAAGGCGGCGCGACTGTTCATGAGGTTAGACGGAGTGACCCGGCGGACACCAACAATCGCCCGTGATTTGAGCAATGGATAGACTTAACTCCTCCAGAATGTCCTAGGGGACAAACTGACATGCATCAACGGCCCCATGCCGTTCGATCACATCCTCGCTCAGTTGTAGTGATCCTTAAGGCCTACTTCCTGAAGGCCCTATGCCCCTATAAACTTCCTACAACCTTCCCGCCTCGATGATCCGCTTCAGGAACAGCCGCGTGCGCTCGCTGGTCGGATCCTTGAAGATCTGCTCGGGCGGACCCTGCTCGTGGACGACGCCGCTCTCGAGGAAGCAGACCTTGGAGGAGACGTCGCGCGCGAAGCCCATCTCGTGGGTGGCCATGAGGATGGTCATGCCGTCGGTGGCCAGCTGGCGGACGATGCCCAGGACCTCGGCCACCAGCTCGGGGTCGAGGGCGGAGGTGATCTCGTCGAGCAGCAGGACCATCGGGTCCATGGCAAGCGCCCGGACGATGGCGACGCGCTGCTGCTGGCCGCCGGAGAGGCGGTCGGGATACTCGTTCGCCTTCGCCTCCAGCCCGATGCGGGCAAGCAGCTGGAGGGCGCGGGCCTCGGCATCCTTCTTGGCCAGCCCGCGGACCCGGATCGGGGCGAGCGTGATGTTCTCGAGCACGCTCATGTGCGGGAACAGGTTGTAGCTCTGGAAGACGATGCCGACGTCCTGGCGCAGGCGGTCGAGGTCGACGCCGGGGCCGCTGACGCGGTCGTCGTGCAGGCGGATCTCGCCGCCCTGGATCGGCTCCAGCCCGTTGATGCAGCGCAGCAGGGTGGACTTGCCGCAGCCCGAGGGGCCGATCAGGCAGACGACCTGATGCGCGTCGACGTCGAGCGACAGACCCTTGAGCACCTCGAAGGCGCCGTAGCGCTTGGTGACGTCCTTGATCTCGACCAGCGGCATCAGCCGGCCCTCGTGCGGCGCTGCTCGCGCTCGAGCAGGCGGTCGACCCAACGGGCCTGGGGAATGGTGATCAGCACGAACAGGAAGGCCACCGTGGTCACCGAGGACAGGTTGAAGTGGTTGCTGGCGACGATCTTGGCCTGGTTGAAGGCGTCGATGGCACCGATCACGTTGACCAGGGCCGTGTCCTTCTGCAGCGAGATGAAGTCGTTGAGCAGCGGCGGGATGATGCGGCGCACCGCCTGCGGCACGACGACGAAACGCAAGGTCTGCAGGAAGGACAGGCCGAGCGATCGGGCGGCGGCGACCTGGCTCCAGTGCACGCTCTCGATGCCCGCCCGGTAGACCTCGGCGACATAGGCGCCGTAGGTCAGGGTCAGCGCCAGGATGGCGTACCATTGGGGCGGCCAGTCGCCGAGCAGCGGCAGCCCGGTCAGTGGCAGGCCGAAGCCGACCAGATAGATGCAGATGATCGCCGGCAGGCCGCGGAAGATGTCCGTATAGACCGTGGCCATGAGCCGGATCGGCTTGCCGGCCTCGCCCGGGATCAGGCGGGCGACCGCGACCACCAGGCCCCAAACCAGCACCAGGATCTCGGCGATGACGAAGATGTAGATGTTGAGCCAGAACGCCTGGAGGATCAGCCAGAACGATTCCTGCATCAGGGGCAGGTAGAAGAAGGTGCGCGCGACCGCCGCGTCGTTGGCGATCATGAACACCGCGGCGATCACCACCACCAAGGCCGCCGCGGCATAGCCGATGGCGACGCCCGACCAGGTCTCGCCGGCGGCGGTCTCGACCCGGGCGGCGACCAGATCGCCGGCGAGTGCGGCCTTGGCGCGCTTGGCCGCCTGCCAGCCCCGCCAGGCGGGGACGAGCAGAAGGAGCGTGGCGCAGGCGAAGGCGAACAGCAGGACGTCGACCAGCGTGCTGCCGATGCCGCCGCCGGCCATGGCACGGCGGACGGCGTCGGCGACCCAGAACGACACCGCCGCCACCCCCAGCGCCACGGCCAGGGCCACCAGCGCGAAGTTGCTGGGCGGCTTGGGGACCGAGGGCGGCCGCTCGCGCAGAGCGGCCGCCGAGCGGTCGCCGCTCACGGCTGGAAGTAGGGAACGGCCGTGGGATCGGCGCCCCACGCCTCGGCCAGATACTTGCCGGCGAGCTTCTTGATCGTGCCGTCGTCGAGCATCGACTGGATCACCTTGTCGAGCACGGCGCCGTTGGCCGAGCCCTTGGGATAGATGCCGCCATAGCTCTCGCCGGTCGAGTATTGGCCGACCACCTCGACCCTGCCGCCCGACTCGGCGGCCTGGCTGAGCACGATCGCCGTGTCGGTCATCGCGGCATCGACCTGGTTGGCCATCAGCGCGGTGAACATCGAAGGCGTGTCGGGGAACACCTTGGCCGGCGTCGCGGGCTTGAGGGTGTTGTCGACGAAGGAGGCGCCGGTGGTCGCCTGCTGCACACCGAGCCGCTTCGACTTCATGTCCGCGCTGGTCACAGCCTTGCCCTTCTTCACCAGGACGCCGACGTCGGAGGAGAAGTAGGGGACCGAGAAGTCGACGACCTTCTTGCGCTCCTCGGTGATCGACGCCTGCGACAAAGCGAGGTCGTAGTTGCGGGTCTGGCCGGCGACCAGCGCGTCCCAGGCGACATTGACCACGCCGACCTTGTCCAGGCCCAGCCGGTGCGCCATCTCGGCGGCCATACAGTATTCGAAGCCGTCCTTGATGGTTTCGGGCGTGTCGCCGTTCCAGAAGCCCGGGGCAGGCAGATTCACCTCGACGGTGAGCTGACCAGGAATGGCCGGGGTCATCGAGAACTGGCCCTTGGTGCCGGTGACCTCGCAATTGCCGATCATGTCGGCCTGCGCCTGGACGGCCCCCAGCGCCACCCCGGCGGCGAGCGCGAGGGCGCCGAGCATCGTGCCGTTCTTGGACATTTTCTGTCTTCCTCTTCAGTTCCCTTTGGCCGGCACGCGGGGTGCCCGCCGCTGGCAGCCATCCTGGCACCCGCGCAAGATCGGTGCCAGACAGTTCACGTCGCAGTCGGAAGAGGCGAGGTCAGGCGCCCGGGGGATCGTTCCGTTAAGCGCGCGGGTCGCCGGCGGAAGTGCCTTCGGTCTACAGGGTGGGTGGTGCGGTGTCCTGTTCCACCTGTTTCGCGATCGGCCGGTTGTGGCCCATCACCGGCTCCAGCCACACCGCCGTGTCGTGGATGACCGCGCCGCCGTTGGGGGGAGCCGGGTCGGCGCTGAGCAGGAGGTTGATGCCGACGCCTTCCTGCCAGTGGCGGTTGGGCCAGATGCTCTCGACGACGATCGTGGTCTCGTGCTGGCCGGCCCGGGCCTTGACGTGGACCGCGACCGAGCCGCGCTCGTTGCCGAGCCGGACCTGATCGCCGTCGGCGAGGCCGAGCTGTGCCATCAGGTTGGAGTGGAGGAGTGCGGTCGGCCGCTGCTCGCGCTTCAGCGAGGTCGGCATCTCGGTGAAGGTCGAGTTCAGGAACTGGCGCGAGGGGGCCGCCACCAGCCGGTAGGGTTTGGCCGGAGTCGGCTCGTTGCCGGCCGGCATGTGGTCGGGCAGCTTGGGCATCAGATGGCCGCCCGGCCCGAGCGCCGCCCAGTCGGGCTTGAAGCGGAACCGCCCGTCGGGCGTCGGGAAGCCGTCGAGATGGTGCGCCTTCCTGAACTCCGGCTCGATGCTCCAGCCGCCGGCGGCATGGACGGTCTCGGCGTCGGGCCAGCCGGAGCGGGCCAGCACGTCGTCGATCAGTTCCCACTCGCTCATCGCGAAGCCGGGATGCTCGGCCCCCAACCGGCGGGCCAGCTCACCGATCACATAATGGTTCGAGCGGCACTCGGCGAAGGCGTCGAGCACCGGCTTGTGGACCTGGATCGTCGGGTGCGCGCCAGCCTGGTAGATGTCGGCATGCTCGAGGAACATGGTCGCCGGCAGGACGATGTCGGCCGCGGCGGCGGTGTCGGTCAGGAACTGCTCATGGACCGCGACGAACAGGTCGGGCCGGGCGAAGCCGCGATGCACCTTGCCGAGGTCCGGGGCGATCGCCATCGGGTTGGTGTTCTGGATCAGCAGCCCGTGCACCGGCCCGCCGCCGGACAAGGCGCCCGAGTCGCCGGTCAGGATCGGGCCGATGCGGGACTGGTCGAGCTGACGCACCGACAGATCGCGGGCGTCATGGCCCTCGATCATCGTCTTGTCCCAATGGTAGAGCTCGCCGAAATTGTAGAGCGCGCCACCACCCGGATGCTGCCAGGCGCCGGTGACCACCGGCAGGCAGGAGGCGGCGTGCATCGAGGCCGAGCCGTTGCGCGAGCGGGTGAAGCCGTAGCCGAGGCGCAGATAGGCCCGCTTGGTGCCGCCATAGAGCCGGGCGAAGGCCAGGATCTCGGCCTCGGGCAGGCCGGTGATCGCCGACGCCCAGGCGGGGGTACGGGCGCGCAGGTGGCGCTCCAGCTCATCCGGCACGTCGCTGTAGCGGGCGAGATAGTCCCGGTCGGCGAAGCCTTCCTTGAACAGGACGTGCATCACCCCGCAGGCCAGCGCGCCGTCGGTGCCCGGCCGCAGCGCCAAGTGCATGTCGGCCATCTCCGCGGTGCCTGAGCGGTAGGGATCGACCACGACCAGCTTCGCCCCGCGCTCCTTCCTCGCCCGCGAGATGTGAGTCATCAGGTTGACGTGGGTGTGGACCGGATTGGTGCCCCAGACCACGACGAGGTCGGAATGCTCGGCGATCTCGGTCGCGGGCACGCCCCAGCGCTTGCCGTGGCCGGCCCGGAATCCGGTGTCGGAGAGCATGACGCAGATCGTGCTCTTGAAGCGCGAGTACTTCTTGACGTGGGTCAGCCGCTCGATGCCGTCGCGCTGCACGAAGCCCATGGTGCCGGCGTAGAAATAGGGCCAGACCGCCTCCGCCCCGTGGCGCGCCTCGATGCGCAGGAAGTTCTCGGCGATCTCGTCGAGCGCCGCCTCCCAGGAAATGCGGCGGAACTCGCCCGAGCCCTTGGCGCCGGTCCGCTGCAGGGGGAAGCCCAGCCGGTTGGGGTGGTGATAGCGCTCATGATAGCGCGCGACCTTGGCGCAGATGACGCCGGCGGTGAACGGGTTGCGCTCCGAGCCGCGCACCTTGCCGAGCCGGCCGTCGGGCAACCGCTCGACCTCGAGCGCGCAGACCGAGGGACAGTCGTGGGGGCAGACGGAAGGATGGAAGCTCATCGGCCGGTCCTGCTGCGGTGCAGGGAGACAAGTTAGTCGCTTCACCCCGCCCTTGCCACAGTGCGTGGTGAACGATCGGGCCGTCGGCGCGCGTCGGATTACGGAAGCGCCGGTCGCGTCAATCCGACATCGGCATCGTGGCCGGCGGCAACTCGGCCTTCGGCCGCTGGTTTTCTCCCCCGAAAGGAGGGCAACCATGCAGAGGTCACGCATGGCGTTGATGCTCGGGGCCGTCTTGCTCGGCATGGCTTCCCCGTCCGCGCATGGCCAGTCGAGCGGGCAAAGCATCGTCGAGGAGGCACTGCAGGGCGTCGAGCAGGATCAGGCGCGCGATTCGCAGCGGGTGCGGAGCATCATCGAGGAGGCGGTGCGCGGCGCCGAGCAGGCGCCATCCGGCATCGAGACCGTGGCGCCGTCAGCGCCCGAGGTGCTGGAGCCGATGGGTTCGGATTCGCCGCCGGGCCTGCTGCCGGTCGGGCTCGACGTCTCCCAGCTCATTGGCCGGCCGGTAGAGGATGCCGCGGGCGCTCGGCTCGGCACGATCCGCGCCGTCGCGGTGGAGCAGTCGGGGCAGACGGCGCATGCGCTGGTCGAGTTCGCCGACGCCTTCGGCCGGCAGGCCAAAACGGCCGCGGTGCCACTGGACAAGCTGACGCCGAGCGCCACGACCGGGTCCGGCTATGTCGTGGCGCTCACCGCCGTCGCCTATGACCAGCTGCCCGCCTATGAATGGCGCGACGGAGCCTGGCGACGCCAGGGCTGATCAGCCGACGATCCCGCACGCGATCCGTCGGCCCTCGGGATCGTGCAGCACGAAGCTCCGATACCAGAGCACGTTCACGTCCGGGATCTCGGCGACGATGATCTCGCGATAGGCGTGGCCGTCGGCGTCCACCTCCAGTGGCGGCAGGTCGGGCGGCGTCGTCGATGCGTCGGGTCCTGGCGGCGGTTGATCGGCGACCATGCCGACATCGCCGGGACCGTCGGCCGGCGCCCACGGCTCGCCGGCGAGCACCCCCGCCGCCATCTCGCCGGCATCGTCCGGGCCGGGATCGCAACTGGCGCCGCGATGGATCTGCAGCCGATAGCTGCCGGGCGGCATGTGGCGCAGCTCGACCAGCAGCCGCGCGCCGTCGGGGCTGTCCGCGAGCAGGATCTCACCGGCAGGCCCCAAGATGCCGTGGGCGTCGATCAGATGGAGAGAAGCGCGCAGATCCTCGGCGTGGACGGTACCGGCCAAGAGAATCGAGGCTGCGAGCGCGAAGTGTGCCGGATGCAAGTGTGCTCCAGAGGATCAGGGACCAGCGCACCTCTTATCCATCGGAACTGGGCCGCGAGCCAAGGGGTCGGGCTGGCTGCCGTGCCGTGCGGCTGTTAAGGATCGGGGGCCATGAACCGGGTGCCCAACGACATCCTGGCAGTCTTGCGCCGCGCCGGCCTGCTGGCGTTCGGCGACGAGCCCGAGGGCCTGCCGCTGGCCGGCGGCGTGTCGTCCGACATCTGGGTGGTGCGGCTCGCCGAGCGATCGGTCTGCGCGAAGCGGGCGCTGGCGCGGTTGCGGGTGAAGGCCGACTGGCGGGCGCCGGTGGAACGCAGCGGCTACGAGGCGGCGTGGCTACGGTTGGCTGGAGAGATTTCACCCGAGGCCGTGCCGGAGCTGCTGTTCGAGGACAAGGCCGCCGGCGCGGTGGTGATGGCCTATCTTGAGCCGGGCCGGCACCGCCTCTGGAAGGAGGTGCTGCGCTCGGGCGAGGCCGATCCCGCGACCGCTGCCGGCATCGGCGAGCGGCTGGGCCGGATCCATGCGGCCACGGCGGGCCGGGCCGACATCGCCAGCCGCTTCCCCACCGACGCGATCTTCCACGACATTCGGCTCGAGCCCTATCTGCTCGCCACGGCGGTGGCGCACCCGGAGCTGGCGGCGCCGCTGCGGCGCATCGCGCGGCGGACCGCGGCGACCAAGCTCGCCCTCGTCCATGGCGACGTCAGCCCCAAGAACATCCTGCTCGGGCCGAGCGGGCCGGTGTTCCTCGACGCCGAGTGCGCCTGGTACGGCGACCCGGCGTTCGATCTGGCGTTCTGCCTCAACCACCTGCTGCTCAAGTGCCTGTGGACGCCGTCGGCGACGGCCGGCTTTCTCGCCTGCTTCGCGGCGTTGGCGGGCAGCTATCTGGAGCAGGTGGACTGGGAGCCGCGGCCGGCCCTGGAGGGGCGGGCGGCCAGCTTGCTGCCCGGGCTGTTCCTCGCCCGCGTCGACGGCAAGTCACCGGTCGAATACGTCACCGCCACGGTCGACAAGGAGCGGGTCAGGCGGGTGGCGGCGACGTTCCTGGTGGCGCCGCCGGACGAGCTGGCGGCGATTGCGGAAGGGTGGGCGGTGGAGCTGGGCCTGTGAGTGCGGCGACGATCGAGGGAGTTCTGGGCCGCCGGGTCTGGGACAGCCGTGGCCGGCCCACGGTCGAGGCCGAGGTCCGGCTCGCCGGTGGGGCGGTCGGGCGTGCCATCGCGCCCGCCGGCGCCTCGACCGGCACCGGCGAGGCCGTCGACCTGCGCGATGGCGGCGAGCGGTTCGGCGGCATGGACGTGACCCGCGCCGTGGCCCACATCGCCGATCCGATCGCACCCGCGCTGGCGGGCCTGGACGCGGGCGACCAGGCGGCCGTCGACGCCCGCCTGATGGCACTCGACGGCACGCCTGAGAAGCGCCGGCTGGGCGGCAATGCGACCATCGCCGTGTCGATGGCCTCAGCACACGCCGCGGCGGCGGCGGCGGGTCTGCCCTTGTGGCGGCAGCTCGGCGGGGAGGCGGCGGCGACCCTGCCGCTGCCCGAGATCCAGATTCTCGGCGGCGGCGCCCATGCCTCGGGGCGCCTGGACGTCCAGGACTTCCTGGTCGTGTGCCCGGGTGCCAGCACATTCGCCGAGGCGCTGGATTGGACGGCCGAGGTCTATCGCACCTGCGGGCGGATGCTGGCCGAGCGCGGCCTGTTGCGGGGCGTCGCGGACGAGGGTGGCTTCTGGCCGGAGCTCGACTCCAACGAGGCGGCGCTCGATCTGCTCGCCGCCGCCATCGAGCGCGCCGGCTACCGGGCAGGCGAGCAGGTTGCCATCGCGCTCGACGTCGCCGCCTCGCAGCTCGGCCGCGACGGCCGGTACCGGCTGGCCCGGGACGGGCGGGAGCTCGACACGGGCGGCATGATCGAGCTGCTGCTGGGCTGGCTCGCCCGCTACCCGATCGTCTCGATCGAGGACCCGCTGGCCGAGGACGATCCGCAGGGCTTCGTCGCCTTCACCCGGCAGGTGCGCGGCCGCTGCCTGGTGGTCGGCGACGACTTCCTGGTCTCGGATGCAGGCCGGGTGCGTGCCGCCGCGCACAACGCGGCCTGCACGGCGGTCCTGCTCAAGCCGAACCAGCGCGGCACGCTCACCGAGACCAAGGCGGCATGGGACGCCGCGCGCAGCTACGGCATGGCCGGGATCGTTTCCGCCCGCTCGGGCGAGAGCGAGGACGTGACCATCGTCCATCTGGCGGTCGGGTGGGGGGCGGACCAGCTCAAGGTCGGCTCTTTCAGTCGCTCGGAGCGCATGGCGAAATGGAACGAGGGGTTGCGGGTCGAGGAGGCGTTGGGGGCACGCGCCCGCTTCCGCGGCCGTGGCGGCCTCGGCGGGATCGCGCCGACGCGGTAATTCCCGGTTCCCGCCTACTTGCCGGTGCCGTTGAGCTCGATGCAGTAGAGATAGTGGGTACTGGAGCAGAAGTCGGTGGCGAAATTCGTCCACTTGAGGTTGGGGGCACCGGCATAGCCGATCGTGCCGATCCCCTCCGCATCGTAGGCCCAGTTGCCACAGCTCGGCGTTCTGTCGTAGCCGAAGGTCCCATTGGGCAGCGCGCCCGTCCAGACATAGGTTTCGTCCGCCACTTGGTTGCCCTGGATGTCCTCGTCGATCCCCGCCTGAAGGCACGGGTCTCCCGACGCGTCGCAGGACATCAGGGTGGCGACATCGTCCGCGACCACCGTGCCGTCGGGCAGCTGGATCGGGCCGAAGGACGGGTCGGTATAGTTCGCCGGCTGGCTGTAGGAATTGGCGAGCCAGGCGTGGACGCCGCCGACATTGGGAATCCCCAGCATCGACGCCTCCGCCTGACAAGCCCGGTCGCCGGTGGCGACCGATTCGTCGTAGCTCGGGCCGATGATGCCCGCGAAGTAGGCGAAGCTGACGAAGGCGATGCCGCCCGTGATCGGGACCCGCCCCTGCACCAGTGTCTCGGTGCTCGCCTGCGGCTGCGCGCAGCCGTCGCCGGCCTCCAGGTTGGGTGCGTGATCGGTCACGCCGCCGAGCGTGCTGGTCGCCCAGAGCGCTATCAGAGGCTGCTGCTTGGGAGTGCCGACATGCAGTTTGTCGAGCGGCACCGTGAATCGCACCGTGTTCCCCTCGATCCGGCTGCTGCCGATCCCGCGATGCCCTGAGGGTGTCTGCGCGACGATGGTGTCGGCCAGCGAGACACAGCCGGCCGGACTGCGCGCCTTGCCGACGAACGGTGCGGCATGGTCGAGATGCACCCGGTAGATGGCCTTGGGCTTGGCCGGGCCGCAGAGCCGCAGTGTGACGACGATCCGGTCGCTGTCCGCCTCGTAGTGGCTCTCGATGGCTTGGATGTCGTTGCCCCGGCCGCCGACATCGCAGCCGTCCTCGATCAGGCGCACGTTGGCGATGTGGGCAACGGCGTGGCCGGGCATCAGGCCGCAGGTCGTCGCGGCAACGACGCTGCACAGGACCAAATGAGACAGTACCGCGCGCGCTTCCCGCATCGTCATGCTCGTTATTGTTCAGCTCGACTGCGGCAACACTGGTTGGCGAGGACGCCGATGGCAATGCCATTCGCCAGGCTCTTGTCGTGGCGGTGATCTGCGCACAAATGTAGCAGCCATGAGCACCGATCTCGTCGCCCTGCCGCAGTGGAAGCCGTCGGACGAGCCGCGCCTGTGGCGCAAGCTCGCCCGGGTCGCCGCGCGCATCACCTTCGCGGACCAGATTCTTGCCGCCTGGTACTGTGCGGCGGACCGGCGGACGCCGATGCATGTGCGCGGCGTGCTTTTGGCTGCGCTGGCTTATTTCGTCCTCCCGGCCGATGCGGTGCCGGACATCGTGGCGGGCATCGGCTTCACGGACGATGCCGCGGTGCTCGCCGCCGTGCTCGGGGCGTTCGCTCGTCACGTGACCACCGAGCATCAGGCCAAGGCCAGCCGCAGGCTCGACCAGCTCCTGGCTTAACTTCCGGTCGGCGCCGATGGCTGACGCGGTGCACATATTCGATCGGCAGCTGGTGCGCCGACGCCGGGATGGGTTGGCCCGCAATTTCGCTTCCGGCGGCTTTCTCGTCCGCGAGGTCATCGAGCGGCTGCTCGAACGGCTGTTGGACGTCCGCCGGGAATTTCGGCGGGTGATGATCCTCGGCGCGCCGGCGGGGCTCGTCGAGGCGGGGCTTCGCGGGCAGCCGGGCCTGGAGTTCGTGATCGCCGCGGACGAGAGCGCGGCCATCCTCGGCGAGGGTGGCCGAAGGGTCGTGGTCGACGCGGAGGTGCTGCCCTTCGCCGACGCGGCCTTCGATCTCATCCTCAGCCCGATGCTGCTCCACTGGGTCAATGACCTGCCCGGAACCCTGGTCCAGCTGCATCGCTGCCTGGCACCGGACGGCCTCCTGCTGCTCGCCATGCCCGGCGGAGAGACCCTGGTGGAGCTGCGACAGGTGCTCACCGAGGCCGAGCTGGCCTGCGAGGGCGGGGCCAGCATGCGCGTGTCGCCGTTCGCGGACGTGCGAGACGCCGGCGCGCTGCTGCAGCGGGCCGGCTTCGCCCTGCCGGTCGTGGACGTGGACCGGATCACGGTCAGCTATGGCGACGCCTTGCGCCTGATGCGCGAGCTCGGGCGGATGGGGGAGGGCAACGCGCTCCGGCAGCGCCGCCCGGGAGCCATCCGGCGCGACACCTTGGCGCTGGCCTGCCAGCTCTATGCCGAGCGCTTCGGCGACGTCGAAGGCCGCGTGCCGGCGACCTTCGACATCCTGTTCATGTCGGGCTGGAAACCGCACCCGAGCCAGCAGCAGCCCGCGCGCCGCGGCTCCGCGAGCATTCGTCTGGCAGATGCGCTCCGGGTGCCGGAGGCCGAGCCTTAGCGTGGCTCAGAGCAGCTCGCCAAAGGACTTTCCGCGCAGGCGCGTTGCCAGCCCGGCGCAGGTCGACCCGAGCGTTGGATCAGCCTCCCGCGCCGGACGGGCGTCGAGCCATTCGATCGTGGGAGCACTGCCCGGCGCATCGGTGAGGAACAGGTCGACCTGGCAGTGGCCGACGCGATAGCGCCGGTACTCGACCTCGCCCTCGGCCCGGATCAGCTGCGGCGCGCCGATGCGCGACGGCAGCTCGGCCGAGTGCGTCGTGACCGGCGTGGGCGCCGTCGCATTGGCGCACGCGGTCAGTCCCGCCAGCAGCAGCGCCGCCACCGGTCGGCCGAGCTCAGTTGCCGCCAGACTCCAGCATGGAGATCGTGCCGGATAGGTGCCCGCCGCGCTCGATCTCGAGCTCGCCATAGCGCACCGTGCCCTTCACCTGCCCCGTGCTGCGGATCAGCAGGCGCTTGCGCACGGTGAGGTCGCCCTCATACACGCCGCTGATCTCGGCCTCCTCGACCTCGGCCTTGCCGTTGGTGAAGCGGCCGGATTCCGTAATCTCGATCGCCCGGGTCTGGTTCAGCGTCACCTGGACGCTGCCGTCGACCACCAGCCGGTCGCAGGCGGTGATCTCGCCCGAGAGGCTGATGCCCTGGCCGACGATCAGCCGTTTGCCCGCCTCCTCGGCCGGGGCCGTCGGCTTCGGCTCGCGACCCATCGGCGCCAGGACCGGGCGCGGTGCTGGCTCGGGCACGGACGGGCTGCGCACCTCGAGCGGCGAGTGCACGCTGCTCTCGGCCGGCCTGTCGCCCAGGCCGGCGGGGCGAATCGGATCGACGTCTTTCTTGCGAAACATGCAGCAAGCCCCGAGATCGTGAGGGTGGCGACCGGCGGTCTCCGGGCCGCTGCGGGACCGGGCCGGTGCGGACGGAGCGGCAGGATTAGGCGTCGCCCCGAGCGCTGTCAAAGCAATCCGGGTGCACGCAATGCGCGAATATTACTTATCTATGATCGCGCAGTGCGATTGTGGCATCGGCGCAATAGCGCTGGTAGCGCTGGCACATGAAGGCGGCGCCGATCACTGGTGCCACCAGGTTCAGGAGCGGGATCGCGAGCAGCAGTGCCACCACCACGCCGGACAGCCAGAAGGCGAGCCGCCGCTCACGGCGCAGCCGCTTCGCGAGGGCGGGAGGCAGATGCCGGGCGGCCACCAGCTCGGCATATTCGCGGCCGACCAGATAGCCGTTGAGCGCCAACCAGAGCGGCAGGTTGATCAGCGGCAGGAAGTAGAGCGGCAGCGCCAGGAGATTCAGAGCGATGCCGACGGCGAGCAGCCGGAGCGAGCTCACGAGCGATTCGGCGAGCGGCACCTGCCGCGGCGGGGGCAGGTTGGGATAGAGCCGGTCCTCGGTCGCGTCGACGACCCGGTCGAGGAACACGCCGGACACCGCCACGACGATGCTGGGGAACAGGAACCACGCGACCACGGCCGTGCCGAAGGCGCCGAGCACCTGGAAGGTGTGGTCGAGCCAGCGATAGCCCGTGTCGGAGGCCCAGGTCACCAGCGCCTCCACGCCGATGAACAGCGCGATCAGCGTCGCGACGGCGAGCCCGATGGACCAGAGCAGGACCCCGCGCACGCGCGGATCGCCCAGCATCTGGAAGGCACGAGCGAGATCCTGGAGCATATCGAGACGTTCCGCGGCGATCCGGCGCTGGCGGACCGATTGAGGAGGGTGTCGCGGTCGCTATAGTCCGGCGCGCCGCCACGGCAAGAGGGAACGGCTTCATGCATCTCGCGGGCACCGCGAACGACCTCCACGACGTTCTGGGCATCGGCAACGCGATCGTCGACATCCTCGCCTACGCCGAGGACGAACTTGTCGCCGAGCTCGAATTGGCCCGAGGGGCCATGACCCTGATCGACGAAGAGCGCAGTGCCTTCCTCTACCGACGTCTCGGGCCGGCGCGCGAGGTCTCCGGCGGCTCCTGCGCCAACACGATCGCCGCGGTGGCGTCGCTGGGCGGTCGCGCGGCCTTCATCGGCCGGGTGCGCGACGACCAACTCGGCAAGGTGTTCGGCCATGACATCCGCGCGGCGGGCGTCACCTTTCGCAACGCGCCGAGCCCGTCCGGCCCGGCCACGGCGACCAGCATGATCTTCGTCTCCCCGGACGGCCAGCGGACCATGAACACCTATCTCGGCGCCTGCGTCGAGCTCGGGCCGGAGGACGTCGACGCTCAGCTGGTGGCCGGTGCCTCGATCACCTACCTCGAAGGCTATCTGTGGGATCGGCCGGAGGCCAAGGCGGCCTGCAGGAAAGCGGCATCGGTCTGCCACGAGGCGGGCAAGACGCTGGCGCTGACCCTCTCGGACGGGTTCTGCGTCGACCGCTGGCGTGCCGAGTTCCGCGAGCTGGTCGAGGGCCAGGTCGACATCCTGTTCGCCAACGAAAGCGAGATCACCAGCCTCTACGAGACCGCCAGCTTCGACGAGGCCCTGCAGCAGGTGCGGCGGCATGTGGACTTCGCCGCGCTCACCCGTGGTCCCAAGGGCTCCGTCGTCGTCCGCGGCGAGGAGGTGCACGTGATCGACCCGGTGACGCCCGAGCGCCTGCTCGACACCACCGGTGCCGGCGACCTCTACGCCGCCGGCTTCCTGCGCGGCCTCACGCTGGGGCGCGACCTCGCCACCTGCGGCCGCCTCGGCAGCGCCTGTGCCGCGACCATCATCGCCCAGTTCGGTGCCCGCGCGGAGCGGCCCCTCCTGCCGCTGATCGACAGCGTGAGCGGCGGCTCCGCTGTGAGCTGAAAGCCGCAGACAAACGGCGGATACAATCCGGAAGCATATTTAGGGACGCTTGTGCTGGCTCGCACGTCCCATTCCCGGCGCCGTCGGCTAGTCTGGGTGACAAATGTTCGCCTTTGGGAAGGCATGACCTTGACGCTCTCTGGAAACGACTCCCGTTTGCCGCGGGCCGGCTGGTCGCGGCGCTCGTTCGGCACTCTCGGCCTCGGCAGCGCCTTGGGCCGCTCTCGGCTCCAAGCCCTTCGCGGCGCGCGCCGACAACGGCATCGGCGCCTGGTCCGGACTCTATCCGTGGCCGCTGATCCCGCTGCACGCGATGCTGCTGCCCGCGGGCACCGTCATGTCCTATGGCTCGAGCGGTTTGGGCCAGCAGACCGGCATGTTCATCTACGATGTCTGGGATCCGCAGTACGGGCCTGGGGCCGGACACGCGACGCTGCCGAACGGCACCGGCACGGACCTGTTCTGCAGCGCCCAGATCCTCCTGCCGCAGAACAACGACGTGTTCCTGGCGGGCGGCGACATCTGGAACGGCGTCTCGACCACCGGCACCGGCAATCCCCACACGATCACGTTCGACCCCGAAACCAACACGCTGATCCCGGGCGCGGACATGAGCCGGCCACGCTGGTACGCCACGCTGACCACGCTGCCCAACGGCGAGATCTACATCCAGGGTGGGCGTCAGACCGCCGACCAGGGCACCGCTACGGGCATCGATCTCGCTGAGGTGCGCGCTGTGGACGGCAGCCTGCGGCCGCTCCTGGGCATGAGCACCGCTGGGCTGAGCTACTGGTATCCGCGCAACTGGGTGGCGCCGGACGGCCGGATTTTCGGGTACGCCTTCCGCAAGATGTATTACGTCAACCCGACCGGCCTCGGCACGCTGACGATGGCCGGCGCGCTGCCGAAAGGCGGGCCGGACGGCGTCACGTCGAGCGAGGTCATGTACCGGCCGGGCAAGATTCTGCGCTGCGGTGGAGGGGCCTACGCCGGCTGGAGCAACGACCCCGCCGTCGCCGCCGCCTACACCATCGACATCAACGGCGCCAAGCCCGTGGTCACGGCCACCGCCCCGATGCCGCTGCCGCTGAGCTGGCACAATGCGACGGTGGTGCCCGATGGCCGAGTGATCGTCACCGGCGGCAGCTACCTCGCCAACCAGCTGGTCGGTGTCAACGATCGTGCCTTCATCTGGGATCCGAATACCGGTGCCTGGACGGTCGGCGCCAACACCACCTCCGGCCGGGCCCGGATGTACCATTCGATCGGGCTGCTGCTGCCCGACGCCACCATCATGGTCGGCGGCGGCGGGGCGGGCGGCAATGCCCCGCAGACCAACCTCGACGTCGAGATCTACTATCCGCCCTACCTCTTCGACGCGGCCGGCCAGTTCGCGCCGCGGCCGCGGATCGCCGGGGGAGCGAGCGAGCTGCGCTACGCCACCCAGCATCAGGTCAAGGTCGACAATGGCGCGGCGATCGCACGTGTCACGCTGATCAAGACCGGCTCCGTCACGCACTCGTTCAACATGGAGCAGCGCTTCATGGACCTGCTGTTCACGGTGTCGGGCAACATCGTGAAGTTCCGGGCGCCGGCGAACGCCAACCTCGCCCCGCCCGGCCGCTACATGCTGTTCGTCCTCAATGCCCAGGGCGTGCCCTCGATCGCCCGGATGGTGTCGATCTTTCCGAAGGCGTGACGTTGCGGGGTGCGGGGCCTCGCGGCTGATCAGAGCATCGTGAGCGGCGGCGGTCGGGACTGAGCGGCCGCCGCCGATCGTGCCAAGGTGCCGGCCGGTGGACGACAGCAGCGGGGAGCACCCATGCCCATCCAGCAGGCGGCACCGTCGAGCCCCTGGCCGGCGCTGGCCGGGGCGACCCTGGCGACGGCACTGCTCGCCGGGCTCGCCGCCGACGTGACCTGGGAGGTCTGGGCGCGCCTGCTCACGCCGCTCTGGGTGGGCGGGCCGCTCGAGCCCGCGGCCTTGGTCCAGTCGGTATTCGGCTTGGCCAGCCGGCCCGCGGCGGAGTTGATCCACCTGGTCGTCGGCTTCCTGTTCTATCCGCTCGGCTACCTGTTCATCGCCCGCCCGCTGGCGCGTGCCATCGTGCCCGGGCTGCCCTGGTGGCTGGTGGCCATGGGTTATGGCATCGGCCTGTGGATCTTCGCCCTCTATGTCATGGCCCATCTGATCGCGGGTTTGCCACCCTTCCTCGGCTTCATCCCGTTGACCTGGGCGTCGCTGATCGGGCATCTGCTGTTCGCACTCGTCCTTGCTTGGGTGGTTCGCCGGCGCGAGTGCGCCGGGATCTGATCCCGCGCCGTCTCGGCCCCGTCGCACGATCGTCACCGGACCATCGCTGTTCCGGGCTTAGCTTCGTCATGCGGCACGAGCTGCCGGCCACGAAAGCTGAGTGGAGGCCGAGCGGTGCTGCCCAGCACAGCCCTGGACCAGACGGCCCTGAGCTACGCCGCGCCGGAGGACGGCAGGTTCAAGCAGCTGGCGATCCTCGCCGTCGAGCGGGCCACGGGCCAGCGTCGCGCCGAGCATATCTATCGCGCGGTCCGCGACCGCCTGGGGCCGGAAACGACGGTCTGGTCCGAGGCCGTTCGAGGCCTCGATCTGCATGTCGACTACGATCACGGCCGTCTCGAGGCGGTGCCGCGGTCGGGACCGCTGGTGGTCGTGGCGAACCATCCGTTCGGCGTCGTCGACGGGCTCGTTCTCTGCCATCTCGTCTCGCTGGTGCGCGAGGACTTCAAGGTCGTCGCCATGAGCACGCTCTGCCGCGTGCCCGAGGTGCGCGAGTTCGTGCTGCCCATCAACTTCGCCGAGACCGCCGAGGCCGCGGTGGTCAGCGCGCGCTCACGCCGACGGGCGAGGGCCCTGCTCCAGGAAGGCGGCTGCCTGATCATCTTTCCCGGGGGTGCGGTGTCCACCGCACGGGCGCCTTTCGGCCCTGCCGTCGACCATGACTGGCATCCGTTTGTCGGCAGGCTCGTCATGGCCTCGCGCGCAACCGTTCTGCCCGTGTACTTCGAGGGTCAGAACAGCCGCCTTTTCCAGCTGGTCAGCCGCTTCAGCGCAACCCTGCGGCTCGGCATGCTGGTGCGCGAGACACTGAACCACGCGGGTCGCTCAGTCAGCGTCCGCATCGGAGAGGCGCGATCGTTCGCGGACCTGCCGCCAAGCGATGATCCAGCAAAGCTCGTGGCCGAGCTACGTCGCCTGACCGATGCCGCCGGTCGAAAGCAGCTCGCCTGACGACGCGACGATCGGACTTAGGCCACGGCCTCCTGGCCGGCACGGACAATGGCGCGCAACTGGCACAACGTCTCACGGGCACGGCCCGGCTCGATCCCGTCGCGACGCCAGATCAGATCCATGATCGGATCTTCCATCAGTTCCTCAAGCCGAGGCTCACCCCGGCGCGTCGCGCTCCATCCGTCGAGAACGACGGGAGCGGACGGCTTGGCGACGAGATCCTGCCGCTGTGCCCTCATTCCGAACCCCCCTCGGGTCGCAGCCCGCTGTTGCAAGCTACTCCCACCTAGCATAACTGGCCGTGATTTCAAAGGCTTTGTTTTGGTATGATGAGTGGGCCGTGTGGCATTGCAACATTGCGCGACGATGGTCGTGATGAAACGATTTAGCAGTCTGGTAACCGACGCTCTACGTGCGCGGCAAGCCTGGTGTCGATCTCCGCTGTCATGAAGTCGATGAACGCTTTGACCTTAGCCGGAAGAAATTGACGATGAGGATAAACGATCGCTAAACTTGCAGGCTCGATAGGAAAGTTGGCGAGTACTTGCACCAGCGCGCCGCTGCGGAGATGCTCGGCGACCTCGAAGTGTGGCTTGAGCACGATGCCCTGGCCGGCGAGTGCCCATGCCGTCAGCACGTCGCCGTCGTCGGCATCGATCCGCCCGGAGATTGGCACCGTCTCGGGGCCATCCGGCGTCTGCAGGGTCCAGCGGAACTGCTGCGAGCCCGGGAACCGCAACAGCAGGCACTCGTGCCCCAGCAGTTCCTCCGGGCGTCGCGGCGCGCCGCGCCGGTCGAGATAGGCCGGCGATGCGCAGAGCAGGCGGGGACAGTCGCACAGCTTGCGCGCGATCAGGCTCGAATCGGCGAGGACGCCGAGCCGGATGGCGACGTCGACGGATTCGCGCAGCAGATCGAGGAGATGGTCGGACAGCCGCAGGCGAACGCCCAGCTCAGGATGCCTGGCGATGAAGGCCGGGATCATGGGTGCCAGGATACGCCGCCCGAACCCGAGTGGGGCGGTGATCCGCAGATTGCCGCGGGGCGTGCCGCCGGCATCGGCAATCACGCTTTCCGCATGGGCAAGGGCGGCGAGAACGTCCTGGCAGGCTTCGTAGTAGGCCGCACCCTGCTCGGTCGGCTGGACCTGACGGGTCGTCCGATTGAGCAGCCGCACGCCGAGATGGCCTTCGAGCTGCTGCAGCCGGTGGCTGACCACCGCCGGCGACAGCCGTAGGTGGCGCCCCGCCGCCGACAGGCTACCGAGCTCCACCACGCGGGCGAAGACCTGCATGTTCTCGAGCAGCATGGCCATCGCGGTCCCCCCGGAAGCGGCGCATTGTTTGCTTCGGTTTGAAGCTGCTGGGCGAGGTGAGCCGGTTCACCATCGCATGCCGTCAGATTAACACCGAACGGCGGTCCGGCGTGATGGTGCGAGCAGCGAGGGGATGGTCATGGAGCCGATCTTGTGGGAGTGGCTGAGCATGGCGGTGCGATGGCTGCATGTCATCGCCGGCATCGCCTGGATCGGCAGCTCGTTCTATTTCGTTCACCTGGACTCGAGCCTGAAGCAGCGGCCCGGCCTGCCGGACGGGGCCGGCGGCGAGGCCTGGCAGGTGCACGGCGGCGGCTTCTACAATATGGTCAAGTATCTCGTGGCGCCGGCACGGATGCCCGACGAGCTGACTTGGTTCAAGTGGGAGGCCTACGCCACCTGGCTGTCCGGCATGGGCCTGCTGATCATCGTCTATTATTTCGGCGCCCAGCTCTACCTGATCGACACCTCGGTCCTGGCCCTGCCGGTCTGGGGTGCCGTGGCGATCAGCGTCGTCGGGCTGGTCCTGGGCTGGGTGGTCTACGACCAGCTCTGCAAGTCCAAGCTGGGCGACAACGACGCGCTGCTGTTCGCCGTGCTCTTCGCCTTCCTGCTGGTCCTCGCCTTCGCCTACACCTTCCTGTTCAGCGGCCGGGGCGCCATGATGCAGATGGGTGCGCTGGTCGGCACGATGATGGTGGCCAACGTGGCCATGGTCATCATCCCCAAACAGAAGGTGGTGGTCGCCGACCTGATCGCCGGCAAGCAGCCCGACCCGAAGCTCGGTGCTGTCGCCAAGCAGCGCTCGCTGCACAACAACTACCTGACACTGCCGGTCATCTTCGTGATGATCGCCAATCACTATCCGCTGGCGTTCGCCACCCGCTGGAACTGGCTGATCTTCGGCCTCGTGCTGGTGATCGGCGCGGTGATCCGCCACTTCTACAACAGCCGTCACAAGGGCCTGCCATCGCCCTGGTGGACCTGGGCGGTCGCCGCCGCCGGCATGGTGCTGATCATCCTGCTCAGCATGGCCGGCTCGTCCGGCTCCGAGGCGGCGGCCGCACCGGCGGAGCCCGTGACCTACGCCCAGGCGGAGGAGGTCGTGTTGGGCCGCTGCAGCATGTGCCATGCCTCCGAGCCGCTCTGGGAGGGGATCACGGTACCGCCCAAGGGCGTCATGCTCGACACGCCCGAGCGCATCATCCAGCACGCCGGCCAGATCGAGCTCCAGGCCGTGCTGACCCACGCCATGCCGCCCGGCAACATCACCGAGATCTCGCCGGACGAGCGGCAGATACTGGCGGGCTGGATCGCCGACGGCGCGAAGCCCGAATAGCCCGGAACCGACCATGAGCCAGCGCAGTGCCGTTCGCGGCCGCCTTCTCACCTTCACCGCTGATCCGGCCGAGGCCGGCGCCGAGGAGAGCCATCGCTACTGGCAGGACGGAGTGGTGGCGATCGAGGATGGCAGCATCGTCGAGGTGGGCGAGGCCAAGGACGTCCTGCCGCGCCTGGCGGAAGGCACGAAGGTCGATCATTACCCGGATCGGCTCGTCCTGCCCGGACTGATCGACACCCACATCCACTTCCCGCAGACCCAGGTCATCGGCTCCTACGGCGCGCAGCTGCTCGAATGGCTGCAGAAGTACACCTTCGTCGAGGAGCAGAAGTTCGCCGATCCGGCCCATGCCGGCCGCGTCGCGCGGTTCTTCCTCGACGAGCTGTTCCGCAATGGTACCACCACTGCCGTGGTCTATTGCACGGTGCGCCCGGAATCGGCCGAGGCGTTCTTTACGGAGAGCCACCGCCGCAACGCCCGGATGATCGCCGGCAAGGTGATGATGGACCGCGGCGCACCGGAGGGGCTGCTCGATTCGGCGCAGCGTGGCTACGACGAGACCAAGGCGCTGGCCGGGCGCTGGCACGGGCGCGGCCGGCAGCACTACGCCATCACGCCGCGCTTCGCGCTGACCTCGACCGAGGCGCAGCTGGAGGCGGCAGGCGCGCTGTTGCGCGAGCATCCGGATTGCTACCTGCAGACCCATCTCGCCGAGAACCACGACGAGATCGCCACGGCGCGGCGCCTCTACCCGCAGGCCGCCAGCTATACTGACATCTACGACCGCTACGGCCTGCTCGGCCCGCGCTCCTTGTTCGGGCACTGCATCCATCTCGCCGAGGCCGAGCTCGAGCGGCTGTCGGCGACGCGGTCGATCGCGGCCTTCTGCCCGACCTCCAACCTGTTCATCGGCAGCGGCCTTTTCGACATGGCGATGCTGCGCGATCCACGGCGCCCGGTCCGGGTGAGCCTCGCCACCGATGTCGGCGGCGGCACCAGCTACTCGATGCTGCGCACGGCCGCCGAGGCCTACAAGGTGCTGCAGCTCCGCCGACAGAACCTGCCGGCGCTGGACGCGTTCTATCTGATGACGCTGGGCAATGCCCGGGCTCTCTCGCTCGAGGACAAGATCGGCAGCCTGGCACCGGGCCGCGAGGCCGACCTCGTCGTGCTCGATGCGCGGGCGACGCCGGCCATGACGCACCGGATGGAGACCGTCGACGGCGATCTCGCCGAGGAGCTGTTCGTCCTGATGACCATGGGCGACGACCGTGCCGTGCGCGCGACCTATGTCGCCGGGGACAGGGTACATTAGGCCTGACAGTGCGGCGCCGCCCCGCTACGCCACCGCGCGGCCCAGCTCCAGCAGGCGGCTGGCGGGTGCCGGCCGCGCCAGCAGATAGCCCTGCGCCGCGTCGCAGCCGCGGGCGCGCAGGAACTCCAGTTGCTCGTGGGTTTCGACGCCTTCCGCGGTGACCCGCTTGCGCAAACTGTGGGCGAGGCCGATCACCGCGGCCGCGATGGCGCCGCCGCCCGCGCTGCGCCCGATGTCGGCGACGAACGACTTGTCAATCTTGATCTCGTCGAAGGGAAAGTCGCGCAGACAGGCGAGCGAGCTGTAACCGGAGCCGAAGTCGTCGATGGCCAGCGTCACGCCCATCGCCGCAATGTCGCGCAGCGTCTCGCGAATCTGGCTCTTGGAGCCGTCGAGGAAGACCGATTCCGTCAGCTCCAGCTCCAGCGACTCGCCGGGGAGGCCGGACTCGTCGAGGATCTCGCGCAGCAGGACGGGAAACCCGGCGCTGCGGAGCTGGACCGCCGAGACGTTCACGGCAACCTTGAGCGGCCCGCCGGTGGCCCGCCACACCGCCGCCTGGCGGCAGGCCTGGCGCAGCACCCATGCGCCCAGTGAATGGATCAGCCCGGAGTTCTCCGCCTGGGGGATGAACGTCGCCGGGCTCAGATACTCGCCATCGTCCTGCCGCAGGCGCACCAGCGCTTCGGTCTTCGCCAGCCGCCAGCGCGGCAGCTCGAACACTGGCTGATACAACAGCTCGAAGCGGTCATGCTCCAATGCATTGCGCAGCTCGCGCTGCAGCTGGCTCATGCGCCGCAACTCCCTGTCCAGCTCGCTGCGATAGGGCTCGAAGCGCCCACGCCCGGCGGCCTTGGCGCGATAGAGCGCGACGTCGGCGTTGCGGATCAGCTGCTCGGGCGAATCGCCATCCTGGGGATAGACCGTGACGCCCAGGCTGCCCGCGACATCGATCTCATGGCCCGCCACCTGGAACGGCGCCTGCAGCGCGGCCAGGATCCGCGCGGCCATGCTCCCGACCGCGTCGGGCGACAGCACGCCCTCCTGGACGAGGGCGAATTCGTCGCCGCCGAGACGGGACCAGGTATCGCTCGCCCGGGCCACGGCGGTCAGCCGTGCCGCGACCTCGCACAGCAGGGCGTCGCCGGCCTGATGGCCCCGGGCGTCGTTGACCTCCTTGAACTGGTCCAGATCGAGCAGCATCAGGGCGACCTGCTCGCCGCGCCGCCGTGCCCGCGCGATCGCCTGGGTCAGCCGATCGTTGAGCAGCGCCCGGTTCGGCAGCCCGGTCAGCGGGTCGTGCAGGGCGAGATGCCGTATGCGCTCCTCGGCTGCCTTGCGCTCGGTGATGTCCACCGCCGCGCCGACCGCGCCGATGAGCCGGCCCGAGGCATCGCGGACGGGCGAGGCGCTCATCAGCTCGTCATGGTAGCTCCCGTCGTCGAACTGGACGCGCAACTCGTCATTGCGCACCGCCTCGCCGCGCGCCGCCCGCTGCAGGGGAAGCTCGTCCGCTCCCAACTCGGCACCGTTCCTGAGGATGCGGAAGTGACCGGGCCGCTCCGCGTCCGGTGCTGCCAGGGACATGTTGTCGGTCGCGCCGAGACGCAGAGTGTTTGCCGCCGCGCGGTTGCCGGTGATCCGTCGAGTCTCGACATCGTGCGCCAGCCAGACGGCGATGGGCACCGTGTCGAGAACGGTCTCGAGCTCGGCCGTGCGCGCCTGCAAGGCCAGCTCGATGCGTCGCCGCTCGGTGACGTCGGCCAGCGTGCCGACGTCGCGGACCGGCCTGCCGGCATCGTCGAAATAGACGCGACCGCGCGCCTCCACCCAGCGCTCGGCCCCATCGCCCGCACGCAGGATGCGGAATTGGGTACGGAGCTCGCCGCCGCCGCGCACGTCGCAGGCGCGCCGGTATTGCTCGGTCACCTCGTCGCGATCGTCGGGATGGATGTGCGAGATGAACGAGTCGAGGTCGGTGACGCTGTGCGCGGGCAGCCCCAGCATGGCCGTCAGCTCGGCCGACCACCGACGGTTGCCGGTGGCGAGGTCGCCATCCCAGATGCCGAGCTCGGTCGCTTCGATCGCGAGCTGCAGGCGCTCGGCAAGCCGGCCCAGGCATGCCTCGCCCTCGCGTGCCGCCTGCTCCGCGCGCCGGCGCTCGGCGATTTCGTCCGTGAGCCGCGCATTCGCCTGCGCCAGCTCGCTGGTTCGGGCAGCCACCTGCGCCTCGAGCCCGCCCAGGGTGTCGGCGAGCGCGAGCTCGGCCGAGGCGCGGCGCGCCACCTCGGCGCTCAGCTCCTCGTTCGCCCGCCGCAGCTGGGCCGGGCTCGGCACCAGGAGAGCGCCGGGCAGCAGGCGCCAGATCGCCACCGCGGTGACCAACGAGACCACCGCAGTCAGTGCCTTGGCCAGCCCTTCGGCGCCGTAGATCGGCCACCACAGGGTCAGCAGATCGGCGACGTGGGTCAGCCCGCAGCCGAGAATGAAGGTCGCGAATAGGACCACCACGCCCGGATAGTCGAGATCGGGGCGGCGGCGCAGGAACGCGAGCATGGCGGCTGGGATCGAGAAGTAGGCAGCCGCCGTCACCACGTCCGAGCCGGCGTGCAGCGCCACGAGATCCGGCCGCCACAGCAGGCAGTAGCCGTGGAACGAAAGAGGCGGCTCCGAGGAGCCACCCGAGCGCATCTCCCATGCACATGCCTCTCCGTTGGGGCAAGGCGCGTGCGTACAACCTATCGTCGAATTGCCCCTAGGCGTCAATCACCCAGTTGGGGAGCGTTGGCGATCAGTCGATCTGCGCTCCCGAGGCCTTGACCACCGGCCCCCACTTGTCCAGCTCGGCCTGGACGTGCTTGGCGAGCTCCTCCGGCGTCGAGCCGACGACCGAAGCACCCATGGTCTCGAGCTTGGCCTTGACCTCGGGATCGCTGACGGCGGCGACCGCCGCCTCGTTCAGCTTGGCGATCACGTCGGGCGGCGTGCCCGCGGGGACGAACAGCGCGTTCCAGGTGTAGGTCTCGTAGCCCGGCAGGCCGGATTCCGCGATCGTCGGCAGATCAGGCATCGACGGGGAGCGCTCGGCCGTGGTGACCGCGAGGCCGCGCAGCTTGCCGGCCTTGATGTGCTCGGTGGAGGAGGGGAGGTTGTCGAACATGATCGGCACATGGCCGCCCATCACGTCGACCAGGGCGGGGCCGGCGCCCTTGTAGGGCACATGGACGATGTCGACGCCGGCCATCGACTTGAACAGCTCGCCCGACAGGTGGAGGGGCGTGCCGTTGCCGGAGGAGGCGTAACTCAGCTCACCCGGCTTCTCCTTGGCCAGCGCGATCAGCTCCTGGACGTTCTTGGCCGGGAAGTCGGGATTGACCACGAGGACGTTGGGGACGACGACGAGCAGCGAGACCGGGGCGAAGTCCTTCACCGGGTCGTAGGGCATTTTCTTGTAGAGGGCGGAGTTGATCGCGTGCGTGGCGACGGTGCCCATGAGCAGCGTATAGCCGTCGGGCTCCGCCTTGGCGGCGGCGGCCGAGCCGACATTGCCGCCGGCGCCGCCGCGATTGTCGACCACGATCTGCTGGCCGAGCAGCCCGCTCATCTTCTCTGCCACCACCCGGGCCACGAGATCGGTCGAGCCGCCGGCCGGGAACGGCACGATCAGGCTGACCGGGCGCGTGGGATAGACCGACTGGGCATGGGCGGGCAGGGCGCCAGCCATGAGTGCGACCGCCGCCAATCCAAGGAAGTTGCGCCTGCACGCCATCTGCTCGCCTCCGTTCGTCCGTGGCCCCGTTGCGGCCGTCGGGCCAAGGATGCCAGGATCGCTTGCGCGACGCGAGCCGCCATGACGCTGGTGTGATGGAGTTCTTGCCGTGACGGACGACGAGACCCTGTTGGCCGAACTGCTGGCACAGGAGGACCGCCTGCAGCTCGCACGCTTCGAGCACGAGGACGCGTTCCGCCTCGGCATGAGGCTGGTCGAGCGCGCCCGCGCGGCTGCCATGGCGCTGACCATCCAGATCACCCGGGTCCATCAGGTCCTGTTCCAGGTCGCCACGGCGGGGACGGTGCTCGACAACGACCACTGGGTGCGCCGCAAGACGGCCACGGTCTATCGCTTCGGCCACAGCTCGTTCTACATGGGCGTCTCCTGCCGGGCCCGCGGCGTGACGCTGGCGGAGCGTTACGGCGTCGATCCGGTCGACTTCGCCGAGCATGGCGGCGCCTTCCCGATCCGCGTGCGCGGCGCTGGGCTGGTCGGCGTGGTCGCGGTCTCGGGCCTGCCGCAGGCGGAGGATCACCGGCTGGTGGTCGAGACGCTGGAGCGGCACATCGCCGGGGCGTGACTTCCCAGTCTCGCCCCCATTTTTCAGCATCCAGTAGACGATACGCAGCGTTGCAGGCGGCGGCCGCTTTCCCACAGCATGCTAAAGAGTTCCGCGAGGAATTTCGGTTCTCTCCGCCTCGGATTTGGTGCTCCGTTGGCGAAGAATTCTGTCGGGGGGTCGAGATGGCCAGGATGACCGCGGTGCAGGCGGCCGTGCGGGTGCTGGAAAAGGAAGGGGTGCAGGTCGCGTTCGGCGTGCCGGGTGCCGCGATCAACCCGTTCTACGCGGCGATGCGCGAGCATGGCGGCATCCGGCACATCCTCGCGCGCCACGTCGAGGGCGCCTCGCACATGGCGGACGGCTACACGCGGGCCGTCGCCGGCAATATCGGCGTGTGCATCGGCACCTCCGGCCCCGCCGGCACCGACATGATCACCGGCCTCTACGCCGCCATCGCCGATTCCCTGCCGATCCTGTGCATCACCGGCCAGGCGCCGCGCGCCAAGCTGCACAAGGAGGATTTCCAGGCGGTCGACATCGCCTCGATCGCCGCACCCGTGACCAAATGGGCCACGACCGTGCTGGAGCCCGGCCTCGTACCGCGCGTGTTCCAGCAGGCGTTCCACGTCATGCGCTCGGGCCGGCCGGGGCCGGTGCTGATCGACCTGCCGATCGACGTGCAGACGGCCGAGATCGAGTTCGACCTCGACACCTACGAGCCCTTGCCGGCCTACAAGCCGAAGGCCAGCCGTCGCCAGGTCGAGAAGGCCATGGCGATGCTAAACGAAGCCGAGCGGCCGCTGATCGTCGCCGGCGGCGGGATCATCAACGCGGACGCCAGCGACCTGCTGGTCGAGTTCGCGGAAGTGACCGGCGTGCCGGTGATCCCGACCCTGATGGGCTGGGGCGTGATCCCCGACGATCATCCCCTGATGGCCGGGATGGTCGGGCTGCAGACCAGCCACCGCTACGGCAACGCCACCTTCCTCAAGTCCGACTTCGCGCTCGGCATCGGCAACCGCTGGGCCAACCGCCACACCGGCACGCTCGACGCCTACACCAAGGGCCGGACCTTCGTGCATGTCGACATCGAGCCGACCCAGATCGGCCGTGTGTTCAATCCGGACTACGGGATCGTCTCCGACGCCAGGGCGGCGCTTGAGCTGTTCGTCGAGGTGGCGAAGGAGATGCAAGCCGCAGGCACGCTGCCGGACCGCGGCGCCTGGGCGCAGGAGTGCGAGCACCGCAAGCTCAACATGCTGCGCAAGACCCATTACGACCAGGTGCCGCTCAAGCCGCAGCGGGTCTACGAGGAGATGAACCAGGAGTTCGGCCGCGACACCTGCTACGTCACCACGATCGGCCTGTCGCAGATCGCGGGCGCCCAGTTCCTCCACGTCTACAAGCCGCGCCACTGGATCAATTGCGGCCAGGCCGGGCCGTTGGGCTGGACGCTGCCGGCGGCGCTGGGGGTGCGGGCGGCCGATCCCGACCGTGAGATCGTGGCCCTGTCGGGCGACTACGACTTCCAGTTTATGATCGAGGAGCTGGCGGTCGGCGCGCAGCACAAGCTGCCCTACCTGCATGTGGTGGTGAACAACTCCTATCTCGGCCTGATCCGCCAGTCGCAGCGCGGCTTCAAGATGGACTTCGAGGTCAGCCTCGCCTTCGACAATATCAACGGCGAGGATGTCGAGGGCTATGGCGTCGACCATGTCGCCGTGGCCGAGGGCCTGGGCTGCAAGGCGGTGCGCATCAAGAGCCCCAACGAGTTCAAGGAGGGCTTCGCCAAGGCGCGGGCGCTGATGCGGGAGCATCAGGTACCGGTGGTGGTCGAGTTCATCTTGGAGAGGGTGACCAACATCTCGATGGGCACCGACATCCACGCCGTGACCGAGTTCGAAGAGATCTTGTGCCTCGACCCCTCGCTGCGGCTGGATCAGGTGTCGGGCTCGGTGCTGGAGGGTGCGGGGACGCGGTGAGCGGTCAGCGGCTCGTGCCGCGGTCGAGCGCGCTGCGCGTCAGACGTTCCAGATAGTCGAGCAGATGGTTGGCGGCCGTCGCCGCCGCCGTCACGTCGCCTGCGGCGATCGCATCCAGCTTCTCGACATGGATCGCCGATCCTTCGGTGAAGGTGCCCGAGCTTTCGGTCTGGGCGAACCAGAACCGGCGCGACTGGCCATGGATCACCCCGATTGTCGCAGCCAGCGCGGCGTTGCGCGTGGCGGCGACCTCAGCCTCATGGATCGCACGGGTGGCTTGGAGATAGCGGACGGGGTCGCCCGACGCGGCAGCGACGCGAATGTCGTCCGCCAGCGTGCGCATCGTGTCACGCTCGTCGTCGTGGGCGCGACGTGCGGCCAGCTCCGAAACCAGCACCTCGAGCGGGCGTCGTACTTCGAGCAGTTCGAGCTGCTTCAGGATGTCGACCGAGGAGACCTGGGCCCCGCGGCGGGGATGGATGTCGACATAGCCCTGGAACCGCAGCCGCTGCAGAGCCTCGCGGATCGGCGTGCGGCCGCAGCCCAGTTGCTCGCTGAGCTGGTTCTCCGACACCATCGCCCCGGGTGGCAGCCGCCGCGTGACGATCATCTCCTCGAGGGCCCGATAGGCGCTTTCCGCCAAGGTCTCGCTCGATGGCCCGGCGCTCTGGCCGTTGATTGGTCGCATGACACTCCACCACGGCCGCAAGCTGGCCGCCCATCCCTGGAATTAGCAATTGACCGCTATGTCGGCAATTGATATGTCAGCTGTCGTCAAATATCATCGCGGGCAAATCGGGGAGGTAATCGATGATCAAAGCCGCAGTCAGGTCGTTGGCGCTGTGCGTGGCGGTGGCATTCGCCACTTCGGCGGTCGCGCGCGAGTTCCGTTCCGCGGACGTCCACCCGGCCGACTATCCGACCGTGATGGCGGTCAAGTACATGGGTGAGCAGCTATCGGCCGCGACGGACGGCAAGCTAGGCGTGAAGGTCTATCCGAACGGCGCCCTGGGCTCCGAGAAGGACACGATCGAGCAGTTGAAGATCGGCGGGCTCGACATGATGCGCATCAACGTCGCCGCGCTGAACAACATCGTGCCGGAGACGATCGTGCCGGCGCTGCCGTTCCTGTTCCGCTCCGAGGATCACATGCACGCCGTCCTGGACGGCCCGGTGGGCGACAAGATCCTGGCGGCGATGGAGGACCAGGGCATGATCGGCTTGGCCTTCTACGACAGCGGCGCGCGCTCGATGTACGCGGCCACCAAGCCGATCAAGTCGCTGGCCGACGTGCACGGCATGAAGATCCGCGTGCAGCAGTCCGATCTGTTCGTCGCCATGGTCGAGGCCCTGGGCGCCAATCCGACACCGATGCCCTATGGCGAGGTCTATACCGCGCTCAAGACCGGCATCGTCGACGCGGCCGAGAACAATTTTCCCTCCTACGAGTCCTCGCGTCATTTCGAGGCCGCCAAGTACTACACGCAGACCGAGCACTCGATGGCGCCCGAGATGCTGGTGTTCTCGAAGACGATCTGGGACACCCTGACCCCGGAGGATCAGGCGCTGATCCGCAGGACCGCCAAGGAGTCGGTGCCGCACATGCGCAAGCTGTGGGACGAGCGCGAGAGCAAGGCGCGGCAGACCGTCGAGGCCGGCGGCGCCGAGATCATCCCGCTCACCGACCGGCAGGCCTGGGTCGACGCGATGCAGCCGGTCTATGCCAAGTTCGCCGCCACCCCCGAGCTGCAGGCGCTGGTCGAGGAGGTGCGGGCCACGCAGTAGGCTCCGTCGCCGGCCGGGGCGGCCAGCGGCGCTCCGGCATACCGCTCGACAGCAGCGCGGCAATCATCGGGGATCGGGCATGAGCGCGGACAGCAGCCTCAATCCGCATGCCGAGGACGTGGTCAACGAGCAGCTGGCGGCAGCGCCGAAGCTGACCGGGCCGCTCACCAGGTTCAACGCGACCATCGCGCGCTACGGCATGTATTTCTCGGTCGCCGGGCTGCTGGTGATCGTCGCCATCGTCTTCTACCAAGTGTTCGGCCGCTACGTGCTGAACAGCTCGCCGACCTGGGCCGAGAACCTGGCGCTCGTGCTGGTGCTGTACGTGACCCTGATCGCCGCGGCAGTGGGCGTGCGCGATGCCGGCCATATCGGCATGGAATCCCTGCTGGTGCTGTTGCCGGAGCGGATGCGAAACCGGGTTGAGCTGCTCATCCACGGCCTGATCCTGATCTTCGGCCTGGCCATGGCCTACAATGGCTGGGTGCTGGGCAAGTCGGTCTGGCACTATCACATCGCCAATCTCGGGCTCAGCGAGGCGCTGCGTTACGTGCCGCTGTCGCTGTCCGGCATCCTCATCGTCCTGTTCTCGATCGAACACATTCTCGCTTTGCTGCGCGGTGAGGAGGTCCAGCCGTCATGGCACTGACCATACTGGCGATCACCTTCTTCGGCTTTCTCGTGCTCGGCGTGCCGGTCGCTTTCGCCATCGGCCTCTCGGCACTCTGCACCATCCTCTACGAGGGCCTGCCGGTCGCCGTCATTTTCCAGCAGATGATGTCCGGGATGAACATCTTCTCGTTCCTGGCCATCCCGTTCTTCGTCTTCAGCGGCGAGCTGATGCTCTATGGCGGGATCGCCGACAAGATCGTGGCCGCCGCGCGCGCCACCGTCGGCCACATCCGCGGTGGGCTCGGCATGTCGAACGTCGTCGCCTGCACCCTGTTCGGCGGTGTCGCCGGCTCCCCTGTCGCCGACGTCTCGGCGATGGGGGCGGTGATGATCCCGATGATGAAGCGGGAGGGCTACCACGCCGACTACGCCGTCAACGTCACCACCCACGCGGCTCTGGTCGGCGCGGTCATGCCGACCAGCCACAACATCATCATCTATGCGCTGGCGGCCAGCGGCAAGGCGTCCATCGGCGCCCTGATCCTGGCGGGCATCATCCCGGCGCTGGTCCTGTCCCTGTGCAACCTCGCTGCCGCCTACTTCGTCGCCGTCAAGCGCGGCTACCCGGCGCTGCAGGCCGCGACCAGCCAGGCGATGTGGCAGGCGATCGCGGCCGCAGTGCCGGGCCTGCTGGTGATCGTGATCATCCTGGGCGGCATCGTCTCCGGCATCTTCACCGCCACGGAATCGGCCTCGGTCGCGGTGATCTACTCGATCGTGCTGACCTTCTTCCTCTATCGTACGATGACGTGGCCGAATTTCCTCAAGGCCGCCGCCAAGGCCTGCAAGACCACTGGCGTGGTGCTGCTGCTGATCGGCGTCTCGACCATGTTTCAGTATCTGATGGGCCTCTACTCGGTCGCCGACCTCGCCGGCGAGGCGATGGCGCACGTCTCGACCAATCCCTGGGTGATCTTCTTCCTGATCAACCTGATCCTGTTCATCCTCGGCACCTTCATGGACATGGCGAGCACGATCCTGATCTGCACGCCGATCTTTCTGCCGATCGCCATGGCGCACGGCATGGACCCGGTGCAGTTCGGCATGGTGATGCTGATCAACTGCGCGCTCGGCCTCAACACGCCGCCCGTGGGCACCACCCAGTTCATCGGCTGCGCCATCGGCGGCATCTCGGTCGGCGAGGTGATGCGCTCGATCCTGCCCTTCTACGCCGCCCTGATCACGGCACTGCTGCTGGTCACCTACGTGCCGGCGTTCAGCCTGACCCTGCCGCATCTGTTCGGCCATCACTGAGGCGAGGGGACGCATGACGAAAGTCGCGCTTTCGGGCGCCGGCGGCCAGGTCGGCCGCTTCCTGCGGCCGGCGCTGCTCGAGCAGGGGCTCGATCTGCGCTCGGCCGGCTTCGAGCCGCTTACCCCGCTGCGGCCCGGCGAGGAGCTCGTCCACGGCGACCTGTGCGATGCCGCGGTGGTCGACCGGCTGCTGGCCGGGGTCGACGTGCTGATTCACCTCGCCGGCACTAGCGTCGAGCGGCCGTTGCCGGAAATCATCGCGAACAATCTGGTGGGGATGCACGCGGTCTACGAAGGCGCGCGCCGCCACGGCGTGAAGCGGATCGTGTTCGCCAGCTCGAACCACACCATCGGCATGTA
>JAXMCJ010000039.1:0-55198 GCA_046349415.1 Geminicoccaceae bacterium
CAGGGTGCCGGTGGCGGCGAGCAGGCGGGCGGTCATGACGACAGCGCGGAACTTCTCGAAGCGGTCGGGCCAGAGGACGAGGTTGGCAAAGCCGGTCTCGTCCTCGAGGGTGGCGAAGATCACACCCTTGGCACTGCCCGGGCGCTGGCGGACCAGGACCAGGCCGCAGACGGTGACGCGGCGGCCGGGGTCGGCGTGCCAGAGCTCGCGGGCGGTGATGGCGCGCTTCCTGGCCAGCCAGTCGCGCAAGAGCGCCAGGGGGTGGGCCTTCAGGGAGAGGCGCAGGCTGGCGTAGTCCTCCAGCACATGCTCGCCCAGGCCCATCTCCGGCAGCTCGAGCCAGGGCTCGTCGCCGCCCTCGACCGGCGGCAGGTTGGAGCCCGGCCCGGCCGCGGCCATGGCGTGGTCGAACAGCGGCAGGCCGCGGTCCTTGAGCGCCTGCACCGCCCACAGCGCCTGGCGGCGGTCGAGGCCCAGCGAGCGGAAGGCGTCGGCCTCGGCCAAGGTAACGAGCGTGGCGCGGCGCACGCCCGAGCGGCGGCGCAGCTCCTCCATGGTGCGGAAGGGGGCGAGCCGGGCCGCCACGAGGCGGGCCGCCTCCTCAACACCCAGGCCCTTGACCTGGCGGAAGCCGAGCCTGACGGCGGTCATCAGCGGGCCGCGGCGCTGGCGCGGCTCCAGCGTGTTGTCCCAATGGCTGTGGTTGACGTCGACGGCGCGCACCTCGACGCCGTGGTCGATCGCGTCGCGCACGAGCTGGGCCGGGGCGTAGAAGCCCATGGGCTGGGCGTTGAGGATCGCGGCGCAGAACACGTCCGGATAGTGGCACTTGAGCCAGGAGGAGACGTAGACCAGGAGCGCGAAGCTGGCGGCATGGCTCTCGGGGAAGCCGTAATAGCCGAAGCCCTCGATCTGGCGGAAGCAGGCCTCGGCGAAGTGGCGGTCGTAGCCGCGGGCGACCATGCCCTCGATCAGCATCGAGCGGTAATGCTCGATCTGGCCGGAGCGGCGGAAGGCGGCCATGGAGCGGCGCAGGCCGTCGGCCTGGGCGGGCGTGAAGCCGGCGGCAACGATGGCGATCTTCATCGCCTGCTCCTGGAACAAGGGCACGCCCAGGGTCCGGCCCAGCACCTCCTTGAGCTCGTCGGAGGGGAAGACCACGGGCTCGCTGCCGTCGCGGCGGCGCAGATAAGGGTGGACCATGTCGCCCTGGATCGGGCCGGGGCGGACGATCGCGACCTCGATCACCAGATCGTAGAAGCTGCGCGGCTTGAGCCGGGGCAGCATCGACATCTGCGCCCGGCTCTCGACCTGGAACACGCCGATCGAGTCCGCCCGGCACAGCATCTCGTAGACCGCGGCGTCCTCGGGCGGCAGCGTCGCCAGCTCGAAGGCGATGCCGTAATGCGCCCGGAGCAGCTCGAACGCCTTGCGGATGCAGGTGAGCATGCCCAGCGCCAGGACGTCGATCTTGAGCATTTTCAGCGCGTCGAGATCGTCCTTGTCCCACTCGACCACGGTGCGCTCGGGCATGGCCGCGTTCTCGATCGGGACGAGGTGGCGCAAAGGGCTCCTGGCGATGACGAAGCCGCCGACATGCTGCGACAGGTGGCGCGGGAAGCCCATCAGCTCCTGGGCGAGGCGGATGGCCAGGGCCAGGGTCGGGTCGTCGGGGTCGAGCCCGGCCTCGCGCAGGGCGGGCTGGTTCAGCCCCTCGCGGCCATAGCCCCAGACGGTGCGGCTGAGCGCTTCCTGCACGTCGGCCGACAGGCCCATGACCTTGGCGACCTCGCGCATCGCCGATTTGGCGCGGTAGCGAATCACGGTGGCGGCGAGTGCCGCGTGGTCGCGGCCGTAGGTGCGATAGACCCACTGGATCACCTCCTCGCGCCGCTCATGCTCGAAATCGACGTCGATGTCGGGCGGCTCGTCGCGCTCGGCCGAGACGAAGCGCTCGAACAGCAGCTCGACCCGCGAGGGGTCGACCGCGGTGACGCCCAGCACGTAGCAGACGGCAGAGTTGGCGGCCGAGCCGCGGCCCTGGCAGAGGATGTCGCGCGAGCGGGCATATTCGACGATGTCGTGGACGGTGAGGAAATAGGGCGCGTAGCGCAGCTCGGCGATCAGCGTCAGCTCGTGGCGGATCTGGAGCTCGACCTTGGCCGGCAGGTGGCCCGGATAGCGGCGCTCGGCCCCCTCCCAGGCGCGGCGGGCGAGCTCCTGGTCGGGCGTGCGGCCGTCATAGCTGTCCTGGACCGGGTAGTCGTAGGCCAGCTCGCCCAGCGAGAAGCGGCAGCGCTCCAGGATCTCGAGGCTGCTTTCCAGCGCCTGTGGGCAGTCACGGAACAGCCGCGCCAGCTCCTCGGGCGGCTTGAGGTGCCGCTCGGCGTGGGGGAACAGGAGCGGGGCGGCCTCGGCGATCCGGGCATGCTCGCGGATGCAGGTGACCACGTCCTGCAGCGGCCGCCGGTCCGGGTGGTGGTAGTGGACGTCGTTGGTGGCGAGCGGGCGCAGGCCGGTGTCCCGGGCGAGATCGGCGAGCCCGGCGAGGCGGCGCGCATCGTCGCCGGAATGGCGGTGGGTCAGGACGAGATAGGCCTGCCGCCAGCGCCGGCGCAGCGTGCGGGCGAGATCGGCAAAGGCGGCGTCGGGCGCCCTGGGCGGGATCAGGGCGAAGACCTGCCCTTCCTCGTGCGCCAGCACGTCCTCGAGCGTGAGCGTGCAGCCGGCCTTGGCGGCGCGCCGCTTGCCGAGGGTCAGGAGCGAGCTGAGCCGCGCGTAGGCGGACCGGTCAGCCGGCCAGCAGAGCAGCGAGGTGCCGTCCGCGAGGTCGAGCCGGCAGCCGACCAGGAAGCGGAACTCGAGCTGCCGCGCCTGCTGGTGGGCACGGACCACGCCGGCGAGGCTGTTGCGGTCGGTGACCGCGATCCCCGCCAGCCCGAGCGCCTGCGCCTGCACCACCAGCTCCTCGGGATGCGAGGCGCCGCGCAGGAAGCAGAAGTTGCTGGTGACTTGAAGCTCGGCATAGGCGGGCATGGCGCGGCCCCGGGGACCGGCTAGGTGGCGATCGTGCCCAGCAGCCGATCCATTTCGTCAAGAAGGTAGACCTGACCCGCGAGACCGGCGCGATGCGCCTTCCCATGCATCCGTCGGTCGGCGGTAAGCAATGGCACCGAGAGCCAGCGCGCGAGGACGAGATAGAGGCAGTCGTAGACGGCGTGCCCCAAAAGCAGGGACAGCTCGAAAGCGGGTACCAGCAAGGGTTGCGACGGGTGCAGATCGGTGACGACGCGCTTGGCGGCAGCGGCGGCCACTCGGGCCTCATCGAGCGTGATCAGGCGGCGACGGTAATACTTCGCGATCGCGGCAGCGAGCTCGAACGACAGGATGTCCGGAGCCGCGAGAACGGCAGGGCCGTGCAGCAGACGCAGGGCCATGGCGCTGTCGGTCTCGGGCAGGAGCAGCTTGAGCGCGACGCTGGCATCCAGAACGATCACGCCTCGTCCCGAACGGTCGCGAGCACACGCACGCCATCCGTGGGCAAAGGCTCGCCGCCGCGGCGGGCGAGGATTCGATCATGGAGCCCACGGATCTCGTCGACCAGCTCGTCGGCCTCCGGGAGCGCGGCCCGGGCCAGAATCTCGCGCACCTCGGCCTCCAGCGAGCGCTGATGCGCCTCGGCCCGGCGCTTCAGCCGCTTGAGTGTGACGTCCTCGAGATTCCGCACGGTCAAGGTCGGCATCGTCTTGCCTTCTGCCAGCAAAATGCATGCATATCATGAGCCCGGCGGCGTGCTCAAGCAAATCCCCCCCGTACCCGCCATTCGGGGCGGCGGGGTTCGTCGTACTGGCCCTCGCGGCTGACCCAGAAGCTGCCGCCGCCCTCGGTGGCGACGCGGTAGTAGTCGCGCGCGCGGGCCGGGCCGCCGGTGCGCCACCATTCGGGCAGGATACGCTCGGGCCCGGCAGCGGCGACGATGCGAGGGCGCTCGCGGCGGCGGCGCAGCCACGAGGGCGGGTCGTCGGGCAGGCCCGCCATCGCTTCGACCGGCACCGGCTCCCGCAGCAGGCGCAGGGGCCGGGGCTGACGGGCGAGCCAGGGCCGCGGCTGCAGCACGGCATCGGCGGGGACCAGCGCCTGCGCCCGCTCGGGAAGATGGCTGTCGACCGGCTGCAGCCGGACCACGCGCGCGGCACCCAGCCGCTGCGCCAGCTGGTCGACCAGCCGGTCGAGCTCCGCCGTCTCCGCCTCGCCGGCGAGATCGGCCTGGGCGGGGCCGAGCGGTGCGGTCTCCAGGGCCTCGAGCAGCATGAACTCGACGCCGAAGCCGATGTCGACGCCGTCCAGCTCCAGCGCCAGCAGGCGGAACAGGTGCACGGGCTCGCGCACCGGCCGGCCGGTGCCGACCGTCAGCCGCGCCACCCCGCCGTCGACCCGGTGCAGCCCGAGCGCCAGGCGGCGGGCGCCGAGCTGCCGCCGCTCCAGCTCGCCGCACAGGGTGGCGAGCAGCTGCCGGGTGGCGGCGGCGATGTCCTCGGTGCGCCCGATCGGCTCGGGCCAGCCGATCCGGGCCGAGAAGCGCGCCGGCTCGCGCAGGGGCAGGAACGGCTCCTCGCCGCCGCCGAGCAGCCGGTCGAGACGCTCGGGCAGCTCGTCGCCGAACCGGGTGAGCAGGGCGGCGCGCGGCAGGGCGGCGAGCTGGCCGACCCGGCGCAGGCCGAGCCGGCGCAGGGCGTCGAGCAGGTCGGGAGCCAGCCGCAGCGCCGCCGGCGGCAGGTCGAGCAGGGCCTCGGGCATGGCCGGCAGGAGCCCCCCCGCGCCGAACCGCGCCCAGGCCCAGGCGGCGGCGAGCCGGCCCGCCACGGCCATGCGGCGGGTCAGCCCGAGCCGCTCCAGGCGCTGGTCGAGATCGGCCATCAAGGACAGCTCGCCGCCGAACAGATGGCTGCAGCCGGTGAGGTCGATGGCCAGCCCGTCCGTGCCGTCGACCATGACCCTGGGGCTGTAGCGGCCGCACCAGAGCCCGAGCGCCTCGAGCTCGGCCGCATCCTGCCCGGGCTCGGCCGGCCGCAAGGCGAGAGCCGGGCAGACCGCCCGCGCGTCGGCCAGCGCCAGGCCGGGATCGAGCCCGAGGGTGCGGGCGGCGGCGCCGACGGCGGTCAGCCGCGGCACGCCCCGCACGGGGGCGACCAGCGCCAGGGGCACGGCCGCGGGCGGGAACGACACGCCCGTGCGCCGGGCCTGCAGCCGCAGCCGCTCGATCGGCCATTCCGGCAGCCAGAGCGAGAGATAGCGCCGGCTCATCCTGTTCGCCCACCATGAATGTTCATATTTTGTTCTAATCCGGTGCGCGGAACTGTCAAGCCGGCAGCGAGGTGCCCGGGACGATCTCGAACAGCACGATGCGAAAGCGGCTGCCCGCGATCGGGGCCTCGTGACCTGCCGGCGCCAGCTGCCGGCCCAATGCCGCCAGCTCCCGCTCGACCGTGGCACGGCCGTGCTGCCAGACCGTGCCACGCAGCCCGTCGCCGCGGTCGGGGTCGTGACCGACCAGGATCCGGGCCCGCGCCAACGCCAGCGCCAGCAGCCGGGCGAAGAAGTCCGCCAACCCCTCGGGCGGCACGTGCATCAGCACCGCGGTGGCCAGGATGACGTCGGGCGGCCCGGCCGCCGTGTTCGAGACGGCCCCGACCAGGCCCAGGCGCGGCCGCTTCGCCGCCACCAGCGCCGGATCGAGCCGACCCAGCGCCTCGCGCCAGAAATCGTCGACCACGTCGAGGCCGACATAACGATCGGGCAGGAGATATTCGATCAGCGCCTCGCCGACCCAGAGCGAGCCGCAGCCATAGTCCAGCAGCGCATGCTCCGGCCGCAGGCCGAGCTCGACCAGCAGCGCGCGCATCGCCAGCGCCCGCCGCCGCTGAAAATCCCGGTTGTGGTCCGAGCCGAGGGTCTGCGGCCGATGCCATCCCGAGCGCAGCCGCCGGCGGGCGTACCAGGCATAGAAAAGTGCATAGTCCTCGCCCGGATGCCCGGCCCGCCACGCCGCCACGCCAGCTGCTTCAGCCGGTCGCCGACCCCGCGCCGCAGCCGCGACACGACCGCCGAGAGCTCAGCCAGCATCAGCCCTACCCCAGCACGCCGCGACGACCCGCCTTGGCGGCAGCTCCAGCGCCGCTACACTGCCGCGCATGGTGCGCGAGGGCGAGATCCGGCGGAACGAGGTGGCGGTCGACTGGCCGGGCGCCAGCGATGCCGGCCTCGTCTTCATCGGCCGCATCCACACCCCCTGGAACTCGCGGCTGGTCACGCCCCGCCAGGGGCGGCCGGACGGGCCGGTGTGCCGGGTCGAGATCTTTCCACCCTGGCTTCCCGCCCTCCAGGGTCTCGAGCGCTACGAGCGGGTCGAGGTGCTCTACTGGCTGCACCTGTCGCGCCGCGACCTGGTCCTGCAGAGCCCTGCCAGCGACGGCACGGTCCGCGGCACGTTCAGCCTGCGCTCGCCGGTCCGCCCCAACCCGATCGGCACGGCCATGGCGAAGCTGGTCGGCATCGAGGGCGGCAGCGTGCTGGTCCAGGGCCTGGACTGCATCGACGGCACGCCTTTGCTCGACCTCAAGCCGGACCGCTGCCAGTTCACCCCGATCGCCCCGCCGCAGCCGGGGGATTTCGAAACCGAGAAAGGATAGCGCGCGGCGCTCCACCAGCCGAGCGGCGGTCACGACTGCCAAAATCGGCGCATACCGCCTCGCGGCATCCCCGCCCGGAGATCCGCATGCGCTTCCTGGCCGCTACCGTGTGGCGCCTGCTCGCCGATGCGTCGCCAGCACAGCCGGTTGGGAAGGCCACGCAATGGTAAAACGCTCTACACACCCTCCAGCAGGGCCGTCAGGTCGAGGGTGGAGCGCTTGCCCAGGGCGTCGCCGTGCTCGTCGAGGAACGCGTCGGCCGCGGCGCGCCCGCGATCGCGCAGCATGGTGAGAAAATCCCATTCGGCATTGAGCTTCGACGAGTAGCCGAGATCGGCCATCCCGTCGTTGCGGATGAGATGGATGCGCATGTTTGCCCAGGTCCCACCCTCGCCCGCACCCGGGTCCGCGACCTGCTGCAGGAGCGCGATCATACGCAGCTCCTTGATCGCCGCGGTGTTGAACGAGATCTCGTTGAGGCGGTTGAGGATGTCGCGCGCCGAGCGCGGGGTGCCGGGCCGCTCGACCGGGTTGATCGGCACGATGACGGTGTCGCTGGCATCGCATTCGCGCACCAGCGGCGTCAGGGTCGGGTTGCCGGAATAGCCGCCGTCCCAATAGGCCTCGCCGCCGATCTCGACCGCCTGGAACATGGTCGGCAGGCAGGCGGAGGCCAGCATCACGTCCGGCGTGATCTCGGCGTTGCGGAACACGCGGCCGCGACCGGTGCGCACGTTGGTGGCGGTGATGAACAGCTTGATCGGTGCGGCGGCGAGATGGGCGAAGTCGACCGATTCGGCAAGAACGTCGCGTAGGGGATTGAGCCCGCCCGGATTGAGGTCGTAGGGCGAGAGCAGCCGCGAGGCCAGGTCCATGGCCACGAACCCGGGCGAATAGTCGAGCGTCCAGCGGCCGAGCAGGATGTCGATCGGGCCGCGCCGGAACGGGCTGAGCATCGCCGCGTCCGAGACGCGGCGCCAGAAGGCGGCGAGCGCCTCCCGGGCACCGGCGGCACCACCCTGGGCGTGGGCCGCCACCATGACGGCGGCGTTCATCGCCCCGGCCGAGGTGCCGGAGATGCCGTCGATCCGCAGCCAAGCCTCCTCGAGCAGCCGGTCCAGCACGCCCCAGGTGAACGCACCGTGGGCGCCCCCGCCCTGCAGGGCGAGGTCGATGGCGACGAGGTCGCGCGTCTGCTTTGGGTCGTCATGGTGCATGGGTAGGGCAGGTCCTGCTCGAGCGTGCTGCGCCTCTATAGGAGCCCCGCCGAGGGCTCGCCACGACGCCAGTTGTCCTGCGACAGCACGGACCAAGCGTTAACTTGACCAGGCGCCGCGTTGCCGGGACGCTCCGCCGCGGCGGGGCCGAAATCGGCTCAGTGGCTGGAGGGCTGGCGGGTGGCTGCGGTGAGCGACAGTGAAGGATCCGCCTCGGGCTCTGCAGGGCGCTCAGCCTTCCCGGCCCCGATCACCATCCTGCTCTTGGTCCTGGTGGCGGTCTGGGTCGCGGCGTTCTTCATCCCGTCCGGCCAGTACCAGCTCGATCCGGGCGGCAGCCCGATCGCCGGCTCGTTCCAGCGCATCGAGCCGCCGCTCGACTTCAACGGTCGCGTGCGCGACCTGCTGCTCGCCCCCGTCAACGGCCTCTACGGCATCCAGGATCCGGCGAGCGGTCAGATCGGGCCGTTCAACCGCGGGGCCATGTTCGGCTCGGCGCAGGTCTTCCTGTTCATCCTGGCGATCGGCGGCTTCATGACCGTCGTGTTCGCCACCGGGGCGCTCGATCGCGGCATCCACCATCTGGCCTATGGCTTCCGGCGGCGCGGGCCGCTGCTGATCGCGATCCTCAGCCTGCTGTTCGGCGTGCTGGGCTCGGTGATGGCCTGGAGCGACGAGACGCTCGGCCTCTACGCCCTGATGATCCCATTGATGATCGCCCTGGGCTACGACCGCATGGTGACGGTGGCCGTGGTTTCGATCGCCCCCTTCGTCGGCACGATCGGCTCGACCATCAACCCCTTCGTCGTCGGCATCGGCGCCGCCAAGGCCGGCGTCAGCATCGGCGATGGCATCGGCCTGCGCCTGCTGCTGTTCGTCCTGCTGCTCGGCGTCACGATCGCCTACACGCTCTGGTATGCGCGCCGGGTGAAGGCCGATCCCGCCAGCTCCCTGGTGGGCTTCTCGGCCGAGGACCGCGAGCTGCTGCAGAAGGACGCCGGCTATCCCGATCCCTTGACCGGGCGCGACATGTCGATCGTCGTCCTCGTCGCCTTCACCTTCGCCCTGCTGACCTTCTCGATCATCCCCTGGGGTGCGATCCTCGGCAACTACGCGGTCGACCCCTACACCCACGAGACCATCAACAGCCCGTTCGCCTGGGAGCTGGGCTGGTGGCTGCCCGAGCTGTCGGCGCTGTTCTTCGTCATGGCGATCGTCGTCGGCGTGGTCGGCGGCCTGGGCGATGCCGGCACGGCCCGGTCGTTCATCCGCGGCGTGGTCGACTTCACCGGCCCCGCCTTCCTCGTCATGGTCGCCCGCGGCGTCTCGGTGATCATGACCAACACCAAGACGATCGACACGGTGCTCAGCGCCATGGAGGGGCTGGTCGCGGGCACGTCGAACCTGGTGTTCGTCGCGCTGACCTTCCTCGTCTCGCTGCCGCTCTCCTTCCTCGTCGGCAGCGGCTCGGCCGGCACCGCCCTGACCATGCCCGTCCTCGCCCCGCTCGGCGATTTCGCCGGAATCGACCGCTCGCTGGTGATCACGACCTGGATGGCGGCCGGCGGCTGGCTGCGCCTGATCCTGCCGATCAACGCCATCCTGATCGCCGGCCTCGCCCTCGCCAAGGTCGGCTTCGACCAGTATGTCCGCTTCATCGTGCCGCTGATGGGGCTGCTGCTGGTCGTCATTCTGGCGGTGCTGCTCCTGGGCGTCATGCTCTAGGAAGGCGCCGACGGTCGCTCGCCAGCTCCCTGCCACGAGTGGTGGATCGATCGTCCGCGCCGGGCGATCCCGCGGGGGAACAAGCACTTGAGTGACATCACCTACACCTTCGCGATCGTCGCCGGCATCGTCGTCCTGTTCGTCTGGGACCGGCTGCCCGTCGTGGTCGTGGCGCTGGCGGCGGCGCTGGCGCTGTGGGCGACCGGCGTGGTCGATCTCGGCCAGGCGCTGTCCGGCTTCGGCGATCCCGCGGTCACCTTCATCGCCTCCCTGTTCGTGGTCAGCGGTGCCCTCGACGCCACCGGCGTCACCGCCTGGACCGGCCAGGCCCTGATCGCCCGGGCGGGCGAGAGCCGCGTCCGCCTGCTCGTGCTGATGATGCTGCTGGTGGCGATCCTGACCGCGCTGATCAATCTCAACGGCTCGGTCGCGGCGCTCCTGCCGGTCGTCGTGGTCATGGCCGTCCGCCTCGGCCGCCCGCCGTCGCAGCTGTTGATGCCCCTGGTCTTCGCCGGCCACGCCGGCTCGCTGCTGGCACTCACCGGCACGCCCGTGAACGTGCTGGTGTCCGACGCCGTCGCCGACGCCGGCTTCGCCCCCTACGGCTATTTCGAGTTCGCCTGGGTCGGCCTGCCGCTGCTCTTGGGGACGATGGCGATCATCCTGCTCCTCGGCCCGCGCCTCCTGCCGAACCGCAGCGGCAAGACCATCCCTGCCGATCTCAGCAAGCACGCGCGCACCCTGGTCGAGCACTACACGCTCAAGGACGACGTGTTCCAGCTGCGCGTCCGCTCCGACTCGCTCTATCGCGGCGTGCTCCGCGCGGGCGTCGATCTCGGCGACTATCCGGGCATCAGCCTGGTCGCCATGCAGGGGGTCGAAGGCGGCCCGCTGCGCCGCCCCGTCCTCGGCGAGGGGGACATGATCCTGGTCCGTGGCGACGCGCAGACCGTGGCGCGCCTCGCCACCGACAAGCATCTGGCGCTGCGCTCCGAGAACGACGGCGGCGACGTCGCCAGCACCCTGCTCAACAACCGCTCCGGCCTGGCCGAGGTCGTGATCCCGCCCCGGTCGATCTACATCGGCGAGACCATGTTCCCCGGCATGCTCACGCCCAGCGGCGATCTGGTCGTCCTGGCGATCCGTCGCAACGGCGAGACGCTCGGCCCCGGCGAGGCGGTCGTCCGCGAGGGCGACACGCTGCTGCTGCAGGGGACGTGGAAGGCGCTCGACGAGCAGCTCGGCCAGTCCGACGTCCTGGTCGTCGATTCGCCCGAGCTGGTCCGCCGCCAGGCGGTGCCGATGGGGCCGGGTGCGAAGCAGGCGATCGCCGTGCTGGCGGCGATGGTCGTCCTCTTGATGACCGGCTTCGTGCCGCCGGCGGTGGCGGGGCTGCTGGCGGCGGGTGCGCTGATCGTCTCGGGCGTGGTCACGGTCGAGCAGGCCTACCGCTCGATCAACTGGACCACGATCATCCTGATCGGCGCCATGATGCCGCTGTCCACCGCCATGTATCAGAGCGGTGCGGCGGTGATGCTGGGCGAGGGCCTGGTCCGGACCGTCGGCGAGGCCGGCCCCTACGCCCTGCTCGCCGGCCTGTTCCTGCTCACCGGCATCCTCGGCCAGCTGATCAGCAACACGGCGACGGCGCTGGTCATCATCCCGATCGCGGTTGCCGCGGCGCAGCAGCTCGGTATCTCGGCCCGGCCGGTGCTGATGAGCGTGAACGTGGCCGCGGCCGCCTCCTTCCTCACGCCGGTGGCCACACCGGTCAACCTGATGGTCATGGGGCCCGGCGGCTACCGCTTCGGCGACTACTGGAAGCTGGGCCTGCCGCTGATGATCTGGTTCTTCGTGATGTCGGTGTTCTACGTCCCGCTGGTCTGGCGCCTCTGACCCTGCGGCCGCCCGGCTTGCCAACGTCCTCGCCCGATCACTAACCTGCGGCCCGAGGTCCTTGGGGGGCGGCAGTTGGGGAGCAGCGGAAGGGACATGAACAAGCCGCGCCTGCTCGTCGTCTCGCTCGGCGGCACGATCACCATGATGCCGAGCGCGAGTGGCGGCATCGCGCCCAGGCTCGGCGCCGAGGAACTCGTCGCATCAGTGCCGGCGCTGGCGGAGGTGGCCGAGATCGACGCTCGCTCGCCGTTCCGGCTGCCCAGCCCGTCGCTCACCCCACCGATGCTGGTCGAGGTGGCGGCCGAGATCGAGAGGGCCTTCGCCACGGGTTGCGACGGGGCCGTGGTGGTCCAGGGCACGGACACGATCGAGGAATCCGCCTTCCTGCTCGACCTGCTGGTCGGGGGTGACCGCCCGGTGGTGATGACCGGGGCGATGCGCGGCGCCGACGCGCCCGGGGCGGACGGCCCCGCCAACCTGCTGGCCGCCGCAATCGTCGCCGCCTCGCCGGAGGCGCGTGGCCTGGGCGCGCTGGTCGTCCTCAACTACGACATCCACGCCGCGCGGTTCGTGCAGAAGACCCACACCACGCTGCCGTCGGCCTTCGCGTCGCCGCTGGTCGGGCCGCTGGGCGTGGTCGCCGAAGGCCGGCCACGCCTGTTCACCCGGGTCGCGCGCAATCCGGTGCTCGCGATCGGCGACGGGCCGCCCGAGCCCATCGCTCTGCTGCGGATTCCGATGGGCGACGACGGCCGCCTGCTCGATCCGCTGCCCGAGCTCGGCTTCGCCGGTGCGGTCATCGAGGGTATGGGTGCCGGCCATGTCCATGCCGACGTCGCGCCGCGCCTGGGCGAGCTCGCGCGTCGCATGCCGGTGGTGCTCGCCGCCCGCCCCGCCGCCGGTCTCGTCTTCACCGGCACCTACGGCTATCCCGGCGGCGAGATCGACCTGATCGCGCGCGGTCTCGTCCCCGCCGGGCACCTGTCCGGCACCAAGGCGCGGCTGCTGCTCGGCCTGGCGCTCCGCGGCGGCAGGCGCGACACGGTGGCAGAGGCATTCGCACCGTACCAATGAGCTGGCCGGCGCAGTCCGGCGATCCACTGCGGCAGGGGGACATCCGAACATGAACGGTCAGCTGGCGCTCGTGCTCGCTCTGCTCGTGGCGGCGGTCGTCATGTTCGCGCGCGGCAAGCCGCGCATGGACGCGGTGGCGCTCCTGATGCTGGCGCTGCTGCCGCTGTCCGGCGTCATCACCGTCAACGAAGCCCTGACCGGCTTCAGCGATGCCAACGTCATCCTGATCGCGCTGCTGTTCGTCATCGGCGAGGGGCTCGTCCGCACCGGCGTGGCGCAGCGGCTGGGCGACTGGCTGGTGGCCAAGGCCGGCAGCAGCCAGACGAGGCTCCTCGTCCTGCTGATGACCGTGGTGGCGGGCCTGGGCTCGGTGATGAGCTCGACCGGCGTCGTCGCGATCTTCATCCCGATCGTGCTGCGCATCGCCCAGAATACCGGCACCGCGCCGAGCCGGCTGATGATGCCGCTCAGCGTCGCCGCCCTGATCAGCGGCATGATGACCCTGGTCGCGACCGCGCCCAATCTCGTCGTCGACGCCGAGCTGCGCCGCCACGGTGCCGCGGGCTTCGAGTTCTTCAGCTTCACGCCGTTCGGCGTGCCGGTCCTGGTGCTGGGCATCGCCTACATGCTGTTCGCCAAGCGCTGGCTGGCCGGGGAGGTCGAGGCACGCGCCGAAAGCAGCGGCCGCCCGCGGCTGCGCGACTGGGTCCAGGAATATGGCCTGGCGGGCCGCGAGCGGCGGGTGCGGATCAACCCGGGCTCGCCCCTGGCGGGGCGCACGCTGGAGGAGCTACGGCTGCGCCACACCTCCGGCGCCAACATCCTGGCAATCGAGCGCGACAGCCGCTTCACGCCGGAGATCATCCGGCCGATCGCCAGCACGCGGCTCCGCGCCGGCGACGTGCTGCTGGTCGATCTGGTGGCGGCGGACGCCGACGCCGAGGCGCAAGCCAAGGAGCTCGACGTCCAGCTCCTCCCGCTCAGCGGCGTCTATTTCGCCGACCGGGCGCAGAAGGTGGGCATGGTCGAGATCATGCTGCCGGAAGGGTCGAGCGTGATCGGCCGCACCGTCGTCGGCGCCGAGTTCCGTACCCGCTACGACGTCACCGTGGTCGGGCTGCGGCGCGGCAGCCGGGCGCGCAGCCAGGACATCACGCACGAGGAGCTGCGCGTCGGCGACACGCTCCTGGTGGTCGGCTTCTGGTCCGACATCAGGAAGCTGCGCACCTTCCGCCGCGACATGATCGTCCTCGACCTGCCGGCCGAGCTCGACGAGGTGCTGCCCGCCGCCAGCAAGGCACCGCATGCCCTGGCCTGCCTGCTGCTGGTGGTGGGCCTGATGGTCAGCGGCCTCGTGCCCAACGTACTGGCGGCCTTGATCGGCTGCCTGCTCATGGGCGCCCTGCGCTGCGTCGACCTCACCAGCGCCTACCGCTCGATCCACTGGGCGAGCCTGATCCTGATCGTCGGCATGCTGCCCTTCTCGCTGGCGCTCCAGCGCACCGGCGGCGTCGACCTCGCCGCCAACGCCCTGATCGCCGGCGTCGGCGGGGCCGGGCCGCGCGTGGTGCTGGCCAGCCTGTTCGCGATCACCGCCATCCTGGGCCTGTTCATCTCCAACACCGCGACCGCGGTGCTGATGGCGCCCGTGGCCCTGGCCATGGCCGCCGACCTGGACGCCTCGCCCTACCCGTTCGCCATGACCGTGGCGCTCGCCGCCTCGGCGGCGTTCATGACGCCGGTCTCCTCGCCCGTGAACACCCTGGTCGTCGGCCCCGGCAACTACGCCTTCGGCGACTTCGTCAAGGTGGGCGTGCCGTTCACCGTCGTCGTGCTGGTGGTGAGCGTGCTGCTGGTCCCCATCCTGCTTCCACTGTAGCCGCTCCCCTTCCGATGATAAGCTTGTGGCCGGCAGGGAAAGGCCGCCATGGCAACGCAGCGGGTGGAACGGCGCCTCGCCGCGATACTCGCGGCCGACATCGTCGGCTATTCGCGACTGGTCGAGCGGGACGAGGCCGGCACGCTGGCGGCCATCAGGTCCCTGCGCGAGCGGGCGGTCGATCCGCTGCTCGCCGCGCATCGGGGCCGCATCGCCAAGCTGATGGGCGACGGGGCCATCGTCGAGTTCGGCTCGGTGGTCGATGCGGTCGCCTTCGCGGTGGCGATGCAGGAGGCGGTCGCCGAGGAGCAGAGGGCCACGCCCGCCGACCGGCGCATCCGATTCCGCATCGGCATCAATCTCGGCGACGTGGTGGTCGACGGCGACGATCTGCTCGGCCACGGCGTGAACGTCGCGGCGCGGCTGGAGCAGCTGTGCGAGCCGGGCGGCGTGCTGGTCTCGGGCACCGCGTTCGACCAGCTCCAGGGCGTGCTGCCTGGCCGGCTCGCGGCGCTCGGCGAGAGGCGTCTCAAGAACATCGAGCGCCCGGTCAGGCTCTATGCCGTGGCCCCCGCGGCCGAAGGCCCTCGAGGCGGACCTGGCGCCGCGCAAGCCGTGCCCGTGCCCCTGGGCCAGCCCTCGATCGTGGTCCTGCCCTTCGCCAATCTGAGCGGCGATGCCGCTCAGCAGAGCCTCGCCGACGGAATCACCGAGGACATCATTTGCGATCTCGGCCGGTTTCGCGACCTCGACGTGATCGCGAGCCATTCGAGCTTCGCCCAACGCGATAGCGGCGACGATCCGGGCCGTATCGGGCGGGAGCTCGGCGTGCGGTTCGCCTTGACCGGCTCGCTGCAGCGTGCGGGCGGCCGTGTCCGCGTCAGCGCCCGCCTCGCCGACCTGTCGAGCGGCGGCTGCGTCTGGTCCGAGCGCTGGGAACGGTCCGCCGCCGACGTCTTCGTCGTCCAGACCGAGATCGCCGAGCGCACCGCCAACTCGCTCGCGGGTGACGGCGTGGTCCTGCACGCCGCCGCGGCGGCGGCCAGGCGTCGGCGGCCGGACGACCTTTCGGCCTACGAGCGCTACCTGATCGGACGGTCGCATCTGTCTCGCTTCACGCCCGACGATGCCGAGCAGGCGCTCGGCCACTACCTTGCCGCGGTCGCCCAGGACCCGAACTTGGCCCGAGCGTGGACGGGCATGGCCGCGAGCCAGAGCCAGCTCGCCGGATTCAGCGAGACGCCCGAGCCATGGGATCGCCGGAGCCTGGAGTCCGCGCGCCGGGCGGTCGAGCTCGACCCCATGGACGCCGATGCCTGCGCCACGCTCGGCGAGGGGCTCGGCTGGACCGGCGAGTTCGCCGAGGCCGCGGCCGCGCTGGAGCGGGCCGTCACCCTCAATCCCAGCTCCGCCGACGTGCTCGCCCGCTACGCCGGCTGGGCGCCGCGCTTCGGCCTGCCCGAGCGTGGGGCGGCGGCCGCCGACCGCGCGCGGCTGCTCAATCCAAGCTGGCCGGTCTGGTACTGCATGTATCTGTGCCGGGCCTACTTCTTCGCCGGCCGCCATGCCGAGGCCCTGGCCATGGTCGAGCGTAAGCCGGCGAGCTCGATCCATCTCCAGGACATGGTCTACGCCGCCGCCAGCGCCGCCATGCTCGGCGACGCCGAACGGTCCCGGCGGTGGCGCGAGCGCGCCATGGCGGCAGCGCCGCAGCTCACGGCCGAATGGCATCTGCGCGCCGGCGGGACGGCGATCGCGGACCAGACGGCGCGGCGAACCCTCGTCGAGGCCATGGTCCGAGCCGGGTTCACGCTTTGCGCCACCGCCGAGCAGGTGGCGCGCCTTGGCGAGCGGGAACGCCTGCCCGAATGCGCCGCCGAGCGGGCGAAGCGTTCGACGGCACGGTAGCGAGTCTCACGGCCCGAACGGCAGCGCCAGCAGGTACCAGCCCACCAGGATCGCGATCCACACCACGAACAGCGCGCCGACATAGGGCAGCATGATGGCGACCACGGTACCGACGCCGGCATCCTTGTCGTAGCGCTGGCAGAATCCCACCACCATGCCGAAATAGACGTTGAGCGGGGTGATCGCGTTGATCGGCGAATCGCCCACCCGGTAGGCCGCCAGCACCGCCTCGGGCACCACGCCGAGCTTCATCATCAGGGGCACGAAGATCGGCGCGAAGATCGCCCATTTCGGGATGGCGCCGGTGATGATCAGATCCAGGATGCCCACCACCACGACGAAGCCGAGGAGCAGGACCAGCGTGTCGAGCTTGGCCTCCTTGAGCAGGTTGGCGAGGTTGACGGCGGCGATGGTCGCGAGGTTGCTGTAGTTGAAGTAGGCAATGAACTGGCTGATGATCAGCAAGAGGAAGATCATCCCCGCCAGGCCCGCGAACGTCTTGACGATGGCGTCGATCGCGTCGGCAGCACTGGTGATCGTGCCGGCGGCGATGCCGTAGGCCAGCCCGACCACCAGGAAGATCAGCATGATGATCACGATCAGGCTGGTCATGAACGGCGAGTTGCCGCCGATGGCGCCGGTCACCGGGTCGCGCAGGGGTGCTCCTTGCGGCACCGTCAGGAGGGCGATGAACGCCACGACGGCGACCAGCCCCCAGAACGCCCAGCGCAGGCCTTTGGCCTCGGCAAACGAGACGCCGCCTTCCGCCTGTTCCGGCCGCTCGCCGTGGTAGGGGCCGAGCCGCGGCTCGACCACGCGCTCGGTGATGAAGACACAGACGAAGGTGAGGATGATGCTGCAGACGATGCCGAAGTAGAGGTTGGCGGCGAGGTCGATCGAGGTGTTCGGGTCGAGCAGGTGGATGGCGTCGTTGGTGATCTCGGTCAGGATGCCGTCGACCGGGACGATGAACACGTTGACCAGGAACACGCCGGCGACGCCGGCGAAAGCGGCGGCGATGCCGGCGATCGGGTGCCGCCCGACGGTGAGGAAGGCCGCCGCACCCAGCGGCACCAGCACCAGATAGCCGGCATCGGCGGCGATGCTGGAGAGCACGCCGACGCCGACCAAGATGTAGGTGAGCGACCAGGCCGGTGCCACGCTGACGATCTTCTTGATCAGCGCCGTGATCAGCCCCGCCTGCTCGGCGAGGCCGACGCCGATCATGGCGACCAGGATCACGCCCACCGGGCCGAAGCCCATGAAGTTGCGGATCATCGAGGTGAACAGGAAGCGGATGCCGTCGGTGGTCAGCAGGCTGTTCACCGCCACCGTGTTCGAGACCAGCTGGTCGGTGTCGAGATCGAAGGTCTGGTAGGTGACGCTGGTGCCCAGAAGGTAGAGCACGTGCGACAGCACGATGACGAAGGCGAGCAGGATCAGGAAGATGACGGCGGGGTGCGGCACCTTGTTGCCGATCCGCTCGACGAGGTCGAGAAAGCCGCCCGCGCCCGACGCTTCCGCCTTGGCCATCAACCATTACTCCCCGAGGTTTGCCTGGGACGGTATCAGGTCGCATCGACCGGTCAATCCTGGTGCGGCACTAGGAATCGGGCTAGATGGGCGAAAGCCGCGCCGTCGACGGCGCGCGCAGGGGGGCAGGGAAATGTCGGCATTGGATCAGGTGCTCGCCCGCGTCGATGCGGAGCTGGAGCCCGCCCTCGAGCGGCTGTTCGCCTTCCTGAAGATCAAGTCGATCTCGACCGACCCGGCCTACGCCGCGGACTGCCAGGCCGCCGCCGACTGGCTGGCGGCGGACCTCGCCTCGATCGGCTTCGACGCCTCCGTCCGGCCGACCCCGGGCCATCCCATGGTGGTGGGTCACGACCGCTCGGCCAAGGGCTCCTCGGCCCTGTTCTACGGCCATTACGACGTCCAGCCGGTCGATCCGCTGGAGCTGTGGGAGCACGATCCCTTCGCGCCCTTCATCGAGACCCGCGAGGACGGCACCAAGGCCATCCGTGGCCGCGGCTCGTCGGACGACAAGGGCCAGATCATGACCTTCGTCGAGGCCTGCCGGGCGTGGAAGGCGGTCACGGGTGCCCTGCCGATCCCGCTCAGCGTCCTGGTCGAGGGCGAGGAGGAGTCGGGCGGCGTCAATCTGCCGCCCTTCCTGGAAGCCAACGCCGCCGAGCTGAAGGCCGATTTCGGCCTGATCTGCGACACCAACATGTGGAACCCGACCACGCCGGCGATCCAGACCATGCTGCGCGGCCTGTGCGGCGAGGAGCTGATCATCACCGCCGCCGACCGCGACCTGCATTCGGGCTTCTACGGCTCGGCCGCGGCCAACCCCAACCACGTGCTCGCCCGCATCCTGGCCGATCTGCGCGATGCCGACGGCCGGGTCACGGTCCCGCATTTCTACGACGGCGTGCCCGAGCTGCCCGAGGCCCTGCGCCAGCAGTGGGCGACGCTCGACTTCGACCCCGCGGCGTTCCTGGGAGCGGTCGGCCTGTCGGTGCCGGCGGGCGAGAAGGGCCGCTCGGTGCTGGAGATGACCTGGTCGCGGCCGACCTGCGAGGTCAACGGCATGGGCGGCGGCTACCAGGGCGAAGGCTTCAAGACGGTGATCCCGTCCCAGGCCTCGGCCAAGGTCTCGTTCCGGCTGGTGTTCGACCAGGACCCGCACGCGATCCGCAAGAACTTCCGCGAGTTCGTCCGGGCGCGCCTGCCGGCCGACTGCAAGGTCGAGTTCATCGACCATGGCTCGGGGCGCGCCATCCGCTTCCCGATCGAGGCCAGGGCGTTCGTGAAGACCCAGCAGGCCCTGTCGGACGAGTGGGGCAAGGCGGCGGTGTTCATCGGCGGCGGCGGCTCGATCCCGGTCACCCACGACCTCAAGACCAAGCTCGGGATGGACGTCGTGCTCGCCGGCTTCGCGCTCGAGGACGACCGGATCCACAGCCCGAACGAGAAGTACGAGCTGGAGAGCTTCCGCCGCGGCATCCGGTCCTGGGCGCGTGTGCTGGAAGCCCTCGCACACTGAGGCTGACAGCAATCGCCTGCGCGCGGACGCCTGCCGGCAAGCGCTCTGGTCGCCGACCCTAGTTCGCGGGCACCACGATGACCGTGGTGCCGTGAACCGAGTTCTGCCGTCTGCCGTGGTCGGTCTGGCGATCATACTGATCGCTCACGCCCTGAATCCGCGCGGTCTCCCGTTCGAGCAGACCCTGAGCCGTGGCCGCGCTGGCGGTGAGCAGACGTGCGTAGGCCGTCTGGAACTCGCGCCGGAAGATCGCGATGTGGCCACGCTCATGTTCCAGGAGGACGCCGTAGAATCGGTCCCACTCGCGACGCTCGGCCTCTGGGCGACTTGAATAGCGGGCCCAGACCGGCATCTCGATGCCGAGGGCAACGGTCAGATCCACTTGGGTAAGCCGCCCGGCGCTGTTGGATCGCCAAGTGAGGTTGGTCTCGAACGTCGCGGCGCCGAGCTCCTGCCCGGCCATGTTCTGGGCGAGATCGGCCAAGGTCGCGTCATCAAGACGCCGGGTGGGGGTCGGGGATACCGTGCCGGTCGGGCGAAACTGCAAGGGCATTGCGGATTGCTCCCCGGCCGGTAGGCGTGAAGAGCCAAATTACCCGCCCCGAGGGGAAATGTCCGAAAGCTGGCTCCGGCGGTAGGATTCGAACCTACGACCAACGGATTAACAGTCCGCTGCGCTACCGCTGCGCCACGCCGGATCGCGGTATCGGGTGCGGGTGCCTAGCAGATGGGCCGGACTGCCGCCACCCCAAAACCGCCGCTGGAGGCCCGGGCCGGAATCGAACCGACGTACAAGGATTTGCAGTCCTCTGCATGACCACTCTGCCACCGGGCCGGCGGCGCCTCTCTATAAGGAGCGCGCGCGGCGGGGGTCAATGGCGGCCGGGCGGCGGTAGCGCGAGATGCCGGCCGGGTGCGGCCCGAGGGCGGTGCGCTGGACGGCAACGGCCTGGCGGCGTACCAGTGGCCGGACCGTCGCCGCCCCATGGGCCGCCGGGCGGCTGGAACGGGACGCGCCGGGCTGCCGATCGGGCCATGCGTCGCGGCCTTGAGCCAGGGCCTCGATGCGCCGTAGCCTGTCCGCCAAGATCCTGCTCCTGACCATCGCCTGCCTGTTCGTGGGCGAGGTCCTGATCTTCGTGCCGGCGATCGCCCGCTTCCGCCTGTCCTTCCTCGAGGAGCGCATCTCGGCGGCGCATCTGGCCAGCCTGGCCCTGACCGACGCCGCGCCGCCGGACATGGACAAGGCCGACATGCTGCTCAGCCATGCCGGCGTGCTCGCCTTCGCGGTGCAGGGCTCGCAGGGCCGGACGCTCAACCTGGGCGAGCCCATGCCGGTCGCGGCCGAGTTCGACCTGCGCGCCGACGGCTGGCCGGCCCTGATCAGGGACACGTTCGACGCCCTGCTCCACCGCGGCATGCGGCTGATCCGGGTGCGGGGCCCCTCGCCGCAGGAGCTCGGCACCACCGTCGAGGTCACGCTGGCCGAGGCGCCGCTCTGGGTCGCGATGGTCGACTACTCGGCGCGGATCCTCACGCTGTCGGCGGTCCTGTCGGTGCTCGTCGCGGCGATGATGCTGGTCGGCCTGCAGCGGCTGATCGTGCGGCCGCTGGTGCGGATCACCCGGGCCATCGCCGCGTTCCGCCGCCGCCCCGAGGACGGCACCAGCGACCAGGAGCCGCCTGCCCGCCACGACGAGATCGGCGTGGTCGAGCAGGAGTTCGCCTCGATGCGCCACGACCTGCGCGAGGCGCTGACCGAGAAGACGCGGCTCGCCGGCATCGGCGCCGGCATGAGCCGGATCGGCCACGACCTGCGCAACATCCTCTCGACGGCGGTGCTGCTGTCGGACCGCCTCGAGGCCAGTGCGGATCCCGCCGTCCGGCGGATCGTGCCGCGCCTCCTGGAAACCCTGGACCGCGCGATCCGGCTGTGCGGCGACACGTTGAGCTACGTCCGCTCCGGCCCGCCCACACCGCAGCCCCGGCGGCTGCCTCTGGCGGAGCTTGTCGCCAAGGTGCGCGACGGCCTGGACGGCACCGCAGCCGCGGTGGCCTGGCGGATCGAGGTGCCGAGGGATCTGGTGGTCGAGGCCGATCCGGACCAGCTGTACCGCATCCTGAGCAACCTCGCGCGCAACTCCGTCGAGGCGATGGGCGCCGGCGGCGGCGAGCTCGAGATCACGGCCAGGGCATCGCCGCGGCTGCTCACCATCGACGTCGCGGACACCGGCCCCGGCATCCCGGAGCGCCTGCGCGACAGCCTGTTCGAGCCCTTCGCCGGCTCGGGCAAGGCCGACGGCAACGGGATCGGCCTCGCCATCTGCCGCGAATTGGCGCGCGCGCATGGCGGCGAGATCGAGCTGGTCGGAACGTCGGCGCGCGGCACGACGTTCCGCGTGCGTCTGCCCGCGCATGGCGCCGGGCGGTCCTCGGGCGGCGGGAGAGCGAGAATGAAGCTGGATCGGGTGGCCTCGGTCGTTCTCCTGACGAGCCTCGCCCTCGCCGGTTGTGGCTACGAGGGCCCGGCCGTGGCGGGCTATCCGGGACTGCAGAACCGCATCATGTGGTACTACGGCAATAACGCGCTGGAGCAGAACGCCACCTGCACCCAGCCGCGGATGCGGTCGATCACCAGCGCCCAGATCATCGACGAGAACCCGGAAGCGGTGGTCATGCGCATCCGCTACTACTGGCTGGACGAGGGTCAGCTCGACTACGACAGCAACGGCTTCGTCCCGATGCCCGGTATCCCGTTCCAGCGCTGCAACGGCTTCGCCGAGCGGACCTTCACCTTCGTCAAGATGACCGACGGCAGCCTGCAGGTCCGCAGCATGAGCGGGCCGCAGCGATCGCCCAGCACCTGACGCCTAGCCTTCGCGGAAGGCCTCGCGCCAGCGGAAGATGCGGTCGGTCAGGTAGGACAGGATCGTCCGCTGGCCGATCTTGACGTCGACGTCGACCGCCATGCCCGGCGCCACCGCGAGGTCGCCCGGGCCGGCGCCCAGATGATCGCGCTCGGTGACGATCGTCACCGGGTAGAGCAGCTCGCCGGTCCTGGGATCGGGCACGGCGTCGGCCGCGATCTTCTGGACGACGCCTTTCAGCATCCCGAAGCGCAGATAGTCGAAGGTGCGCACCTTCACGGTTGCCGACAGGCCCGGGCGCAGCCGCCCGACGTCACGGTTGGCGACCCGGGCCTGGATCACCATGCCCTCGCTCTCGGGCACCAGCCGCATCAAGGTCTCCTGCGGCGCCACCGCCTGACCCGGCGCCGCGACGGCGATCTCCTGGACGATGCCCGTGGACGGCGCCCGGATGTCGAGGCCGGCCAGGAGCGCGTCCTGCGCCCGCAGCTGCTCGCGCAAGCGGTCGCGGTCGGCCGTCGCGTCCGCGAGCTCGCTCAGGAGCTGGGAGCGACGCTCGGTGCCGAGGCCGTCCAGGCGGCTGCGCGCCTCGGCCAGGGCTGCCTCCGCCGCCGACCGGGACGCCTTGGCCTTGGCCAGGGAGCCGACGTCGTCGCTGTACTGCCGCTCGATCTGCACCACCTTGAGCTGCGGATAGAGGCCGCGCGCGGCCAGCTCGCGCACCGCCTCGCGCTGCTTGCCCAAGAGCTCGACGCCGCTGCGCAGCCGGTCGATCTCCGCCGCCACCGTCAGCAGTTCGCCCTGGCGCGTCTGCAGCGCCCGCTCGAGCGCCTCGCGGCGGCTCGCCTCGGCTGCACCCCGGGCCTCGAGCAAAGCCTGCTGCGCGGCCAGCAGGTCGGGGCGGAAATCGGGCGAGGTCAGCGGCAGCTCGCGGCCCGCCGCCTCGACCTCCAGCCGTGCCACCTCGACCTCGCGCAGCTGCAGCCGGCCGAGGATCTCGCTGCGCTCGCTGCGCGCGACCTCGCCGTCGAGCGTGACGAGAACGGTGCCGCTCTCGACCCGCTGCCCCTCGTGGACCAGGATCGCCGCCACGCGGCCGCCGTGGGGGTGGTTGACCAGCTTGACCCGGCCGGCCGGCTCGACCGTGCCGCTGGCCTGGACGACCTCGTCGACCTGCGCCCAGGCGAGCCAGCCGAGCAGCGCCAGGAAGAGGGCGGCCAGACAGGCGACCAGCGTGCCGGCGAAGGCCGGGCCGTGGCCGTCGAGCGCATCGCGGGCGATCTCGGCCTCGCGCCGGGGATCCACGACGATCTGGGTCATGGCCGCTCAGCCCGCCGCCTGCAGCCGGGTCGCGCGCCCCAACCGCGCCAGCGCCTCCGCCGGCGTCCCGCTCAGCACCAGCCGGCCGTGCTCCAGCAGCAGGACGCGATCGCACGCCTGGAGAACCGCCTCGCGATGCGTCACCATCACGATGGTACGGCCTTTGCCGCCACGACGGATGTTGGCCAGGATGTGCCTTTCGGCCGCCGGATCCAGTGCGCTGGTGGCCTCGTCGAGGATCAAGACCCGCGGGTTGCGGACGAGCGCGCGCGCCACGGCCAGGAGCTGGCGCTGGCCGAGCGACAGGCCCGCACCCCGCTCCCCCAGCCGGGTCTCGTAGCCTTGGGGCAATCGCCGGACGAACTCGTCGGCGCCGACGAACCGTGCCGCGGCGACCACCCGCGACAGCGAGCGGTCGGCGGCTCCCATGGCGATGTTCTCGGCGATGCTGCCGGAGAAGAGCTGCACCTCCTGCGGCACCACGCCGAACTCCGGCCGGTAGGCGGCGGGCGGCAGCCGGCCGAGATCCTGCCCGTCCAGCAGGATGCGGCCGGAGTCCGGCGTCTCGACCCCGAGCAGCAGGCGCACGAGCGTGCTCTTGCCGGAGCCGGGCGGCCCCGCGACGCCGACGATGGCTCCGGGCTCGAGATCGAACGACACGCCGTCCAGGGCCGGTGCGGCAGCACCCGGATAGGTGAAGGATACCCCCTCGCCCCGGAGAACACCGGTCGGCTTCAGCTCACCGCCCGCTGGCGCGCCCTCCGCCTCACGCGGCTCGCGCAGCAGCCCGTCGAGCTGGGCCATCGCCTCCTGCGCCTGCCGGAGCTGAACCCAGGCAGGTGCGATCTGCCGCATCGGCGCCAACGCCCGGGCGGAAAGGATCGAGGACGCGACCAGGGCCCCGATCGACATGTCGCCCGCCACGATCATCCGCGCGCCGAGATAGACCAGCAGGAGTGCCGTCAGGTGCTGCAGCGCCTGACCGAGGCTCGCGGCGAGGTGCATGATCCGAGCCGACTGCAGGCCGCGCCAGGCGCTGCGCTGGAGGTTGTCCTCGTAGCGACGGCGCATGTCGGGCTCGAGCGCCAAGAGCTTTACCGTCAGGGCGTTGGTCATCGCCTCGCCGAAGGCGGACGCCTTGGCGGCGGCTGCCTGAAAGCTGGCATGATGGTGTGCTTCCTGCCGCTGTCGCGCGCCGACCGACAGCAGCGCGAACACCGGCATCGCGGCGAGCGTGACCAGCCCCAGCGGCGGCGCCACGGCGAGCAGCACGGCGAGGAAAAGACCGACGAAGGCGAGGTCGACCAGCAGGAGCGGGAGCTGCCCGGTCAGGAACTGGCGCAGCTGGTCGACCTGCCGCAGGCGCTCCATGACCGCGCCGCTCGGGTTCGTTTCGTGGAATCGATAGGGCAGCTGCAGCAGGTGATGCACCAGCTCGCTGCCGATGGCTGCTTCCATGCGAGCCCCGGCATGAGCCGCGATCTGGCCGCGCAGCGACCGCAGCGCCAGCTCGAACGCCACCAGCGTGACCATGCCGACCGCCAGGACGTCGAGGGTCTGCAGCGCGCCGTGATTGATGACCTTGTTGTAGACCGTCATCATGAACAAGGGTGTCGCCAGCGCCAGCAGGTTGATCACCACCGACGCCAGGCCGATCTGCCACAAGACGCCGCGCAGGCCCCGCATCGGCGTAGAGTGCCAGAAGCCCGGCCGCGCGACGGCGGGCACGAGGCGGACCACGCGGTCGCCGAAGCCGGCGGCGATCTGCGGCGTGCAGCTGGCCGCGGGGCCATGCGCCGATTCCAGGATCAGCTGGCCGTCCTGCGTCCGCGACCGGACGAGCCATGCCTCGCCCGGCTGGCGGCCGAGGATGATGAAGGGCGGGGCGGTGGCGAGCAGGCGCCGCGCGTTCGGCCGCTGCACGCGCAGGCCGAACCCGAGCCGGGCCGCCAGCGCGCGCAACCAGCCCAGGTCGGCTCCGGCCTCGGGCAGCGTGGCGGCCGCGCGCAGCTCCGCCTCGTTGATCTGGCGATCGAGCAGCCGGAGCAGGCGGGCGGCGGCGACGAGCACGCCGTCCGCGCGGCCGGGCTCCGGCGCAGCCTTGGGTTCAGCGATCGACGCGGCGGCCATCCGGCACCCCCGGCAAGGTGAGCGCCGACCGACGATCAGGACCGCATTCGGATTAATTCAACCGGTTGATACAAATCAACAACTTCCGGTTGAAGTCTGCTCAGTCCAGGGCATAGGCGAGGAACTTCAGATAGGCAGTTTCCGGCAAGGCCGGGTGGATCGGATGATCGGGACCGGCGCCGGCGCTGCGGATCAGGCGCCCGCCCCGCCCCGCCTCGCGGATGCCGGCCCAGGCCTCGGCCGCGAACTGCTCGGCGCCGACATGGTGCGAGCAGCAGCCGAGGCACAGGAAGCCGGGCTCACTCACCACGCCAGCGGCCAGCCGCGCCAGCTTGCGGTAGCCCTTCAACCCCGCGCCGAGATCCTTGCGGCTGCGCACGAAGGCCGGGGGATCGGCGATCACCAGCCCATATCGGGCCTTGGCGGCTGCCGCCTTGTCGAGAAAGGCAAACGCATCGGCGCGCTCGAATGTCACCCGGGCCGCACTGCCCTGGAGCTGCGCGCTGGCAGCGGCGAGCTCCAGCGCCGCGGCGGAGCTGTCGACCGCAGCGACCGCGGCGGCGCCGGCCGCGGCGGCGGCCAGGGCGAAGCCGCCACAGTAGCTGTAGACGTCGAGCACGCTCTGCTCGCGGGCGAGCCGTGCTGCGAAGCGCCGGTTGTCGCGCTGATCGTAGAACCAGCCCGTCTTCTGGCCACCGGCAGGGTCGGCCACGAAGGTGAGGCCGTTCTCGACCAGCTCGATGCGCTCGGGCAGCTCGCCCTTGAGCGCCACGACCTCCTGCGGCAGGCCCTCGAGCAGCCGTGCGTTCGAATCGTTCCGCGCCAGGAGTGCCCGTGGTCGCACCACCTCCTCCAGCGCCTCGGCGACCATGCCCTGCATGGCGGCCATGCCGGCCGTATTGAACTGGGCGACGAGCGTGTCGCCGTAGCGGTCGACCACCAGACCGGGCAGGCCGTCGGCCTCGGCATGAACCAGCCGATAGTGCGGCGTGTCGAACAGCCGCGCGCGCAACTGGAGCGCCCGGCGCAGCCGTCGGGCCACGAACTCGCGGTCGACGCTCGCATCCTTGTTCCGGGTCAGCAGACGCGCGGCGATCAGCGAATGGGGATTGAACTGCGCCACCCCCAGCATCTTGCCGCCGGGCCCCATCAGGCGGACCAGGCTGCCAGGGGCCACCGCGCGCGCCGCCTCGTCCATGCGCAGCTCGTTCGAGAACAGCCAGGGCGAGCCGCCGCGCAGGCGGCGATCCTCGCCGGGGAGGATCTTGATGGTGGGATACGACATGGCGCGGGGTCCTGTAGCGGCGGCCGCGGAAGGTGGGGCGGCCGGATACGGATTGCAAGCCGGCGCGCCCGCCCCGTGTCAGATGCGCACAGCCCGGCGGCACATGTTGCAATGCAGCAGAGAAAATCGATTTAGTATTCTCGTGGATCGCCTCGGACCTGCGTGGAGACGACCCAGATGCCAGCAAGCCACGGCCCCTGGCCGATCGATGAGGCCATGACCTACGAGCAGATCGAGCACGAGTTGCGGACCCCGGTCGCCTGCGTCCGGTCCATGTCCGAGATCGTTCGGGATCATCCCGACCTGACCGACGCCGAGCGGCGGGAGTTTCTGGATGCGATCGTCAGCGAGAGCGAGCGGCTGAGCCGCACCGTCGAGCGAATTCTGGGCTCGCCCACCCTCAAGCAGGGGGTAGGCTGACGGACAGCCCATGCCCGACGCGGACCGGCTCGACCCGCCGCGCGAGCCCGGTACGGTCGTCGGTCTCGAGAAACACGCCGCACAGCATCGCTTCGCCCATGGCCGGGGCGAGCCGCGCCACGGGCAGGTCGCTGCGCCACTTCTGCAGCGACGCCACCTTGTCCATCCCGATCACGCTGTCGTAGTCGCCGGTCATGCCAAGGTCGGTGATGTAGCCCGTGCCGTCGGCCAGCACCCGCGCATCCGCCGTCGGCACGTGGGTGTGGGTGCCGACTACCAGGGACACCCGGCCGTCGAGATGATGCGCCAGCGCCAGCTTCTCGCTGGTCGCCTCGGCATGGAGGTCGACGACGATCGCCTGCGCGGTCCCGCCCAGCGCATGCCGGGCCAGCTCCGCGTCGAGCGCACGGAACGGGTCGTCGGCCAGGGCCATGAACAGTCGCCCGAGCACCTGCAGCACCAGGATCCGCTGGCCCCGGGCGGTGCGGATCTCGGCCACGCCGCGGCCGGGCGTGCCGGGGGCGAGGTTGAGCGCGCGGACGATGCGCGGCTCGCGGGCGATGTGGCCGATCAGCTCGCGCTGGTCCCAGACGTGGTTGCCCATGGTCAGCACGTCGGCACCCGCCGCGAAGAACTCGTCCGCGATCGAGGCGGTCAGCCCGTAGCCGCCGGCGGCATTCTCGGCGTTGACGATCACCGCATCGAGCGCCAGCGCCGCCCGCAGCTTCGGCAGCTCGGCGAGTAGCACAGCCCGGCCGGACCGGCCCACCACATCGCCGACGAACAGCAGGCGCATCCGGTCAGCCCCCGTCCAGCGGGCGGCAGCCCGCCTCGGTCACCACCAGATCGAGCCTGACGTCGGTGGCGCTCGCCGGCACCTCGTCCACTTCCTGCGCGGCGAAGCAGAAGCCGCAGCGAACCGGCGCGCCGCCGAGGGCCACAAAGGTCATGTCGTAGAACCCCGCTCCATAGCCCAGCCGGTTGCCACGACCGTCGAACGCGAGCAACGGCGTCAGCACGATTTCGGGCGCCATCTCCGGCAGCCCGGGCGGCGGCTCGCGGACCTGGAACGGCCCTGCTGCCAGCTCGAGCTCCGGGGTCCAACGATGAAACAGGAGCGGCGCCCCCCTGCCCTGCATCCGCGGCAGCAGCGCCTCGGCGCCGAGCCAGTGCAGCGCGTGCAGCAGCGGCAGCGTGTCGATCTCGTCGGCAAGCGGCCAGAACAGCGCCACCCGGCGCCGCTCGCGCCACGGCAGGCCGGCCAGGGCATGCCAAGCGGCCGCCCGGCTGGCCCCGGCGCGCCATTGCGCATCGAGTGCCCGGCGTCGAACCCGCAGATCGCGCCGAAGCTGCAGCTTGCGCTCGTCGAGACTGGCTGGAAAGGATTCGGTCATGCGCCGCGCGCGCACGAAACAGCGGTTGCCGCCAAAGCCGTTTCGTCGTGGTCGTCCCTGGGACCTGCTACGCAGGTGGGCGCCATGTGGCGTGGCCACGGCCACGTCAGGGACAGCTCCCTTTGGAACGAACTAGGCCCGGGGCGATGATTCCGACGGGGCACGAACCCAGCAGCAACCGCCACGGGTAACCTAGGCACTCTCGACGGAGGCAGCAAGCCGTTCCAGCCGCTCGGTCACCCGATCGAGCGCCTTGGCCGCCTCCTCCTCCGCCCGCCGCTCGTGCTCGGCCGACTGCGCCTTCAGCCGCTTGATCTCCTCGTAGGCGTCGGACAGCTCGTCGGCGATCAGCAGGCTGGTCAGCAGCAGAACCTTGGCGTCGCCCAGCTGGCCATGCTGCTGCAAGAGCTTGCCGGCGCAGCTGTCGACATAGGCCGCCAGCCGCCGCAGCCGCGGCTCCTCGCCGTCGCCGCACTGCACCTGATGCTTGCGGCCGTTGAAGGTGATGTCGACCATGCTCATCGCGTCACCCTGCTCCCGGCGAGCTCGTCGACACGGTCCATAGCACCGTCGACACGGTCCTCGATCTCGCCCAGCACCGCGGCCAGGCGGTCCGCGCGCTCGTTGGCACTGGAAAGCTCGCGACGCAGCCGCTCGCGCTCCTCATGGCCGTCGGACGCCTCGGTCAGCGCGTGCTCCAGCCGGGCCAGCGCCGTACCCATCCTCGCCTCGGCGGTGGTCAGCGCCGACATCGGCAGTCTTGCCCCGGTACGGTTGCGGATGGGCGAGCGAGTTGACACACCGGTCAAACCGCGTCAATCGCGCGACCCGGCGGCAGCGGGCTAAAGGGAGTTGCAATTTCCCGGTGCTCGTCCAGTTTGGCGCGCCTTCCTGATCCTGCCTCGAGCCGCGATCGCCGCCCATATGACCGTCAGCCAAGCCGATCTCGCCAACGCCATCCGCGCCCTCGCCATGGATGCCGTCGAGCAGGCCAAGTCGGGACATCCCGGCATGCCCATGGGCATGGCGGACGTCGCCACGGTGCTGTGGACCCGGTTCCTCAAGTTCGACCCGGCCCACCCCGACTGGCCCGACCGCGACCGCTTCGTGCTCTCGGCCGGGCACGGCTCGATGCTGCTCTACGGGCTGCTCTACCTGACGGGCTATCCCGACATGACGCTCGACGAGCTGCGGCGCTTCCGCCAGCTCGGCGCGCGCACCGCGGGCCATCCCGAGCACGGGCACGCGTTCGGCATCGAGACGACCACCGGCCCGCTGGGACAGGGCCTCGCCAACGCGGTCGGCATGGCGCTGGCCGAGCGGCATCTCGCCGCCCGGTTCGGCGACGACCTCGTGGATCACCACACCTACGTCATCGCCGGCGACGGCTGCCTGATGGAAGGCATCAGCCACGAGGCGGCCTCGCTTGCGGGACACCTCGGCCTCGGCCGGCTTATCGTCCTGTTCGACGACAACGGCATCTCGATCGACGGCCCCACCTCGCTCTCGGTATCGGACGATCAGGTCGCCCGCTTCGCCGCCTATGGCTGGCACACGGCTTCGGTCGACGGGCACGATCCGTCCGCGGTCGAGCGCGCCATCGAGGCGGCCCGCGGCGAGACGGGGCGGCCGTCACTGATCGCCTGCCGGACGGTGATCGGCAAGGGCGCTCCGACCAAGGCCGGCAAGAACTCGGCCCACGGCGCGCCGCTCGGCGCGTCGGAGATCGAGGGCGCGCGCGCTGCCCTGGGCTGGCCCTATCCGCCGTTCGAGATCCCCGAAACCATCCTCGCCGCCTGGCGCGAGGCGGGCCGGCGCGGCGCCGCCGATCGCGACGCCTGGCTCGCCCGCCACGACCGGTCGCCGCGCGGCGGGGAGTTCGACCGCGCCGTCGCCTGCGCGCTGCCGGCCGACCTCGGCGAGCAGGTCAACGCCGCCAAACGCAAGCTGTCGGCCGAGCGCCCGGCACCCGCCACGCGCAAGGCCAGCCAGATGGCGCTCGACCTGCTGACCGCGGCGGTTCCGGAGATGGTCGGCGGCTCGGCCGATCTCACCCATTCGAACCTGACCAACACTGCCGTGACCAAACCCTTGGCCAAGGGCGACTATGGTGGCCGCTACGTCAACTGGGGCGTCCGCGAGCACGGTATGATCGCCGGCATGAACGGCTTGGCGCTGCACGGCGGCGTCATCCCCTATGGCGGCACGTTCCTGGTATTCGCCGACTATTGCCGGCCCGCCCTGCGCCTTGCCGCCCTGATGCGGCAGCGGGTGATCTTCGTCGCCACCCACGATTCGATCGGCCTGGGCGAGGACGGGCCGACCCATCAGCCGGTCGAGCAGCTCGCCAGCCTGCGGGCGATCCCCAACATGCTGGTGTTCCGCCCCGCCGACGCGGTCGAGACCCTGGAGTGCTGGGAGCTGGCGCTGCGCTCGGCCGACGCGCCCTCGACCCTGGCCCTGACCCGCCAGGAGCTGCCGACCCTGCGGACCGAGCACACCGACGAGAACCTGTCCGCCCGCGGCGCCTACCTGCTGCGCGACCCGGCGCGCCGCGACGTCACGATCCTGGCGACCGGCTCGGAAGTGCATCTGGGGCTGGCGGCCGCGGAGCAGCTGGCCGGGACGGGTGTCGAGGCCGCCGTCGCCTCGATGCCGAGCTGGGAGCTGTTCGAGCGGCAGGACCCGGCCTACAGGGCTGCCGTGCTCGGCACCGTGCCGCGCGTCGCGGTCGAAGCGGCCTCGCCCTTCGGCTGGACCCGCTACGTGGCGAGCGAGGCCGACGTGGTCTGCATGCGCGGCTTCGGGGCGAGTGGTCCGTTCAAGCAGCTCTACCAGCATTTCGGCATCACCGCCGAGCACGTCGCCGAACGGGCGAAGTCGCTGCTCGGCGCACGCACGCACGGAGAGGAGCACAGCACATGACCGCCAAGGTCGCGATCAACGGCTTCGGCCGCATCGGCCGCAACATCCTGCGCGCGCTGGCCGAGCACGGCCGCGGCGACATCGAGGTGGTGGCGATCAACGATCTCGCGCCGCCTGCCACCAACGCGCATCTCTTCCGCTACGACAGCGTGCACGGCCGCTTCCCGGGCGAGGCCGAGCTCGAGGGCGACTCGCTGCACATCACGACCGCGGCCGGCAAGAAGCTGGCGCCGATCAAGGTGCTGGCCGAGCGCGACCTCGCCAAGTTGCCCTGGGGTGCCCTTGGCGTCGACATCGTCATGGAATGCACCGGCATCTTCACCAGCAAGGAGAAGGCGTCCGGGCATCTGGGTGCCGGCGCCAAGCGGGTGCTGGTCTCGGCCCCGGCCGACGGTGCCGACCTGACCGTGGTCTACGGCGTCAACCAGGACCAGCTCCGCCCCGAGCACAAGGTGGTCAGCAACGCCTCCTGCACCACCAACTGCCTCGCCCCGGTCGCCAAGGTGCTCAACGATTTGGTCGGGATCGAGCGTGGCCACATGACCACGATCCATTCCTTCACCAACGACCAGAACTTGCTCGACGTTTTCCATAAGGATCTCTACCGGGCGCGCGCCGCCACCATGTCGATGATCCCGACCTCGACCGGTGCCGCCAAGGCGGTGGGTCTCGTCCTGCCCGAGCTGAAGGGCAAGCTGGACGGCGTGGCGATCCGCGTGCCGACCCCCAACGTCTCGCTGGTCGACCTGACCTTCGTGCCCAAGCGCGAGACCACCGTCGACGAGATCAAGTCGGCGCTGCAGGCGGCCGCGGCCGGCCCGCTCGAGGGCGTGCTCGCCGTCACCGAGGAGCCGCTGGTCTCGGTCGACTTCAACCACAGCCCGGCCAGCTCCACGGTCGACCTCAAGGCGATCAAGGTGATCGACGGCAAGCTGGTCCGCGTGGCCTCCTGGTACGACAACGAGTGGGGCTTCTCGAACCGGATGTGCGACACCGCCGCCCTGATGGCGAAGCTCTAGGCTTCGCCTTCGCAGCCAGTCTCAAGCGGCAGGCCTGCCCAGATATGTTGGCGCCGGCGTGCCGCCATCGTCGCGGTCCCGAACCTCCTTCTGCGGCTGGAGGCTAAGCCGGCCGTGGCATAAGCTTCCTCGAACCATACCGGAGGATGCCGGAGAGGAGGCTTGGTGGGCATCGGCGACTGGCTGCGCGACTTGGGGCTGGAGCGGTACGCGGCGGTCTTCGACGGCAGCGACATCGGCCTCGACGTCGTGCCGGAGCTGACCGATGCCGACCTGAAGGAGCTGGGGCTGTCGCTCGGCGACCGAAAGCGGCTGCTGCGGGCGGCGCGGTCGTTGCGGCACGAGGAGGAGCAGGGTCCCGACCCGCCCGGCTCGGCACCGGAAAAGCGGCAGGAGCCGCTTCCGGCGGAGCGTAGGGCCGAGCGACGTCAGCTCACGGTCATGTTCGTGGATCTGGTCGGGTCGACCGCTCTCTCCGCTCGGCTCGATCCCGAGGACATGAGCGAGGTGCTCCGGGCCTACCGCGAGGCGGTCGCGGCCGAGGTGCTGCGCTGGGAAGGTCACGTCGCCAAGCTCCTGGGCGACGGGGTGCTCGCCTACTTCGGCTGGCCCGCCGCCCATGAGGACGCGGCCGAGCGGGGGGTGCAGGCCGGGCTCACGGCCATTGAGGTCGTCGGTCGGCTCACCGTGCCAACCGGCGGACCCCTGGCGGCACGCGTTGGAATCGCCACAGGACTGGTCGTGGTCGGCGGTCCTGTCGGCGAGGGGATGGCGCAAGAGCAGGCCGTCGCAGGCGAAACGCTGAATCTGGCCGCTCGCCTGCAAACCGTGGCCGAGCCGAACTCAGTCGTCATCGCCGCCTCGACCCGCCGTCTGATCGGCGGCGGGTTCGAGCTCGAAGCTCTTGCACCGCAGGCGCTCAAGGGCTTCGCCGATCCCGTGCAGGCGTGGCGTGTGATCGGCGTGCGCGTGGTGGGCAGCCGATTCGAGGCACGCGCGACCGGCCTGACATCGCTGGTGGGGCGTGAGCATGAGGTGGCTCTCCTGCTCGACCGCTGGCAGCAGGCCCGCGACGGCGATGGGCAGGTGGTCCTGCTCTCCGGCGAGCCCGGGATCGGCAAGTCGCGAATCGCCCGTGCGTTCTATCAGCGACTCGAGGGCGAACCGCACGTGCGACTGCACTATCAATGCTCGCCCTACTACGTCGACACCGCGCTCCACCCGATAGTCGAGTATCTGGAGCGCGCCGCCGACTTTCGGCGGGACGACATGCCGGCAGCCAGGTTGGACAAGCTCCAGACTCTGCTGGCGCAGGGGATGGAGCGGGCGAGCGAAGTCGCGCCACTGATCGCGGCTCTCCTGTCGATCCCGCCCGATGGGCGCTACCCGCCGCTCACCGTAGCGCCGCAGCGGCAGCGGGAGATGACGATCGAGGCCCTGGTCGAGCACACGGCGGGCTTGGCCCGTGCACAGCCGGTGCTGTGCGTGTTCGAGGACCTGCACTGGGCCGACCCGACCACATTGGAGCTGCTTGATCGGCTGGTCGACCGGATACCGGGCGAGCGTGCGCTGCTGCTGCTGACTTTCCGCCCGGAGTTCTCGCCGCCGTGGCGGGGCAGGCCGCACGCGACGCTGATCTCGCTGAACCGCCTGCCCCGCCGGCAGAGCGCCACCCTCGCCGAGGTGGTGGGGGCCGGCCGCGAATTGCCCGCTGGCGTCCTGGAAATGATCGTCGCCAGGGCCGACGGCGTGCCGCTGTTCGTCGAGGAGCTGACGAAGACGGTGCTGGAGGCGATGGACGAGCTGCCGGAGCCCGATGCCGGCCGGCGTGGGCCGGCAGGGCCGCCGACGCCCACGATACCGGCGACCCTGCAAGACAGCCTCATGGCGCGCCTGGACCGCCTGGGCGGAGCCAAGGAGGTCGCCCAGATCGGCGCCGCCATGGGGCGCGAGTTCGGGTACGAGCTGCTGGCGGCCATTCACCCGCTCGCCGAGGCCGAGCTGCGCGAGGCGTTGCGGCAGCTCGTCGCCTCCGAGCTGGTGTTCGTCTGGGGCTCGCCGCCGACCGCGACCTACACCTTCAAGCACGCCCTGGTGCAGGACGCGGCCTATGCCAGCCTGCTCAAGAGTCGGCGCCAGCAACTGCACGCGAGCATCGCCCGGGAGCTGGAAGAGCGCTGGTCCGACATGCGGGAGACGCGGCCCGAGCTGCTCGCCCACCATTTCGTGGCGGCGGGCCTCCCGTACAAGGCGGCCGTCTACGGGCTGAAGGCCGGTCAGGCCGCGTTTCGTCGCTCGGCCGTGGCCGAGGCGGTGGTCCACCTCCACCGCGCCCTGGGTCTGCTGACCGGAGTGCCGGAAGACGACGAGCGGCGCCGACTCGAGCTGGACCTCCAGATCGCGCTCGGACATGCCTTGATCGCGGCAAAGGGGTACGGAGTTCCGGGAGTGCGCGATGCCTTCGCCCGGGCGCGCGAGCTCGCCACGGCCGCGGACACAGCTCGGCAGATATTCCTGCTATCCGGTATCGGCGCGTACCACTATCTGCGCGTGGAGATTGGCGCGTCGCTGCAGGTTGGTCGCGACATACTCCGCCTCGGCCGCCTGGGTGGCGACCCGGCGGCCTATGTCGAGGGTCAGCGACGGATCGGTGGCGCCTTCCAGCAGCTTGGCCGCCTCATTCCAGCGCAACGGCACTTCGAGAGGGGGCTGGCCCGCATTGTCGCGGCGCCGGAGCCGCTACCGGCATCCGCCTTCACGGTGGACCCCCACGCCACGCTCCTGGCCCTCGCGTTCTTCAACGTGCTGCTGCTCGGCTACCCCGACCGCGCCCGGGCGCAGCGCGCCGAGACGATCGAGCGGACCCGGCGAGCGGCACACCCGATGACGCTGGCGTCCACCCTGCATTGGTCGGCGATGGCGGCCTTCCTCCTCGGTGAGCGGGCCGAGCTGCGAGCGTGGGTGGGAGAGTTCGTGGCGCTGACCGCCGAGCACACGCTCGCGCACTTCACGCAATGGGCCCAGATCTGGCGATGCTGGCTGGCTGCCGAGTTCGCGGAGGCGCGCGCGAACGTGGCGCCGATGCGGGAGGCGCTCTCAGCGATACGGGTCACGGGCGCACAATTCTGGTCCCCATTCTATATGGCCCTCCTGGCCGACGTTCATCGGAGGGCGGGTGAGACGGACCAGGCGCTGGAGGTGATCGGCAAGGCGCTGGAGCACGTCGAGCAGACCGACGAGCGCGTATACGAGGCCGAGCTGCACCGGCTGAAGGGTGAGACCCTGCTGTCGAGGTCTCCGTCATCCGTCGGGGACGCGGAGGCTTGCTTCGGTCGAGCCCTGAGCATTGCGCGGGGTCAGGCGGCGCGTTGGTGCGAGCTGCGCGCGGCCACCGATCTCGCCCGCCTATGGCAGGCGCGGGGCGAGGCGCGGGAGGCGCACGACCTGCTCGAGCCGGCCCACGGCTGGTTCACCGAGGGCTTCGACACTTCGACCCTGCAAGAGGCCGCGACGTTGCTCAGAACTTTGCGGTGAGCTGGGCGAAGCGCGCGGCGCACACCTGCCGCTTGCCACACACTCATCACAGGACGCGCGCTGTCGCGTCACAGTAAACGCTTAGTGCCCCGGCCAGCGCATCGAGCCATGCCGGGGAACGTGAATGGTCACAGCCCGCACAGTCGACACGCTGATTGTCTCCGACGTTCATCTCGGCCTGCCGGCCGCTCGACCTCGCGACCTGCTTGCCTTGCTGGAGCAATGGCGCTTCGAGCGGCTGATCCTGCTCGGCGACATCCTCCACGACTGGAGCTTCCGCCACCTCTGCGCCGACACCTGGCGCCTGCTCGCGCACATCCGCCAGCTGAAGCAGCGCAGCGACGCCGAGATCGTCTGGGTGCTGGGCAACCACGACCGCCATCTCGCCCACCTCGTCGCCCGGCTGGTCGGGATCGAGACCACCGAATCGTTTCAGTGGCAGTATGGCGGGCGCTCGTTCGTGGCCCTGCACGGCGACCGATTCGACCGCTTCATCTCGACCTACCGGCGCACCTCGGCATGCCTCTCGGCCGCCTACGCCTTCACCCAGCGCTGGCTGTCCAGGCGCGGCGAATGGCCCAAGCGCCTGGACCGTGCGCATGGCGGCCTCAGCAGGCTGAGCGCCCAGATCGAGGCCGGCGCCCGCGGCTATGCCGCTGAGAACCAGGTCGACGTCATCGTCTGCGGCCATACCCACGAGGCCAGGCGCGCCCTGTTCGCCCCGCCGGCACCCGGCCGCCGGCCGATCGAGTACGTCAACACCGGCTGCTGGGTCGACCGCCCGGCGAGCTTCGTCACCGTCGGCGCCGGCGGCGTCGCCCTCAACCATTGCCCCTGAGCGGAGATCGCCCTTGGCCAACACCCTCGTGCGCGACGCGGCCCTCCAGGCCGGGGCTGCCAGCAGGCGCGGCATTCTGGAGCGCGTGTTCGCGCAGCTCTTCGAGGGGCTGGTCTACGCCCAGATCTGGGAGGACCCCGAGGTCGACATGGCGGCCCTGGAGCTCGGCCCGCGCTCGCGTCTGGTCACCATCGCCTCGGGCGGCTGCAACGTCATGAGCTACCTCACCGCCGACCCGATGCGGGTCCAGGCGGTCGACCTCAATCCGGCGCACGTGGCGCTGCTCCAGCTGAAGCTCGCCGCGGCCCGCCACCTGCCACACTACGAGGCGTTCCGCGCCTTCTTCGCCGAGGCCGACACGCGCGACAATCTCCGGCTGTACGAGCAGTTCGTCGAGCCCCGGCTCGCACCCGCGGTGCGCGACTTCTGGAACGGCCGCGACCTCGCCGGCCGGCGCCGCATCTCGATGTTTCGCCGCAACCTCTACCGGCACGGCCTGCTCGGCCGGACGATCCGGCTCGGGCACCTGGTCTGCCGCCTGCACGGCAAGCGCCCGCAGCGCCTCCTCGACGCGCGCGACCTCGGCGAGCAGCGCCAGCTGTTCGAGGCCGAGCTGGCACCGGTGTTCGAGAGCCCGCTGGTGCGCCGGCTGGCCGACCTGCCGGCCGCCTATTTCGGCCTCGGCATCCCGCCGGCCCAGTTCGACGCGCTGAAGGCCGAGGCCGCCGGCAGCCTGGCCGAGCTCGTCCGCTCCCGGGTCGAGCGCCTCGCCTGCGATTTTCCGCTCCAGGAGAACTGGTTCGCCTGGCAGGCCTTCGGCGGCCGCTATCCCGGCCAGGGCCCGGGCCTGCCGCCCTATCTGCGGCCGGAGTGCTTCGCGGCCCTGCGCGAGCGCGTGGACCGGGTCGACATCGAGCAGATCACGGTCACCGACTTCCTGCGCCGCCAGGACGCGGGCGCCATCGACGCCTATGTGCTGCTCGACGCCCAGGACTGGATGAGCCGGGCGCAGATCGCCGCCCTGTGGGCCGAGGTGAACCGCACGGCCCGGCCCGGCGCCCGGGTGATCTTCCGTACCGCGGGCGAGGAATCGCCCCTGCCCCACATGCTGCCGGCCGCGACGCTGGCGCCGTGGCACTACGAGGAGGAGCGCTCGCAGGAGCTGCACGCCCGCGACCGCTCCGCGATCTATGGCGGCTTCCACCTCTACCGGTACCAGGGCTGATGGCGAGCGCGCTCGATGCCGCGCTGCCGGACATCCGCCAGCGCATGGCCCGGATGTACCGGCCGCAGAAGCACATCTACGACCTGACCCGCCGCTGCTACCTGCTCGGCCGCGACCGGCTGATCGGCGGCCTCGACCTGGGGCGCGGCCAGACCGTCCTCGACATCGGCTGCGGCACCGGCCGCAACCTCGCGCTGATCGGCACCCGCTGGCCCCACGCGCAGCTCTACGGCCTGGACGCCGCCGAGCCGATGCTGGAGGTGGCGCGCGGGCGCCTGCGCCGGGACGGCGTGCGCGCCACCCTCGCCCACGGCGTCGCCGAGGGTCTGGACCCGGCGCTCACTTTCGGCAGCCGCGGCTTCGACCACGTCACCATCTCCTACTGCCTGTCGATGGTCGACGATCCCACCGCGGCACTGCGCGCGGCCGTCGTCGCCCTGCGGCCCGGCGGCACCCTGCACGTGGTCGATTTCGGCGACATGGCCCGCCTGCCGCGCTGGTTCGCCGGCCTGATGTGCGTCTGGCTCGCCCGCTTCCACGTCCGCCACCGGCCGGAGGTGGCCCCGACGCTGCGGCGCATCGCCGACGAGATCGGCGGCAGCCTCACCGAAACCGAGATCGCCGGCCGCTACGCCTTGCTCTATCGCCTGCGGCTGCCGGCGAGGAGCTGAGCCCGGGCTGGCCGCTGCCGCCGCGCTTCACGAGTTCGTGCCGGCCAGCCACTCGGCGCACTTCGTGCGGGACACGGTGCGCGAGGGGCTGGCTCCGTCTCAGCTACTCTTGTTGTCTTGGCCCGTTTGTCGCGGCTGCTCCCGCCCGCCGAACAGGCTTTTGCTTGGATCTTATTCCTATCCCATGCTATGCTCCGGCTCCCTCATTTCCGCCCGTGGAGCCGCTGCCATGTCCGAGCCCGTCGCCGCCGCAGCGAAGAAGCGCGGCCCCAAGACGCCGGAGGGCAAGGCGCGCTCGAAGATGAACGCGCTCAGGCACGGGCTGCGCGCGCGGGAGTTCGGCCTCTTGCCGGAGGAGGATCCGGCCGAGTGGGCGGTGCATCTGGCCGAGGTGCATGCCGGGCTCGGGCCCAGGGAGCCCTACGAGGAGCAGCTGAGCACGGCGGTGGCGGTGGCGATGTGGCTGGAGATCCGGGCGGACCGGGTGGAATGCGACGTCATGGCCGAGATCGCACCCCTGCCCGAGCGCCACCATGGCGGCGACCTCAAGGACCCCGCCAACGCCACCTCGCTCGGCACCGCCATCCGCTACCGCACCGGGGCCGGCATGGCGGTGCAGCGGGCGCAGCGGGCGTTCTACGCCTACCGCAAGGCGAGGAAGGACGGGCTGGTGGTGGCCCAGCCGCCGGAGGCGGCGGCCGTCGCGGCGCCGGCCAACACCAACGAGCCGGCCCCGGGGCTGCAGGAGGAGACGGCGCCGTTCATGCCGGCGGGCGAATTCCGCACGAACGATTTGCCGCCCGGCACGGGCGAACCCGGGGCGGCCCCCCTCGGCCGCCGGGCGGCGGTCACCGCGCCCTCGGCCCTGGACGACCAGGCCTGGCTCGCCACCGTGCCGGTGGTGGAAAGCGACCCCGAGCGCGAGGCACGGCGGCGCGAGCTGCTGCTGCAGGTCGAGCCGGTCGAGCTGCGCCGCGGGGTGGGGCACGCCACCCTGGCCAACCTCGAGAACCACCTGATCGGCGACGACATGGCGGCCTACGAGGAGTGGTTCGCGCGCCAGCCCAAGCCGCCGCGGGTGCCGGCCAAGTCGCTGACCGAGGAGGACGCCGCCCTGGTGCGCCACGTCACCCGCCACAACCCGCCCTGGCTGAAGGGCGAGTATCTGTCCTACTGGCGCCCGCCGGTGCCGAAGGAGCTGCTGGGCCAGCCCGGCACGCCGCTGGAATGCATGCAGGCCAAGGTTGCCCTGCCGGCCGCCGCCACCATCGCCACCCCCCTGGCCGAGCTGCGCGCCCGCGTGGCACGGCTGCTCGACCGCGGCGCCCGGCGCCGGCCGGACGAGATCGAATTGGCCGAGGCGGTGTGCGCGGTGAAGTGGCCGCACTGGGGGCCTTATGCCGGCCCGGTCGACCTCGAGCTGCTGCGCCGGGCACTCGACGGCCACAAGCTGGACGGCAGGACGCTCGCCTGGCTCGACAGCCACGAGTTCGCGGATGAATGCAGGCAGGGGGGAGGCTGAAACCGGCTTGAGCCCGGCGCGCATCGCACTAGCCTCCGCGCGCGAGCTGGAGGACCTGCGGTGGCGATGCGACGGCCGGACATCGTGATCTTCGATCTGGGCGGGGTGCTGATCGACTGGAACCCGCGCTACCTCTACCGGCGGCTGTTCGCCGAGGAGGCGGCGATGGAGCGCTTCCTCGCCGAGGTCTGCTCGCCGGCGTGGAACCTGTCGCTCGATGCCGGCCGCAGCCTCGCCTCGGCCGTGGCCGAGCTGGGCGAGCGCCATCCGCACGAGCGGGAGCGGATCGCCGCCTATCGCGAGCGCTGGCTGGAGATGGTGGCCGGCCCGATCCCGGCGACCGTGGCCGTGCTCGAGGAGCTGGCTGCGGCGGGCGTGCCGCTCTGGGCGCTCACCAACTGGTCGGCCGAGACCTTCGCGCTGGTGCGCCACGACCCGGCCTACGGCTTCCTCGACCGCTTCCGGGAGATCTTCGTCTCGGGCGAGCTGCGGCTGATCAAGCCCGACCCGGCCTTCTACCGCCACGCCCTGGCCGCGATCGGCGCCCCGGCCGAGCGCTGCCTGTTCATCGACGACTCGGCGAAGAACGTGGCCGCGGCCGAGGCGCTCGGCCTGCACGGCCACCTGTTCGCCGGGGCCGCACCCCTGCGCGGCGAGCTCGCCGCCCGCGGCCTGCTGCCCGACCGCTGAGCCCGTGCGCCGCGCCCTCGCCTGGCTCGCCGCCGGCCTCGCCGGCCTGCTGCTGACCGCGGCCGCCGCGGTCGCCTGGCTGGCCTGGGCCTCGCTGCCGCGGGTCGCAGGCGAGCTCGCCGTGGCGGGCCTCGCTGCTCCAGTCGCGATCGTGCGCGACGCCCAGGCGATCCCGCGCATCCGCGCCGCAACCGAGGCCGACGCCTACCAGGCGCTGGGCTTCGTGCACGGCCAGGACCGGCTGTGGCAGATGGAGATCGACCGACTGGCCGGCCAGGGCCGCCTCGCCGAGGTCCTGGGCGAGAGTGCCCTGCCGCTCGACCGCTTCATGCGGACGCTCGGCCTCCAGGGGCGCGCGGAGCGGGCCCTGAGCGGGGTGGATCCGGCCACGCGCGCCCTGCTCGACGCCTATGCCAGGGGCGTGAACGCGGCGATCGCCGCCTACGGCTTTGCCCTGCCGCCCGAGTTCATGCTGCTGCGCCACCGGCCCGACCCGTGGCGGCCGGTCGATTCGCTGCGGCTGAGCCGGCTCATGGCGCTGCAGCTCTCCGGCAACTGGCGCGACGAGCTGCTGCGCGCCCGGCTGGCGTCTCGACTCTCCCCCGAGCAGATGCGGGATCTCTGGCCGGACGCGCCGGCACCCGGACCGGTGACCATGGCGGCACTCGCCGGCCTGCCGCTCGACGTGCTGGCGGCAGAACTGCCGCCGCCACCCGGGTCCGGGCTCGGCTCCAACGTCTGGGTCGCCGCCGGCGCGCGGACCGCCAGCGGGGCACCCCTGCTCGCCAACGACCCGCATCTCGAGCTGCAGCTGCCCGGCCACTGGTATCTCGGAGCACTCGAGGCGCCCGGCCTCGCCGTCATCGGCGCCACCCTGCCCGGCCTGCCCTTCGTGGTCCTCGGCCGCAACCGCGATCTCGCCTGGGGCTTCACCAACACCGGCTCCGACACCCAGGACCTGTTCGTCGAGCAGGTCGATCCGGCCGACCCGGCCCGCTACCTGACCCCCGGCAGCAGCGAGCCGTTCCTGCGCCGGAACGAGACGATCCTGGTCAGGGACGCGTCGCCCGTGCAGCTGGCGGTGCGCGAGACCCGGCACGGCCCGGTGCTCTCCGACCTGTCGCCCGCGTTGGGCGAGGCCGCAGGCTCCGGCCGGGTGCTGGCGCTGGCCTGGACGCAGCTGCTGGACGAGGCGCCCGATACGACGCTGGCGGCCGGCTTCGCGCTGGCCCGGGCCAAAGACGTCGCCGGCTTCGTCGCCGGGGCCGAGCTCTATCGCGGCGCGCAGCAGAACATGGCGTTCGCGGTGCGCGACGGCAGCATCGGCATGATCAGCCCCGGCCTGGTCCCCGTTCGCCGCGCCGGGGACGGCACCAGCCCGGTGCCCGGCTGGACGGGCGAGTACGATTGGCTGGGCACGATCCCAGCGGCGGAGCTGCCGCGCCGGCTCGACCCGCCGCAGGGCCTGCTGATCAACGCCAACAACCGGCTGGTCGGCCCCGACTACCCCTACTTCCTGACGTCCCGCTGGGAGGCGCCCTACCGGGCGGAACGGATCGGCGAGCTGCTCGGCGGCGGGCACGGCTTCGACCAGGACCGCTTCGCCGCGGTGCAGCTCGACGTGGCCTCGCGGCTCGCCGTGGATTTCCGCCCGTTCCTGCCGGCCACGGAGGCGGTGGCGCCCGGGAGCCGGCCTACCCTCGCGGCTCTGCGCGCCTGGGACGGCGTCGCCGCCGCGGACCGCGCCGAGCCGCTGCTGTTCGCGGCCTGGTACCGGGCGCTCGGTACGGCGATCGCCGGCGACGAGCTCGGGCCCGCCTGGGAGGGGATTCGCGACCGGCCGGCATTCCTGCTGCGCGTGCTGACCGGCAGCCCCGGCTGGTGCGACCGCCGCAACACGGCCCCGGTCGAGACCTGCGCCGGGATCGCCGCCGAGGCGCTGGACACGGCCATGGCGGAGCTCACGGCGCGCTACGGCGGCGACTGGCGCGCGTGGCGCTGGGGCAACGCACATCCGGCGCTGCTCGGGCACCGGCCGTTCGAGCAGGTCCCCTGGCTGCGCGACTGGTTCAGCCGGCTCGTCGCCGTCGGCGGCGACGCCACGACGGTCAACGTCGCGGCACCCGGCGGCACCCGGCCCGAGCTTCCCTATGCCGCCTATCATGCCGCGGGCTACCGCGCGATCTACGACCTCGCCGCACCCGACCGGTCGCGCTGGGTGGCGGTCGCCGGCCAGTCCGGCAACCCGCTGTCGCCGCACTACGACGATCTGGCGCCACTCTGGGCCGAGGGCCGCTACCTGGAGATGAGCATGACGCCGGGCGACCTGCTGGCCGGCGCGATGGGCCGGCTGCGCCTGCTACCCGGCGGCGGGCGGTGACGTGTGCAACTAGTTGTGCTAGTGTTTTTACTTCTGGGCGATGAGCCTAGCTAGTATGGCCCTGAATGCGTGAGGACTGCGCTGGTGCAGGCTGCTTCGACTTTCGGCCGCAGGTTGCGCGCGCTGCGTCTGGCCCTGGACATGAGCCAGATCGAGCTGGCGCGGCGCATCGGCCGCCATCAGACGGCGATCGGCCCCTACGAGCGCGACGAGTACGAGCCGCCGCGCGAGGTCGTCGAGAAGCTGGCGCTGGTGCTCGAGACGAGCCCCGAATACCTCTATTTCGGCCGCAGCCCGAACCAGATCGCGCTGCCTGTGATCGGGCGCATCGGCCGCGCCGGGCTGCTGGAGACCACGGCCGAGCCCACGCTTGAGCTGGTGCGGCTCCGCGACCAGCACATGCACGGCTATCGCATCCTGGACGACAGCATGGCGCCGGTGTTCCGGCCGCGTCAGATCGTCCTGACCCTGGCGACGGCCGACGCCGAGCCGCCCCAGGCGCTCGGCCGCGACGCGCTGGTCGAGCTGGTCGACGGCCGCACCTTGCTGCGCCGCCTGCTGCCGAGTGCCGATCCGCAGCGGCTGGACCTCGCCGCCTACAACGCTCCCCTTCTACCGGCGATTGCGGTGAAGGCAGTCAGATCCATCGTAGGGGTCTTGTGGCCAGAGGCGCTGCGGGCGTCCTATGGCGAACAACGCGCCGATGGCATCTCCCTTACGGTTGATGAGAAATTCTAGTTTTGCTGGAAGTTTAGAAATTGAGCGGTATTTTAGCCAATTATGGATGATGGGGTGGGCAGCCGGGCGGGGCGGTCGGCTGTGCCAAGGGAGTGGCGACGCGTGAATCAGCTGGCCAACAGCAACAAGCCCGCGGGACGGACCGGCGGCGGGCGGAGTCGGGCGCTCGATGTCGACCACTATGTCAGCCTGCGCATCCGCCAGCGGCGGATCATGCTGGGCCTGACGCAGCAGCAGATGGCCGAGCTGATCGGCGTCACCTATCAGCAGGCGCACAAATACGAGACCGGCATCAACCGCATCTCGGCTGGCCGGCTCTACCAGATCGCCCAGGCGCTCGGCGTGGAGATCAGCTACTTCTTCGAGGATGTCGAGCCCGACCGCCGCGGCAAGCCGAAGGCCAGCGAGCTGATGCCGCAGCAGCGGATGCTGCTCGAGCTGGCCCGCAACTTCGCCGGGATCGGCAATCGCAAGCACCAGGACGCCTTGTGCAACCTGGCGCGGGTCCTCGCCAACGGCGACACCCCCGAATAGCTCAACGGGCGGACGACCGCGCCGCCCGCGAGTCCCGGATGATGCGTTCCGTCTCGGCCCACAGGCCGAGGCCGGCAAGCTCGTCCGGCGCGAACCAGGCGACCGCGGCGGCGTCGTCGCCCGGCACGGCCTCGCCGTCGGCGGCCTCGGCCGTGAAGTCGACCAGGGTATAGTGGTAGCGGACGCGGTCCTCCGGATCGCGATCGATCAGGTCCACCGTGGCGAGAAAGGCGACCGCCGCCAGCCCGAGCCCGGTCTCCTCGCGGACCTCGCGCCGGATCGCCTCCTCCAGCGTCTCGCCGAGCTGCTGCGCGCCGCCCGGCAGCGACCACTGCCCGAGGCGGGGCGGCCGGCCGCGCCGGATCAGCAGCAGCCGATCCCCGCGCCAGACGACCGCACCCACCCCGACCACCGGACGTTCCGGATATTCCCTGCTCATGCTCCTGCCCTAGCCGAACAGCACCAGGACGCCCGCGGCCTCGTGCATCGCCCCGTCGAAGATCTCCGCGTCGGTCACCAGACCGGCGAGCGGGATGCGCCCCAGCCGCTCGCGCAGGATCGCCACCTCGTCGACCCCCGGGCCGAACAGGCCCTGTCCGCGATGTCGGGAGGCGAAATAGAGGGCAGCGACCGGCGGACTGCCGCCCAGGCGCGCCAGGAGAGCGCCGGTGAGGTCGCGCAGCCGCGCCAGCGAGCCCGCCGGGTCGGGCCGCATCAACCGCAACTCCCGGCCGTGCCGGCCACCCTCGACCCGCATGGCCCCGCGCGCCTCGTCCACGGCGATGATCCGGCGCATGCGCAGCACGGGACCGGCCGAGCCGTCGGCCCGCTCCGACACCCAGAGCTCGGGCGCGAATCGGCGGCCGGAATGGCGGAACAGGTCGCCCAGCTCGTCGGTCATCACCGACAGCGCCGGCCTGCCGTCCAACGACAGGATCTCGCCATCGACGGCGCTGGTGACGCGGTGCGCGGGCCCCAGGGGCGATCCAGCGGTGGCGAGACCCGCCACCGCCGGATGGCTTGCCGCCAGTTCGAGACAGGCCGGGCAGCCGGCGACCACGCCATCGGCGATCTGAACCGGCTGCCGCCGGTCGGCGACCAGGCCACCGGCGACGCGGACCGCACCGGCAGAGCCCAGCTCCGCCAGCAGGCTGGCCGGGCCGGCCGCGGCGATCTCGCCATGGACCACGAGCATCCCCGCTCCGGGGTCGGGCGCGATGCCGGCCCGAACCACGAACCGGTCGGCCGGCAGGCTCAGCACGAGCGCGCAGATGCCGTCGCCGCCGGCGCCCCCCAGCACCGCATGGCCGCTGGCGCCGAGCCAGCTCGTGACGCCGGTGCGCTGGACGAACGCCCGCAGCACCTCGTCCGCTACCGGGGCGAGCGCCTCGCTGAGGTAGAGAATGCCGAGATTGGCGCCTGCCGGCAGCGGATCGAGCTGGTCCAGGCAAGCGCCCAGGACGAGGTGCCAGCTGCGCCCGGTCGCGGCGACCGCCCTCGCCCTAGCCGCGAGCATGCGCAGCCGATCGCATGCATGCGCCGATTTGGCGATTTACGCTTGACAATTTCTCTCCGAGGTAGAATTCTTCTGTTGCGCCGGGCCGGTGGTGGCCGGCGTGCTCGACTGACGAGATGGGACCCGCTGAGGGGCTGCCCGCGAGGGCAGCCCCTCTCTGCGTGCGACCAAGCGCAACCAATGGTCGATAATCCCGGTAGACACTGCGACTGCCGCTTGCACCCCGGCCAGTTGTTTACTAGCCTTACGTATCATATGGTTGCGGGCAGCCGCATTGTTCGGGCGGGGTCCAGGGTCGAGAGGATGGATGGCGCGGATCGCCGTCGTCGATGATCGGGTAACGAACCGGAACATTCTGACACGCCTGGCCGCGTCGGTCGAGGAAGGGCTCGCGGTCGGCGCCTATGCCGGGCCGGCCGAGGCTTTGGCGGCATTCGACGGCGGCCTGGTGCCCGACCTGATCATCACCGACTTCAACATGCCGGACATGGACGGCGCCAGCTTCGTGCGGGCCCTGCGCAGCCGCCCCGATCTGGTCGACGTCCCGGTGATCGTGATCACCGTCTACCAGGATCGCGAATTCTGCTACCGGGCACTGGAGGCGGGCGCCACCGACTTCCTCTTGAGCCCCGTCGATCACCTGGAGTTCAAGGCGCGCGCCCGCAATCTCCTGACATTGCGGCGCCAGCAGCTCCTGCTGGCCGAGCGCGCGGCCGATCTCGAGCGCGAGCTTCACACCCGGCACGACGACGGCGAACAGCAGTTGTTGCAGCGCGTCCTGGACGCCATGCCGGCCGCGGTGTCGGTCGTCGATGCCCAAGGCCGGCTGGAGATGGCCAACGCGGCCTATTGGCAGGTGTTCGGGCTCGACCGGGCCACCGCCATCGGCGCTCCGCTGCTCGACACCCATGGCGAGGAGTTCGCCCTCGCCAACGGCATCCTGGACGAGAAGGTGCTGCAGACCGGTGCCGCCATCGCCACGCCGTTCTATGATTCGCTGAGTGGCGGCGACGGCACGCGCTGGCTCCTGACCACCAAGGCACCGCTCGGGTCGGCCGCCGGGCGGGCCACCCGCGTGCTGACCGTGGCCATGGACGTGACCGAATTGCGCGCCGACGAGGCGGCGGCCGGGTCGCGGCTCGAGGACCCGATCACCGGCCTGCCCACCTCCGAGCAGTTCCGCACCCGCTTCGAGCATGAGCTGGCGCGCGCGCGGCAGCAGCACGAGATGCTGGCGCTGCTGCATCTCGACCTCGACCGCTTCAAGGGCATCAACGACGCGTTCGGCAAGGAGTTCGGCTCCGATCTGCTGCGCGAGGTGGCGGCCCGCCTGCGCGCGCGGCTCGATGGCGAGCATCTGCTGGCCCGTGCCGAGAGCGACGAGTTCCTGATCCTGCAGACCGGTATCAAGCGACCGGACGACGCCGCCGAGCTGACGCGGCGACTGAGCGAGGCGTTCGCTTCGCCGTTCGTGATCCACGCCCGCGAGGTCCACATCAGCGCGAGCATCGGCATCACCGTGGCACCGGCCGACGGGCGGACGGTGGAGACGCTGCTGAAGAACGCCGAGCTCGCCATGTATCGGGCGAAGAAGTCCGGCCGCGACGCCTATCGATTCTTCGCCGCCGAGATGAACGTGGCGGCGCGCCGGGCGGTGACGCTCGAGCGCGAGCTGCGCCAGGCCCTCGCGGCGGAGCAGTTCGTCGTCCACTACCAGCCGCAGATCGAGCTCGCCACCGATCGGGTGATCGGCGTCGAGGCTCTGGTGCGGTGGAACCACCCCTATCGCGGCCTGGTCCGCCCGGGCGAGTTCATCGGCCTCGCCGAGGACCTCGGCCTGATCGGCCCGCTCACCGCCTGGGTGCTGCGCAGCGCCTGCGGGCAGCAACGCCGCTGGCAGGACCAGGGCGTCGACGGCCTGCAGATGTCGGTCAATCTGTCGCCGGTCCAGTTCCGCGAGCGCGGTGTCGAGCTGCTGATCGAGCGGGTCCTGGCCGAGAGCTCGCTGGCCGCCTCCTCGCTCGATCTCGAGCTGACCGAGAACGCGGTGATCGAGAACAGCCAGACCGCCATCCAGAGTCTGCGGCACCTCAACCAGCTCGGCGTCAGCCTCTCGATCGACGACTTCGGCACGGGCTACTCCTCGCTCTCCTACATCAAGCGCCTGCCCGTGCAGCGCCTGAAGATCGACCAGTCCTTCGTGCAGAATCTCGAGCACAGCCTCAACGACGAGGTGATCGTCCGGGCGATCGTGAATCTCGGCCACAGCCTCGGTCTCAGCGTCATCGCCGAGGGGGTCGAGACCGAGGGGCAGCTGCTGCGGCTGCGTGCCTTCGGTTGCGACCAGGTCCAGGGCAACCTGATCAGCCCGCCCGTGAGCGCCGCCCAACTGGAGCAGCGCCTGCTGCAAGCGGCTCCTACCCTGCCTGTGCCCGCCGTGGAGCGGTGGCGCGCGCGGGCGCAAGCCCGCGGCTGAGGCGGGCCCGGGCATGCCCCCGCTCGGGCTCGGCATGCGCCTGCAACGTGTCTGGCGACGGCTGCAGGCCCGCGAGGACAGCGAGCACGAGCAGGCGCTGATCCGCATCGCCGTCGCCTTCGTGATGTACGCCTACCTGCTGCTGATCCCGCACGAGCCGGAGCAGCACGAGGCGATCGTGTTCTGGGTGACGGTGATCTTCGTCGCCGATCTGGTGGCCGGCATCCTGATCCTGGCCGACATCATCCGCCGACCGGCGATCAACCCACGGCGGCGCATGGCCGCCGTGGTGGTCGACAGCGTGGCCCCCACCGCCACGATGCTGGTGGGGGGGCCGGCTGCATCGGCGCTCTATCCGATGCTCTTGTGGATCATCCTCGGCCACGGCTTCCGCTACGGCCGCCCCTATCTCTGGGCGGCGGCCGGGCTCTCCCTGGTCCTGTTCGCCGGCGTGGTGATCGTCAGCCCGGCTTGGCGCGAGATCCCCGCACTCGCCGGCGCCTTGGTGGTGTCGCTGATCCTGCTGCCGATCTATTTCGCGATCCTGCTGCGCAAGCTGACCAACGCGATCGCCCGGGCCGAGGAGGCGAGCCGGGCGAAGAGCCACTTCCTCGCCGCGATGAGCCACGAGCTGCGCACGCCGCTCAACGCGATCATCGGCATGAGCGAGCTGTTGACCACGACCCGCCTGGATGCCGAGCAACGCGACATGACCTCGACGGTGCAGACCGCCGCCGCCCATCTGCTCGGCCTGGTGGACCAGGTCCTCGACCTCGCCAAGATCGAGGAGCGCCGCTTCGCGATCGAGGTCGAGCCGTTCGATCTGCACGACTCCCTGGCGCGCCTGCGGCTGCTGCTCGGCCATCTGGCGTCGAGCAAAGGTCTCGCCCTGCGCCTGCGGCTCGATCCGGCGACCCCCTGGCGGCTGCGCGGGGCGCCGCGCCAGCTGCATCAGGCGCTGGTCAACCTCGTCGGCAACGCGATCAAGTTCACCGATCGGGGCCGAGTGACCATCCGGGTGGCGCCGGCCCGCCGGGAAGGCGAGACGGTGTGGCTGCGGCTTGCCGTCGAGGACACGGGGAGCGGTCTGTCGCCGGAAGCGCAGGCGACCCTGTTCGAGCGCTTCGTGCGCAGCGACGAGAGCATCCGGCGCGGGATCAGCGGCAGCGGCCTGGGGCTCAACATCACGCGCGAGCTCGCCCAGCTCATGGGTGGCACGGTCGGCATGACCAGCGAGCTGGGTCAGGGCTCGACCTTCTGGCTCGAATTGCCCTTTGCCGTGGACACGTCGCCGGCCCCGACGGAACGGCTGGCCGGGCGCGTCGTGGTCCTCGGCGGCCGCGACGCCGCCGGCACCCTGGCGGAACGCGTCCAGCGGCTCGGCGCCGAGGCACGCTGCGTCGCCACGGTCGAGTCGGCGGCGGAGCTGCTGCGCCACGGCGAGGGCCGCGAGGCCATTCTGGTCACCCGCCGCTCGCCACCCGTGGACGTCAGCGCCCTCGCCGCGATGCTGCAGCTCGCCATGCCGGTGGATCCGATCGACATCATAACAATCGGCGTCCCGACCCACGGCGCGGATTGGCCGACCCTGGCCGATCTGGCCGCGGGGACGGAGGACGACGCCCTGGCCGCGACGTTACGCGCCGCCCTGCGGCGACCGCAGTCCGAGACGCGTAATCCGGGCATCGCAGCGGCGACCGCCTCGCTGCCGCGCAGCCTGCATGTGCTGGTGGCGGAGGACAATCGGACCAATCAGAAGGTGATCGGCAAGATCCTCGAGCATGCCGGGCACCGGGTGACCATCGTCGCGACCGGCCAGCAGGCCGTCGAGGCGCTCGAGGAGCCGGGCTACGACATCGTGCTCATGGATCTCAACATGCCGGAGCTCGGCGGGATCGATGCCGTCAAGCTGCTGAGGTTCACGCACGACGTGGACGAGCTGCCGCCGATCGTGGCCCTCAGCGCCGATGCCACGCCGCAGACCCGAGAGGCTTGCCGCACGATCGGGTTCTCGGCCTATCTCACCAAGCCGGTCGACAGCCAGCTTCTGCTGCGAACGCTGAGGGAGCTGACCGGCGAGCGGACAGCCGGCATGCCGACGAGCTCGCCGATGGCAAGCATGACCGAGACGGAGCCCGGCCGGCCGGCGATCGATCCAGGTCGGCTCGCCAGCCTCGCCGAGCTGGACAGCGGCGATGGCTTCCTCGACGGCCTGATCGGCGACTTTCTCACGGATCTGGAGGCCCTGCTCGCTCAGATCGAGCAGTCCGCACTGGTTGCGGACACGCGCGCGTTCCGCGACCAGGCCCACGCACTGCGCAGCAGTGCCGCGCATGTCGGTGCGCTCGGCCTGTTCGACCTCTGCCTCGGCTGGCGCGAACTCGACGACCATGCCCTGATGATGCGGGTCGGGGTCGAGCTTGGGCGGCTGCGGCACGAGGCGGATCGAGTCAGGGTGGCGCTGGTGGCGTTCCGGGAGGAATGGCGGCGCAACGACGCTCGTGCCGAGCGACGCTGAGCCGCGCCCGTCTCAGGCCGCGCGCCGCCGCTCCTGGTGGCGGGCCAGGCAGTCCATCCGGCGCAGCTCAGTCTCGCCCAGATCGAGCGCCAGCTCGACCCACATATCGACGATGTCGATCAGCTCGCCCTTGCCAAGCACGTCCGCGCGCTGACGCGCCCGCTTCAGCGTCAGATCCGTCGTGAACCGCCCGGCGCGCTCGGTCACGTACCGACGCAGGGTCGCCTCGCCCTCGCCCGGCTCGCAGACCACATCGACCAGCCCGAGCTCGTGCAGCTCGTCGGCGCTGCGGCTGCGGCCGTCCTCGATCATCAGGCGCGCCATGCGGTCGCCGACGCGGCGCCGCAGGAAGCTGTTGGCGCCCATCCCCGGGAACAGGTTGAACAGGATCTCCGGCAGGCCGAATTTCGCGTCGCGCTCGGCAATGACGATGTCGTTCGTCAGCATCGCCTCGAAACCGCCACCGACGGCGTCGCCCTGCACCAGGGCAACCGTCAGGACCGGCAGGTCCAGCGCGCGGTAATTGTCGTAGAGGATGTCGATGCAGCGATAGGCGTAGGCGCGCAGCGTAGCCTCGTCCTGGCTGCGGATCAGGCTCGTGAAGCTCGCCAGATTGCCGCCCATGTTCCAGGCGCTCGGCGACCGCGATGCCCACACCAGATGCCGGAACGGCATCTCCTCGCGGTCACAACCGCCGAACTCAGTCCGCAGCCATTCCTGGAAATGACGCAGATCGGCGAGTAGTCCGGCAGTAAAGCACGCCCGTTCGCGGTGGAGGAAATGCGCCCACAGCAGCCCCGTCTCCGGCTCCAGCCGGGTGGCGAGATTGGCGTATTCCAGCTCCAGCGTATCGGTGCGGACATCTGGCAATTGCGCCGGCAATTCGGCCCGCAGGGCAAAGAAGCCGGGACGATTGTCATTGTCTATGCGACCGATGAGGTTGCGCAGCTCGTTGTAAGCGACGGCCATGTGAAGAACTCCCGCTCTTGAGGACCCGCCCAGCAGTCGAGCCGCCTAGGAGAAGTCCGATGCTGTTTCATCTGGAGATGTTGAACTCCAGTTAACCAAGTTCAGCTTAGCGCGCAAGAACTTTTTGCGCCTTCATTTGCTGTTACTTTACGGCAAAAAGTATTTCTTGTTTTCATACATTTTTATCGGTTGTTTTGTTCAATTCTCTTGCAATCCATGCGTGAGGCCGCGCCATGCTTGCCGGCGCGGCCAGACAGCCCAAATATCCGGCGAGACAAGTGAACGCGCGTGCCGATGCGGGCACTCGCAGGCAAGCACAGCTTAACGGCGCGCCATCATCGGCGTTGAATATATCGCCCTGATACTCTACTGTTGATTTATGTCATTCTGCGGCAAGCTGTCGCAGACTAGCCGCTCAGCGGGAAGCCATTTTCTGGCTACTGGATGGCAGCTTCAGCGCGGGCTGGGCAATCCGGCCGGTCAGCGCGTCCTGGGATCTGGGATCTCAGTCGGCGAACGAGGCGCGGCTGGCGATCAGCAAGCCGCCCAGCACGATAGCGTAGACGGCGAGCAGCTTGGGCGTGGTGAGCACCGCTACCGCCGCAATTGCCACGGTCAGCACCGCCAGGGCCCAGCGCCAGGCGCTGCGCAGACCTTGCCACAGGCCCACAGCCAGGAGCATCAGCCCCACGCCGCCTGCGAGCTCGACGAGACGAGCCATTTGCTCGACGAGTGTCGCGGCCGGGCCGACCTCGAGCGGAATGGCGGCGAACAGCAGCCACAGGCCGGCGCAACCTACGAGCACCGCGGCGAGGCGCGGCGTGGCGGGGCCGAAATCGAGTCGAAGGCGGTCGCCGAGCTGCGCGATGCCAGCCTGCCAGCGATGCAGCTCGCTGCCGGCCAGCACGACGATGCCGCACAGAAGTGGAAGCAGATAGTAGACCGCGCGGAACGCGAGCAGGGCGCCGATCAACGGCAGCGCCTGCTCCTCCGTCGGTTGGACCAGCAGCACGACGGCCGATTCGAACACGCCGAGGCTGCCCGGCACGTGGCTCAGCAGCCCGATGACGATCGACGCCATGAACACGGCCAGGACCTCGAGATAGTCGAGGCCCAGCTCGTCCGGGAGAAGCACATAGAGCGCGGCGGCGACGGCGATCAGGTCCGCCACGCCGAAGAAGATCTGGATCAGGGTGGCGCCAGCGCCCGGCAGGATGAACTCGCGGCCGCGCCAACGCAGCGGCCGGTGGAAGAAGCCGCCCCAGATCACATAGGCCGAGACCAGCGTGAGGGCGGTGGCCGCGGCGACGCGCCAGAGCGTCGGCGGCAATCCGGTCGCGACCGCGAGCCGGCCAGGCTCGATCAGGACCACCGCCCCGGCCAGCGTCGCCACCCCCAGGGTGAAGGTCGCGGTGAAATACATCTGGACCTTCGCGACGTCGGCGATGCCCAGGCCACGGTCCGAGTAGAAGTGGTAGCGCAGGGTCGCGCCGATCACGAACGCGAAGCCGGTCGAGTGGGCGATGGACTGCGTCGCGAACGATGCCAGGCACAGATGGCCGAAGGGCATCTTCTTGCCGACCAGCCCGAGGGCCGACCATTCGTAGCCCACGAGAGCCATGAAGCTGAGCGCGGTGAACGTGATCGCGAGCAAGAGCTGGTGCGGGGTGAGAGCTGCCAGCTCGGCGTGCAGATCCTCTATGCCGTAGCGCCGCAGGGCTCCGCGCAGGACCCAAACGGCGACGGCGAACATGGCTCCGCCGACCAGATAGGGTGCGACCCTCTGCACGCGGGCGCGCCAAGCCGACACATCCTGACGACGCGCCAGCGAGGCGAACACACCGATGCCGGCCGGCGCACCGCCACAGTCAGCGTCGCGGTGCACCCCGCCCGGCCTCCCTTCCACCCGACTACAGCTTCTCGTGGCGCGTCAGGTACCCGGTCGGACAACCCCGTGCAACCGCCGGCTGGCCAGCGGCCCGGCGATCCCCGAACGGCATGACCGGTGCACCACGCCCGACGCCGCCCTCAGAACGACGATCCGGGCTGCTGCAGGAACTCCGTTTCCGCATCCGTGCTCTCCCGGCCCAGAATCGCATTGCGATGCGGAAAGCGGCCGAATTGGGCAATCACCGCATGATGGCGCTGCGCCCAGTGCAGCAGTTCGGGGTCGTCGAGCCCGCGCATCAGCTCGAGGCAATGCTCCTGATGGGCGAGGTCCTCGCTGTGCTCGAACGGCAGGTAGAAGAACATCCGCCCGGGTGCGGCCACCGCCCGATCGTGGCCCGCCAGGATGGCTGCAGCGGCGACCTCGCGCGCCCGCTCGTCGCAGGAAAAGGCGCCCGGCGTCCCGCGCCAGATGTTGCGAGGGAACTGATCGAGCAGCAGGCACATGGCGAGCGCGCCGTCGGCGGTCGCCGCCCAATCTGTCAGCGCACCGCCCCGCGCCAACCCGACCAGCCCGGCGAACCGATCGGCGATGTCGCGGTCGAACTCCGGGTCGGCCTTGAACCAGCGCTCCTCGTTCCCTGACGCGAACCAGAACTCCAGCACGTCCCCCCGGTCGTGCCGGCCTCGCACGCCGCCCTTCCCGCTGCTATGGGAGCCCTGCCCTGAGCCATCCGTGAGCATCGCATGATCCCTCGCTACAGCCGGCCCGAGATGGCGGCGATCTTCGCACCCGAGAACCGTCTCGGGATCTGGCTCGATGTCGAGCTGGCCGCCGCGGAGGCTATGGCCGAAATCGGCACCTTGCCAAAGGACGCCGTCAAGACCCTGGCCACGGCG
>JAXMCJ010000040.1:0-54980 GCA_046349415.1 Geminicoccaceae bacterium
TCAGTCGGCTGGAATACGGCCGCCAGTGCGGCCCGCACCTCGGCAAGCTCGGCATTGCGGACGAAGCCGGCATCGAGCGGCCGCACCGCCACGCCGTCATGCACCCGGATCACCTCGATGCCGCCCACCTTCAGCCGATAGAAGGCGGGCGGCTGGGCGCCGTTCTCGGCCGCGACCGCGGCCAAGGCTGAGGTAGGGGTGAGCATCGCCCCGCCACCCGTCGCCATCAGCCCCGCCGCCAGAGCCCATCTGCGGTCGAGCATGTGGCTTCCTCCGGATTTCCCACCATGCGCTGATGGTGGTGCGCCCGGCGGCGGCGCCCAAGCCCGGGCCGCATCGCGATCACGTGAGTGCGGGGTGCGCGACTCACCCGCCGACGGGCTCCTCGCGCCGGATCTGGCGCATCAGAGTGCCGGGCGCAGGTCGGTCCGGGTGAAATCGTCGCCCTTGAACAGCAATGGCACGTCGAGCTGCCGGGCCAACGCGTAGGCGAACAGGTCGCCGAAGTTGAGCGCCGCGGGCGGCTGGCCACGGCCCTTGCCGAAACGCGCCTGACCCTCGATGGCGAGCTCCACCTGCGCCTCGTCCACCGCCGCGGTGGCGACCTTCAGCACCCTCAGCAACGTGCACGCCTCCGCGAGCAGGTTGGGCGTGCGCCGCGTCACCACGCGCAGCAGCTCGATCAGGCTGCCGGCGGAAATGGTAGCCGGCGTGGTCTGCAGCAAAGCGAGAAACCGGTCGCGCTCGGGCTGGGCGAACAGGATCGCGACCAGCGCGGAGGTATCGACGACGATCGTCACGCGATCGGATCCCCGTTGTCGTCGTAGAGATCCTTGTCGGTGAACCCCGGTGCCCGGTCGGGCTCGGCGTCGAACCGCGCCAGCACCTCGTCGATCCGGCGCCGCCGCTCGTCGCGCTCGTCCTGCAGTTGCTGCAGCCGTCGCTCCAGCGCGTCGCGCACCGCATCGGTCACCGTCGAGCGCTCCAGCGCCGCCACCTGTCCGGCGAGCTCCTTGACGCGGTCGTCGCGGATGTAGAGCGGCATCGCCGCTCCGTATATGCATGTTACCTGATTGGAATATACGGCGCTTGTGGCTACGAGGCAATGGATGCGCCGACAGCGCTCGGAGCCGACGCGGCCCACCCCGTAGCATGTTCACATGCGTGATTGAGTTCGTCGCCGCGCTCAATCATTAATTGAGTGCGATGTCGCCAAATTTCTGTCAAACAAGTTTACTTTATGGCCTGCAGCCCCTTTTTGGAAGATAACGCTCACCCTTGTCGCATGCCGTGATGTAAACAAATCTGAACACCGGATAGCATTCGCCGCTCCGAAGCTCCGCCCCATACAAGTTATAAACCCCCAGTTGTTCGCTCCATTTGGCACTTACTGTTTCAGTGTATATAGTGCAGATCTTGTATTCCGGATAAGACTGCAGAATGACGCAGTGTGGACGCTCAGCTGCAAAAGAACTGTCTGCAGAGGTAATAGCAAACGGAAGTGAACTCAGTGCTTGCAATGCTCGCCCGGCACCGCCGATCACTGGGGATTTCATTTCCCGAGAATTTCCGATTGGGAAATGGTCGAAGTCCGATAGCGAAGCAATCTCCTCGCGCCATATACCTTATCTTGTTTGGACGACTATCAAATGTAGTTCGGAAGTATGTTCCATTCATATTATCGATTGCGATCTCTTCTACAAGATACCCTATGGTCTCTTTGGAAATAATCTTCTCCTCATTTACCGAAACATCATCCAAATAAGCAGTCCCATCCCAGAGGAATGTGGCAGATCTACCATTCGTCTCATCAATGGTTATTGCAACGGTCTGCTTCTTGCCAGCTGCGCGAAGGAGCAAACTCGGATCGACTGGCAGTGAAGGCACATTGCAGGGTAAACTGAGTATCTGCAGATATTGATGGGCAAGCAAGCACAACAACAAGAATGGTCAGGTAAGCCATTATGACCTTGCAGGTATTCATGTATAATGCCCCGCGGAAGTTAGGCCGACCTGGGGCGGGATCAGGATGGGCGTGCCCAGCATCGAGCTGAACACGCCGTCATTGGCGATGTGAATGTGCTGGCGGAGCCAGTCGGATCAGGGTTCATCGACTATCGCCATTCCTAGTGCCGCCGGCGCACTCCTCAACGGTCCCTCGGTGCTCAGGTCTTCATCAAACTTCGGCCAATGGACACCTTATCCGAAGCCAACCGACTCCCGGAGAGCGCGTTGCGTTGAGCGGCCGTAGAAACCGGGCCAACGGCGCGGAGATATCGCGGCTGTCCATCAACGCTACGGTCAGCGTGTCCGCGCTCACCTGGACATCGCGCACATGCTCGTGGGCGCCGCGCGCGATCCCGTTCATCGCACCGTCTCCAGGTTCGCCAGCCGCTTCTCGAACTCCACCATCTTGGTGCGCAAGCCCGCATATTGCTGCTCAAGCGAGCGCATGAGGTCCAGCTCGGCCTCGCGGGCCTGGAGCATACGGATCATCACAGTTTGGTCGTCCTGGAGTTGCCGGACCGCGTCAGGCAGGCCAGCGAGCTTGCGGACTGCGTCCCGCGTCTCCAGCACAGTTTTTCCGATCAGCTCCAGGCTTGCAGCTTCCGCCACGTCGCACCTGTCCCACACTCAGCCTGACGCGAGCATGGCACAAGCGACGGCTGCGCGGAAGCTTCGGCGACGGAGCGGTGGCTCCAGCTACGCGTCGAGCAGCATCCGCTCCGGGCTTTCGATACACTCCTTGATCCGCACCAGGAAGCTCACCGCCTCGCGGCCGTCGATGATGCGGTGGTCGTAGGAGAGCGCCAAGTACATCACGGGGCGGGCCTGGATCGAGCCGTCGGGCATGACCATGGCCCGCTGCTTGGTGGCGTGCATGCCGAGGATGCCGACCTGGGGCGGGTTGAGGATGGGGGTGCTGAGCATCGAGCCGAACACGCCGCCATTGGTGATGGTGAAGGTGCCGCCGGTCAGGTCCTCCATGGCGAGCTTGCCGTCGCGGGCGCGCTTGCCGAGGTCGGCGATCTGCTTCTCGATGGCGGCGAGCGAGAGCAACTCGGCGTCGCGCACCACCGGCACGACCAGACCCTGGTCGGTGCTGACGGCGACGCCGACGTCGTAGTGGTGCTTGTAGACCACCTCGTCGCCGTCGATCTCGGAATTGACCGCCGGATAGGCCTTGAGCGCCTCGACCGCGGCCTTCACGAAAAAGCCCATGAAGCCGAGCTTGATGCCGTGCTTCTTGGTGAACTGGTCCTGGTAGCGGGCACGCATCTCGATCGTCGCCGTCATGTCGACCTCGTTGAAGGTCGTCAGCATGGCGGCGGTGTTCTGCGCCTCCTTGAGCCTCTCGGCGATGCGCTTCCTGAGCCGGGTCATGCGGACCCGCTCCTCGCGGCCGGCCGGTCGCGGGGCCGGGGCCGGCGCCGGCTCGGCGGCCAGCGGCGGGGCCACCGGCCGCTCGGCGGCGGTGAGCGCCTTGTCGGCCAGGGCGGTGACCACGTCGCCCTTGGTGACGTTGCCCTTGGGGCCGGTCGCCGGCACCTCGGCAAGGTCGATGCCCTTCTCGGCGGCAAGCTTGCGCGCCGCCGGCCCGGCCTGGGCGGCACCGTCGCCTGCGGGAGAGACAGCAGCGGGGGCAGGGGCGGGGGCGGGGGCCGCCGCGGCCTTCGGCGTCGGGGTCGCTGCGGTCTTGCCGGCCCCGGCCTCGATCCGGCCGATCACCGCGCCCACCGAGACGTCGTCGCCGACGTTCACCAGGATCTCGGAAAGCACGCCGGCCGAGGGCGCCGGGACCTCGAGGCTGACCTTGTCCGTCTCGAGCTCCACCAGCGGCTCGTCCACGGCCACCGCGTCGCCGGCCTTCTTCAGCCACTTGGCGATGGTCGCCTCGGTGACCGACTCGCCCAAGGTCGGCACGCGGATCTCGACGCTCATTGGGGCCTCCCCGCCACTGGCCGCGCTGCGGCCCTGTCCTTGCTCATGCCGTCAGTGCCGCCTCGATCAGCTCGCGCTGCTCGCGCTCGTGCTGGCCATGCGAGCCCGTGGCCGGCGAGGCGGCGGGCTTGCGGCCGGCATAGATCAGCCGCCGCTGCTCGATCCCGACGGCCTCCATCAGGTTCTCGATGCGCGGTGCCACGAAGAACCAGGCGCCCATGTTGCGCGGCTCGTCCTGACACCAGACATAGCGGGCGCCCGTGGGATAGCGGCGAAGCTCCGCCTCCAGCACCTGCTCGGGGAAGGGGGCCAGCTCCTCGAGGCGGATGATCGCCACCTTGCCGTCGAGCCAGCGGTCCTCGCGGCCCTGCAGCAGGTCGTAGTAGACCTTGCCCGAGCACAGGACGACGCGCTCGATCGCCTGGTCGCCCTCGCCCGGCGGCGACTCCCACAAGACCCGATGGAAGCTCGAGCCAAGCGACAGCTCCTCCAGCGCGCTGACGCAGCGCTTGTGCCGGAGCAGCGACTTCGGCGTCATCACGATCAGCGGCTTGCGGAACTCGCGATGCAGCTGCCGCCGCAACGCGTGGAAGTAGCTGGCCGGCGTGCTCGGCACCACGACCTGGATATTGTCCTCGGCGTAGAGCTGCAGGAACCGCTCCAGACGCGCGGAGCTGTGCTCCGGCCCCTGGCCCTCGTAGCCGTGCGGCAGCAGGTTGACGAGGCCGGACAGCCGCAGCCATTTGCTCTCGCCCGAGCTGATGAACTGGTCGTAGTAGACCTGGGCGCCGTTGGCGAAGTCGCCGAACTGGGCCTCCCAGATGGTCAGGCAGTTGGGGTCGGCGAGGCTGTAGCCGTACTCGAAGCCGAGCACGCCCTCCTCCGACAGGATGCTGTCGATCACCTCGATGCTGGCCTGCTTCGGCTTGAGATGCTGCAGCGGGATGTACTTCTCCTCGGTCATCTGGTCGTAGATGACCGCATGGCGCTGGCTGAACGTGCCGCGGCCGACATCCTCGCCCGACAGGCGCACCGGGAAGCCCTCGACGAGCAGCGAGGCGAAGGCCAGATGCTCGGCCGTCGCCCAGTCGATGCCGTTGCCGTCCTCGATCGCCTTGCGCCGCTGCTGGATCACCCGTCGCAGCCGGGGATGGACGTTGAGCGAGGGCGGGAGGTCGGTCATCTTGAGGCCGAGCTCGCGCAGCATGTCGGTGGCGGCGGCGGTATCGCCGCGCTGGTACTCCTTCGGCGCCGCACGCAGCCCGCTCCAGGCGCCCTCGAACCAGTCGGCCTTGTTGGCCTTGTAGCTCGTGGCCGTCTCGTGCGCCGCGTCGAGCTGCTGGATGAAGGCGTCGTACATCGCCTGCGATTCGCCCGGCTTGAGGACCTTGTCCTCCTCGAGCCGGCGGGCATAGGACTGCCGCACGGTCGGATGCTGGGCGATCTTCTTGTACATCAGCGGCTGGGTGAAGCCCGGCTCGTCGCCCTCGTTGTGGCCGTGGCGGCGGTAGCACCAGAGGTCGATCACCACGTCGATCTTGAACTTCTGCCGGAACTCGGTCGCCAGCCTCGCGACATGGGTGACTGCGACCGGGTCGTCGCCGTTGACGTGGAACACCGGGCACTGCACGCCGCGCGCGACGTCGGACGGGTAGGGCGAGCTGCGCGAATAGGCCGGGCTGGTGGTGAAGCCGATCTGGTTGTTGACGATCAGATGGATGGTGCCGCCGATCCGATAGCCCTTGAGGTCCATCATCTCCAGGCATTCGTGCACCACGCCCTGGCCGATGAATGCGGCGTCGCCGTGCATCAGCAGACCCAGCACGCGCGTGCGCTCGGTGTCGCCCTTCTGGGTCTGCTTGGCGCGCACCTTGCCCATCACCACCGGATTGACCGCTTCCAGATGCGACGGGTTGGCGGTGAGCGAGAGATGGATGTGCTTGCCGTCGGGTAGCGCCCGATCGGTCGAGGTGCCGAGATGATACTTGACGTCGCCCGAGCCCAGCACCTCGTCCACCGCAGCACGGCCCTGGAATTCCGACAGGATCGCGGCGTAGGGCTTGCCCATCACGTTGGCCAGCACGTTGAGCCGGCCACGATGCGGCATGCCGATGACGATCTCTTCACCACCCAGCTCGGCCGCCGTGCGGATGATCGTCTCCAGCGCCGGGATGGCGCTCTCGCCGCCATCCAGGCCGAAGCGCTTGGTGCCGGGGAACTTGACGTGCAGGAACTGCTCGAAGCCCTCGGTCTCGGTCAGGTGCTCGAGGATCTCGCGCTTCTCTTCGGCCGAGGTGGTGAAGATGCCGGCCGTGCCCTCGATGCGCGCCTGGATCCAGGCCTTCTGCTCGGGGTCCTGGATGTGCATGAACTCGATGCCGACCGTGCCGCTGTAGGTCTTCTGCAGGACCTCCATGATCTGGCGCAGGGTGGCCTTCTCGAGACCCAGCACGTAGTCCAGGTAGAACTCCCGATCGAGATCCGCCTCGGTGAAGCCGTAGGAGCGATAGTCGAGCTCGGGATGCTGGGCATTGTGGGTGAGCCCGAGCGGGTCGAGCCTGGCGATCAGATGGCCGCGGACGCGATAGGCGCGGATCAGCATGATCACGCGCAGATGCTCGCGGATCAGCGCCTTGGTGGCGCTCTCCTCCAGGCCGATGGCCGGCGCCTCGGCGGCGGCCGGCTGGACCAGGCGAAGCCGCGCCGGCTGCGGCTTCAGCGCGGCGCGGGCGCGCTCGAACAGCGCGCGGTTCTCGGGCTCCAGCTCGTCGAAATAGGCCCGCCAGCTGGGGTCGACCTCAGCCGGGTTGGCGAGGTAGCGGGCGTACAGATCCTCGATGAACGAGCTGTTGCCACCGTAGAGGAAGGAGGTCTGCTCGAGCTCGAGTCGCTTCGCCATCTCGCTGCCCCATGCTTGCGTGGCCGGTTGCGGCGCCAGAGCGCCGTGCGCCGGCAGCGCGTATCTAGCGTGCGCCCATCGCCTCGACCATCGCCTCGCCGATATGGGCGGGGCTCTTGGCGATGCGGATGCCGGCCGATTGCATGGCCTCCAGCTTCTCCTCAGCACCGCCCTTGCCGCCGGAGATGATCGCACCGGCATGGCCCATGCGACGGCCCGGCGGTGCGGTGCGCCCGGCGATGAAGCCGACGATCGGCTTCCGGCAGCCCGAGGCCTTCCAGAACGCCGCAGCATCCTCCTCGGCCGAGCCGCCGATCTCGCCGATCATGATGACGCCCTCGGTCTGCGGGTCGGCGATGAACATCTCGAGCGCGTCGATGAACTCCGTTCCCTTCACCGGGTCGCCGCCGATGCCGACGCAGGTGGACTGGCCGAGCCCCGGCCGCGTCGTTTGGGCCACCGCCTCGTAGGTGAGGGTGCCCGAGCGCGAGACCACGCCGATCTTGCCCGGCAGATGGATGTGCCCGGGCATGATGCCGATCTTGCACTGGCCCGGCGTGATCACGCCCGGGCAGTTGGGGCCGACCAGCCGCGAGCTCGAGCCGGACAGCGCACGCTTGACCTTGACCATGTCCAGGACCGGGATACCCTCGGTGATGCACACGATCAGCGGCACCTCGGCCTCGATCGCCTCGAGGATCGCGTCGGCGGCGAAAGGTGCCGGCACGTAGATCACCGAGGCGTCGCAGCCCGTGGTCTCGCGCGCGGCCAGCACGGTGTCGAACACCGGCAGGCCGAGATGGCTCTCGCCGCCTTTGCCGGGGGTGACGCCGCCGACCATCCTGGTGCCGTAGGCGATCGCCTGCTCGGAGTGGAAGGTGCCCTGGGCGCCGGTGAAGCCCTGGCAGATGACCTTGGTGCTGCTGTCGATCAGGACGGACATCAGGCTGCCTTCCGCACGGCTTGAACCACCTTCTCGGCAGCGTCGGCGAGATCGTCGGCCGGGATGATCGGCAGGCCGGAATCGCGCATGATCTGCTTGCCGAGATCGACGTTGGTGCCCTCCAGCCGTACCACCAGCGGCACGGTGAGGTTGACCTCGCGGGCGGCCGCGACCACGCCCTCGGCGATGACGTCGCAGCGCATGATCCCGCCGAAGATGTTGACCAGCACGCCCTCGACCTTGGGGTCGGAGAGCAGCAGCTTGAAGGCGGCGGTCACCCGCTCCTTGGTGGCGCCGCCGCCGACGTCGAGGAAGTTGGCCGGCTCGCCGCCGCACAGCTTGATGATGTCCATGGTCGCCATGGCCAGGCCGGCGCCGTTGACCATGCAGGCGATGTTGCCGTCGAGCTTGATGTAGTTGAGCTCGTGCCGGCTGGCCTCGATCTCGTGCGGATCCTCCTCGTCGAGGTCCCGCAGCTCCATGACCTTGGGCTGCCGGTAGAGCGCGTTGCTGTCGAAGTTCATCTTGGCGTCGAGTGCCACGAGCTCGCCGTCGGCGGTCACCACCAGCGGGTTGATCTCGACCAGCGAGGCGTCGCGGTCGACGACGCACTGGTAGAGGCCCTTCATGAACGCCACTGCCTTGCCGACCTCCTTGCCCTTGAGGCCGAGGCCGAAGGCGAGCTCGCGGCCGTGGAACGGCATGAAGCCGGTCACCGGGTCGATCGCCACCTTGATGATCTTCTCGGGGTGCTTGGCCGCCACCTCCTCGATCTCGACGCCGCCCTCGGTCGAGGCCATGAAGGTGACCCGGGAGGTGGCGCGGTCGAGCACCGCACCGAGATAGAGCTCGCGGGCGATGTTGCAGCCGTCCTCGATGTAGACCCGCTTGACGATGCGGCCCTGCGGGCCGGTCTGGTGCGTCACCAGCGTCATGCCCAGCATGTCGTTGGCGCGCTGGCGTACCTCCTCGACCGACTTGGCGATCTTAACGCCGCCGCCCTTGCCGCGACCGCCGGCATGGATCTGCGCCTTGACCACCCAGACCGGGCCGCCCAGGGCACGGGCGGCCTGCTCGGCCTCCTCGGGCGTGTAGGCGACCTGCCCGCGCAGCACGGTGACGCCGTACTCCTTGAGCAGCGCCTTCGCCTGATATTCGTGGATGTTCATGGGCGCCCCTCTAGAGCTTGACCGCTGCGCACAGCGACTTCACCGCGGCGACGGACTTGTCGAACATCGCCTGCTCCTCGGCGGTCAGGGAGATCTCGACGATCTTCTCGACGCCGCCTTTGCCGATGATGGTCGGCACGCCGACATAGAGATCGGCGACCCCGTACTGACCCGTGAGATGCGCGGCACAGGGCAGCAGCCGGCGCTGGTCCTTGAGGTAGCTCTCGGCCATCTGGATGGCGGAGGCGGCCGGCGCGTAGAAGGCGGAGCCGGTCTTGAGCAGGGCCACGATCTCGGCACCGCCGTCGCGCGTGCGCTGGACGATCGCGTCGAGCTTCTCCTGTGTGGTCCAGCCCATCTTGACCAGGTCTGGCAGGGGGATGCCGGCGACGGTCGAGTAGCGCACCAGCGGGACCATGGTGTCGCCGTGGCCGCCGAGCACGAAGGCGGTGACGTCCTCGACCGAGACCTTGAACTCCTCGGCCAGGAAGTAGCGGAAGCGCGCGCTGTCGAGCACGCCCGCCATGCCCACGACCTTCTTCGGGTCGAGGCCGGTCACCTTCTGCATCGCCCAGACCATGGCGTCGAGCGGGTTGGTGATGACGATGACGAAGGCGTCGGGCGCGTATTTCTTGATGTTCTCGCCGACGCTCTTGACCACGGCGGCGTTGGTCGCGATCAGATCGTCGCGGCTCATGCCCGGCTTGCGCGGGATGCCGGCGGTGACGATCACGACGTCGGCACCCTCGATCGCGGCGTAGTCGCTGCCGCCGCCCAGCGCGGCATTGAAGCCTTCGACTGGCGAGGCCTCCGCGAGGTCGAGCGCCTTCCCGGCAGGCATGCCCTCGGCGATGTCGAACAGGACGACGTCGCCGAGCTCCTTCTGCCCGGCGAGGAGTGCCAGCGTGCCGCCGATCTGGCCGGCGCCGATGAGCGCGATCTTGCTGCGAGCCATGCCGGGCGATCCCTCCTGTCGGCGTACGGGCGCCCTCTCTAACCCCTACCCGAACAGGCGGCAATGCGACTGCCGTGCACGCCGGAAAGCACGCTCTGCGTCACGTGCGCACGCTCGGCCGAGCAACGCCACCGCTCGGTCAGCCGTGCGGAGTGTCGTTCCTGCATGCTATGGCAGGCGGAATTTGCAGTGGAGCGGGGGCGCGCGACCGCGATCGGCGCGGGAGGCGCGGGCGTTAACCAAGATGAAATCTATAGATGGTTTATTGATAGAGAGATATGAAACCACTCGGCGAGTTCCGGGCGTGATGCGCATGTGGCCGAACCAGTTGGAAAGGCCGGTGGCATGATCCGCAAGACCATGCGCATCGGCGAGGTCCGCACCTCGATCAAGCTCGAGAAGGAGTTCTGGTCCTATCTCAAGGAGGTGGCCGAGGAACGCGGGCTGCGGCTCTCGGGCCTGGTCAACGAGGTGGCCGAGGCCACGCCGGAGCGGACCAATCTCGCCTCGACCCTGCGCACCTTCGCGTTGTCGCACGCGCGGCTGCGCAGCCAGACGCTGCAGCGGGAGCTGGAGCGTCTGGCACTCGCCGGCAACACTCAGGATCTCGTGCGCGTGCTCGAGGCCTGCCCGCTGCCCTGCCTCGTGCTCGACGGTGAGCGCAACATCCGCCAGCTCAACCGCTCTTTTGCCATCTGGCTCAATCTCGATCCGCGGGCGACCATCGGCCAGCGGCTCGACAACATCATGATCCTGCGTGGCCAGAACATGAAGGAGATGTGGGCGGGGCTGAGCGACGGGCGCCTCGCCCGTGGCGCGCTCAACGCCACCTACGTCTCGCCGGGCAAGGTGCGTACCTCGCAGGCGACCACCCTGCCCCTGGGCAACGGCAACCACGAAAGCGCCGCCGTCGGCCCCCGGCGCGGCTGCCTCGTCATGTTCGAGACCCTGGCCGGGCGCACCTGACCCGGCGCGCCGTCACGGCCGGGGGGCGCGCTTGGACAGAATGCGCTGCAGCGTGCGGCGGTGCATGCTGAGCCGGCGCGCGGTTTCCGACACGTTGCGGTTGCACTGCTCGAACACGCGCTGGATGTGCTCCCAACGCACCCGATCGGCCGACATCGGCCGCTCGGCCGGCTCCTCGCCCTCGTCGCCCTGCCCCAGCAGCGAGGCCACCACCTGCTCCGCCTTCACCGGCTTGGCGAGATAGCCGACAACGCCGGCCTTGAGGGCGACGAGGCTGGAGGCGATGCTGTCGTAGCCGGTCAGGATCACGATCCGCACGCCGGGGCGGAGCTCCTGCAGGTGGGCGACGAGCTCCATGCCGTAGCCGTCCTGCAGGTTGAGGTCGAGGACCGCGAACTCGGGGGTAAAATCGGCGACGACCTCGTAGGCCTCCCTGAGGCTGGCCGCGGTCGCCACCTCGAAGGCCTCGCGCTCGAAGGCGCGGACGAGGTTCTTGCGCAACGGCGCGTCGTCGTCGACCAGGAGAAGCTTGCGGCCGGCCGCACCCGCCCGCAGCTGCCCGGCACCGGTTGGCTCGTTGATCACCCCGACGTCCCCCAGTTTCTGGCAATGGCGCAAGCCGCGCCGCAGTCTATTCGCGCGGCGCGCGCTTGTTGAGAATGCGCTGCAGCGTGCGCCGGTGCATGTTGAGACGGCGCGCGGTCTCCGAGACGTTGCGGTTGCACTGCTCGAACACGCGCTGGATGTGCTCCCAGCGCACCCGGTCGGCCGACATCGGATTGTGCGGCGGCGGCGGCAGGGTCGAGCCAGTGGCGAGCAGCGCGTTGATCACGTCGTCGGCGTCGGCGGGCTTGGCGAGGTAATCGACGGCGCCGGCCTTCACCGCCGCGACCGCGGTGGCGATGTTGCCGTAGCCGGTGAGGATCACCACCCGCACCTTCGGATGCAGCTCCCGCAGCCGGCGGACCAGCTCGATGCCGCTGCCGTCCTCCAGGCGCAGATCGATCACGGCATATTCAGGCTTCACGCTGTGGGCGAGGTTGATTCCCGCCTTCAGGCTCTCGGCCGCGTAGACCATGAAGCCGCGTCGCTCGAGCGCCCGCTGCAGGCTGCGCCGCAAAGGTGCGTCGTCGTCGACCAGGATGAGGATCGGTGCCTCGCCGCCCGGCCGCTCCAGGAGCGGCGTCGGCGTGACGATCGGGGCGTCAGTGGCGTCGTGCATCGCGATGCGGCTCCCCCAGGGCGCGCGCGAGCTGGTGGGCCGGCCAGGCCACCGTCACGCGCGCACCGTCGATTGTGTTGTCGAACTGGACCTTCGCGCCGGTTCGGGCAAGCAGGGTGTTGGCGATGAAGATGCCGAGGCCGAGACCGCCTTCCTCGCGGCGCGTGGAGAGGAAGGGCTCGCCGAGCCAGTCCAGCACCTCGGCGGAGAATCCAGGACCGTCGTCCTCGATCGTCAGCGCCAGGCCGCCTCGCGACGGCTGCAGCGTGATCAGGACCTCGCTGCGGGCGAACTGGATGGCGTTGGCGATCAGGTTGGCGAGCGAGTGGCGGAGCTCCGGGGTCAAGGTCACCTCGGGCTCCTCCGCGCCGTCGCGGGCGAGCAGGTCGACGCGCACGGTCACCCCGGTCCGCGCATTCTCGCCGGCGATGTGCTCGAGCAGGCTCGAGAGCGGCGCATGGGTGAAGGTGCGGTGCCGCTCGTCGTCGGCGCGCTTGCCGAGGCCGGCGAGCAGCTCGCGGCAGCGCTGCGCCTGCGCCATGAGATCGCGCGCCTCCTCGGCCAGCGGGCTGCCGTCGGGCAGCTCGCGCACCATCTCCTTGGCGATGACGCTGATCGTGGCCAGGGGGGTGCCGAGCAGGTGCGCCACGGCGGCCGACTGACCGCCGAGTGCCGACAGCTCCTGCTCGCGGGCCAGCGCCAGTTGCGTCGCCGCCAAAGCCTCCGCGCGCTGGCGCGCCTCCTCGGCGACGCTCCAGGCGAATACGGCGATCAGGATGATGGCGAGGCTGAGCGCCGCCCAGCCGCCTACCCGGAAGAGCGCGGGCAGGGTGAGGCCGCCCTCGCGCCAGGGCAGGGGGCCGGCACCCACGGCGAGGGTGGCGACGCACACCAGTGCCAACACGGTCACGCCGACCGTGGAGCGGACGTCCAGGGTCACGGCCGCGAGCGCCAAAGGCACCAGCAGGAGGACTGCGAACGGGTTCTGCACGCCGCCGGTCAGCGCGAGGAGGTAGGCGAGTTGCAGGATGTCGAACGCGAACAGCCCGGCAGCGCTGCGCTCGGGCAGCCGGGTCGTCGCCTTCAGGCTGAGCGACAGGAGGAGGTTGACCAGGGCGCTGAGCGCCACCGCCGGCAGGAGCGCTGCGACCGGCAGGGCGATGCCTAGAGAGAAATCGACGAACAGGATGGTGAACAGCTGCCCGATCACCGCGACCCAGCGGATCAGCGAGACGGTGTGCAGCCGGACGCGCCCCTGCGGATCCTCCGCATAGCCGGTCAGCGTGGCCAGCAACCCGCCGATCAAGCCGACGGCAGCCCGTCCGCCATTCTCCGGAATCAACTCCAGCGATCTGGCCAAGCTATGCCCCGGCGTCGCGATCCCTCCTCGTTCTATACGGGTGCGGCGCCGCCGGGGCGAGGATATTTCGCGAGGTCAATGCCGCATGGTGTTGCAGCGACCCGGCGTCACGGTCGCGCCCGATGGCCGAGCAGCGCCCCCTTGACCGATTTGACCGCACGGAACAAGCCCGGTGCGCGGTGCCGCAGCGCCCGCTCGCCGGCGCGCATGGCGCCGTGGAGCGGCCCCAGAGGCCGGTCGCCGTGCAGGACCACGGGCACTCGGTCGACCATGATCTCCTCGCAGCTGCCGCGGGCGCGCCGCCCCCAAAGGAAGGTCTGGGAGCCGGGGATGTAGTGCGCGGTGAACGAGCGGCGCGAGCGGTCGGGGCGCGTGGTCGCCAGGCTGCCGTGGATGGTCAGCGACGACCAGAGGATCATGTCGCCCTGTCGCAGCGCCGGCACCACCAACCGCAGCGGCGAGCTGCCGGCGAACGCCTCCATGCGCTGCTTGTACTCCGCGCCGTTGGGGTCGATCTCGTCGAGCTTCAGGCCGGCCGGGGTCGGCGTGACATGGCTGCGCGCGTAGACGTAGAAGCGGCCGGCCTCGGGATCGATGTCCTCGGCGGCGATCCAGACCCCGAGCATGCGGCCGGTCTGCTCGGCGTCGATATAGTGGCTGTCGCGGTGTGCCCAGGTCTTCTGGTTGCCGTCGAAATACATGGTGTGGATCATCCGGCCCGGCTCGCCGAGCAGCGCCTCGGCCACCTCCGCGACCGAACGGTGCGCGAGCATGGCGAGGCCCGTCTCGCGAAACACGCCGAACCGGTCGGCCGGCAGATCCTGCAGGTTCATGATCGGATATTTCATGAAGCCGGCGCTGGTGAACACATGCTGCTCGAAGTCGCTCGAGGCGTGCCGCTTGAAATAGTCGCGGCTCGGCTTCACCTCGCGCGCGAACGCGGCGACGGCCCGGGCGCACAGCTCGCGCGGCACGGCCCCGCGCACCACGACGTACCCCTCCTCACGATAGTGGGCGCGCAGGGCCGCCAGATCGGCGATCGGATAGGCAAACTCGCCGGCGGCCGGGCCGCTCCAGCCGAACTCCTGCTCGGTATCCAAGTGCTGATCTCCTGCAGCAAGCAACTCGAAGCTGCAGGACTAGCCGATCAGTGGAGGCAGCGGGGCGGCATCGTGAGTCCAGCCTCACGGTAGTACCGCGCGGCGCCGGGATGAACCTCCGCGAACAGGCACTGGTCGACCAGATCCTTCGGCTGCGCCTGGGCGAAGGCGAGGTGCAGGGTGCGGAACTCGGGCATCCGGGTGAACAGGGTGCGGGTCACCAGATAGGCGATCTCGTCCGGGAGGTCGGCACCGGCGATCACCACCGCCCGCACGCCGATGGTCGGCGTCGGGTCCGGGTTGTTGGGGTAGAGCCCGCCCGGCACTACCGCCGGCACATAGGCGGGATGGCGCTCGATCATCGCGCTGGAGAACTCCTGGTCGAGCGGCACCAGTCGGGCGGCGCAGGCGAAGGTGGCCTCCTGCAAGACGGGCACCGGATTGGCGGCCACGAACGCCACGGCGTCGACGGCACCCCTGCACAGCGCCTGCGCCTGCAGGGAGGACCGGATGGTCGTGAGCGCGCCGAAGTCGCCCGGCCGCCAGCCCCGCGCGCGCAACAGCTGGTTGAAGGTGATCTCGCTGCCGGAGGCGGGCGGGCCGATATTGATGCGCCGCCCCCGCAGGTCCGAGACGCGGGGCACCCAGTTCCCGGCGGTCGTCAGCACCAGGAAGGTCTCGACCACCGGCGAGAACAGCGCGCGCAGCCGGCCGTCGAGCGGCTTGCCGGCGAACGTGCCTGCGCCCGTCACCGCGTCGTGCAGCGTGTCGCCCTGGGCGAGCCCGAGCGGCAACGTGCCGGCCGCGACCCGGTTGACATTGTCCGCCGAGCCCGCCGTGCCCTCGGTCGAGCAGTCGATCGGCACCTCGGGCGGATGGTCGCGCAGGAGCCGGCACAGTGCCGCGCCGATCTGGTAGTAGATGCCGGTGACGCCGCCCGTGCCGATGGCGAGCTGGAATGGAGCCGCGGCGCGCGCCGGGACGGCCGCCAGCAGCAGTGCCAGTGCCAGCGCAGCGGCGCCCCTCATATCGCCTCCGCCACGCTCGCCCCGGCCGCCGGCCGGACGGCGCCGCCGATCCGCCGCTGCAGCAGGAGCAGCAGGAGCAGGCCCGGCACCGCCGCCGCCGTCGTGGCAAGGAAGAAGTCGATCCAGCCCAGGCTGTCGGCGAGGAAGCCGCCGCCGGCGCTCAAGGTCGTTCTCGCCTGCGCCATGAACGAGGAGAGCAGCGCATACTGGGTCGCCGTGTAGCTGAGATTGCACAGCGAGCTCAGATAGGCGACGAACGCCGCCGTGCCCATCCCGCCCGCCAAGTTCTCGACCGAGATCGTCACCGTCAGCATGGTCAGGTCGCGGCCGACCCAGGCCTGCAATACGAAGATCAAATTGGAGAGCAGCTGGATGAGGCCGCAGATCCACAGGGCAGGCACGATCCCGCGCCGATTGACGATCACGCCGCCGAGGAAGCCGCCGAGCAGGGTGGCGACCAGCCCGTAGCCCTTCACGATCGTCGCCACCTCGGGCTTGGTGAAGCCGAGCTCGACATAGAACGGGTTGGTCATCGTGCCGAGCAGCGCGTCGCCCAGCTTGTAGAGCATGATGAACAGGAGAATCAGCAGCGCGGTGGCGACGCCGTTGCGACGGAAGAACTCGGCGAACGGCTCGACCACGGCGACCTTAAGCCACGCTGCCGGGCCATCGCCGGCAGGACTGGCCGGCGGTGTCACCGGCTCTGGGGCGAGCAGCACCGTGACCATGCCGATCGCCAGGCAGGCGGCCATGGCGGCATAGGCCCAGAACCAGCCGAAATATTCGGCGATGAACAGGGCGCCGGCACCTGCCAGGAGCATGGCGATACGGTAGCCGATCACGACCATGGCGGCACCCGCACCCTGCTGCCGCTCCTCGAGCAACTCGACGCGATAGGCGTCGATCACGATGTCCTGGCTCGCCGACAGGAAGGCGACGAGGCCGGCGAACAGCGCCATGCGGCCGAGTCCGGCGGCCGGATCGGAGCCGCCGAGGCCCAGGATCGCCAGAACCAGGAGGATCTGCACGAACAGCAGCCAGCCGCGCCGGCGGCCGAGCCAGGTGGTGAATGGCGGCAGCGGCACCCGGTCGATGATCGGCGACCAGGCGAACTTCCACGTGTAGGGCAGGCCGACCAGGGCGAACAGGCCGATCGCCGCCTTGTCGACCTGCGCCTCGGCGAGCCAGAAGGTGAGCGTGGACAGAGTCAGCAGCAGCGGCAGGCCGCTGGCGAAGCCCAAGAGCAGAACGATGACGACGCGCGGCTCGAGATAGACCTCGGTGGCGCGCAGCCAGTCCCGCAGCAAGATCGCCTCCCGCGCTAGAAGAAGCGCTCCTGGACGGTCACGATGTCTCCGGGCAGCAGTGCCGCGTCGCCCTGGACCGTCGTGCTCGCCGAATTGCTGCCGCCGCGCTGGAGCAGGAAGTCGCTCTGCTTGGCGCGATAGCTGAACCCGCCGGCCAGGGCCACGGCGTTGAGCACCGTCATGCCGTTGACGTAGGGATAGGCGCCCGGCGCCTTGATCTCGCCCAGGATGTAGAACGGCCGATAGTTGAGCACCTCGACCGACACCTGCGGGTCGACCAGATAGCCGTCCTGCAGCTTGTCCTGCAGCCGGGCCTCGAGCTCGCGCGTGGTCAGGCCGTACGCCTGCACCTCACCGATCAGCGGCATGGCGAAGTTGCCCGCCCCGTCGAGCGCGAACTCGCCGGACAGGTCCTCGTGCCGGAACACGGTGATCTTGACCCGATCGCCGGAGCCCAGCCGATAGGTGCTGGACACGAGGTCGCTGGTCGCCGCGCCGGCCGCCGGCGGCGTCGGCATGGTGGGCGGCGGGCTGGGCTGCGCACAGGCCGCCAGTATCACGGCCATGCCGCACGCCGCCACCCAACCCTTGATCCGCGCCAACAGCATCCTCGATCTCCGCGGCAATGCACCCCGCACCGGCTCAAGCCCAGCGTCCGGCGGCGGCTTCCCCATAGAGCCCGCTCACAGGCCGGGCAAGCCAGTCGGCGCCGAGGCGGCGCCTCACATGCGGGCCGTGATCCCAAACAGCACGATGTTGCGGTCGAACTCGGCGGTGTCGTCGTCCGAGTCACGCTTGGTGAAGCGATAGTTGGCGTCCAGGGTCAGGTTGCGGTTGAGCAGGTAACTGACGCCGACGCCCGCGCCATAGACGTTGTCGGTACGGCTCGTGCCCTGGAAGTCGTCACGGGTGTAGTCGACCGTGCCGTTGAGCAGGACGTTGCGCAGCAGCTCGTGCTGCACCTCGAGGCCGACGCCGTTCTGCAGATTGCCCTCGGCCGCGTCGCCCTCGAAGGTCACCGTCGATTCCAGCACCTCGCTGTTGGCGTTGAGGATCACCGAGGTGAGGGGGGTGACGTTCCAGGTCAGATTGCCGTTGGCACCGAAGCCGCCGCTATTGTTCAGCCCATCGGCGTCGTAGTAGCGCCGCGAATAGCCGAACGACATCTCACCGAACAGAATGCTGGTGATATCGACGTTGGTGCCGACCGCCGCGCGCCAGCCGTGATTGTCGCGCTTCTGGAATTCGCCGTCGATGAACTGGTCGTTCTCGTACTCGCGCCAGCTGTAGTTGCCCTGCACGAAGGTGCCGATGCGCGGCGAGATCTGATAGCCGACCCGGGCACGGCCGCCATACTCCCAGCGGTCGCGCCGGCTGTACTCGCTGTCGCCGATGTCGTCGTACTTCAGCTTCTGCACGCCGCCGCCGACGACCGTGAAGAAGCGGTTGAAATTGTGCCGGTACTGGGTGTCCAGCAGCCCGCGATAGTAGCGCGGCAGATTGCCGTCCTCGCTCTGCGGGCCGATCGTCGAATCGCCGTTCTGATCGGGATCGTCGCGATCCTCATGCAGGCGATCGAACCGCAGCGTGCCCGACACGATGTCGTCGCGGGTAACGTCCAGCCTGCCGTCGGTGGCGGCGAACGCATCGAGGAAGTCGTTCTGGCTGTAGTCGGCCCAGGCGGTGCCTACCGCACCGGCCGAGAAATTGAGCGCGTGACGTGTCCAGTCCGAGTTGACGTCGACGCGCGGCGCCAGGACGGTGCCCCAGTCGGATTTCTCGTCGTTCTCGCTGGCGAACACGTTGCTGTCGAAGGTGCCGCTCAGGCTGATCGACGGAAAGATGAAGAAGCTGCCGGCGTGGATGCCGAGAGGATCCAGGTCCGGGCGCGGCCGGCCGGCGACGGTGATGTTCGGATCCGGGTCGTCGCTCTGCCGCTGCTGCGCTCCAGCCATTCCCGGCGCACACGCGATCCCGGCAAGCGCCAGGCAGGCGACTCCCACATAGTTCCTGCTGTTCATGTCACCTCCGGAAAATTGGCTGACGCGGTCGGGCGCTTGCGCATCGAGTAAGCCTGGACAGCCGTCAACTCTTTGGCTTGCTGATTGGGGCAGTTTGGCAAACAGCGCTCTTCTGATAGTTGAGCGGGCGCGCACGTGACAACCACGCCCATCGAGTGCGGCCGCGTCCCGCTGGCGCGCGGGGCGGTTACGCGTCATATGTCGCCCGACTGCAACACGGAGCAGCCGGGCGGCCACGCGGTCGCCGGCGGCCGTAGATCTTCGCGGGAAGAAGACGACCGAACGCATGCTCAAGCGGCTGTTCCAGCGACCCCGCGCCTCGGTGCCGACTGAACCTACGGTAGAAGGGAGGCGGCCGGGCCTGCCACGCGGCGTGCGCGTCTATGCGATCGGTGACCTGCACGGGCGTCTGGACCTGTTGCTCGCCCTGGAGGCGATGATCGAGGAGGATCGCCGCGAGCGCGGGCCCCATGACGACGCGATCATCGTCCACCTAGGCGACCTCGTCGACCGCGGCTTCGAGAGCCGCAAGCTTCTCGACCATCTGGTGGCCACCGCCGACAACGGGCCGCCCAAGGTCCTGATCCTTGGCAACCACGACCTGTGGTTGCGTGAATTCGTGGCCGACGGCGGTTTCGATCCGGAGCAGACCTCGAGCTGGATGCGGTATGGGGGTGACGCCACGCTGCTGAGCTACGGGGTGAAGCTCGACCTGCGGCAGTCCGAGGAGGAGCGGTTCGCCTCGGCCAGGCAGCAATTGCGCGACCGGTTCCCGGCGAAACACGCCGAGCTGCTCGACCATCTCGATCTCGCCTTCGGTTTCGGCGACTATTTCTTCTGTCACGCCGGGATCCGGCCCGAGGTGGCGCTCGAGCGGCAGAGCGAGGCCGACCTGCTGTGGATCCGCGAGCCCTTCCTCAGCTGGGAGGGGAGCCACGGCAAGATTGTGGTGCATGGCCACACGGTGGAAGACGCCCCGGTGACGCGCGTCAATCGGATCGGGATCGACACCGGCGCCTGCTGGACCGGCCGCCTGACCTGCCTCGCGCTGAGCGGGCAGGAGCGCCGGTTCCTGCAGACGGGCCGCTAGCTGGCCACCGCCCTGGTCCGGCGCTAGGTTCCGGCGCGCAAACGCGCGGGAGGCGGATCGGGATGGCGATGAGTGGTCGGCGTGTTCTGGTGACGGGTGGCTGCGGCTATGTCGGCAGCTTCGTGGTGCGCCACCTCCTCGACGCTGGCCACCGGCCGACCATCGTCGACAACCTTTTTTCCGGCCACCGTTGGGCGGCGCAGGAAGCCGAACTCGTGAAGCTCGACCTCGGGGAGCGCGAGCGCCTCGCCGAGCTGCTTGCCGCCCGCCGGTTCGACGCGGTCGTGCACTGTGCCGCGCACATCTGGGTCGGCGAGTCGGTCCGTGAGCCGGCGCGCTACTACGCCAACAACACCGGCAACGCGATTAACCTGTTCGGCCTGTGCGCGGCAGCGGGCGTGCCGGCCCTGGTGTTCTCCTCCACCGCGGCGGTTTACGGCGAGCCCGGGGTGAGCCTGCTCGACGAGAACCTGCCGACCGCGCCGATCAATCCCTATGGTGCCTCGAAGGCGATGAGCGAGCGCGTGCTGCAGGACATCGCGGCCGCCAGCGGCATGCGCTTCGGCATCCTGCGCTACTTCAACGTCGCCGGCGCCGATCCCGACGCGCGCATCGGCGAGGCGACGCCAGACAATGCCCACCTGATCAAGCTCGCCTGCGAGGCGGCAGCGGGCCTGCGGCCGGGCATGGCGATCCACGGCACGGACTATCCCACACCCGACGGTACCTGCATCCGCGACTATCTCCACGTCGACGACCTCGCCCGAGCCCACGTCATGGCGCTCGAGCATCTGGCGGCCGGAGGCGACTCGCTGATCGCGAACTGCGGCTATGGCCACGGCTTCTCGGTACGTGAGGTCCTCGACACTGTGCGGCGGGTGACCGGCGTGACGTTTCCGATCACGCCCGGCCCGCGCCGCCCCGGCGATCCGGCGGCCCTGGTCGCCGACAGCAGCCGGCTACGTGCCCTGCTCGGCTGGTCGCCACGGCACGACGACCTGGACTACATCGTCGGGACCGCCTGGGGCTGGGAGCGGGCACTGCAGCACCGTCAGTCGGTGGCAACCGGATCCTGAATCGATGAGCGCAGGGCGCCCGCTCGCGATCGTCCTGCTCGCAATGCTGCTGGCCCTTCCGGCACTCGCCCAGCCGAGCGGACCCGGCCGGGCGCCGGTGACGCTGGCCAAGCCGAGCCCGGCGGCGAGCGACGCCGATCTCAAGGAGCTGATCGGCACGCTGGAGGACGAGAAAGCCCGCGGCGAGCTGCTCGCACGGCTCAAGGCGCTCGAGGCGGCCAAGGAGTCGCCGGCGGCGGAGCCCGACCTGATCGGCGACATGCTCGAGACCTTGAACGGCGAGGTCTCGCAGCGGATCGACCATCTGACCGAAGCCTTGTCGGGGCTTCGCTCATCGCTCGACGAGATTCCGGTGTTGACCGCCTGGTTCTGGCGTCAGGTCACCGAGCCGCTCAGCCGGGCGATGTGGTACACGATCAGCAGCCAGGTAGGTGGTGCCGTGCTCGCCGGCTATCTCGCCAGCCTGGTCGTGCGGGCGTTGCTGCGGCGCTGGCGCGACCGCCGCTGCGACCTGCCGGTCGCCGCCAGGCGCAAGCGGCGCGTGGTGGCCTCGCTCGCCCATCTCGCGGTGAACCTGTCCGCGCTGCTGTCCTTTCTCCTGGTCACCTACCTCGTGCTCAGCCGGACCGACGTGACGCTCCTCGGCCGCCGCGTTGCCGGGGACCTCCTGCTGGCGGTGGGCCTCGGCCGTAGCATCACCTCGATCAGCCGCGCGATCCTGGCGCCGGAGAACCCCCTGCGACGACCGGTCGGCTTCGACGACGCCACGGCGCAGGAAACCCATCGCTGGGTCTGTCTGCTGATCGGCCTCGGCGTGTACGGCTACTTCGCTCTGGAGGCCGCCCTGCGTCTCGGCCTGCCCTGGACGGTCCACGCCTTCCTGCTCCACCTTCTCTTCTTCGTCGTCGCAGCGCTGGCGATCTGGGCGATCTACCGACTCCGGGCGCATCTCGGGGCGGGGATCGAGCGCTGGGGTGCCGCGTTCGGGCCAGCGCTGTCGCGCTATCTGCCTTGGGCCTATGTCTCGGCGGTTGGCCACCATGTCCTCGCGGCCTGGGTCGCACTTGTCTATCTGCTGTGGGCGATCGGTTCGCCGGACGGCGCCATGCTGCTCACTCGGGGCATGCTGGCCACGATCCTGGTCCTGGTGGTGGGGCGCGCCATCAACGTCTGGCTGGACTGGATCATCGTCCGCCGTCCGGCGGGTGCCGAGGAGAACGCGGCCAACGCGGATGCGGAGCCCGAGCCGCTGCCAACCCTGCTGGTGGCCGGAATCACCGTCGCCAAGCTCGCCGTGCTGGCGCTCGGCCTTGCCGTGATTGCCCAGGCCTGGGGCGTCGACGTGGTGGGCTGGATGTCCGGCGACGCCGGCGCGGCGATCGCCGTCATCATCGGCCGGGTCCTGCTTATCGCCGCGATCGTCGCGGCGCTCGGCAAGCTCGTCGACGCCGCCGCCGGCCGCTACGTCGCCGCCACCGACGGCACCGGCGGCCTCCTCTACTCGAACCGGACCCGCACCCTGGTCAGCATGGCACGCAATCTCGTCGTCACGCTGCTGATCGCGGTCGGGATGATCGAGGTGCTGTCGGTGGTCGGCGTCAACGCCAACGCCCTGCTGGCCGGCGCCGGCGTGGTCGGCCTCGCCATCGGCTTCGGCGCGCAGACCCTGGTCAAGGACCTGATCACCGGCCTGTTCATCCTGCTCGGCGACACCGTCCGGGTCGGTGACGTCGTGGACCTCGGCGGCCGGTCGGGCGTGGTCGAGGCGATCTCGATGCGGACGGTGACGCTGCGCGCCTACAACGGCGACGTCCATACCATCCCGTTCAGCTCGATCGACGTCGTCACCAACATGACCAAGGACTTCTCCTATTACGTGTTCGACCTGGTCGTGACCTATAAGGAAGACGTCGACCGGGTGATGGAGATCCTGCGCGAGATCGACAGCCAGCTCAGGCGCGAGTGGCCGTATCGCCGGCTGATGCTGGAACCGCTGGAAATCGCTGGCGTTGACGCCTTCAGTGAATCGGGGCCGGTGATCAAGGCCCGAACCAAGGTGCGTGCGGGCGAGCAATGGAAGGTCGGGCGTGAGTTCAACCGCCGAATCAAGCGCCGGTTCGACGAGCTAGGCATCGTGCTGCCCGTCCCACAGCAGCAGGTGATCTATTCGTCGGGCGAGGGCAATTCCTACTACGCAACCCCGCCCGAGGCGAAACGCGCCGTCGGCGAGGCTTGATGGGCGGGGGGGTGCTTGCTCGCGCCGCGGCGCTGGTCGCTTCGCTCGTCCTGGGCGCCTGCTCCAAGGGCACGGGCTCCGGTGAGCCGCTGGGCGCCGAATCCGCCTCCGAGCTGCCGCAACTGCCGCCGATTCCCTATGCCGTGGCGATCACTGGCGACGTGCCGTCCGATCTGTCCTCGCTGCTGCATCAGATCGTCGATACCTCGACGACCAACGCGCCGCCTGCCACCAGCCGGCTGGCCATCCGCCAGCGCGGGCGGGCCGACCAGGCACAGCTCGAGCAGGCACTGCGGGCGCAAGGCTATTTCGACGGCACGGTCGGCGTCGAGGTGCGCGAGCCCGGCGAGGTGCCACCGGAAGGGATCGCGGCCGAGGTCGAACGGCTGGCGACGCCGCCCGAGGCGGTGCTGGAGTTCGCTGTCGACCCTGGGCCGCGCTACCGGTTCGGCGAGGTCCAGGTCGAGCTGTCGGACAATCCGGACAACTGGCAGGCGCCCACGGCCAAGGACCTCGGCCTCGCGCCCGGCGAGCCGGCCGTGACGCAGGCGGTGCTCGACGCCGAGACCAAGCTCCTGGATGGCGCCCGAAATGCCGGCTTCGCCCTGGCACAGGCCGGCGAGCGCGATGCCATCGTCGACCACGACACGCGGCATATGGACCTGACCCTGCGGCTGCAACCGGGCCGGCGGGCCGTGTTCGGGTCGGTGAGCTTCACCGGCGGCGACGGCATCGACGCGAGCTTCCTGCGCGGCCGCGTCCCTTTCGCCGGGGACCAGCAATATGACCCGGCGCTGGTGACCGAGGGCCAGACCAACCTGTTCGACACCAACCTGTTCTCGACCATCGTGCCGCGCCCTGCGACGCAGCTGGCCGAGGGCAATCGGCTCGACCTCGCCTACGACCTGCGCCAGCGGCCGCCGCGCACGATCGGCGCCGAGGTCAACTATGAGACCGACATCGGGCCCGGTGCCCGGGTCTACTGGGAGCACCGCAACATCCTTGGCGCCGGTGAGCGCCTGCGGCTCGAAGCCTCGGGCTCCGAGCCGATCCAGACCCTCACCGCCGGCCTGATGAAGCCCGACTTTCTGCGCCCGCGGCAGAACCTGCTGCTCGACGCCACGGCCAGCCGACAGCGGCTCGAGGCCTATGACAGCGACTCGGTCGGTGCCGGCGTCAGCATCGAGCGCGAGCTCTCCAAGATGCTCAAGGTCTCGCTCGGCACCGCCCTGCGCTACGCCAAGATCGAGGATCTCAAGGAGCCCGAGCAGACCTACATGCTTTTGTCGTTCCCGGGCGTGGTCGACTGGGATTTCGCCAACGACCGCTTCAGTCCGACCAGCGGTGGCACCCTGCGGACGGCGCTGACGCCGTTCGTCGATCTTCTCGGCACCGACCGCAACTTCCTGCGGGGACGGCTGACGCATACCCGCTACGTCCAGCTGGCCCGGGCGCCACAGTTGGTGCTCGCCATGCGCGGCTCGGTCGGTGCCATGGGCGGCACCAAGCGCGACGACATCCCGGCGGACGAGCGCTTCTATGCCGGCGGCGGCGGCTCGATCCGCGGCATCGGCTTCGAGCTGGCCGGCCCGCTCGACGACGACGACAAGCCCCTGGGCGGCCGGTCGGTGATCGAAGGCAGCGTCGAGTTGCGCACCCGCTTCGCCAACGATTTCGGGCTCGCCGCCTTCCTGGATGCCGGCACGGTCGAAACCAGCGTGTTCCCGTCCTTCGACGAGACCATCCTGTTCGGCGCCGGCCCGAGCTTTCGCTATTTCACGCCAATCGGGCCGCTCCGGCTCGACCTCGGCTTTCCGCTCAATCCACGCCACGGTGTCGACGCACCATATCAGGTGTACTTCAGCATCGGCCAGTCGTTCTAGCCAAGGAGCCTCATCGGAAACGGCCTCATGCTGCGCAAGCTCGCTATCGCCATCGGCCTCCTTCTGGGTCTCCTCATCCTCCTGCTCGCGGGAGCGTTCGGCCTCGCCCAGACCCGCTTCGGCCAGGACCGGCTCGCCGCCCTGATCGCAGGCCAGCTCGGCGACGCCGAGGTGGAGGGTCTGTCCGGCTTCCTGCCGTTCGACATCGCCCTGCGTCGCTTGGCGCTGCGCGACACCTCCGGCGTGTGGCTGACGGTGGAGGACGCCCGCCTGCGGATCCGGCCGGCGGCCCTGTTGCGCGGTGCTGTCGAGATCGAGACCGTCGGGGCGCGCCGGCTGGCACTCGACCATCTCCCGCCCTCGCCGCCGAGCGACGAATCGTTCACGCTGCCGGGCCTGCCCCAACTGCCCCGCTCCCTGCCGACCGTCGCCGTTGACCGGCTTTATCTTGACACCTTGGCACTCGGCGCACCGGTGCTCGGCCAGGCGGCCGAGTTTTCGCTTGCCGGCCGTGCCTCGACCGGCGGCGACGGCGCGCGGCTCGATCTGGACCTGACCCGTACCGACCAGCCGACTGCACGTGCCTCGCTCGCGGCCCGACTCGACCTCACCACGCAGCGGCTGCACCTCGACCTACAGGGCAAAGAGACCGGCGGGCTGCTCGCCGCCGCCACCGGCCGGCCGGGCGCGGGCGACCTGACCCTGGCGCTGCAAGGGGAGGGGCCGCTCGCGGACTGGCGCGGCCGGCTCGACCTCGACGCCCAGCGGCTGGCCAAGGCCGGCTTCGATCTGGAGCTGGCGCATGCCGACGCCTGGCGGGCGTCGCTGACGGGCGTGCTCGATGCCGCGCCGGGGCTTCTGCCGGCCGACATCGCTGCGATCGTCGGCTCCCGCGCGGACCTCTCGCTGGCGGCACGGGAAATCGCCCCCGCCCGGCTGCGGCTGGAGCAGCTGCGGCTGGCTGCTGGCACGCTCTCCGCTACGGGCGACGCGGAGATCGACCTCGGCGCGGAAACCCTCCGCGCCGCCCTGACACTCACGGCGCCGGATCTGACACCTTTCTCCAGCCTCGCCGCGACCCCGCTGGCCGGGCAGGCGGAACTCCGGCTCGAAGCCTCCGGCGCTATCGCTCGTCTCGAACTGGCGCTGAGCGTCGATGCGTCGGAGCTTGCCGCCGGGCCGGCCGGCCTCGCCCGGCTTACCGGCTCGGTGGACGTGACGCCGGCAGCCGACGCCTTGGCCGCCACCGCGCGCATCGCAGGCGAGGGCCTGCGGCTCGACGGCCGCCAGCTCGGCGACGGCAAGGCCGAGCTCGTCCTGGACGGTGACCTGTCCGCCGCCCGGCAAGTACGCGTGAGCTCGCTCTCGCTGCGCTCTACCCTGGTCGAGGCCGCCGCCAGCGGCAGCTTCGATCTCGACCGCCAATCCGGTGCGGGCCGCCTCGACGCCCGGCTGCCGGACCTCGCCGCAGCGGCCGGCGCCTTCGCCGTGCCGGCCCCCGTTACCGGTGCGCTGGCGCTTGGTGCCGAGGTCACCGTCGCCGAGGCCATGCACGCCGTCGACGTCGCGCTCACGGGCAACGGCACCGGCCTTTCCGGGCTGCCGCCGGGCGCGCAGCAGCTCTTCGGCCCTGCACCCACCCTGGACGTCAAGGCGCATGTCGAGCCTGCAGGTGCCGCCACGATCGAGCAGCTCACGCTGCAGGCCGCAGGTCTGCGCCTCGAGGGCGACCCGCGCCTGGATCTGCGCGACCGTTCGCTCGGCGGCGAGCTGCGACTGGCGATTCCCGACCTGGCGCCCTTGCGGCCGGCCGTGGGGCAGCCGATCGCCGGTGCGCTTGCCATCCGCGCCGGTCTGGGAGGCACGGTCGAGATCCCTGAGATCACTCTCGACGGCTCCGTCGACCGGCTGGCGGTGGCTTCGGAGGTGATCGACCGTGCGACCCTGACGGGCCGGGTCGTCGGCCCGCTCGACGCGCCATCCGGTACCGCGCGCCTCGCCGCCACCCAGCAGCGGCAGGAGCTCGCCGTCGCCACAGGGTTCAAGCTCGCCGACGACCTCCTGTCGCTCACCGACCTGACCCTGCAGGCCCCGGCGACGCGGTTTGCCGGAAATGCCGAGGTGGTGCTGTCGGGCCCCCTGGCCCGTGGTAGCCTGTCCGGCGGGGTCAGCGACCTCGCGGCGCTGCAGCCATGGATCGGGCAGCCGCTCTCCGGTGCGGCCAATCTCAATCTCACCCTGGCGACGCCCGGCGGCCGCCAGGACGCGACCCTGCGGGCCGATGCCAGGAACGTCGGCGGCGACTTCGGCACTCTGCAGCGGGTCGACCTCGCTGCCACCCTCGGCGACCTCATGGGTCGCGGTGCCATCGGCGCTGATCTGAACGTGACCGGACTGGCCGCGAACGACGTCGCGGTCGACCGTGCCAGGCTCAAGGTCGGCGGACGGCTCGCGGCGCTCGATCTCACTGCCAGCGCTTCCGGCAGCCAGGCTGACCGCGCCTTCGACCTCTCCGCGAGCGCCGCCGTGGAGCCGCTCGGGCCGCGGCAACGCATCCGGCTCACGCAGCTGGACGGCAAGCTCGCCGGTGAGACGCTGCGCCTCGCCGCACCGGCCACGGTCACCCTCGAGGGCCGGCGCATCGACCTGGACACGCTCGACCTCGCCCTCGGGCCAGCCCGCGTCAGCGGCAGCCTGGCACTCGGCGACAGCCAGGTGCGCGGCGAGCTCGCCTTGAGCGAGCTGGCGCTCAAGGATCTCCAGCGCTTCGGCGCGCCGCCGCTCGCCGGCACCGGCGACGCGCAGCTTTCACTTGGCGGCACGCGCAAGTCGCCCGAGCTTGCCGTGACCGCCCATCTGGCCAAGGCGGCGCTCGATCCGGCGGCAACCGCCAAGCTGGATGCCAAGCTGTCGGGCCGGCTGGCCGGCGGCCGCCTGCAATCGGAGCTGGCCGTCACCGGCCTCGGCGCCCAGCCGCTGACCCTCGCCGCCAGTTTGCCCGCACGGTTCAGCCTCGACCCGCCGGGTTTCGCTCTCGCCCAAGATGCGGCGCTGACCGGCCAGCTCACGGGCCCGGTCGATCTCGCGACCGTCGCCCATCTCGTGACCCTGGACGGCACGCAGGTCGCCGGCGTGGTGGCGACCGACCTCTCTTTGTCCGGCACGCTGCAGCAGCCGCAGCTCGGTGGCACGGCGGCGCTCGACGACGGCAGCCTGCAGGACCTGCGCAGCGGCCTGCGCCTCGGCAAGATCGCCCTGCGCGCCCGGGCCGAGGGCGACCGGCTGACCATCGCGAGCCTCAGTGCCGCCGACCCCACCGGGGGCACCCTCAAAGGGCAGGGTGCGATCCGCCTGCTGGCCGGCGGCGCCGTCGGATTCGACGTGACCCTCGACGCGGCCCGTGCCCGCCTGCTCGACAACACTCTGGGCGTGGTCGTGCTCTCGGGCACCGCCTCCGCCACCGGCACGCCCACTAGCATCCTTGCTCGGGCTAACCTCACCCTCGACCGCGGCGACTTCCAGATCCCGGACTCGGTTGGGCCGAGCGTGCCGACGATTGAGGTCAAGGAAGTGCGCGGCGGCGCCCCGGTCGAGCAACCCAAGCGCAGCGGGCCGCCGCTCGCCGTCGCCTTCGACATCAACCTCGACGCGCCCGGCCGGCTGTTCGTGCGCGGCCGTGGGCTGGATTCGGAATGGAGCGGCAAGATCGCGCTCAAGGGCGATCTTGCCGCCCCCCTGGTCGAGGGCCAGCTCGACAGCCGCCGCGGCTTCCTGGACCTCCTGGACCGGCGGTTCGAGATTGAGCGCGGGGTGATCACCTTCGTCGGCAGCAGCCCGCCGATCCCGATGATCGACCTGTCGGCGACCGCGACGACCAGCAACATCACCGTCACCGTCGCCGCCCGCGGCCCGGCGGGCGACCCCAAGATCACGCTCAGCAGCGAACCGCAGCTGCCGCAGGACGAGATCCTGTCGCATCTGCTGTTCGGCACCTCGGTCGCGCGGATCACGCCGATGCAGGGGCTGCGCCTCGCCGCGGCACTCGACGACCTGCGCGGCGACGGCTTCGTCAGCAGCGCCTTCACCAAGGTGCGGCGCGCCATCGGCGTCGACACCCTCGACGTCAACAGCACCGAGACCACCGACGAGAGTGGTCAGACCAGCTCCGACACCACGGCCCGCGTCGGCAAGTACGTCACCGATCAGGTCTATCTCGAGGCCGAGCGCAGCGTCACCACCGGCACCAACAAAGCACGCGTCAAGGTCGACCTGACCCCCAACCTCTCCGTCGGCACCACCGTCAGCGACCAGGCCCAGACCGGCGTCGGCCTGCAGTGGCGCTACGACTACTGATTACGCGCGCCGCGCTCGATTGACAGCCCGGATGCGTTGCGGCAAAGGCCCCGTTTCCCCGCGCACGGACCGCATCCATGGACCATCCGGCGATCTCCTCGCTGCTGCCCGTCTATCGGCGCTACGACCTCGCCTTCGCGCGAGGCGAGGGTGCCTGGCTGTGGACCACGGACGGGCGCCGCGTGCTGGATTTCTGCTCCGGGATCGCGGTCACCGGGCTGGGCCATGCCCATCCGCATCTGGTGGCGGCGCTCAGCGAGCAGGCCGGGCGGCTATGGCACGTCTCCAACCTGTTCCACATCCCGGAGCTCGAGCGGCTCGCCGACCGGCTGGTCGCCGCCACCTTCGCCGACACCCTGTTCGTCTGCAACTCGGGGGCCGAGGCGATCGAGGGGGCGATCAAGACCGTGCGCCGCCACTTCTGGGCCAAGGGCACGCCGGAGCGGCACCGCATCGTCAGCTTCGAGGGCGCCTTCCACGGCCGCACCTTCGCCGGCGTCTCGGCCGCCGGCGGCAAGAAGCTGGTCGAAGGCCTCGATCCCCTGCTGCCCGGCTTCGACATCGTGCCGTTCGGCGATCTGGACGCCGTGCGCGCCGCGATCGGCCCCGGCACGGCCGCCATCATGGTCGAGCCGATCCAGGGCGAGGGCGGGATCCGGCTGCGGCCCGCCGCCTTCCTGCAGGCGCTCCGCGCCCTGTGCGACGAGCACGGCCTGCTCCTGGTGCTGGACGAGATCCAGGCCGGCATGGGCCGCACCGGCACCCTGCTCGCCTGCGAGCAGGTGGGCGTCCGGCCCGACATCGCCGCCATCGCCAAGGGCCTGGGCGGCGGCTTCCCGGTCGGTGCCTTCCTGGCGACCGCCCATGCCGCCTCGGGCATGACCGCCGGTGCCCACGGCTCGACCTTCGGCGGCAACCCGCTCGCCTGCGCCGCCGCCAACGCCGTGCTCGACGTCATGCTGGAGGAGGGCTTCCTCGCGCGCGTCGCCGAGCGCGGCCGCTTCCTGCGCACGCGCCTGGAGGCCGTCGCCGCCGAGCACCCGGAGGTGATCGCCGAGGTGCGCGGCCTCGGCCTGCTCACCGGCATCCGGCTACACCGGGACAGCGCCGGCTTCATCAAGCGGCTGCAGGCGCTGGGCATGGTGACCGCACCCGCCGCCGAGGAGGTCGTCCGCCTGTTCCCGCCCCTGACCGTGACCGAGCCCGAGCTCGAGCATGGCTGCGGCCTGATCGCCGCCGCCTGCCGGGACCATCCCAGGTGAGCCGCAGCTTCCTCGACCTCGACGCGGTCGACGGGCACGAGCTGCGCGCCATCCTCGGCCGGGCGGCCGCCTTCAAGGCCGGCGATCCGGCGCGGCCGATGGCCGGCAAGATGCTGGCGATGATCTTCGACAAGCCGTCGACCCGGACCCGCGTCTCGTTCGAGGTCGCGGCCAAGCAGCTCGGCGGCGACGCCGTCGTGCTCAGCTCGCGCGACATGCAGCTCGGACGCGGCGAGACCGTCGCCGACACCGCGCGCGTGCTCTCGCGCTATGTCGACGCCATCGTCATCCGCACCGATGCGCACGAGAAGCTGGTCGAGCTCGCCGAGCACGCCACCGTCCCGATCGTCAACGGCCTCACCGATCGCTCGCACCCCTGCCAGATCATGGCCGACGTGCAGACGATCGAGGAGCATCGCGGCCCCATCGCCGGCAAGACCCTGGCCTGGGTCGGCGACGGCAACAACGTGCTGACCTCGCTCGCCCACGCCGCGGTCCGGCTCGGCTTCGCGCTCAAGGTCGCGACCCCGGCGGAACTCGCCCCCGACCCGGCGCTGCTCGCCTGGGCGGCCGAGCGCCAGGGCCGCCTGCAGGTCGGCAGCGACCCCGCCGCCGCCGTCGCCGGCGCCGACGCCGTGTTCGCCGACACCTGGGTGTCGATGGGCCAGGCGGACGCCGAGCGGCGCTGCAGCCTGCTCGAGCCGTTCCGCGTCGACGAGGCGCTGATGGCCAAGGCGGCCGCGGGCGCCCTGTTCCTGCACTGCCTGCCGGCGCATCGCGGCGAGGAGGTCACCGCCGGCGTGATCGACGGCCCGCAGTCGGTGGTGTTCGACGCGGCCGAGAATCGGCTGCACGCCCAGAAGGCGATCCTGGAGTGGTGCTTGGCCGGATGAGTAAGGCCACCGCCACCAATGTCGATCTCCTGCGGCCGTTCCAACTCGAGCGCTCGCAGCTGCGCGGCCGGTTCGTCCGGCTGGCCGGAACGGTCGACTACGTCCTCAAGGCGCACGCCTACCCGCCGCCGGTCTCCGATCTCCTCGGCCAGCTCCTGGTGCTGGCCGGCGCGCTCGCCGGCGGCCTGAAGTTCGCCGGCCGCTTCAGCCTGCAGATCCGCGCCGACGGCCCGGTCCGCCTGCTGGTCGCCGACTGCACCAACGACGGCGAGATGCGCGGCTATGCCAGCTTCGACGCCGAGCGGCTCGGGGAGGGTGCCCCGGAGCGGCCGATGGACCTGCTGGGCAAGGGCATGCTGGCGCTCACCGTCGACCAGCGCGGCGACGGCGGCGAGCTGCAGCAGGGCATCGTCGAGCTGGGCGGCGACAGCCTGTCGGATTGCATGCTCAATTATTTCCACCGCTCAGAGCAGGTGCGCACCGGTATCCGGGTCGCCGTCGGCCAGGACCCGATGAGCGGCCGCTGGCATGCCGGGGCGATCGTCATGCAGGCGCTGCCGGTGACCGACCCGCGCCGCATGCCCGAGGCCGAGGAGGACTGGCGCCGCGCCATGCTGCTGCTCGGCACCGCCAGCGACGCCGAGCTGCTCGACCCCCTGCTGCGGCCCGACGACCTGCTGTTCCGTCTGTTCCACGAGGACGGCGTGCGCGTCTTCACCCCGCTCGCCCTGGCGCCTGGCTGCGGCTGCGACGAGCAGCGGGTCTGGAACATGCTGGCCAGCTTCCCGCTGGACGATCTCGAATCCATGCGGCAGGAGGACGGCGGCATCACCGTCACCTGCCAGTTCTGCAGCCGGGTCTACGCCTTCGACCAGGACCGGCTCAGCGGGCTCCTGGCGCCGCGGAGACATTGACCATGCGCGCTTGGCGCCTCGCCCCCGTCGTGACCGTGGGTCTGCTGCTCGTGGCCTGCGCGCCCAGCAACGTGACGAGCCCGCCGCCCTTCGATCCGGCGCAATATCCCGCGATTCGCCTCGGCGTCGGAAGCATCGACGTGTCGAGCGCCGCCACCTATCCGGCGAGCATGGGCTTCATCGCCCGGCGCCGCTCCGAGCAGCTCGCCCAGGACGCCCAGGCCTTCCTGCGCTCGCGCCTGGCTGCCGCCGGCGGCAGCGAATTCGCCCGCGCCACCGTCGAGGAGGCGAGCCTGGTCGAGGAGCCGCGCCCGGTCGACCGCGGCGTGGTCGCGGCCGCCACCCAGCCCAACTGGCAGATGGCTGGCGTGCTGGCGCTCAAGGTCGCCATCGTCGACGGGCTCGGCATCGAGCAGAGCTACGCCTCCTCGCGCGTCGAGATCAAACGCTCGATCTCCGAGCGCGCCAGTGTCGAGGCCAAGGACGATTTCGCCCGCACCCTGATCAACGACCTGATCGCTGCCTCCAGCACTGAGCTGGAAAACAGCATCAATCAGAACCTGGCCGACCGTAAGGCGCCTTGAAGCGCCTCCGCCACGGAGGATGTCGGCGACCGTGGCCTACCTTATTATCTATTGACTCAATAGAGATAGTTCTTATTCCTGGCGCCGATCCGCACGGGAGGATGGACATGCGTCGACGCGATCTGATGTGGCTGGCCAGCCTCGCGGCGCCGGGCCTGTACCTGTCGCTGCCGGCGCTCGCCGCCGAGCGCGAGCTGCGCATCGGCATCCAGAAATACGGCTCGCTGGTCCTGCTCAAGGAACGAGGTCTGCTCGAGCAGCGCCTGGGCCCGCGCGGCTGGACAGTCACCTGGACCGAGTTCCCAGGCGGCCCACAGCTGCTCGAGGCGCTGAACGTCGGCGCCATCGACTTCGGCACCACCGGAGAGGCGCCGCCGATCTTCGCCCAGGCGGCCGGCGCGCCGCTGCTCTATGTCGGCTACGAGCCGCCGGCCCCGGCAGGTGAGGCGATCCTGGTGCCGAAGGGCTCGCCCATCGCCGACGTCGCCGGCCTCAAGGGCCGCAAGGTGGCACTCAACAAGGGCTCGAACGTCCACTACCTGCTGGTCAAGGCGCTGGCGGCGGCCGGCGTCGCCTATGCCGAGATCGAGCCGGTCTACCTGCCGCCGGCCGATGCCCGTGCCGCCTTCGAGCGCGGAGCGGTCGATGCCTGGGCGATCTGGGACCCGTTCCTCGCCGCCGCGCAGGCGGCCACCGAGGCGCGCACCCTGGTCGACGGGACCGGGCTGGTGAAGAACCACCAGTTCTACCTGGCCTCGCAGAGCTTCGCCGCCCGGGAGCCCGAGATCCTGCACGGCGTGCTCGCCGACCTGATCGAGACCGACCACTGGGGCAAGGACAATGCCGCCGAGGTGGCAGGCCTGCTCGCGCCGCGCATGGGCATCCCGGCGCCGATCCTGGAGACCGCCCTCGCCCGCATGGGCTACGGCGTGCAGCCGGTGGACGAGGCGGTGACTGCCGAGCAGCAGAAGATCGCCGATACCTTCACCGAGCTGGGGCTCCTGCCCAGGCCGATCACGGTCAGGGACGCCGTGTGGAAGGCAAGCGCATGACCGCCGCCAGCGACACCGACATCCTCTGGTTCCTGCCGACGCACGGCGACGGCCACTATCTCGGCACCAGCCACGGCGCCCGGCAGGTCGACCTCGCCTATCTGCGCCAGATCGCCGAGGCGGCCGACGAGCTCGGCTACTACGGCGTGCTGCTGCCGACCGGCCGCTCCTGCGAGGACAGCTGGGTCGTCGCCTCGGCGCTGGCGCCGCTGACCCGCCGCCTGCGCTTCCTGGTGGCGGTCCGCTCGGGCCTGCAGACCCCGGCCGTATCGGCGCGCATGGCCGCCACCCTCGACCGGATCTCGGACGGCCGCCTGCTGATCAACGTCGTCACCGGCGGCGATCCGGTCGAGCTCAAGGGCGACGGCGTGTTCCTCGACCATGCCGCCCGCTACGAGGTGACCGACGAGTTCCTGCGCATCTGGCGCGCCCTGCTCACGGGCGAGACCGTCACGAGCAAGGGCGAGCATCTCGAGATCGAGGCCGGCCAGCTCTTCTTCCCGCCGGTGCAGCAGCCCTATCCGCCCTTGTGGTTCGGCGGCTCCTCGGACGCGGGCATCGAGGTCGCGGCCGAGCAGGTCGACACCTACCTGACCTGGGGCGAGCCGCCGGCCGACGTGGCGGCCAAGCTCGCCAAGGCGCGCGCCGCCGCGGCCGCGCGCGGCCGCACGCTGCGCTTCGGCATCCGCCTGCACATCATCGTCCGCGACAGCGCCGCCGAGGCCTGGGCGGCCGCCGACCGGCTGATCGCGCATGTCGACGAGGCGAGCATCGCCAAGGCGCAGGCGGTGTTCGCACGGATGGATTCGGTCGGCCAGCAGCGGATGAGCCAGCTGCACGGCGGCCGCCGCGACCGGCTCGAGATCAGCCCCAACCTCTGGGCCGGGGTCGGGCTGGTCCGCGGCGGCGCCGGCACGGCGCTGGTGGGCGACCCCGAGACCGTGGCCGAGCGGATGCGCGAGTACATGGCGGTCGGCGTCGACGCCTTCATCCTGTCCGGCTACCCGCATCTCGAGGAGTGCTACCGCTTCGCCGAGCTGGTCTTCCCGCTCCTGCCGCTCAAGGCGACCACCGGCCGGCCGCGGCGCCAGGTCCGCAACGCCGGCCCGTTCGGCGAGATCATCGCCAACGAGGTGCTGCCCGTCAGGCAGGCGCGGGCGGCGTCATGAGGCGCGCCCTCTCGGCGCTGCTGCCCTGGCTGCTGCCGATCGGCCTCCTGCTCGCATGGGAGATCGCCGCCCGCACGGGCCTGCTGTCCTCCCGGATCCTGCCGGCACCCAGCGCCACGGCGTTCGCGTTCTGGGACACGCTGCGCAGCGGCGCGCTCGCCCACCATGTCTGGGTCAGCACCCAGCGGGCCCTGCTAGGCCTCGCCATCGGCGGCACGCTCGGCTTCGCGCTGGGCCTGCTCAACGGCGTGTTCCCGGTGGCCGAGCGCATCCTCGATTCCTCGCTGCAGATGCTGCGCAACATCCCGCATCTGGCCGCGATCCCGCTGGTCATCCTCTGGTTCGGCATCGACGAGGGCGCCAAGCTGTTCCTGGTCGCCGCCGGCGTGCTGTTCCCGATCTACCTCAACACCTTCCACGGCATCCGCCATGTCGACCGGGCGCTGATCGAGATGGCGCGCTCCTACGGGCTGGGCCCGTGGGCGCTGTTCAGCCGCGTCATTCTTCCCGGCGCCCTGCCGTCGATCCTGGTCGGCCTGCGCTACGCGCTGGGCATCATGTGGCTGACCCTGATCGTCGCCGAGACCATCTCCTCCTCCGCCGGGATCGGCTACATGACCATGAACGCCCGCGAGTTCCTGCAGACCGAGGTCGTGCTCCTCGGCATCATCGTCTACGCGCTGCTCGGCAAGCTCGCCGACGTCCTCACCCGGCTGCTCGAGCGCCGCTGCCTCGCTTGGCATCCGGCCCACCAGCCCGCGTCGGTGGCGTCATGAGCGCGGCCCTGGCGCTGGTCGAGCGGCCGCGCCCGGAGCTGGTGCCGCCCGAGCCCGAGACCGAGACCGCGGGCGACGGCCTCGCCGTCCGCCTGGAAGGCGTGGTCAAGCGTTTCGGGCAGCGCGACGTGCTGCGCGGCATCGACCTCGACATCGAGCCCGGCCGCTTCGTCGCGATCGTCGGCCGCTCGGGCGGCGGCAAGAGCACGCTGCTGCGGCTGCTGGCGGGCCTCGAGACGGCGAGCGCGGGCGAGCTGCTCCTGGGCGGCCGGCCGTTCACCGGCCTGCCGGCGGGTGTGCGGATGCTGTTCCAGGACGCGCGCCTGCTGCCCTGGCAGCGCGTGCTCGACAATGTCGGCATCGCCCGCGGCCCCGACTGGCGCCGCCACGCCGAGACTGTGCTCGCCGACGTCGGGCTGGCCGACCGCGGGCACGACTGGCCGAGCGTGCTGTCGGGCGGTCAGCGCCAGCGCGTCGCCCTGGCCCGCGCCCTGGTCAGCCGGCCGCGCCTGCTGCTGCTCGACGAGCCGTTCGGCGCCCTCGACGCGCTGACCCGCATGGAGATGCACGACCTGCTGGCGCGACTCTGGCGCCGCGACCGGTTCACCACCGTCCTCATCACCCACGACGTGGTCGAGGCCGTCACCCTGGCCGACCGGGTGCTGGTGCTGCGCGACGGGCGGTTCGCCCTGGACCTGCCGGTCGAGGCGCGCCGGCCGCGCCAGCCCGACGATCCGGCCGTGCTGCGGCTGGAGCGCCAGGTCCTGGCGGAGGTCTGACTTGCTCATGGACGGCACCGACCTGCGCTACTTCGTCGATCGTCTGGACCTGGCGCCCGCCGAGCCGCGCCTGTCGGCCGAGGAGCGGCGGCGGCTGTTCGTCGAGCCGCGCTGCCATGGCGCGTGGCTGCCGCGGGGCGTGCCCGACAGTCTGCTGGAGCAGGCTTGGCAGCTCGCCCGGATGGGCCCGACCAGCGCCAATGGCAGCCCGCTGCGGCTGGTGCTCCTGCGCAGCGAGGCGGACAAGGCCCGACTGCTGCCGATGCTCGACCGCAGCAACCGCGAGAAGTCGCGCCTGGCGCCGGTGGTGGCGATCCTGGCCCACGATGTCGAGTTCTGGCGGCTGCTCGGCCGCCTCCATCCGCACAAGGACGCCGCACCCTGGTTCCGCGACGACCCGGCGCTCGCCCGCGAGACCGCCTTGCGCAACGGCACCTTGCAGGCGGCCTATTTCATGTTCGCGGTGCGTGCGCTGGGTGCCGACATCGGCGCATTGTCGGGCTTCGATGCCGAAGCCGTGCAGGCCGCCTACTTCACCGGCACGACATGCGAGGTCAACTTCATCTGCAATATCGGCTATGGTGACGGCGCTGACCTGAAGCCGCGGCTGCCGCGGCTCGACTTCGAGGAGATCGTGCACCGGCCCGCCATGAGCCCTTGAGCCGAGCGCGGGTGAACAGCCAGGGAGGCCGTCATGAGCGCACCGCACCAGCTGTCCGAGAAGGTCGCCATCGGCGGCCAGCCCACGGTCGAGGATCTGCACGAGCTGCGCGCCCGGGGCTTCGTCGCCGTGGTCAACCTGCGCACGGCGGGTGAGGACGGTCAGCCGCTCTCGCCGGAGGCCGAAGGTTTCGCGGCGCACGAGGTCGGCCTGGATTACAGCCATCTGCCGGTGGCGCTGTCCGAGCTCGATCCCGACCACGTCCATCGCCTGCGCGCCGCCATCGACGCCGCGCCGGGACCGGTCTACGTCCATTGCGGCGCCGGCCAGCGCGCCTGCGCCTTGAGCCTGCTCGCCCTCCATCCCCGGCCGAGCGAGGATCTGGTGGAGCGCGCCGAGCGCATCGGCCTGCCGGTGACCGAGGAGCGGCTGAAGGAGTTCGTCCGCTTCGGCTCCAGCCGCGCGAGCTGGGACCTGCTGCAGGCGATCTGAGCCCGCGCCGATCGTCGTCCGCCGCTGCGGCGTCCGACCGCAGGCCTTCATGCTGCAATGCACAAATTCACCGCTTGAGATTCGCGCGGGCGGCGCTACTTATTGTGCAACGCAGCAACGGAGACAAATCATGGCGAAGGCCCCCGCCCCCAGCATGCCCGAGATCGAGGTGCCCGAGTTCAAGGTGCCCGAGGTGAAGCTTCCCGAGATGAAGCTGCCGAAGATCGACGTCGAGGCGCTGTTCGGGCTGCAGACGGCCAATCTCGCCGCCGCCCACGAGGTGCAGAGCGTGCTGCTCGAGGCCGCCCAGGCGATCTCGCGCATCCAGTTCGGCCTGGTCGAGGAGAGCGTCGCCGGCATGAAGGCGGCACTCGCCGGCAAGGCCGCGAAGGAGCCGCAGGCTCTCCTGGCCGACGTCAAGGCCGCCGCCGAGAAGGCGGTCGCCGCCGGCAAGCAGGGCCTGGATCTGGGCGTGGCCGCGCAGAAGCGGGTCGCCGAGCTGGTGACCAGCCGCGTTCAGGCCAACATCGACGAGTTCAAGTCGCTCGCCGCCTGACGGCGGTTCGAGCGCAACCGGCGGTCGCGTGCCTCCCTGCGCACCGCCGGCAGCCTGCCCCCGTGCATTTCATGCGCGGGGGCATTTTTTTGTCGTCGATCGGCGCTCGACTTACGCCGAAGGCCCCTTCCGCCCGCCCGCGCGCGGCACGCTGCCGTAGCGTACGCTCCCGCCCTGAACCGGCGCCGCGCCAGCGCCTTGCTGCTCCAGCGCCAGCAGCGCCCGGATGCGGTCCTCGGTGCGCGGGTGGGTGCGGAACAGGTTGTCGATTCCGCCGAGCCGCAGCGGATTGACGATGAACAGGGGTGCGGAGGACGGATTGCGCTCGGCCGTCGGCATGACGCGGCCGGTCGCCAGCTGCTCGATCCGCTGCAGGGCGCTCGCCAGCGCCCGCGGCATGCCGCTGATCTGCGCACCGAGCCGGTCGGCCGAGAACTCGCGCGTCCGCGAGATCGCCATCTGCACGATCATGGCGGCCAAGGGCGCGAAGATCATCAGCAGGATCGCCACCAGCGGGTTGGTCCGCTCGCCGTCGCGCGAGCCGCCGAAGAAGAAGGCGAACTGGCCGAGAAAGCCGATCGCCCCGGCGATGGTGGCGGCGATCGCCATGGTCAGCGTGTCGCGGTTCCTGATGTGCGCCAGCTCGTGGGCGATCACACCCGCCAGCTCGTCGCGGCCAAGGCTCTGCAGCAGGCCGCGGGTGACGGCGACCGCCGCATGGTGCGGATCGCGGCCGGTGGCGAAGGCGTTGGGCTGGTCGGTCTCGATCAGATAGACCGCGGGCATCGGCAGCTGGGCGCGCTGCGCGAGCTCGGCGACAAGGCCGTAGAGGTCCGGCGCCGAGGCGCGTGTGACCGGCCGCGCATTGTGCATGCGCAGCACCATCTGGTCCGAACCCCACCAGGCGAACAGGTTGGTGCCGAGCGCGATCACCAGCGCGATCATCGCACCGCCCCGCCCGCCCAGAAGAAAGCCCACTGTGAGAAACAGGGCGGTCAAAGCCGCCAACAGCAGACCAGTGCGTGCAACGTTCATCGAGTGCCCCGCGATCCTGCCGACCGTGTTGAGGTGGTGGTGACAAGGCGCGCATCCAAGATCGGCCCGCCGGGCGCCGATGCCGCTTCCGTGTTTGGCTAGCGAGGCAGCATGTCGCGCAGGAAGCGGCCGCCCGCCGCAACGCCTTCCGGGTCGATGCTGTGCGGCAGCCCGGGCCGCACGATCCACTGCACCGGGATATCGGCCGCCTGAAGCCCGGCCACGGCGTCGAACACCGCCTCGACCGGCACGACGTCGTCGGCGTCGCCGTGCACCAGCATCACGGGCGGGCGCTGGCGCGCTTCCGCGGCCAGCACGTCCGCGCCGAGCAGGGCGCCCGAGAAGCCGAGGATCGCCGCCGGCGCGCGCGGCCGCCGTGGGCCGACATGCAGTGCCGTCATCGTGCCCTGCGAGAAGCCGACCAGGGCAAGCGCCCCGTCGCCCAGCCCCGCCTGGCGCAGCTCCTCGTCGAGAAAGGCGTCCACCAGCGGGACCGTCCGGGTCAGCCCGGCGAGCATCGCCGCCGGTCGCCGCTCCTGCAGGCTGAACCACTGCCGGCCGTAGGGTGCCATGTCGCAGGGCTGCGGCCCGTCCGGTGCCACGAACCGGGCGTGCGGCAGGTCGCGGGCGAAGAGCGGCGCGAGCTCGAGCAGATCATGGCCGTCCGCGCCGACGCCATGCAGCAGGACCACGAGCTGCCGCGGCGGCCCGCCGGCGGATGGGCCGAAGCTTGGCCCGCGCAACACCGCCATGTCCCGCTCCGTCTGTGCTCATCGAGGCATTGCATGGCCTCGCGCTGCCGATCATGATCCGCCGCGAGGCTGCGCTCAACCCGATCGGCGCCGGCCGGATGGCGAGGATCCCGGGGCCAGCATGATCAAGGGCGGCGATTTCCTCCCTTTGCCCGCCGAGGGCGACGGCCCGCAGGTGACGCGGTTCGCCCCCAGCCCGACGGGCTATCTGCATCTCGGCCATGCCTATTCGGCGCTTTTCGGCTTCGAGGCGGCACGGTTCTCGGGCGGCCGGTTCCTGCTGCGGATCGAGGACATCGACCGGCAGCGCTGCCGGCCCGAGTTCGAGCAGGGCATCTACGAGGATCTGAGCTGGCTCGGGATCCAGTGGGACGGGCATGTCCGCCGCCAGTCCGAGCATATCGAGACCTATCAGGCCGCGCTGGACGAGCTGCGCCGGCTGGGCGCGGTCTACCCCTGCTTCTGCTCGCGCAAGCAGATCCGGGTGGAGGTGGAGCAGGCCGGTCGGGCGCCGCATGGCCCATCGGGCGAGGCGCTCTATCCGGGCATCTGCCGCGAGATCGACCGGGCGGAAGGCGAGCGTCGGATCGCCAACGGCGAGCCCTATGCCCTGCGGCTGGACATCGCCGGCGCTCTGGCCAGGACCGGCCCGCTCACCTGGGAGGACGTCCGCGCGGGTACGGTATTGGCGGACCCGGCCAGTCTCGGCGACGTCGTGCTCGCGCGCAAGGACGTGCCGACCAGCTACCATCTGGCCGTGACCGTCGACGACCATCTGCAGGGCGTCACGCTGGTCACGCGCGGCGAGGACCTGTTCCACGCCACGCACATCCATCGCCTGTTGCAGGCACTGCTCATGCTGCGGACGCCGCGCTACTATCATCACAACCTGATCGCGGACAGCAGCGGGCAGCGGCTTGCCAAACGAAATCGCGCCATCACCCTGCGCCACCTGCGCGATTGTCGCCGCACGCCCGACGATGTCTGGCGCATGATCGGGCTCACGGCGGAGCCGAACCATAAGGCCCGATGAGTGCGTCCCGCGCTGATCGCCTTCGCTCTGCTCGTTGCCGCCTGCGTGGCACCACCTGATCCGCCGCTCGCGGGCACGTCCAGCAGCTGGCTGCCGCCCGACCGGCCACGCGCGGCAATCGTGGCCCTGCACGGCTTCAACGACTACCGCGCCGCGTTTGCCGAATTTGGCGCCTATGCCGCGGCCCGCGGTGTCGTGGTCGAGGCCTACGACCAGGCGGGATTCGGCGCCACCGCGGCCCGCGGCAGCTGGCCCGGTACTGGCGCGCTGGTCGATGGGCTGGACCAGGCGGTGGCCGCCACGCAGGCGCGCCATCCGGGATTGCCGGTGTTCGTGCTCGGCGAGAGCATGGGGGGCGCCGTGGCGCTCACGGCGATGGGCGGGCCACGTCCTCCCAACGTTGCAGGGCTGATCCTGGCCGCTCCGGCTGTCTGGAATGGTGACGATCTGCCGGCGTCGTATCGCACCACCTTGCGGGTGTTGGCGCGCATCCTGCCCATGCTGCGGGTCGACGCGCGGCACGCCAGGCGTCAGGCTTCCGACAATGTGGACATGCTGCGGGCGCTGGGGCGTGATCCGCTCTACCTGCACTACACGCGCATCGATGCCGTGGCCGGCCTCGTCGACCTGATGGCTGAGGGCCAGGAACTCGCACCGCGGGTGCGGGCGCCGATGCTGATCCTCCTCGGGGCACGCGACCAGATCGTTCCGCCGACCGGCTCGCGCAGGTTCGTCGCCACGCTCGACCCGGCGACCTGCTCGGTGGTCACCTACCTCCAGGGGTGGCACCTCCTGCTGCGCGATCATCAACGCGAGCGCGCCTTCGCGGACATCCTGGCCTGGATCGACGGCCAGCCGCTGCCGTCGGGACTGGATCGGCCCTGCGGCCCCGCGCCGCCTGTCTGACGATTGACAGCAGGGCTGCCGCGCGCCCATCCGTCGCCACCCCCCCGCAACCGGAGATCGCGAGCTTGACCGATGGCTATTTGCTGGACGCGCTCGTTCTGGGCGTCGTCGAGGGCATCACCGAGTTCATTCCGGTCTCCTCGACCGGCCATCTCATCGTCGCGCGCGATCTCTTGGGCTATCCGGTCGAGCGTTTCGACGTGCTGGTGTTCGTCATCCAGCTCGCCGCCATCCTGGCGATCTGCCTGCTCTACTTCGGCCGGCTGTGGCGGGTCTTGATTGGCCTGCCGACGAGTGCCGAGGCTCGCCGTTTCGTGCTGGCCATCGCCGTGGCCTTCATCCCGTCGGTGGTCCTGGGGCTCCTGCTCGACGAGTTCATGAAGCGCTATCTGTTTTCGAGCTGGGTGGTGGCGATCGCCCTGCTGATTGGCGGTGTCCTCATCCTGGTGATCGAGCGCATCGCCCATCGGCCGCGCTTTCGCGACACGGCCGAGGTCCCGTCGGCGACCGCACTGGGCATCGGCCTGTGCCAGACGGTCTCGATGATCCCGGGCGTGTCCAGAGCCGGGGCCACGATCATGGGTGGCCTGCTGCTCGGGCTGACCCGCAAGGCGGCCGCCGAGTTCTCGTTCTTCCTGGCGATCCCGACGATGCTCGGCGCCAGCACGCTCGATCTCTACAAGGGCTGGGAGCGGCTCGACGCCTCGCTCGCGCTCGACCTCGCGGTGGCGAGCGCGGCCGCGTTCGTGACCGCGATCATCGTCGTGCGGGCGTTCGTCGCCTTTCTCGCCCGACACACCTTCGTGCCGTTCGGCTGGTATCGCATCGTCGCCGGCCTGGTGATGCTGGTCTGGCTTGCCGCGACGAGGATCTGAGCGGCGTCAGGTCGCCTTCGGCTTCGCGCCGGCTGCCCGTGGCGCGCGCTTCGGCGCGGCCTTGGCCGGACTAGGCTTCGCCGCCGCAGGCTTCGGTGCGGGAGGCGGCGGAGCCGGCTCGGCCTTGACGGGCGCCGGCTTGGGCGCGGGCGCGGGTGCTGCGACCTCGCCCTTCGCCGCCTCCTCGATCGAGGCGACCCGCCGCTTCATCTCGTCGATCACGACGCTGGTCTGGTGGGTCGCTTGCTCGAATGCCTGCTTGGCCTTCTGCTGGAACTCCGCGAGCTCCGGCGCCGCATGGCCCAGCGCCTCGAGGTTCTTGGTGGCGCATTCGTTCAGAACGGCGAGAGCCTGGCTCTGCACGTCGAGCACATGCTGGCCGAGCTCCTGGATCTGCGCGACCACCTTCTCGAAGGTGGAGCGCATCTGGGCGAGCTGGTCGGTCGGGGCCGCCGGCTTGCGCTTGCCGATCCCTTGAAGCTCGCTCCAGAGCTGCGCAACCGAGTCGCGAGCGATCGCCACATGCCGCTCGGCATAGCTCCGCATGCCGTCGGCCACGATGTTGCCGGCATCGGCGAGCGCCTGGAAGTTGCGCTTCTGGGCTTCGATCAGCGCCTCGGGGTCGAACATGCCCGTGGACTTCGACTTGCCAGCGGCCACCGGTCCCTCCATCGCCAGGAATGACGGCATCACTCTAGCGGCAAGGTCGCTGCCTGACTATGGCCGAGGAAATTCCCGATTGTCGCTGCGGTCGCGCCCCATTCACCAAATGTCGTTGATATTGCGCGATCGACGGCTCTAGATAATCAACCTGAAGTTCGTTCTCTTGATGAGGCACCCCGGCCATGGACCCTGTGGCACGCGATGAGTCAGTGACTTGGCTCCAGCTCGCGCGCTGCGAGGGTGTGGGTGCGATCACCTGCAATCGATTGCTCGCCACGCACGGCACACCTGCCGCGGCGCTCGATGCCGTCCGCCGGCACCGCGATTCGGACGGTTCGCAGCGGCGGGTTCCCGAGCGCGGGGCAATCCGGGAGGAGCTTGCCGCGATCGACAATCTTGACGGTCATCTGCTCGTGCGCGGCAGGCCGATCTACCCCGACGCGCTGCGGCCGCTGCTTGATGCGCCGCCGGTGCTCACCGTGCGCGGCATGCCCGAGCTCTTGCAGGGGCCGGCCGTCGCCGTGGTCGGGGCGCGCAACGCCAGCGCCAACGGCTGCAGGTTCGCCCGGCGGCTGAGCGGCGAGCTCGCCGCGGCCGGCTTGATCGTCGTTTCGGGCCTCGCGCGTGGGATCGACACCGCGGCGCACGAGGGAGCCCTCGCGGCCGGCGGCGGCACGGTCGCGGTGATCGCGACCGGAGTGGATGTCGTCTATCCGCCGGAAAACGCGGATCTCATGAATCGGATCGTCGCCCTCGGTGCGGTGGTGAGCGAGCGGCCTATCGGCGCCGCCGCGCGGGCCAAGGATTTTCCGCGCCGGAATCGGATCATCGCCGGCCTGGCGCTCGGCGTGCTCGTGGTGGAGGCGGCACCCGCCTCGGGCTCGCTGATCACTGCCCGCCTCGCGCTGGAATACGGTCGCGACGTGATGGCCGTGCCGGGAAGTCCCCAGGATCCGCGGCATCGTGGCACCAACCAGCTGCTGCGCGAGGGCGCCCACTTGGTCGAGAGCGCCGAGGACGTCCTGGCCGTGCTCGGGCCGCAGCAGCGGCGTCGGCCGCCACCGGTCCGTTCGGAGCGCGTGCCTGCGGCGCTCCCAGCTCCCCCGGCGCGCAGAGCCGGGACGGAGGCCGCGGATCTGAGCGGCCGTGTTCTGGCGGCGCTGGGGCCAGAGCCGCTCGCGGTTGACGAACTGATCCGTGAGTGCGATGCAGCCGCGCCTGAGATGCAGGCCGCCCTGCTCGAGCTGGAGCTGGCCGGCCGCATCGACCGCCAGCCCGGCAATCGCGTCTGTCGGCGCGCCGGCTGAGCCGGATCCACCGGCCGAGCGAAATTCAAGGTCAGCCGGCGTGACGAGCTGACCCGGACGACGGAGCTTTGTGGGCATGGACGTCGTCGTGGTCGAATCGCCGACCAAGGCCAAGACCATCAACAAGTATCTGGGCGATCGCTACCGCGTCCTGCCGAGCTATGGTCACGTCCGCGATCTGCCGGAGAAGGACGGCTCGGTTCTGCCCGACGAGGACTTCAAGATCCTCTACGAGGCGCTCGACGACAGGAAGAAGCGCATCGACGAGATCGCCCGCGCGATCCGCGACGGGGCCAAGCGGCTGATCCTTGCCACGGACCCCGATCGCGAAGGCGAGGCGATCTCCTGGCATCTTCTCGAGCTGCTCAAGGAGCGCCGGGCGCTCAAGGGCGTCGACGTCGAGCGGGTCGTGTTCCACGAGGTGACCAAGCCCGCCGTGCTCGAGGCGATGCGGCACGGCCGCAGCCTCGACGAGCATCTGATCGACGCCTACCAGGCGCGCCGCGCGCTGGACTATCTCGTCGGCTTCCGCCTCTCGCCGGTGCTCTGGCGCAAGCTGCCCAAGTCGGGCTCCTCGGCCGGGCGGGTGCAGTCGGTGGCGCTGCGGCTGATCTGCGAGCGCGAGGCGGAGATCCACGCCTTCCGGGCGCAGGAATACTGGACGGTCGAGGCGTTGCTGGAGACGCCCGAGGGCAGGACCTTCAAGGCGCGGCTGACCCAGCTCGACGGCCGCCGGCTCGACAAGTTCGCCCTGCGCGACGAGGCGGCGGCACGCCGTGCCGTGCGCGAGATCGAGGCGCGCGCGCTCGCCGTCGACGCGGTGGAGAAGAAGCAGGTCAGCCGCAACCCGGCGCCGCCGTTCAGCACCTCGACCCTGCAGCAGGAGGCGTCGCGCAAGCTCGGCTTTTCCGCCGACCGGACGATGAAGACCGCCCAGCGCCTGTTCGAGGGCGTGGACATCGGCGGCGAGACCGTCGGGCTGATCACCTACATGCGCACCGACAGCGTGCAGCTCTCGGGCGAGGCGCTCGGTGCCTGCCGGCGCCTGATCGGCCAGCGGTTCGGCGAGGGCTACCTGCCGGAAAGCCCGCGCCAGTACCGGACCAAGACCAAGAACGCCCAGGAGGCGCACGAGGCGATCCGCCCGACCGACCTGTTCCGCGTCCCCGCGGAGCTGCGCGGCCATCTCGACGACGATCAGCGCCGGCTCTACGACCTGATCTGGAAGCGGACCGTGGCGAGCCAGATGGCGGCGGCGCTGCTGGACCGGGTGACCGCCGAGATCGGCTCGGCGGACGGCGCGGTAGGATTGCGCGCCACCGGCCAGACCGTGGCCTTCGACGGCTTCCTCAAACTGTATCAGGAAGGGCGCGACGATCCGGCGGCCGACGATGACGAAGACGGCGCCATGCTGCCGCCGCTCGCGGTCGGCGATCCGCTCACGCAGCGCTCGGTGACGCCGCTGCAGCACTTCACCGAGCCGCCGCCGCGCTATTCCGAGGCCAGCCTGGTCAAGAAAATGGAGGAGCTGGGCATCGGCCGCCCCAGCACCTACGCCAGCATCATCTCGGTCCTGCAGAACCGCTCCTATGTCCGCCTGGAGCAGAAGCGGTTCGTGCCCGAGGACAAGGGCTGGCTGGTCAACGCCTTCCTGGTCGAGAAGTTCGGCCACTGGGTCGAGTACGACTTCACCGCCCAGCTCGAGAACCAGCTCGACGACGTCGCCGGCGGCAGCCGGTTCTGGAAGGACGTGTTGCGGGACTTCTGGCAGCCGTTCGCGGCACGGCTCGCCGAGGTGGGCGAGCAGCGCCAGCGCGAGATCATCGACGCGCTCGACCACGCGCTCGGGCCGCTGCTGTTCCCCGGCGACGGTGAGACCGACCCGCGTTTGTGCCCGCGCTGCCACGAGGGCCGGCTCGGCCTGAAGCTGAGCAGCTTCGGCCCGTTCATCGGCTGCTCGCGCTACCCGGACTGCAACTACACCCGTGCCTTCACCGTCGGCGGCGGCGAGGCGGCCGAGGGCGATGGCGCGCGTTCGGACCGGCTGCTCGGGGTCGACCCCGCCAATGCCGAGGAGGTCTGGCTCAAGATCGGCCGCTTCGGGCCCTATGTTCAGCGGGGCACCGGAAGCGAGGCCAAGCGCAGCTCGCTGCCGCCCGGTGTTGGCCCCGAAGCGGTGGAGCTGGCGCTGGCGCTCAAGCTGCTGGAGCTGCCGCGCGAGGTCGGCAAGGATCCCGAGAGCGGCCAGCCGGTGATGGCCGGCATCAACCGCTACGGGCCGTTCGTGCAGCTAGACAGGAAGTTCGTGCGCCTGGAGCCGGGTGACGACGTGCTGTCGATCGGCATGAACCGGGCGATCACCCTGCTCAACGAGCCGGCCAAGGGCAGGCGCGCGGCAACCCCGACGGCGCCGCTCAAGGAGGTGGGCCGCCATCCCCGCGACGGCGAGCCGGTCCAGCTGCTGGCCGGCCGGTTTGGGCCGTACGTCAAGCACGGCAAGGTCAATGCCAGCCTGCCCAAGGCGTCGAAGCCCGAGGACCTGACCCTGGAGCAGGCGGTACAGCTCCTTGCCGAGCGCGAGGCGAAGCTGGCCGAGAGCGGAGGCCGCCCCGGGCGGCCGGTGCGCGGCAAGCCCGCCAGCGGCAAGAAGCCGGCGGGCGCGGCGAAGAAGGCGCCGGCCAAGAAGGCGGCGTCGCCCAAGGCCGCGAAGCGCGGCTGAGCGTGGCCCGCCCACGCCAGCCCGCCCATGCGCCACCCACCCGCGCCGACGTCCTGCGGTACCTGGAGGGCGAGGGCGCCGGCGCCGGCCGCAACGAAATCCTCCAGGCGCTGACCCGCGGCCGCGGCGACCGGGCCGCGATCAAGGCGATCCTGCGCGAGCTGGCCGAGGAGGGCATCGTCGGGCGGCGGCCCCGCGCGGCCCGCGTGGGCGTCCGCGACGAGATCGCCGGCACGACGGTGCTTGACGTCACCGGGATCGACGCGGACGGCGACCTGATCCTCGGCCACCCCGAGCACCCCGACCTCAGGGTCATTCTGCCGGTCGAGCATCTGGAGCGCGCCGCGCCCGGCGTCGGCGATCGCGTGCTGGCCCGCATCTACCCCGTCGGCGAGGGCCGCTACGAGGCGCGACCGATCAAGGTCCTGCCGCGGCGGCCGAGTGAGGTGACCGGGATCGTCGAGGCCGCCCGCGACGGCATGCGCATCCGCTCCGCCGACCGGAAGGCCCGCGCGGAGTTCGTGGTGCAGCAGCGCGATCTCGTCGGCGCGGGGCCGGGCGACCTGGTGGTGGCGAGCGTGCAGTCCGATCGCCGCCTCGGCCTCGCCCGGGCCGTGGTCAAGGAGCGGGTGGGCCGGCCCGACGACCCGGCCGCACTGACGCTGATGACCGCGGTCTCGCTCGGTCTGCCGTTGACCTTCCCGCCCGAGGCGGTGGCCCTCGCCGACCGGGCGCGGCCGGTGGCGCTGGGCAGGCGCGAGGATCTGCGCACGATCCCGCTGGTGACCATCGACGGCGCGGACGCCCGCGACTTCGACGACGCGGTCTGGGCCGAGGCCGACCCGGCAGCGGACAATCCGGGCGGCCATCGCCTGCTCGTCGCCATCGCCGACGTCGCGCACTATGTCCGCGCCAACGACGCACTCGACCGCGAGGCACGCCATCGCGGCAACTCGGTCTATCTGCCTGACCGCGTCATCCCGATGCTGCCGGAGGCGCTGTCGAACGATCTGTGCTCGCTGCGGCCGGACGAGGACCGGGCCTGCTTCGCGGTCTGGATTACCATCGACCGGCGCGGCGCGATCCGCTCCTGGCGCTTCTGCCGCGGCCTGATGCGCAGCCGGGCGCGGCTGACCTACGAGGCGGTGCAGGCGGCCAGGGACGGCCAGCCCGACGAGCGCACCCGGCCGCTGCTGGAGCCGGTGATCCGGCCGCTGTTCGCCGCCTACGAGCGGCTGCTTGAGGCACGGCAGCGGCGCGGCACGATCGAGCTCGAGCTGCCCGAGCGCAAGATCGCGTTCGGGCCGGACGGGCGGCCGACCGGCATCGAGCGGCGCGAGCGTCTCGCCAGCCACATGCTGATCGAGGAGTTCATGATCGCCGCCAACGTCGCGGCCGCGAGCGAGCTCGCCGAGGCGCGCGAGCCCTGCCTCTACCGGGTCCACGACAAGCCCGACCCGACCCGGCTCGAGGCGCTGGCGCAGTTCCTGGAGCATCTGGGCGTGCCCTGGAGCCGGACCGCCAAGCAGCCCGGCGACTTCACCCGGCTGCTGCAGGGGCTGGCCGAGCACGACATGCGCGAGATGGCCTCGAGCTTCGTGCTCAGGAGCCAGGCGCAGGCGGTCTACAGCCCGAAGAACATCGGGCATTTCGGGCTTAACCTGAAGCGCTACGCCCACTTCACCTCGCCGATCCGGCGCTACAGCGACCTGATCGTGCACCGTGGCCTGATCCGCAAGCTCGGGCTCGGCCCCGATGGCCTCTCAGAGGGCGTGGGCGAGGCGCAGCTCGCGAGCCTGGGCGATCACCTGTCGCGCACCGAGCGCAAGGCGATGGAGGCTGAGCGGCGCGCGTTCGAGCGGCTGGTGGCCCTGTTCCTGGCCGACCGTACCGGCTCGCTGTTCTCCGCCCGGGTGACGACCGTGGTCTATTTCGGCCTGTTCGTCACTCTCGACGAAACCGGCGCGGACGGGCTGATCCCGGTATCGACCTTGGGCGATGACGGCTTCCAGCTCGACGAGCGCCATCAGGCGCTGGTCGGGCAGCGCACCGGCGAGACCTTCGCTTTGGGCGACCGGGTGCGCGTCGAGCTGGTCGAGGCCGACCCGGTCCAGGGCACCCTCCTGTTCCGCCTCGATGCGCACGAGCCCGGGCGGGGTGCCGTCCTGGCTCGGGCGGCGTGGAAGAAGGGCGGGCCGCGCCAGGTGCGGCGCCCGGTGCGGGACACGCGGCCACGGCGGGGCCGCCGCTGAGCCATGCTCGCGCGTCTGTCGCCGGAATGGCGCGCGCTCGCGCCGGTGATGCTGACGGCGACCATGGTCGGCATGACCTTCTCCCTGGCGATCCCCCTCCTGTCGCTCGCCCTGGAGCGGGCGGGCGTCTCCGCCTTCGCGATCGGCCTGAACACGGCCGCCAATGGCTGTGGCATCTTCCTTGTCGCGCCGTTCGTCGGCTGGTTCGTGAGCCGGATCGGCGTCGTCGGCTGCTTCCGACTGGGGCTGCTGGTGGCTGCCGTGTGCATGCTACTGTTCCCGCTTCGCGTCGATCCCTTGCTGTGGTTTCCCCTTCGGCTGCTGCTCGGCATGGCGGGCTCGCTGATGTTCGTGCTGAGCGAGGCATCGGTGAACGCCCTGGCGCCCGAGGCGAGCCGTGGCCGGGTGCTGGGAGTCTACGCGACCCTGTTCAGCCTCGGCTTCGTCACGGGGCCGATCGTTCTCGGGCTGGCGGGCAGCGAGGGCTGGGCGCCGTTCGTGTTGGCGAGCGCGATGTTCCTCGCCGGATTGTGGCCCTCGACTCTCCTGCGGCCCGTGCAGGAGCGGCTGGATCACGACGGTGGCGAGCGGCGAGGGTTGCTCGGGGTCTGGCGGGCGGCGCCGCTGGCGTTGGGTGGCGTCTTCGTCTATGCGCTCCTCGAGGCCACCCAGTTCGCCCTGCTGCCGGTCTACGCGCTGTCGCGAGGCATGACCGAAGCTCTGGCGGCCGGGGCGCTCAGCATCTGGCTGTCGGGCAACATTCTGTTCCAATATCCGCTGGGCTGGCTCGCCGACCGGACCTCGCGGCTGGCAGTCATGCTGGGCTGCACCTTGCTGGCATTCCTCGGTCAATCTTTGGTGCATTTCGTCGTCGCCATGCCCGCGCTCCTGTGGCCATTGCTCGTGGCCCTGGGCGGACTCATGGGCGGCCTCTACACCATGTCGCTGGCGCTGGTGGGCGAGCGGTTCCGCGGCGCGGAGCTCACCGCCGCGAACACGGCTTTCGTCATGACCTTCCAGCTGGGCACGATCGTCGGCCCGCCCTATGCCGGGGCGGTGATGCAGGCGACGCAGGTCGGGATCTTCCCGTTCACGCTCCTTCTGCCGCTGCTCGCATTGGCGGTAGGTCTGCTGCTGGGATGGCGTCGATCTTGACTCGGCGTCGCGCGCGCCTATCTTGCGCGGCCGATCCCAGACCGTTTTCGAGGACCGTCGTCCATGGCGAAGCCCGCCACTGTTCTGATCAAGCTCGTGAGCACCGCGGGCACCGGGTTCTTCTACACCACCAAGAAGAACCCCCGGAAGACCACCGAGAAGCTCGCGCTGCGCAAATACGACCCGAAGGTGCGCAAGCACGTCGAGTTCAAGGAAGCCAAGATCAAATAGCGGCTGCGCCCGCCGAAGGCATGCCGGCCCGCGCATTGCGCGGGCTTGTCGTTTCTGACGGCGAGTCTTAGTCGCCCGTTAACCTCCATACGCTAGGGCTGGTGTCCAGCAACCGGTGATGGAGGGCGGCTGATGGCGATGCCCGCGCGCTTCTGGCAGGCTGCGGCGCTGTTGGCCGCCGCCGCGTCGCAGGTGGGCAGTGCCGATGCCGCCACACTGAGCGGCATCGTGTCCCTCGCGGCGAATCCGCTGCCGATCGCCGTGCAGGGCGGCACGCTCGCCGAGGCTTCGGTCCATGCCGTGCCTTTCCCCCTCGGCAGCAGCGCCCTCGACCCTGGAATATCCTCCGCTCTCGACGCGCTTCTCGGCACCGCCGCCACCGACTGCCTCCTGTTCGCTCAGGTGGTCGGCCATGTTCGTCCCGGCGCGCTGGCGGACGGCGACACCCGGGCGGCCCATCGGCTCGCCCGCGCCCGCGCCGATGCCATCGCCGCTGCGATGGTCCGGGCCGGCCTCCCAGCCAGCCTGATCGGCTCGACCTGGGACCTGCGCTTCGCCACCCCCGAGCCGCGCGCCACGCTTTGGCTGTTCGAGCGCAGCGCAGGCGGAGATTGCAGCGGGACGCCGCTCCCGGGTGCGCGGCCCGCACCCGTCACGGCTGCGGTGTCGTCGGCTCCGCCGGGGAACGGGGACGCCCGGTCGGACGGGGTCGAGCCGGCCCCGGGCATTCACCTGCCTCCTCCGGCAACGGCCGCAGCTTCGTCCGCCGAGCAGGTCGACCTGAAGATTACTGCGGAAGGCAGTGCAAGTGCCGGTCAGGCGAATCTGGAGCCTGCCCCGGGGATTCACCTCCCGGCGCCGTCGAACAGGGTGTCGACGTCACCCATCGATGCGGCAGCCGCACAGCCAGCCGGATCTGAGGAAGCGGGCGCCCAGCAGGTGCCCCGGAAGCCGGCATCGGCCACATCCGAGGTGGCCAGTTCCGGCGTTCAAACCCCCGAGCCGCAGGCTGGGCCTGCCAGTGTGCGGGCGGCTGCGGTCAACATCGACCACGCGGCGGTGCAGAGCAGGGTGGTGATCTTCGAACCCGACAGCAGCTACCTGCCGCGAGCTGAGGTACCAGGGCTCGAGGGGTGGCTCACGACTATCGTCTCTGGTGATCATCGCTGCGACGTGGAGCTCATTGCGACGGTCGGCGATCGGGTCCGTGATCTAGAGGGCGAGCCTGCGTTGCGCTACAACGAGTGGCTCGCCGAGCGGCGCCTGAGCCGCCTTGCCGACTGGCTCCGCGGACGTGCGGGATGCGTGATCGGGGACGTCAAAGTCGGCCTGCGCCACCACGACGAATCGAGAAGCGTAGCCTTCAGCATCCGCGCGAGTGCCGACGGCTTAGCGGCGAAAAGCGATGCGGCACCGACGTTGGAGTAGCGCTCTCTGACCCTGCCGCCGCTCAAGGACAATCTGGCACCGGCAGCGGCTCGAGCCGTTCAAGCGCCGCATCCAACGTGAACTCGCCATAGTCAAGGCGAACATTGCTCATCACGCCGCGTGCGGACAGGTCGAACGAGATCTCGAACTGCGGCAGCGCGTCGTCGCCCTCCAGTGGAAAGTAGGCGACGCTGATCGGCCAGACCGTCTCGCTGTCGCCACCCGGCACCGAGCCCGTCTTCGCCTGGCCGATGACGGCGGTCGCACGGGTCAGCGCGTCCTCGCCCGAGCCGTCGAAGACCTGCCGGCTCAATACCTGCTGGCCAGCCCGTGCCGCGGCGATCAGGTCGACGACATGCTCGGTCGGGAAGATCGTGCCGGCCGGGAGCGGCTCCTGCTCCGGCTCGGGGAGAGTGTAGCTCACGGTGCCCGAAGCGCCCGGGGCATCGAGCTTTGCCGAGCCGCGGAACTCCTCCTGCAGGGTCGAGCCGTCGAAAGACCGCATCGTGAACCGCAGCTGCGTGCGGTCGAGCGATTCCCAACTCGAGAACCGGACGTCGTAGGAGAAGCCGGGGCCTTCGCCGGCCTCCGCGACGAATCCCAGCCGCTGCTGGCTGAGCCAGCCGTCGCAGGCGGCCCGCCATTCCAGGACGAGTCCGCCTTGGACCCGCGTCAGCGCGGACTCCCGATCGGTGTCGGCGAGACTCAGCCGGTAGACCGCACGATGCGACAGCAGGCCGTTGCCGGCCGCGGTGGCGCTCGCCAGAGGGGCGGCCACGCCGGCCGCAAACGAAAGGGCCAGGGCGCACCGCCGGAGGATGGGCTGCACGAACGGATCACTCCCACGGGGTGACGGCCGGGACGGGCACAGGCTAAAGGATGGGCGAAGGCGCCGGAAGAACAGGGAACGGAAATCATGCCACAGCCGAGGCTCCTGCTCACGCGTCGGCTGCCGCCGTTCGTCGAGGCGCGGGCGAGCCGCGACTATCGCGCGCGACTCAACGGCGAGGACGTCCTCTACGATGCGGAGGACCTTGTGCGGCTGGCGCAGGACGTCGATGCCGTGCTCACCTGCAGCACCGAGCGGTGGCCCGAGAGCGTGATCCGGCGCCTGCCCGACAGTTTACGCATCATCGCCTCGTTCTCGGTCGGTCATGAGCACATCGACCTTGCCGCCTGCCGGGCGCGCGGCATCGTCGCCACCAACACGCCGGACGTCCTGACGGAGGCCACGGCCGACATCGCCATGCTGTGCCTGCTGGGGGCGGCGCGCCGCGCCTGGGAAGGCGGCACGTTCCTGCGCGAGGGCCGCTGGCAGCGGGTCAACATGACCGAGCTGCTGGGTCTCGATCTTCGCGGCAAGGTGCTCGGCATCGTCGGCATGGGCCGCATCGGCCAAGCCATGGCGCGCCGCGCTCGTGGTTTCGGTCTAACGATCCACTACCACAACCGGCAGGCTCTGCCGGACGACGAGGCACAAGGTGCGATCTATCACGCGTCGCTCGAAGCCATGCTGCCGCACTGCCAGTTTCTCTCGCTGCATTGTCCTGGCGGCGCCGCGACCCATCGGATGATCGACGCGCGGACCCTAGCGCTGCTGCCGCCCGGGAGCGTGCTCGTCAATACCGCCAGGGGGACGCTGGTGGACGACGAGGCGCTGATCGAGGCGCTGCGTACCGGCAGGCTGTTCGCTGCCGGGCTCGACGTGTATGCGGGCGAGCCCGCCTATCACAAAGGCTATCTGGACCTTCCAAACTGCTTCCTGCTGCCCCATCTCGGCAGTGCCACGGTCGAGACGCGCGAAGCGATGGGCTTCCGGGCGCTCGACAATCTGGACGCATTCTTCGCCGGCAAGCCGGCACCGGATGCGCTCGCCTGAGTGGACGACCCCTGACCATGCCGCTAGCACGAACCGCCCTGATTCTCGTCACCGCTG
>JAXMCJ010000041.1:0-54549 GCA_046349415.1 Geminicoccaceae bacterium
CGCCGGTGATGGCTACGGCGGCAGGGTGGATGCCGATCTGGCGGGCTCGATCCTGCTGGCGCCGCCCGAGGTCAGCCTCGCCACCAGCCGGCTCCAGCTCACCGGGTCGGTCGAGGATCTCGTGATCCCCCAGGCCCGTCTGGGCACCATCTCGGCCAAGGCGCAGGTCGCGGACGGGCATTTGCAGGTCGACGAGCTCGACGCGGATCTGCCGCAGGGCAAGGTCCGAGGCAACCTGACCGCCGGCCCGTTCGACCGGAACTTCCTGGCAGACGTCGATCTGGACATGAGCGGGGTCGACCTCGCCGCGATCGCGCGCGTAGAGGGGGTCACCGGCCGCCTCGACGGCAAGCTTTCCGGCACCGTGCGCGGCAGCCAGCCGCTCGATGTCCTGACACGCAGCACGCTGCAATTGAAGGGCACGGTCTCGGACCTGCGGCTGCCGCAGGTCGAGCGGCGCATCGGCCGCGCGGAGATCGACGCCTCGCTGGATCCAGACCGGCGCGAGGCGCTCAAACTCGTCGCCAGTGCCGCCGCCGGCGACCGCACGCTGAGCCTGAGCGCCTTCGGCGGCTCTTCCGGCACGCTCGCCGAGAACCGCGGCGACTATCCGTTCACCATCGTCTCCGAGCTCGGCAAGAACGAACTCAAGGTGAACGGCACCGTCTCGCTGCCGCTGACCGAGCGCCGTTTCGCCGCGACTATCGAGGCCAAGGGGCCGGATCCCTCGCCGATCCTGGCGCTGTTCGACCTGCCCAAGCTGCAGATCCCGCCCTACCGGCTGGCGGGCGTGTTCACCAATCATGGCGACGAGCTGAAGATCAAGGATTTCGACGGCAAGGTCGGCGACAGCGATCTCGCCGCCAACCTGGTCATCGACACCTCCGGCGAGCGGCCGAAGATCGCGGGCGACCTGCATTCCAAGACGCTCGACGCCGACGATCTCGGCGGCCTCGTCGGCAAGCGCCCGGGAACCGGGCCGGGCGAGACCGCCTCACCCGGCCAGAAGGCGGAGGCACAGCAGGATGCCGCAAAGGCCACCGTCCTGCCGGACGAGCGCATCGACCCCACCCGCTGGCGCCGCGTCGATTTCGACATGCGCGTCGCTGCCGATAAGATCGACGCGGGCACGGTGCCGCTGGACGGGTTTTCCGGCCACGTCACCATGGACGACGGGCTCCTGCGCGTCTCCGACATGGATCTCGCGATCGGCGAGGGCCATCTGGCCGGCAACATCGAGGCCGACGGCCGGCATGATCCGGTGGTCGCCCAGGTCGATCTCGGACTGCAGCGCGCCTCGGTGGCCCGGCTGCTCAACCGTCTCGACGTCGACGTCGCCGAGTTCGGCACCCTGTCCGGTCAGGCGCAGGGCGGCGTCGGCGTCGGCGGCAGCGGCCGCAGCATCAAGGAGATCCTCGGTCGCGCCGACGGCCAGATCAGGCTGCAGATGGAAGGCGGCCGGATCGATCGGACCATCGTCGCCGCGCTGGGGCTCGATCTGCTGCGCCTGCTGGGTGCCGCCACCGGCGCCTCGCCCGAGACCGTCGAGATGCACTGTGCGCTCGCCAACCTCAACGTGAAGGACGGGCTGGTCACCACCGACCCCCTGATGATCGACACCGAGATCGCCGATCTCGGCGGGCGCGGCACCGTCGACCTCAAGACCGAGGCGATCGACCTTTCCCTGACCGCGCGGCCGAAAGAGACTCCCCTCCTGACCGACCTGACCGGCATCGCCGTCGCCGGCCGCCTGGGCGAGCCCGAGATCCAGATCAATCCGGTAGCGCTCGCCGCCCGCGGCGTCGCCGCCGCCACTTTGGGTCTGGTGCTCAAGCCGTTCACCAGCCTGCTCAACGCCGCCGACGACAGCTCCTCGCCCTGCGCCCATCTGCTGTCGCAGTCCGCCAACGGCTAGCCCCGCCGCACGCCCGAATAGACCGCGAAGCGCCACGCCTTGAAGGCGCAGTCGACGTCGGCGAATCCGGCCTCGCGCAGCCAATCGAGCTGGTCCGCCAAGGTCGCGCAGCGGTCGTGGGCCATCCGCGCCTCGGCGGCCGCGATCTCGTGCGCGTAGGAGCCGAGCGCGGCGGTCTGTGCCCGCCAGCGGGCATGCGCGCGGGCCTCCTGCGCCGGCGTCGCGGCCAGGACCTGGTCGGCGTTGACGAACAGCCCGCCAGGCACCAGGGCGTCGTGCAGCGCGCCGAACAGGCGGCGTTTCGCCGGATCCTCGAGATGGTGGATCGACAGGGCCGACACGATCAGGTCGAACGGCCCAGCGGGCGGCTGGGTCGCGTAGTCGGCGAGCAGATAGGTCATCCCGCCCCGGCCGGCGAACCGCTTCCTGGCCTGGTCGAGCATGGCCGGCGCCACGTCGACCAGCGTCAGCAACGCCGCCGGATGCGCCGAGCGCACCATCGCCGCCAGCAGGCCGGTGCCGGCCCCCAGGTCGAGCACCCGGGCCCGCGCGGGTGGCCCCCATTCGGCGATCAGGTCCAGCACCGTGCCGTAGAGCGCGTCGAAGCAGGGCACCAGCTGGCGGCGCTGGGCATCGTAGTCCTGCGAGACGGCGTCGAAGGCGGCTCCGACGGACATTGGGGCCATTGGCGTTGTCATGCCGTCCGTCTAACCCGGCGGGGGTCGACTTGCGACCTTCTCGGGAGACTGTCGTCCGAGCTGCGGCGCACCTCGGCGACACTCGTCTCGCCACGGAGGATCGTCGCGATGGTCGTCGCCAATGCCGGCGGGCTGCAGACGTCGCGCCACCACCGGGACGACGCCTCGTGCAGCGCCTGCAGCCGGCCGGGAGCCGCGACCAGGCCCTCGACGAGCTCGGGCAGCCTGGACCAGTCGGCGAGCTCCAGGCGAGAAGCGCCGCGATAGAACCAGAAATCGGGCAGGGGCTCGCAGATCACCACGCAGCCGGCCCGCATGGCCTCGTGGAATCGCTGGGTCTCGGCCACGGTGCCACGCGGCACGACCGCGATCTTGGTGTCCATCATGTGCTCGGCATAGCCCGCCGGCGCCACGAGGCTGTCGGCGAAGGTGCGCAGGACGTCCGTCTCGATCGCCCAGTCCGGGTGTCTCGCCTGCAAGCGGCGCAGTGCCGCGAGCATCCGCTGCCGGGCGGCTCGCTTGGGCTCGTCGGCCATCCGCCGCTTGAGAGCGAGCGGCGATCCGCCGGCATTGAGCATGCTACCCGAGAACCAGATCAGATGGCGCCGCTCCGCCAGGGGCTTCAGTGGCAGCGCCTTCTGCCGCGAATAGCCGAGCGGGAACGGTAGGATCTTGGCCGTGAGATCGCCCAGCTCGCCTGGCGGCACCTGCCGCCTGAGGCGACCGTTCTGCAGTCGGTTGCGCATCAGCCGCAGCCGGTCGAGGGCGGAGGCGAGATCGGCGCGGGGACGCTCGGTCGTGTAGGGCTCGCAGCCCATCGCCTTGAGGATCAGCCCGGCCTTGCGATACCTGACCGGCAGCAGGCAACGCTCGTCGCCGTAGATGAAGACGACGCAGCGCTCGTCCAGCGCCGGCAGATCGGCCGTGCCGTCATATGTGACGAACCAGCGACGGTCCGAGACGCCGTGAGCGTCGATCAGATGCCGGATGATGTTGGCGAAGAACTCGAATCGTGCCGCCGTGGCAGTGGGCGGGCCGGACACATCAAGCTGCCGCACCACGCCATCGATCTCGACCAAGGTCGCATGTCGCTCAGTCATGGATGAAAGCTAATCTTCTGATGCGGAAATGGGTCTGGAGATAGTCAGCGCGGATAGCTGCCCGCCTCGAGCGGCCGCTCGCCGTAGCTGTAGGCGTATTTGGGATAGCCTCCTGCCCGGATCATGTTGACGACCACCCCCAGCAAGACTGCGAGGCCGTCGCCCTCCAGCAGATCCGCGGCTTCTCGTACCGCGACCAAGTCGGTCCTCAGCCAATGGCAGACGAGGATCGACACGTCGGCATGGCGTGCCAGGAAACGCGCGTCGCTGGAGGGCAGCACCGGCGGCGTGTCGAGCAGCACATAGTCGAAGCGCTTCTTAAGGGCGCCGATCGTCTGCGGCAAGGCGCGCCCTTCGAGGAGCGGCAGGACGGCCCCGCCGGCCGGGGTCGCGGAGAGAACTGCGTAGTCCCGGGCGGCCAGCTCGTCGATCCAGTGCTCGCGCTGAGCCTCCGTCGCCGTCAGCAGCTCGTTGATGGTGGCCGAAGGCTCGGCCTCCCTGTGCAGACGACCCAGTCGCGGGCGCCTGAGATCCAGGTCGACGACTACCGTCCGCCGCCCTGCATGGTGCAGCAGACCGCCGAGCCCGGCGACGGTCGTGGACTTGCCCTCGCCTTCGCTGGGGCTGGTCACCAGCACCACCAGGCCATGCCCGGGGCGCCGCGCGGCCTCGAGCGCATAGTGAATGTGCCGCAGCGCCTCGGCATAGGCGCTGCCGGGATTGGCGCTGACATAGCGCCAAGGCTGGGCACGGCGCACGCGCCGCTCGCGCGGCAGGCGCGCCAGCACCGGCAGGCCGGTCACCTTCTCCAGCTGGTGGGCGGAACGGACGCGCGGGTCGAGACGGTCGCGGATCAGGGCGAGCAGCAATGCCAGCCCCGCCGACCCGACGAAGCCGACGAGCGGAAAGAACACCAGCGGGGGCGATGCCGGCTCGAGCTCCGGCGACGCCTCGGCGATGACCTGCACGTCCGGCTGCAGCATGGACAGGCGGTCGTCGAGCAGCTTCTGCTGGGCAAGCAACTGCTCGTACAGGGTGCGGTCGGCGTCGGCCTGCCGCTGCAGATCGCGATACTCGACCAGCACATGCTCGTCGCCGCCGATCTGCGACTGCGTCTCCTGGATCTCGCGCGCGGTCTCGTCGGCCTTGACGCGCAGCAGCTCCAGATCCCGCCGGGCCGCGGCCACGGTGCCCTCGGCCTCGCGCTTCAATCGTTGCCGCAGGGTACCTTGATCCGCCCGCAGGCTCTGCACCAGGGGATGCCGCTCGCCATAGCTCGCCAGCAGGTCCGCCGCGCGGCGCTGGAGCTCGACATCCTGAAGCTGCAGGGCCTGCGCCGTGCTCGAATCGAGGGCGCCTTCGAGGGCGGCGATGTCGTTGCTGCCGATCATCCGCTCCAGCGACTGCACCTTGGCCTCGGCGACGGCCACCTGGGCCCGCAGGTCGACGAGCTGGAGAGTGAGGGTGTTCGCCCGGTTGGCGCGGTCCTCCTCGCTGCCCTCGACGGGCAGCCCGTGGCTCATCCGAAAGCTGGCGAGCCCGGCCTCGGCGGCGGCAACCTGATGGCGCAGCTCGGCGACGCGACGCTTGAGGTAGTTTGCGGTGTCCCCGGCCGAGCTGATCTTGCTTTCGAGCTGGCGCTGCACATACGCCCTGGCCACCTCGTTGACGATCTTGCTCGCGAGGACGGGATCCGCCGATCTGAGGCTGATCGCCACGGCATAGCTCTGGGCCACCTGCTCGACGTCGAGATCCTCGGCGAGCTGCTGGATCGCCGCCTCGCGGTCGAGGCCGGGAGCGGGCGGATAGATCAGGGACCGGGCGAGCTCCAGCGCCTCGCTCTCGGGCGCAAGCCCGAACCACGGCCCTGCCGCCTCCGCCAGCTCGACGACGCTCCGGCGCAGGCCGGGCGGCGAGACGAAGGCCGGATCGCGGGTGAGGTCGAGGCTGTCGACCACCGCACCCAGGACGGGCGGCGAGGTGATCACGCGCTGTTCCGTCGCCAGCACCGGCATGTCGCGCACCAGCTGGCCGGGCACCTCGCCGAGGCTCGGCAGGGCCGTCCCCCGCGGGGCCAGCGCGAGCGACGCGGTCGCCACGTAGCGAACGGGGGCGAGCAGGCCGTAGGCCGTGGCCGCCGCCGTCAGGGGGAGAACCACCGCCAGCACCAGCAGGACGTGCCGGCGCACCACGCGCAGCAGCTCGCCGGGCGTGGGGAACTCGTCCAGAATTCCCGGTACCGCGAGCGGCCGACGGTTGACGCTGCTCATTGCCGCGCTCGTGAGGCGACGGGCGTCGCCGGCGCGCCGCCGAGGCCGATCGCCGGGCCGGCCGCCACGATCCTCCGTCGCACCTCGCGACGGATGAAGGTCAGCAGCACCAGCAGCGCGCCGAGCTCGCCTGCGGCGAGCGCCAGCACGGTCGAGGTGGCCGTGCCCCACAGCACCGCCAGGATCAGGCCGATCCCGACGACGATCATGGCGGCGGCGCTGGCGAAGAACGACTCGCGAAAGAGCGGCACACTCTGCGCCTGCAGGCTGTAGACGCTGCGGACCAGGCCGAGCAGGATCACCAATCCCCACAGCGGCACAGCGTCGCCAAGACCCGCATAGTCGCGCGGGACGACATGTGCGGACAGGTATGGCCAGGCGAGCGAGAGAATGGCGACATAGCAGAGCGTGGCGAGCGTGAAGCCGAGCGCGCTCAGATCGGCGTAGCGCACCGCCGCCGCGGCATCTCCCTCGGCGAAATACCGGACCATGACCGGCCGCGCGATCTTCCCCCAGGCGGTGTTCAGCAGCGCCACCGGGCGCAGCAGCAGCAGCGCCGCCTGGATCACGCCCAGGTCGGCGACGCTGAAGAAGGTGCTCACGGCGAGAATGTGCCCGCGGGTCTGCATCTCGGAAGCGCTGGCCCCCAGCAGCGCCCAGCGCGCGTGATCCTGCCAGAGCGAGGCGATCCGCTCGCGCACGGGCCGGTCGAAGCGTAAGGCGAAATCGGCGCGGCGGCTCAGCCCTGTGGCCAGGACGGCCACCGCCGAGCCCAGTGCGAGCGCCGAGAAGACGACGGCGTTCGACATGCCGGCCAGCAGCAGATTGGCGGGCACCAGCGTGCAGGCGACCACGACGACGAAGATCAGATCGCTCGCCAGGGCCCGCGCCACCTCGAACTGGGCGAAATGATAGGTCCGAACGTGCTCGCGCAGGACATGCAGCGCGACGAACAGCCCGGCGGCGAACGCGGCATGGCGGCCCTCGCCCCGAGTCAGGGCGAGAAAGCCGAGCAGCGTCGCCGTGCCGACGGCCACCGCGACGCAGAAGGCTACGGTGAACACCGCCGCCAGCGCTTCGGCGCGATCATCGGCCGTCTGCGCACGCGCCTCGAGCAGCGGCAGTTGCGAGCCGGCCAGCGCCTGGTGCAGCGCCAGCCCGGCCAGCGAGATGCTGGTGACGATCGCGAAGACGCCGAACGCCTCGGGTGCCCACTGGTGGATCAGCCAGAAGCTGAGCGCCAGGTTGGCCGCGCTGACCAGCACCTGATCCGCGAGCGAGAGCGCCATCGGCCCCTTGAGCAGGGCGATCACCGCACCAGCCCCAGAGTCCGGTTGTACCCGGCGACCATCTGCGCCGCGTCGAAACGCGCCTGGACCAGCGCGCGGTTGGCCACGAGCCATGCCCGCAGCCGCGGCTGCTCGCGCTGCGCAAGGGCGAGGCCGGCCGCCACGCTGCGCACCGACCGCGGGTCCACGCCGATGGCACCCTCGATGCCGTCGAGGAACCCGTCGATCCCCGTGCCGCGCGAGTAGACCGCCGGGACGCCCGAAAGCAGCGCCTCGACATAGACCATGCCGAAGGTCTCGTTGCGGCTGGGCAGGCACATGACGCCGTAGCCCGGCAGCGCCGCCGCCAGGGCCTCGTGCTCGAGCGCGCCGAGCAGCGACACCCGTCCGCGCAACCCCAGCGCATCGATCGTGGCAGCGATCCGCTCGAACGCGGCCGGCCTACCGCGCCCGACGATGTCGAGCGTGGCGTGGGGAAAGCTACGCAGATGCTCGGCAAAAGCGGGCAGCAGAACGCCGAGGCCCTTCTTGCGCCAAATGTCCACATGCAGGATCGAGATGAAGCGACCGGCTGGGGGCGATTGCGGCGCGGACCTCCATTCTCCCGGGCAAATGTTGGGGAGCAGCTCCCCCTTGCCCGCCGCCAGTGGATAGCGCCGCTCCAGCTCGGGCCGGAGCCAAGCCGAGACGTAGTAGATCCGCGTGCAGTAGGCGATCATGCGCCGGAACAGCGGCGCGTAGTGCGGTAGGAAGCGCAGCGCCTTGGTTTCGGCCTCGCCGCGCGCGGAGCACACCAGCCGCACACCGAGGGCGCGCGCCACGAAATAGCCGGCGATGCCCTCGAAGAACAGCTTGTGCGCGTGCACCAGATCGACGCGAATCCCTTCGCGCCGCAGCAGGGCGAGGACGCGCCTCGCCGCGAGCGCCAGCGACGGCGCGTGCAGCAAGCCGAGCGGCAGGCCCCAGTAGCGCATGGCGAAGAGCCTTCCGCCCCCCGGCTCCTCCAGCCGCAGCAGGTTGACCTTGCGCGGGTCAGGGGTCCGGGTCAGGGCCACGACGACATGGTCCACCGCACGGTTGGCCCGCACGAAATTGCGCACGGCCACCGTATTGTCCGGCTTGTTGGGAGAAGGATAGTCCACGGCAAGATGCAGCACGCAGGGCCGCCGCGCCGGCTCCGCCGGTCGCTCGACAGGTTGTGCGGCCGCCTCGTCCATCCCCTGCGCCGCCGTCCGGGCTAGAATGGCCGCAGGGCGGCTGCCGCGACCCGCAGCCGCATGCCAGTCATCGGGCCTCCAAAGCCGCTCTTCGCGCACACGCAGTGTCGGATCCGATCGGACCCGATCAGTGGTTGGGTGATAAACGGCGGTTGCCCACCTTGCAATGGATCACGGGCGCGCGTCCTCGGCGCAGTGCTTGCTGGCAACGCGTGACGCCAGGGCAATCGCCAGCAGCAGAAATATCCATGGCGGCGAGTAGCCACGAAGAAGAGAGCTTTCAGTCATATTATGAATGAGCACGAAGACCAAGAGACACCAACTCGTCCAATAAATAACAGGCGAGACAAGACGGATGCGCGAGAGGTTGATGATCGTCTGCGCGAGGGCGAGAATGGCAAGCAGCAGCCCACCGACCCCCAGGGCCAGCAGAATGTCGAGATAGCCGTTGTGCGCCTGATTCAGGTAACGGATGAATTCGACCTCTGCCTGCAGATTGGGCGAGGCCGGCCCGGCATTCCAGAACGACTGATAGCCGTAGCCCAGCCCCCAATGGTCGGCGAGGGCGGCAAAGGCGAACTGCCAGATCTCCGTCCGGCCGGTGAAGGTCGCGTCGACATGGATAGCACCCAGCAGACGCTCCGGCGTGATGCCCACGCCCTCGACCACGAACAGCAGCAGCGCGCCGGCACTCAGCAGGCCGAGCGTCAGGTAGAGACCGATGCTCAGCCGAGTTGCCCGCGCCGCGAGATGCAGGGCCAGGACGACGGCGGGCACGGCGACCAGGAGGCCCAAGGAGGTCTTGGATCGGGTCAGAACGGCGATCGCCAGCCATCCCGCCAGATAGACGAGATTGAGGCGCCGCCCGAGGCTGGAGCGCAGCGTCGGCCGGAGGCAGGCACCCATGAGCAGGGCCATCACGGCCAGCGCGCCGAGACCGTTCTTGTCGCCGTAGATCCCGCGAAAATCGCCGCGCCAGTCGAACGAGACGGGCAGCGCCAGGGAGAGCAGGTAGGCGAGAAGGCAGAAGGCAAGCGTCGCATAGCACACCCGCAGGCAGTGCTCGGGCGTGCGGCTGGCACCGGCGGCGACGAACAGCGCGAAGACGATAATGGCCTGCTGCACCACGCGGCGCATGGCGATCGAGGGCTCGAGGGCCCAGAGCGGGCTCGCGAGCGCGAGCGCCACGAGCGCCACGAGAAAGAAGCTGCTCGCCAGGATCGGCTGCAGGCGGCGCCAGGCCGGCAGCGCGACGACGAACGCGAGCCCACCCATCAGGAGCCAGAACAGCTGGTTGGCCAGATTGCTTTCCGAAGTCGCGGCGACGTGCGACGCGAGCTCGATGTCCGAGAAGTCCTGCGGTGCCAGATCGGGACTGAGGACCTTGGCCGAATACGCGATGACCAGCACGACCAGCAGGTCGGCCAACCGCCGGTGTCGACTCGCCACCTCGGCGGGCGACGCGACGTCAGCGGAGGCGAGTACCGCGGGAGGCAAGGGCATCGCGGTATTCCTTGAGGGTCGCATCCGAGACGGCGACCGGTTCGTATGGAGCGAGCGGAGCGCGCTCGTCGTGGCGCGCGGCGGCAGCGCGGTCGAGAAAATCCGCGAGCCGATCGGGCCGCAACTCTCCGTCGAACGTGTCCACCCAGCGCGGGCCGAGCGCCGCCGCCAGCTCGGCCATCGACCCCTGCCGGCGTGCCAGCACCGGCCGGTCGAACGAGAGCGACAGGATGGCGCTGCCCGAGTTGAACAGCGTCTGATGATTGATGACCGAGCCGTCGGACGCGGCGAGCAGCTCGATCATCTCCGCGTCGCCGTGACGGTGGGGCTGCACTCTGACGCGGCGATCGCCGCCGGACGCCGCGGCCAGCTCGTCGCGGTAGGCCGGGCCACACTCGCCGGCGAGGACCAGCAGGTCCCGTTCCTGCGCGACGCTGCGAAACAGGCGCACGAGCTCGGCCAAGCGCTTGTACGGCCGCATGTTGCCGATGTTGCAGAGAACCCGCGACCGCGGATCGATCTGCAGCCGCTCGCGTGCCCGGTCGCGCGGCGGCGGTGCCGGATAGGCGGTCCGGTAGTGCGGATGCGGTATCACCGCGTGGCGCGCCCGCGCCATGTCGGGATAGAGGCGCGCGAACTCCTGCCGCGCCGCGGTGGTCAGATGGATGACGAGGTCGACCTCGCCGCGCCATCGGTCGAAGAAGGCCCTCCACGACTCGTCGCCGATGTCGTGGGGCTGCAGATTGTGCGCGGTCCAGACGATGACACCGCCCCGGCGGCGAACACTGCGCGCGAACGCGAGCAGCTTGTGGGCCGCCAGCCTGCCCGCACTGGGATGCCTGCGCGCAATCCGCCCCCAGAACACGAAATCTGGCCAATGGACATGCAGCACATGGACCGGCGCCAGCTCCGGCAGCCAGCGCCGATACTCGAGCAGCCGCACCCCCTGGGCCAGCATCGGCTGGTAGATCAGCCACGTGTAGGGATTCTGCGCCCGATCCGCGAGTCCAGGACAGGCGCACACCCTCAGCACGTCAGATCTTCGGAATTGGTCAATTTCCGGTTGACCGCATATCGGCCTCCCCATAGCGTCGGTGGCGAGCAGTGATGGAGCCATGCAGGTGAGGCATTGGCGGCACTCGGCAGTCCTGTCAACCCGCTTGGAAGAAATTCTGTCCCGCAATCTCTTGCGCATCTGCAGTATAAGTACGGCCATTCTGCAAGGCCGCGGCGCATCAATGCTGTTGAGGCAGAGATCTTACCTGCTGATCTATTGGATTGCATTGTTGCTGTTCGCCACGATTTCTCCCGCCCAGGCCAAGCCGCTTCCTAACCCACTGTTGACCGATGGCGCGCGGATCATCAGCGTCGACGGTTCGGAAGTGCGCCTTCAAGGTGTCAACTGGTTCGGGCTGGAAGGGCCGTCGCTCGCCCCTCACGGGCTGTGGGCGCGAAATCTCGACGACATGTTGCGGCAGATCGCCGAGTTGGGCTTCAACACCATCCGCCTGCCGATTTGCGGCGCCGTTCTGCGCGCCACGGCCAAGGATGTCAGCAGCGTCAGTTTCAGCCGCAATCCGGACCTGAAGGACAAGTCGCCGCTGCAGATCCTCGATGCCGTCGTCGCGGCGGCCGGTGCGCAGAAGCTCAAGATCATCCTCGACTACCACAGCATCGAGCCCACGCCTGACGGCCGGACCGATGGCAGGTGGTACGACGCCGGCCGCTCCGAGCAGGACTGGATCGACGATTGGGTGGCCCTGGCGCAGCGCTACCGATCGGACCCCACGATCATCGGCGCCGACCTCTACAACGAGCCCGAGGGCAATTGGGGCACCGGCGGCGCCCGCGACTGGCGGCGGGCGGCGACCGCAGCCGGCAACGCCATTCTCCGCACGGCGCCGCAGTGGCTGGTCATCGTGCAGGGGCTGCGGGTCTACGACGACAGGTGGTACTGGTTCGGCGGCCAGCTGCAGGGCGTGGCCGACAAGCCGATCGAGCTCGACCGGCCCGCCCAGCTGGTCTACTCGGCGCACGATTATCCTCCGTCGCTCCATGCGCAGGCCTGGTTTGCCGATCCCGACTATCCCGCCAATCTCGAACGGGTTTGGGACCAGTTCTGGGGTTTCATCGAGGTGCGGGGCATCGCACCCGTCCTGCTCGGGGAGTTCGGCTCGCGGCTGGAGACCGAGGCCGACCTGCAATGGGCCTACGCCATGGCCCGCTATCTGAAGCAGCGGGGCGTCGACTGGGCCTGGTGGTCGTGGAACGCCAACGGCGAGCCGAAGGGCGTGCTCGGCGAGGACTGGACCACGCCCGTCCCTGGGCGCGCCCAGTATCTCGACGAGCTCATGCGCTCGACGCGGTCCACCGCCGCGACGCCCCGCTACGGCTACATCGACTGCTTCAAGGATCGAGGGGCGAGCGCGGCCCTGGCCGGCCACGACCTCGACGGCCGGCGACTGGACGACACGGTGTCGATGACGATCGGGCGCTGCGCGAGGGTCTGCCGCACGGCGGGCCTGCCCCACTTCGCGCTCCAGAACGGCTATTCCTGCTACTGCGGCGCCGACTACGGTGCGTTCGGCAAGGCCGCCAACTGCACGGTCGCCTGTCGTGGCGACCGCTCGCAGATCTGCGGCGGCAGCCGGGCCAACAGCGTTCATCGTCTGCTCTGACGCCAGCCCGGGCGGATCACCCAGTCTCCTCGGCGCAGGCCGTGTCCGGATAGGCCTGGCCGAACGCCACCCGGGTCGCGCTCACGGCAGCGGGCAGAGCTGCCAGCAGCGTCTCGACCTCGTCTCCGGCTCCCACGCGCTCCTCGATCTGCCGCGCCAGCATCGACAGCCTGGCGAAACCGAACGATCCGGCCGTGCCGGCGATGCGATGCGCGAGCTGAGCCAGCTCCGCGCTCTCCTTGCCGCCGCCGATGTCGCCGCACGCCTCCTCGAGCCAGGTCAGCGTGCGGCCGATCAAGCCGCGGACCTCGGCTGCCGGGACATTGGCGAACAGCGATTCCAGCATGGTCGGATCGAGCAGCGGCGCCAGACTTGGCTGGCCACTTTCCGCCGGCTCGATCTCCGGCGGTGTGGCAGCGGTGGCCGGCGTCGGGCGCGAGCGCGCGGCGACCGTGCCCAGGGCGGCCAGCAGGTCCGACAGCACCACGGGCTTGGTCAGGCAGAGGTTCATGCCGGCTGCGAGACAGCGCGCCCGCTCGGTCGCCATCGCGAAGGCGGTCAGGCCGAGGATGACGACGGCGTCGGCGGGCGGCGGCAGCTGGCGGATGCGCATCGTCGCCTCGATGCCGTCCATCGTCGGCATCTGCACGTCCATCAGGATCACGTCCGGGCGTTCGGCGGCAGCGATGGCCACGGCCGCAGCCCCCTCCTCCGCGAACAGCAGCTCGTGGCCCTGATGGCCCAACACCTCCGCCAGCAGCTCCCGGTTCGAGGCCACGTCGTCGACGATCAGGATGCGCAACCGCGACGACACTGTCGGTAGGGCCTCGGCGGCCCTGCTGCGGATCACCGCCGCACCCCGCTCGAACGGGATCTCGAACCAGAACAGGCTGCCCAGGCCGAGCTCGCTCTCCACGTCGATGGCGCCGCCCATGGCCGTGACCAGCGACTGGCAGATGGCAAGGCCGAGGCCCGTGCCGCCATAGTGACGGGTGGTCGACCTTTCGGCCTGGGTGAACGGCTTGAACAGCTCGGCCTTCCGTTGTGGCGCAATGCCGATCCCGGTGTCGCGCACCTCGAAGCGCAGGGTGCTCGTGGCGGCATCGGCCTCCTTCTCGATCACGCTGAGCGTGACGCCGCCCGCAGCCGTGAACTTGATGCCGTTGCCGACGAGGTTGACCAGAATTTGCGTCAGCCTGGTCGGATCGCCGCGCAGCACCAGGCTCGGGGGCGCCTGGTTGGTCAGCGTCAGCGTCAGACCCTGCTCGGTCGCCTGCGGGGCCAGCAGCGAGCGAACCTGCTCAAGACAGTCAGCCAGCGCGAAATCGACCTCCTCCAGGTCGAGTCGCCCGGCGTCGATCCTGGCCATGTCCAGGATGTCGTTGAGCAGGGTCAGCAGCTGCTTGCCCGTCGTCCTGATCACCTGGACGTAGCGTTCCTGCGTCTCGTTCAGCTGCGAGCCGGCCAGGAGGTCGGTGAAGCCGAGGACGGCGTTCATCGGCGTACGGATCTCGTGGCTCACGCTGGCGACGAAGCGGCTCTTGGCCTGGTTCGCGGCCTCCAGCTCCCGGTTGCGCTCCGCCAGGAGGGCGGCCTGCTCCGCGAGCTGGGCATGGGCGCGCTCGATCGTGCGCTCCCGCTCCACCCGCTCGGTGATGTCGAAGCTGACGCCGATCAGCCGCGACGGCTGGCCGTCGGCGTCGCGGATCAGCCTGCCGCCGCCGCCGATCCAGCGGATGCCGCCGTAGGGCAGCACGATCCGGTAGTCGTTGGTGAAGGTCGGGCCGACCCGCCCCGCGACGACATCGTCGCCCAGCGCCCGGAGCCGCGCCCGATCGCGCGGGTCGACGACGCTGAGAAAGCTCTCCGAGCTCGGGACGAAACTCTGCGGATCGACGCCGAACAGTTGGTAGTGCACGTCGTTCCAGCGCTCGACGCCCGTGCGCAGATCGACGTCCCAGGTGCCCATGCCGCCTGCCGACAAGGCGAGCTGCAGCCTGAGCTCGCTCTCCTGCAGCGCCAGTGTGGCCAGCTTCTCGTCGGTGATGTCGATGATGTAGCTGCCGAGATAGCGCTTGCCGTCCTCGGCGGCATCGACGAGCCAGGCGACCTCCCGCATCCAGCGCTCGGCCCCGGTGTCGCGATGCCGGATGCGGTACTCGATGGTGTAGGGCCGGCCCTCCTCCTTGCGGCGCTTCTCGGCGGCGAGGTAGGCGGGCCGGTCGGCATCCGAGACGATGTCGTACCAGGCATCGATGTGCGCCCGTCGGCGATCGCCCCCCGTGCCGGCGAGCTGCAAGGCGTCGGCGCCGTAGATCTGTGCGCCGCGCTCATCGTAGCCGTGCGCGCCGTCTCCGACCACGCCATGGCAGAAGACGATTCCCCGCATGTTCTCGACGAGCGAGCGGAACCGCTGCTCGCTCTCGCGCAGATTCTCGGCGGCCTGCCACTCTTTCGTGATGTCCTGACTCGCACCCCGATAGCCGAGGAACCGCCGCTTGCGGTCGAAGACTGGGCGGCCGCTGACGCGAATGGTCCGAACCCGGCCCGGATCGACCTCGAGCTGGTAGACGAACTCGCGGAACGGGCGGTGCGCCGCCAGATCGGCCAGGTGCTCGGCCCAGCGCACCTCGCTCGGACCCGTTCCGGCCGCCTCCCGTCGCGTGCGGCCGAGCAGCAGCTGGGGCTCCACCCCCATGATCTGCGTGAAGTGCCTGGAGAGCCAGACGAAGCGGTGCGCGCTGTCCGTCTCCCACCACCAGTCCGGGGACGCGGCGGCGAAGTCGCGCAGCCGCGCCTCGTTGGCGCGCAGCGCCTCGGCAAGACGCAATGCATGCGTCGCCACCCCGGCAAAGATCAGCACGCCGAGCAATCCGCCCACGAGCGCCGGGACGGCCCAGTTCTGGGCGTCCCGCCCAGGCTGCAGCGGCCGCCAGACGATCTGAGCCACGGTGACGCCCGCCGGATCGACGAGATCGACGTGCGCGAGGTCGGGGGACGGCGCCCCGCCCGCGCCGATCTCGAGCGGCGGCAGACCGAAGTCGCCGGCGAGGCTCGCAAGGAAGTCGGGATCGAGCCGCTTGCCGAACAGCAGGACGAAAGGCGGGGCAGCGGATGCCGGCAGGGAGGAATCCACCTCGGGCGTGATGGCCGCTGCGGCAATCATGAGCAGATCGCTGCCGGCGGCGACGACACCGGCAACTGGGCCGCCGTGCGATTTGTCCGCCGAGCGGGCATTCTCGGCCAGCGCCCCCAGGGAGTTTCCGAGCAAATCCGCAGCCGCCGGCAGATCCTCGCTGCCGTCGACCTGGCCATAGACCGGTCGATCGTTCGAATCTAGAGCCAAGCTGAAATTATAACCAAAGGTATCATACAATGCTGGACCGATATTTCGTCTTACCCAATTTTGGTCAAAATTCATTTGCAGATGCTCTACCGCGTCATCCCATTGCGAATAGTCCTTTGTGTTACGTGTAATGTCACGCGAAAGTATGTCTATGTTCGACTGTACTATTCTCGTCTCGTTTTTCTCTTCCTCGCTGTTTCGCAGATTGCTCCCGAGATAGACGGTCAAGACAATCAGGATGATTGCGGCGAGAAACAAGGCGCCGAGCAGGATGACGCCCACGATGGTACCCCTGCCGCGCCCCGTCGACTGCTCGACGAACGGGTCGGCGCTCGACGACTGCGCCAGCATCCGGCCGGCCATTGCTCTGCCGTCTCTTGCGCTAAAGTTGGGTTATGTTCGACATTGGTCGCCTGCGGCGATATGTCGCCGACACCCAGGCACCTGTGGAGCGCCGTTGCCGGCACGCCGCGGGACCGACCGCCATGTCATCTGTTCCCCAGCAGCCGTCGGATCGACACGACCAGTTGCTCGAGAGCGATCGGCTTCGTCAAGTATTCCTGGGCGCCGAAGCGATAGCCGGTCAACATGTCGACTTGGTGAGATCGCATGGTCAGCATGATCACGGGGGTCTTGGCGGTCGCGCGGTGCAGGCGGAGCTGCTTGAGAACTTCGAAGCCGTCGACGGTCGGCATGTTGCCGTCCAGGACGATCAGATCCGGCGAGAATTCGCGAACAAGGCCGAGCACCTCGCTGCCGTCCTGGCCCTCTCGGACGGCATATCCCTTGGATTGCAAGGTCAACCTGATCAACTGTCGCAGATGAGGATCATCATCCACGATCAGTATATTGGCCTTGGTCGATGCAGTCCCGTTAGGTTCTTTGTTCTCGTCTGCAATTGACCGTCGGAGACCGAACAGTCTAGGGAGCATTGTTTGCTTTCCCGGGTGGAAGCCCGCTGAGGCGCCGCAGGGCATGCCTACCCGCAGGTGAGCACGGCAAGCCGATCGAGGTGCTTCCTTGTGCCCGGAATTGAGATAGATGTCGACCGTCGTTTAGCGCCTCCCGGTCTAGTAAGGCTCAAGTCATTCACACGATGGTTGATATCGCCGACGGCAATGCGCGCGAGGCAGGTCCTCGCGGCTCGCTGCGGCACGCCCGATTCTGCGAGATGCCCTTCAGTGCGGTGGACGCCCGCGAGACGATCCGCTTCCTGGAGCTGCGCACGGCGACGGACCCCTTCGGGTATATCGTCACACCGAACGTCGATCATGTCGTGCGCAACTGGCGTGGCGACGGCCAGCTCGCGGAGCTCTACGACGAGGCGGAGCTGTCGCTGTGCGACAGTCGCATCGTCAGCCTGATCGGCCGGATCTGCGGCGTCCGCCTGCCGGTCGTGACCGGCTCAGACCTCACCGCCATCCTGCTCGACTACATCGTCGATCCGCACGAGCGGGTGACGATCATCGGCGGCACCACGGAGGTCGTTACCAGGCTGGCGCGCCGGTACGGGCTGAAGAACATCCGCCATCACAACCCGCCCATGGGTTTCATCCACGATCCGATCGCCGTGCTCGAGGCCGCCCAGTTCGTCGAGCACAACGCGGCGCGGTTCGTTCTGTTCGCGGTCGGCTCGCCGCAACAGGAGCAACTCGCCTTCGAGATCAAGCGGCGCGGCATGGCCAGCGGCATCGGCCTGTGCGTCGGCGCGTCCCTGCTGTTCCTCACCGGCGATCTGGCGCGCGCGCCGGAATGGATGCAGCGCGCCCGGCTCGAATGGCTGCACCGGCTGCTGCAGGAGCCGCGGCGGATGTGGCGGCGCTACCTCTACGACGGCCCGCGCATCCTGCGCATCGCCGGTGCCCACTTCTCGCCCCAGCGCGCGAAGCCCAAGCCCGCGGTGCTGGTGAGCATCGTCGTTCTCGCGTCCGGCCGCGACGAGCTCCTGCCGCGCCTGCTCGAGCGCTGCGCGCTGCAGGGCGGACTGGCTGCCGCGGCGCTGGAGATCCTGGTCGTCGACCAAAGCCCCGAGGGCGCGGCGCGAGGCGTGGTCGAGCGCAGCGCCGCCCACTCGAGCGTCGCCATTCGCTACCTGCACGAGCCCCGCGCCGGCCTCGCCCGCGCCCGCAATCGGGGCGTGGCGGAAGGCCGCGGCGAGTTCGTCGCGTTCGTGGCGGACGGCGAGCTGCCGGCGCGGGTGTGGCTGGAAGCGCTGCTGCGCACCTACCGGGTGTTCGGCGCCGACATCGTCATGGGCCCGATCCGGCCGCTGTTCGAGGAGGCTCGCGGGCCGTTCCAGCCGACCTACCGCGCGTTCTTCACGAGAACCAGCAAGGCGCCGACGGGCACGAGCATCGAGGAGCGCAAGCCCTGGCGAGCGCGCAGCGCCCGCGACGGCCACCTGGGGCTGGCGGTGAACAACGCCTTGCTTCGCCGGGCCACATGCTTGGCCGAGCCGGAGCCGTTCGATCCGAACGCCGGGGGCGGCGCGGACGAGCTGTTCCTCACGAGGCTCCAGCGCAGCGGCAAGAAGCTCGTCTGGTGCCGCGAGGCGTTGCTGCACGAGCGCGTAGCGAAGGAGCAGCTCACGCCCGGCTCGCTGCTGCGGGAGCGATTTCGCGACGGGCAGAACACCTCGTCCACCTGCCTGAGACTGGCGCCTCCGGACTATCGCGATCTTCTCGGCTGGCTGGCGATCGGCGTCGCGCGGATCGCCGCTGGCTCGCTGGGCGCCGTCGTTCTCGGCCCCTTCGCCAGGCGTCGCGGCCTGCAGGGGCTTTGCGTCGCGGCCAACGGTCTTGGCATGCTCGCGTTCCCCGCCCGTCGCCGCCCCGGCCGACCCGGGCCGCAGCTCTACGCCGAGCGAATGGTGCCGAAGGCCGGCTGAGCGCCCGGAGGCGCAACCCGCCGAGGAAGCCGGCGCATATCAATTCCGGGTTGCAGCTAGCGGCCCCATGATGCTCCATCGGTCGTGCGCGCTCGGTCGGAGCCGGCGGGAGCAGGACCCCCATGGCGTTGAACATCCTCCTGCGTGACGACAAGGCGCGGCCGGAGCACGAGCGCCCCGTCGCGGTCTCCGAGCGCTCCGCCGCCGTCGGGCTGGCCGCGATCGACCTCGCCGTGGCGGGCCTGATCGCCCTGGGGGTCGGAGTCCTGGGCAAGCAAGGCGCGGCCCCGGCGCTTCTCGAGCTCCTCCTGATCGTGCTCTGCAAGGCGCTGTCCGGCCTCTATCCCGGCCATGGCATGTCCGGGTCGCAACGCATGCGCAACACCGTGCTTGCCGTCCTCGCGGGTCTGGTCCTGGGCGCGGGAGCATCCGCGCTGCTGGCCGAGAGCGGGCTCGTGCCCCCGGCGCACGGGCGTCTCGCCCTGCTGCTGGGCGCCGTGGCGATGATCGGCAGCGATCCGGTCGCCCGCCGGGTGCTGCACCGGTTCCGGCGCTGGCAGCAGCCGATCTTCGTCTTCGGCGGCGGCGAGGCGGCGGCGGGGCTGGTGCGCCAGCTCGCCCTCTACCCGATCCTGGGCTACCGGGCGGTCTGCGTCGTCGACGACAGCTCGCTCTACATCCCGGAGGAGCAGCAGGGCGTGCCGATCATCCGCTTCCGCGAGCTCGGCGCCCATGCGGATCTCCTGACCATCACCACGACGGCGATCGTCGTCGAGGATCTGGTCGAGCGCAGCTTCATCCAGCGGCTCTACACGACCGACATCTTCCGTCGCGTCCTGCTCGTGCCCAGCTGTCACGACCTGATCAGCCTGAACTCGCACATCCGGCGGGTGGGCAGCGTGCTGGCGATCGAGGCCGGCAGCGACCGTCCCGCCCGGCTCGTCGCCTGGGCCAAGCGGTCGTTCGACGTCGTCGCGAGCGCTTCGGCGCTCGTCCTGCTGTCGCCGCTGCTCGGGCTCGTCGTCCTGCTCGTGCGGCGCGACAGCCAGGGGCCGGCGCTGTTCTCGCAGCCGCGCTGGGCCGGCGCCGACCGCCAGTTCACCGTCCACAAGTTCCGGACCATGCATCTCGACGGCGACCGGCGGCTCAGGCGGTACTTCCTCGGCAATCCGCAGGCCGAGCGCGAATATGCGCGCTACCGCAAGCTGACGAGCGATCCGCGCGTCACCCGGATCGGCAGGCTCCTGCGCGCGACCAGCATCGACGAGCTGCCGCAGCTGCTCAACGTGCTCAAGGGCGAGATGAGCATCGTCGGCCCGCGGCCCTATACCATGGACGAGGTCGGCAAGCTCGGCCCCGCGGCGGACATCCTGCACCTGGCCCGCCCCGGCATCACCGGCTTCTGGCAGGTGTCCGGCCGCAACCAGCGGACCTTCCGCGAGCGGATCGAGATGGATTGCTACTACGTCCGCAACTACTCGATCTGGCTCGACGCCTGGGTCCTGTACCGGACGGTGCTCACCGTCGTGCTGCGCGAAGGGAAATGAGCGGACGATCCATGCTCAAATCCCCGCCGGTCGTCGGCAGTGTCATTCCGGCCGGCACTGGTCGTGGGAGCGCGCGACGCGGGCGCTTTCGATGTAGAACCTTGCCGGGCCGAGGTAGGAGTAGACGATCATCTCGATGGCCGGCGAGCTGCCGTTTCCCACGTTGAGAACCTCCCACGAGCCCGTCTTCGTCAGGACGGCGTCATGCACCGTGCCGCCGCCGAAGCCCGTGCCGATTCCAACCCGTCCACTCAGGACGTAAATCCAGGCGCAGCCATAAACCTTGGGCGGCAGAACCGCGCAACACCAGTTCTGGAACAGGCCGTTCCGGGTCCCGTCGGTCGCCACATAGAGCATCCTGCGGCCCGAAACGCGGGTCGAGTCCACGAGCTTGGTGACCGTAGTGCCCGTGCTGTTGTTCCACACCAGCCACTTGTCCGCCGCGGATGGGCCGCCAAGCCCGCCGCCGGTGAAGCTGGTGGAAATGCCGCTCGGGCCGAGGACATTGAACGCCGGGTTGGTCAGAAAGTTTTCCGCATGCCCGAGCGACGGCAGGATCGCGCCGAGTGCTGCGGCAGCCAAGACTGGTGCGCGGCGCGGTCGACGTCCGGCGCATGGCATAAGGAGCTCGAACGGCATGAGGATCTCCCTGGCGAATTCCGTGCGTCACTCGACCGCTAGCCACCTTGGCAGCAGCAGTAGTCGGACTGCGCGACGTCGCTCTCGAACCAGCTATTCCCGCGCGACCACAGGCCGGCGGTGGCGGTGCCCGGCGGGACGCGGGTGAAGAAGACGTCCTTCACCACGTTGGAGCCCATGTCGCCGATGCCGCTGGTGACGATCGTGCTGGCGCCGATCTTCTGGTGGAGCGGGCGGCCCCCGCCCTTGTAGGCCAACCCGAACTGATAGCAGGCCTTCTCGCAGGTGTTAAGCCGACCCTCGTCGAGGGCGTCGGTGGTCCGGTCGTAGACGAAGTTCCGGCGCACCGCGCCCACCACGCCCGGGAACGCGACGACCTCGTAGCCGTCCCGGGTGTAGCCAGCGACCACCTCGGAGGACAGCGTCTGGTAGGGGTGCTTGGCGAGGCAGTAGCCCGCGGCCGCAGCCGCCGAGCTGGCCGCGTCCCAGCCACCCCGATGCGGGGGTGGATCGGCCGCGAGAGCGACGGGGGCGCCGAGCAAAGCCACGAATGCCAGACAATGCTTTCCCAACATGGCACTGATCCTCTCTGCGAGTGATGGTCGAGGTGAAAATCGCTGCTTGGCAGTCGATCGGCCGGGTGTCTTGAGCACGCTCACCCAGCCGGACCCTCGTGACGGCAGCCTCACGGCGGCGGGTTGAAGATCGGCCGGAAGGCGACGAGGTCGAAGGTGCCGGCGCCGACCACGAGCGGGCCGGAGCCGGTGACGGCGACCTGGAGCGCGTAGTCGTAGGTCCCACCGGCAGCCACGATCGCGTTGCAGCGGATCGGACCCGAAGCGAAGTTTCCTGCGCCCACTGACTGGAGATACACCTCGCTTTCCGGGATCCCGTTGACCGCCATCCGAGCCTTGAGGAGCGCATTGCCGGTTGCGGCGCCGTTTCGGACCGAGAGCACACCTCCAAGCAGCGCCCGGGCGTCCTCGCCTGCGCTGAATTTCACGCCCTTGATCGTGAGCACGGTGCGGAACTTGCCGTCCGCCGGCAGGGTCACGGCCTTGCTCAGCTCGACGCCGCCCAGCGCCGCGTCGTCGGAGGTCAGCGGGCGCCCCTGGGCGGGTGCATGCGGCAGCCCGGCCACGGCGAAGATGGTCAGCGCGACGCCGGAGAGCTGCTGCAGCGATGGTCTGGACATCGAACGTCTCCTGGATCGATCGAACGGACTCACGGAATCGGCACCGGCGGCGTAGGGATCGCCGTGAGGTGGAAGTCGCCGGCCTCGACGGTTACCTGGGCGCCGCCGGGATGGGCCGCCTGCAGCACGTAGGTGTAGGTGCCGCTCGCGGTGAGCACGGCGTTGCACAGGAAGCTGACCGTGGCCGCACCGCCGTCGGCCAGGCTGGCGGACCAGACCTCGTCCTCGGGGATGCCGTTGACCGTCATGCGCAGCTTGACCACCGTGGAACCGGTGCCCTTCTTGGCGCGCACCGAGACGGCCCCCTGCAGCAGCGCCCGCGCCTCCTTGACCGTGGGCAGCGCCACGTTGGCGATGGTCAGCAGGCCGAGATACTTGCCGCCGCCCGGCAAGGTTACCGGGCTTTCCAGCTCCTCGCCGCCGAAGGCGACGTTCTCGGTGGTCAGCGCGATCGGCGCGGCCGCAGCTTGGTCGGGGGCCGCCCCACCGACCAGTGACGGCAACGCGGCGAGCGCCATGCGGCAGGCTCGGCGGAAGAACAGGCCTTCGGCCATGATCGGTCCCCTGCGATGGAATGAATTTGTCACGGTGCCAGCCCCGCGAAGTCCGCGGCGTCGAGCTGGGTGAAGCCGCGCAGCTCGATGGTGGTGGCCGGCGGGAACAGGCCGCCCGGCTCGACCAGGGTGATGAAAGTGCTGCCGCCGCTGACCGTCGCCGCCGCCAGGATCTCGGCGGCCGTGTCGTAGGCGGGGCCGAAGCCCGTGACGGTCAGCCGGTCGACGCCGTTCTGGAAGTCCAGCACCACGTCGGCCTGGCCCCTGGTCCCGGACAGGTCGTAGCCGCCGGGCGTGACGATGAACCGGTCGCTGCCGGCGCCGCCGGTCAGCTGGTCGTCGCCGGCGCCGCCGTCGAGCTGATCCTTGCCGCCGTTGCCCGACAGACGGTCGTTGCCGGCGCCGCCGGATAGATGGTCATAGCCGTCGCCGCCCTGCACCAGGTCGTCGTCGCCCTCGCCGAACAGCAGATCGCCGCCGTCGCCGCCCTTGAGCGTGTCGTTGCCGCTGTCGCCATGAAGCTGGTCGACACCGTCGCCGCCGAGCAGCGTGTCGCGGCCGAGGCCGCCGAAGATCAGATCGGCGCCCGCACCCCCGTTCAGGCTGTCGTTGCCGCCCCAGCCGTAGAGATAGTCGACGCCCCCACCGCCGCGCACGCTGTCGGCGCCGGACTCGGACGAGTCGCGCCCGCCGAGGAAGTAGAAGCTGAGATGGTCGGCATCCGACAGCAGGACGGCATCGGCGCCGGCCGAGCCGACCAGCACCATGCCGGGGGCGATGATCTTGCCGGCAAGATCGACGGAACCCGGCGCCGCCAGCTCGATGCTGTCGATCAGGCGATCCGAGCTCACGGTGCCGATCTGCGCGAAGGCGTCAAGCTGCGTCGGCGAGATGACGAGCCCGCCATCGGTGCGCAGCTCCTCCACGCCCCGGATCGCCGTGCCGGAGAGATCGAGCGGGCTCAGCACCTGCAGCGAATCGAAGCCGGTGCCGCCGTCGACGAGACTGGGGGCGCCGCCCGACACCATCAGGCGATCGACGCCGGCATCGCCATAGATCGACGTGCCGGCGCCGGAGGCGAGCAGCTGGTCCGAGCCATCGCCACCGTGGATCAGATCCGCCCCGCCATTGCTCCAGACGATGTCGTTGCCGGCACCGCCATAGAGGACGTCGTAGGCGTAGGGGCCGCCGCCATCGTCGTCGATCAGCTGATCGTTGCCGTCGCCGCCCTTGAGCGTGTCGGTGCCCTCGCCGCCGGCCAGGAGGTCGTCGCCGCCCAGACCGTTCAGCGAGTCGGTGCCGGCCTCGCCGTACAGCCGGTCGTTGCCCGCCACGTCCGGCCGATTGACGTCGTCGCCGGTGAGCGTGTCGCCCGCGTCGCCGCCGTGGATCTCGTCGTTGCCGGCCCCACCGTCGAGCGTGTCCGAGCCGGCATAGCCGAAGATCGTGTCGTCGCCCGCCAGCGTGACCGGGCCGACGAAGCTGATGCCGGCGGACGTGCCGAGCGAGCCGTCCGGCCGGATGATCAGGAGGTCGGGATCGGCGGTGCCGTAGATCGTGCTCATCGTCGCCTGCTCCGACGCGGTTCCGTGGTGTGGCGCCTTCGCGGTTGCTTGGGGCGAATGGCGCCGTCGTCGCCAATCTCCGCCCGCCCGGGTGGCGGCGCCATCCGCCCGATGGCGTAGTGCCGGGTCGGTCCGATGACGTAGGCGGGCACCTATCGTCGGTTGAGCCTTCAGCCCAGGAGGCGCAAGATGGGCGCCCGGGCTTCGTGGCCCCGGATCGAGGGCGAGGGCGGCGATGGGCGATTTGACGCCGGCGCAGCTCAGCGAGCGCGAGCGGCAGGTGGCCGAGCGCTACGTCGAGGGGCAGTCCCACAAGGAGATCGCCCGGGCGCTGGGCATCTCGCCGGCGACGGTGCGCACGCACGCCAACGCCGTCTACCGCAAGCTCGAGGTGACCAGCCGGATCGAGCTGCTGCACCGGTTGCAGCCGCAGCCCGTGGCCACGCTCGCGCCGAGCCGGCGTCTGCTCGCGATCCTGTGCGCCGATGTGGTCGGCTATTCGCGGCTGATCGAGCGCGACGAGGCGGCGACCGTCGCCGCACTCCGCGCGGTGCGAGCGGAAGTGATCGAGCCGCTGCTGCTTCGGCACTGCGGCCGGGTGGCCCAATATTCGGGCGACGGCATCCTGGCGCTGTTCGAGAGCGTGGTCGACGCGGTCGGCTGTGCCGCGGCGCTCCAGCAGGCGTTGGCCGAGCGCCAGGCGGGGCCGGAGCACATGGCGCTCGTGCTGCGGGCCGCGGTCAATCTGGGCGACGTCGCCCTGGTCGACGGTGACGTCTATGGCGACGGGGTCAACATCGCCGCCCGGCTGGAGCAGCTGTGCGAACCGGGCGGCGTGCTGGTGTCGGGGACGGCCTACGACCATCTGCACGGCCGGCTCGATCTCGCCTTCGCGCCGATGGGCGAGCAGCGGGTCAAGAACATCGAGCGACCGGTGCGGGTCTATCGGCTGGCGACCGGCGACGGCCCGACACCGTCGCCACCGCTACCCGACAAGCCCTCCCTGGCCGTGCTGCCCTTCGACAATCTCAGCGGCGATCCGGAGCAGGAATATTTCAGCGACGGCATCACCGAGGACCTGATCACCGATCTGTCGAAGGTCGACGGCCTGTTCGTCCTGGCGCGCAACTCGACCTTCGCCCTCAAGGGCAAGCCCCACGACGTGCGCGAGCTGGCCGGCCGCCTGGGCGTGCGCCACGTCATCGAGGGCAGCGTCCGCCGGGCGGGCCAGCGGGTGCGCATCACCGCCCAGCTGATCGATGCCGTGACCGGCGGCCACCTCTGGGCCGAGCGCTACGACCGCGACCTGACCGACATCTTCGCGGTCCAGGACGAGATCACCGCCGAGATCGTGCGCGCGCTCAAGATCAGGCTGCTGCCCTCCGCGAAGCCGGCCCGGGCGGGCGATGCCGCCCGCAGCGTCGAGGCCTACGAGCTGGTGCTGCGCGGCAGGCATCTGCTGCGCACCGACGGCACGAGGCGGGCCCAGGAGCGGGCGCGCAGCCTGTTCCTCGCCGCCGCCGAGCTCGACGGCGCCTCGGCCGAGGCCTTCGCCGGCATCGCCGAGGCCGAGTGCTACCTGCACATCTATCACGGTGCTTCCGTCGCCCCGGAGGCGATTCGCGCCAATTGCGACCAGGCCCTGATGCTCGATCCGACGCTCGCGGCGGCCCACGCCGCGCGCGGCGAGGCGCATGTCTGCGCCGGCGAGCTGGACGCGGCGGAGCGCGACCTCAAGCGCGCCATCGCGCTCGATCCGGATCTCTACCAGGGGCACCTCTTCCATGGCCGTCTCTGCATCCTCACCGGGCGCCCGGACGAGGCGTCGCGGCATTTCACGCGGGCGGCGGCCTGCCGGCCCGCCGATGCGCACGCTTTGATGATGCTGATGATGTGCCGCCGGGATCTCGGCGACGGCGCGGGCCTGGCGGCCGCCGCCCGCACCGGCCTGGAGCGCGCGCGGGCGGAGGTCGAGCGCCGGCCGGACAACGCCACGGCCATATTCCAGTGCGCCATCGCCCACGCCATGCTCGCCGAGCGCGAGGAGGCGCTGGCGATGGCCCGCCTCGCCCTGTCGTGCGATCCGGACGACCTGATCGTGCAATACAACGTGGCCTGCGTGCGCGCCCTCGCCGGCGACCGCGACGGCGCCATGGACCTCCTGGAGGCGCTGCTGCCGAAGGCGTCCTGGCACCGGCGCGAGTGGCTGCGGCGCGACATGGATTTCGCCGCCCTCCACGCCGAGCCGCGCTTCACGGCCCTCCTGCAGGCGCACGGCATCGCCGCGCCCGATGCGTCGCGATAGGGGTCGCGACAGCCGGCTTTCGGGCACGCGGTCGATATGCGAGGTGTCGGGCCGTGCCGGGACAAACGGGAATCGAGCCATGAGAGATCGCACGGCGGGCTGCGCGAACGGGGCGCCGCGATGCTGATCGCTGGCACCCCCCGGCGCACGATCTGGGTCGGCGAGAACGGCCGCTCGGTGTGGATCATCGATCAGACGCGCCTGCCGCACGAGCTGGAGCTGGTCGAGCTATTCGACCTCGAGGCGGCGGCGGTCGCGATCGAGTCCATGCAGGTCCGTGGCGCGCCGCTGATCGGCGCCACCGCGGCCTACGGCGTCTGCCTCGCCATGCTGGCCGATCCGAGCGACGGCGGCCTGGACGACGCCTATGCCCGCCTGATCCGCACCCGCCCCACGGCGGTCAACCTGCGCTGGGCGCTCGACCGCATGCGCGCCGCCCTGCGCAACCAGCCGCACGCGCGCCGCGCGGAGCTCGCCTATGCCGAGGCGGCGGCGATCTGCGACGAGGACGTCGCGATCTGCCGCGCCATCGGCGAGCACGGGCTGGCGCTGCTCCGCGCCGCGGCCGAGGGCAAGGCGCCGGGCGAGCCGGTGAACGTGCTCACCCACTGCAATGCCGGCTGGCTCGCCACCATCGACTGGGGCACGGCGACGGCACCGGTCTATCTCGCCCAGGCGGCGGGCATTCCCGTCCATGTCTGGGTCGACGAGACCCGCCCGCGCAATCAGGGCGCCTCGCTCACCGCCTTCGAGCTGCTGCACCAGCACGTGCCGCACACCGTGGTCGTCGACAATGTCGGCGGGCACCTGATGCAGCACGGCATGGTCGACCTGTGCATCGTCGGCACCGACCGGACCACCCGGACCGGGGACGTGGCCAACAAGATCGGCACCTATCTCAAGGCGCTGGCGGCCAGGGACAACGACGTGCCGTTCTACGTCGCCCTGCCCTCCACGACGATCGACTGGAGCCTGGAGGACGGGATGGCGATCCCGATCGAGCAGCGCGGCGCGGAAGAGGTCAGCGTCGTGCGCGGCCGCACCGGCGACGGCCGGATCGAGGCCGTCAACCTGCTGCCGGCAGGCTCGCCGGCCGGCAACTGGGCCTTCGACGTGACCCCGGCGCGCTTGGTCTCCGGCCTGATCACCGAGCGCGGCGTGTGCGCGGCGAGCGAGGCCGGGCTCGCCGGCCTGTTCCCCGAGCGGGCCGGCTGAAGCTCACGGCAACCGTGCCACCGCCTCGACCGATGCTGCCGCCGTGCGCGTCTCCTGCCGGAGCACATAGAGACCGCTGGCGATGATCACTGCCGCCCCGACGAGGGTGAGCGGATCCGGCAGATCGCCGAACACGAACAGCCCGGCCAGGATGGCATAGGTCATCTGGCTGTACTGGAACGGCGCTATGGTGACGGCCGGGGCCAGCTTGAGCGCATGGGCGAGCACCAGGAACGACGCGCCGCCGAGCAGCCCGGCCAGCAGGAGCACCGCCAGATCGCCCGCGCCGGGTGTCACCCAGAACCAGGGCAGCGCCAGCGCCGTGCCGGCGGCGATCACCGCATTGCCCCAGAAGGCGAACGCCTCGGCCGACTCGCGCGCATGGGCGCGGCGGATCAGCAGGATGGCGGTGCCGTTGCAAAGGGCGTTGACCAGCGCCGCCATCGCACCCGGCCCCACCGCCCCTGCCCCGGGCCGCAGCACGATCAGCACGCCCAGAAAGCTCACCAGGATGGCCGCCCAGCGCCGCGCCCCGACGCGCTCGCCGAGCAGCGGCCAGGCGAGTGCGGTGACGATCAGCGGCTGGGTGAAGCCGATGGCGTAGGCGTCGGCCAGCGGCAGCAGGGCATAGGAGGCGAACGCGGCCACCCCGCCCACGAGCATGAGCAGGCCACGGGTCAGCTGCAGGCGGCGTGCACGGCTGCCGAGCGCCCGGGGGTCGCGCCGCAGGACCGCCGAGCCGACGGCCGGCAAGAGGCCCGCGGTGGCGATGAGGCAGGCGATCTGCACCGGATGGAACCGTGCGGACAGCAGCTTGACCAGAGTGTCCATCAGCGAGAACGATGCATACGCGCCGAGCGCCATGAGGATCGGGCGCAGCATCGACGGCAGCGGCGGAGCGCTCATGTGCTGCTCGTCCTCGGCCGCAGGCCACGCACCTCGTGCTGCAGGACGTACAGCCCGCTGGCGACGATGATCGCCGAGCCGAGCAGCATGCGCGGGCTCGGCCAGTCGCCGAACAGCAGCCAGCCGACCAGGATGCCGTAGACCATCTGGCTGTATTGGAAGGGTGCGATCGCGGCCGCGGGTGCCGTCCGGTAGGCGGCGGCGAGCAGGAGGAACGCGCTGCCCGCGACCAGCCCGGCGACGGCGGTCAGGCCGAGATCCGGCGCGCTCGGCGTCTGCCAGATCCACGGCAGGAACAGCGGCGACACGAGGCAGGTGAGCAGGTTGCCCGCGGTGCCGGTGGCTTCGACCGCCTCGCCGGCGAGGCCGATCTTGCGCACGTACAGCATGTTGAAGGCGTGGCCGACGGCCCCGGCCAGGACGACCAGCCCCGCCAATCCGATGGTACCCTGTCCGGGGGCGAGGATCACCAGGACACCCGCGAACCCCGCCGCGACGGCGCACCAGCGCCGCGGGCCGACCGGCTCGTGGAGCAGGAGCGACGAGAGTGCGGTGATCAGCAGCGGCGCGCTGAACAGGATCGCATAGGCGTCCGCCAGCGCCAGATGGGGATAGCTCGAGAAGACCGCGATCGTGGCGAGATAGGACACGGCCCAGCGGGCGAGATGCAGGCGCCAGTGCTTGGGCCAGAGCAGATGCAGCCGGCCGCGTGCCGCGGCGATCGCCACCACCGCGGGCAGGGCGAAGACCGAGTTGAGGAACATCACCTGCAGGACGTGGTAGCGGCCGGCGAGCAGCTTGATGCCGCTGTCCATCCCGGTGAACATGGCGAACGCGCACAAGGCCATGGCGATGCCGGCCACAGCCGTGGCCGGGCCCGATTCGGCCCGCTGGGTCGCGATCGTCATCGGAGGTCCGCCCGTGCGCCGCTCCTGCATAGCTTGCGCTCGGGCGGCTTGGTATCGCGGAGACGGCCGTCGCTTCTCGTCGCCGGGCCGGCGCGCTAAATCCGCGACAGTCGGCAAGGGAGCGGGAATGCCGCTGAGCGAGCAGAGCGGCCCGGCGATCGCAGCGTGGCTGGCCGGGACCACCGGCGCGCGGCAAGTGCGGGTCGAACGCCTGGAGCGGCTCGGCGGCGGGGCCATCCAGGAGAACTGGGTCCTCGAGGTCGAGCTCGCCGGCGGCGGCCGGGCGGGTCGGCACAAGCTTGTCCTGCGCACAGATTCGCCGACGCAGGTGGCGGTAAGCTGGAGCCGGGCGCAGGAGTACCGCATCCAGGAGGTGGCATTCCGGGCCGGGGTGACCGTGCCCGAGCCGTTCGCGCTGTGCGAGGACCCGGCCGTCGTCGGCTCGAGCTTCTATCTGATGCGGTACGTCGCGGGCGAGGCGCGCGGCTCCCGGCTGGTGCGCGATCCGGAGGTGCGGGGACGCGGCGAGCGGCTGGCAGCACGGCTCGGTGCGGAGCTCGCCACGCTGCATCGCGTGGTGCCGCCCGTTCCGGGGCTCGAGTTCATCCCCGTACCGGAAGGGCCGGCGGCAACGGCCCGCGTGGCGGAGTACCGCCGCCATCTCGACGAGCTGGGCAGCAGCGAATGCGTGCTCGAATGGGCCCTCGCCTGGCTGGAGCGGCACGCCCCCGCCGCGGTGCCGCCGCGCCTGATCCACGCCGACTTCCGCACCGGCAACTATCTCGTCGACCATGGCGAGCTCACGGCCGTGCTCGACTGGGAGTTCGCCGGCTTCGGCGACCCGCTGGAGGATCTCGGCTGGATGCTAGGCCGCTACTGGCGCTTCGGCATCTATGAGCAGGAAGCCGGCGGCATCGGCTCGCGCGAGGCGCTGCTCGCCGGCTACGAGGCGGCCGGCGGGCACGCCATCGACCGCAGCCTCGTGCCCTACTGGGAGGTGATGGGGACGGTGCGCTGGGCGGTGATCGCCCTGCAGCAGGCCGCCCGCCACTTCGTCGGTGAGGAAACCTCGATCGAGCTGGCACTGACCGCGCATGTGCTGCCGGTGCTGGAGCTGGACCTGTTGAACCGAATCCGAACGATCGAGGAGACGGGGCGATGAGCTGGCTCGACGCCACGGCGGGCCTGCTGATGGTCGCGCGCGCCACGCTGCGCGAGCAGGTGATGCCGGGTCTCGAGGCCGATCGCCGCCATCGCGCGGCGATGGTCGCCAATGCCCTGGCGATCGCCAGCCGCGAGCTGGCGCTGGGCGGCAAGGCGCGCGCCGAGGAGCAGGCGCTGCTCGGTGCGCTCTACGACGGCCCGCCTGCCGCGCTGGAAGCACTGCGCCGCCGGCTCTGCCGCGATCTGCGCGCGGGCGCGATCAGCGACACGCAGGAGATGCGCGACCTGCTCGACCGCCTCGTTCACGCGCGCCTCGCCATCAGCAATCCGGACTATCCGGCCAGCTATGGACGCGAGCCCGGCTGAGCGGCAGTCTCGCTCCAGCGGTGCTGCGAGCGGTGCAACTGGCTGCCATGGGGGCCGAGAGGAACAGCAGAGGGAGCACGCTCCTCATGGTGGCGCTGAGCGCGCTGCCCTGGCTCGTGCTCGTGCTGCTCTGGGCCGGCGAGGCGACCCTTGGCATCGTCAACCCAGCGCTGCTGCCACCGCCCGGCCAGGTTGCGACCGAAGCCTGGCGCCTGGCCGTCGGCGGCACGCTCTGGCCCCATCTGTTCGCCTCGACGGCACGGGTCTTAGCTGGCGTCGCGATCGGCACCGCCCTGGCGGTGCCCGCGGCGTTTCTGCTGGCCCGCGTGCCGATGGCGCGGCTCGTGCTCGAGCCCATGCTCAACTTCTTCCGCGCCCTGCCGCCGATCGCGCTGATCCCGCTCGTCATCCTCTATTTCGGCATCGGCGAGGGTGCCAAGCTCATCGTCCTGAGCCTGGGTGCCTTCTACGCATCCGTGATCGTCCTGTTCGACGGCATCGTGCAGCTGCCGCCGATCTACGCACAGGTGGCGCGCACCCTGGGTGCCGACGAGCGCGAGATCTTCGTGCAGGTAGTACTGCCGCAGACGATCCCGAGCCTGCTGACCGCCCTGCGGGTGGCGCTCGGCGTCACCTGGGCGACCGTCGTCGCGGCCGAGCTGATCGCAGCACAGCGCGGCCTCGGCGCGATGATCCAGATCGCCGCCTCGTTCTTCCAGCTCAAGACGATCCTGGTCGGCATCATCGCCATCGGCGTGTGCGCGCTGCTGATGGACTGGCTCCTGCGCGCGGTGTCGGCCCGGCTGCTGCGCTGGCAGGATCGCACGCACCCGTGACCGATCCGGCGGCACTGGCATTCGAGGGCGTGAGCGTGAGCTATCCCGGCCCCAACGGCCCCGTGCCGGCGGTCGAGGATGTCAGCCTCGCCCTGCGCCGCGGCGAGTTCGTGGGACTGCTCGGCCCGTCGGGCTGCGGCAAGACCTCGCTGCTGAAGCTCGCCGCCGGCTTGCAGCGGCCGACCGCGGGCCGGGTGCTCGCCGCCGGCCGGCCCGTACTTGGCCCGGGTGCCGACCGCGGGCTGGTACCACAGGAGTACGGGGTCTTTCCGTGGCTCACGGTCGAGCGGAACGTCGCGTTCGGCCTGCGCCTGCGCGCCAGCACCGTGCGGCCCGACGACCGCCGGGATCTCGTCGATCGGCATCTGCGGCAGATGGGCCTCAGCGAGTTCCGGGATGCCTTGCCCAAGACGCTCTCGGGCGGGATGAGGCAGCGCGTTGCCCTGGCCCGCGCCTACGTCGCCGGCTCGGAGGTGCTGCTCCTGGACGAGCCGTTCGGCGCGCTCGACCCGCTCAACCGGCTGCTCATGCAGGAGCTGCTGCACGACCTGCAGCGGCGGGAGGGGCGGACCGTCCTCCTGGTCACTCACTCCGTGGAAGAGGCTCTCTATCTTTCCGCTAGAGTTGCAATAGTCTCGGCCCGTCCGGGACGAATTCGGAAAGTGGTCGACGTGCCCTTTTCCTTCCCCCGGACGCGGGCGTTGCGCTCCGAGCGTGCGTTCAACAGGCTGAAGGCGGCAATCATGGACGAGGTCATCGATCAGCAGCTGGCCCAGACACGCGCCGACCTTGCGTCCGCGCGCGGACACCCAGAGCCGTGACGAGCCGGCGAACCTTCGTGCAAGGCGGTCTGGCTGCCGGCGCGTCGCTTGCGGCACCCGCGATTGCGGCCGGTCCGACCACACTTCAGGTCGGCTACCTGCACGGTCTGGCCGCCGACGCCCAGCTCTGGGTCGCCGATCATCTCGGCTCGTTCAAGGAGCAGGGGCTCGCCATCGAGCCGATCTTGTTCGTCACCGGCCTCGAGGCGTTCCAGGCGCTGGCCGGCGGCAGCGTCGACCTCGTGACGACGGGTGCGGTCCTCTCCAACTTTCCCGCTCGCGGCGTCGGCAAGGTGTTCCTCATCAATTGCGAGGAATTCGGCCTGACCCAGATCTGGGTGAATCCCAAATCGGGTATCGGGTCCGTGGCCGATCTCAAAGGCCGGCAGATCGCCACCTCGCGCGGCACGACGGCCCACTACCTGCTGTTTCACGTGCTGCGCGCCAATGGCCTCGATCCGGCCAACGACATCGAGATCGTGCATCAGCAGATGGGCAATGCGGTCGCCGCGTTCATCGCCGGCGCCGTGCCCGCCGTGGCGACCTGGAAGCCGTTCGATCTGGCAATCGCCCAGGCGGCGCCGGGAGCCGTCATGCTCGCCGACGGCGTGCAATACCCGCAAGCCTCCGCCCTTAACGGCTGGACCGCGAGCAACGCGCTCCATGCCAACGGCAAGGACGTCCTGCGCCGGTTCATCCGGGCGTGGCTGCCGGCGAACCACGCCCTGGTCGAACGGCCGGCCGAGATCCTGCCGATGCTGCACGCGAGCCGCTACAGCGAATTCAGTAGCGAGCAACTCCAGAGTTTCTACGATGCGGTGCGCTGGCGCTCGGCGATGGATTGGCGCGAGGCATACCGCAATGGCGAAGTGGCCGGGATTCTGAACCGGGTCACCGCTTTCAACGTCGCGGTCGGCGCCTTTGCCGATCCTTTGCCCGCCGAGAGCTATTTCGATCCGACCCTGTTCGACGAGATCGTCGCCGGGGACTCAGGGGAACGCTGAACGATGCATGCTCTTGACCTGGACCGGAAGTCGATGGCGGCGCCCGGCGCCCTGGTGGTCGAGCCGCTCACCCCGACGATCGGCGCGGAGATCCACGGCGTCGATCTGAGCGGCCCGTTACCGGCGCAGACGATCGCCGACATCCGTGCGGCACTGGCCCGGCACGGCGTGGTGTTCTTCCGCGGCCAGCAGTTGACGCCGCAGCAGCATGTCGACCTCGCCGAGCGGTTCGCCCCGATCAACGTCAACCGGTTCTTCCGCGCCGTCCCAGGCTTCCCGATGATCGGTGAGGTCCGCAAGGACCCCGAGCACAAGCGGGCGATGGGCAACAACTGGCACACCGACCACAGCTACGACCTAGCCCCGGCCCTGGGCTCGATCCTGGTGGCGCGCGAGCTGCCGCGCGCCGGCGGCGACACCCTGTTTGCCAGCATGTCGGCTGCCTACGACGCGCTGTCGGACGGCCTGAAGCGGGCCCTGCGTGGCCTGCGCGCCCTGCATTCCAGCCGCCACGTGTTCGGGCCTGGCGGCCGCAACCAGTCGGTTGCGGAGCTGTCGACCCGGATCGGCAATCCGGAGGCGGCGGTCCAGGACGCCGTGCACCCGGTGGTGATCCGCCATCCCGACAGCGGCCGCCCGACGCTGTTCGTCAATCCCAGCTTCACGGTGCGCTTCGAGGGCTGGACGGACGAGGAATCGCGGTCGCTGCTCGACTATCTCTGCCGCCACGCCTTGCGCCCGGACTTCCAGTGCCGCTTCACCTGGGCGCCGGGGTCGGTGGCATTCTGGGACAACCGCGCGACCTGGCACTTCGCCGTCAACGACTATCAGGGCGAGCGCCGCCTGATGCACCGGATCACGATCGAGGGCGTGCCGCTCGAGGCCGCCGCCGACTGAGCGCTACGGGCCGGCCGCATCGCCGGCGGGCGGCCGAGATCGGCCGCCCCGCGCTTGCCTACATGTCCGACTGCAGCCGGACCTTGGTCATCTTGGTGGGGTTGGCCGGCGGCTCGCCGACGGCGACCTTGTCGACGTTCTCCATGCCCTCGATCACCTGGCCCCAGACCGTGTACTGGCCGTTGAGGTGCGGCGCGGGCGCGAAGCAGATGAAGAACTGGCTGTCGGCGCTGTTCGGGTTCTGCGAGCGCGCAGCACCCACCGTGCCGCGCACGAACGGCTTCTTGTTGAACTCGGCCATCAGGTTGCCCTTGCCCGAGCCGCCGGTGCCGGTGCCGGTCGGATCGCCGGTCTGGGCCATGAAGCCCGGGATCACGCGGTGAAAGATGATCCCGTCGTAGAAGCCGGCCTTGGCCAACTCCTTGACCCGGGCGACATGCTTGGGCGCCACGTCGGGAAACAGCTCGATCAGCACGCTGCCGCCCGAGGACAGCTCGATGACGAGCGTGTTGTCGGGGTCGGCGGCCTTGGCGGCGGTGGCGGTCATGAGCAGCAGGGCTCCGGCTAGCAGATGGCGTCGGCGCATGGCCCGGGCATCCGTGGTTCTGGATTCGGTGGGCGGCCACTCACGGCGAGCGGCGGCCTCTCCTAGCCCAATCGCCGCCGCCGCATAACCCGCAAACGCCGGAGCGGCCGAGCATATCGCTCGCCGGCTGCATTGGCTAAGCTCCGACGGGACGGCCACCTTGCCGGAGCTGGGCCATGAACGTCGCCGAGGCGCTGCTGCACGGCCTCAAGGCCTATGGGGCCGGGGAGATCTTCGGTATCCCGGGCGATTTCGCGCTGCCCTTCTTCAAGGTCGCCGAGGAAAGCCGCATCCTGCCGCTGCACACGCTGAGCCACGAGCCGGCCGTGGGCTTTGCCGCCGACGCCGCCGGCCGGTTCCGCGGCACCATCGGCGTGGCGGCGGTGACCTACGGCGCCGGCGCCTTCAACCTGGTCAACGCCGTCTCCGGCGCCTTCGCCGAGAAGTCCCCCGTGGTCGTGATCTCCGGCGCCCCCGGCCGGCTGGAGAGCCGCTCCGGCCTGCTCCTGCACCACCAGGGCCGTACGCTCGACACCCAGTATCGGGTCTACCAGGAGATCACCTGCGCCCAGGCGCGGCTCGACGACCCGGCCACCGCTCCCTCCGAGATCGCGCGGGTCCTCGCCGCCGCCGTCGAGCAGGCCCGGCCGGTCTATCTCGAGCTGCCGCGCGACATGGTGGGCGTGCCGTGCGGGCCGGTGCCGCCCTATGTCGCGACCCCGCCCGATCCCGAGGCCGTCGCCGCCTGCGCCGACGAGATCATGGAGCGGCTGGGCAAGGCGCGGCGGCCGGTGGTGATGGTCGACGTCGAGGTGCGGCGCTACGGACTCGAGGCCAAGGTCGCCGAGCTGACCCGTGCCCTCGGCGTGCCGGTGGTCACCACCTTCATGGGCCGCGGCCTGCTCTCGGCCGCGGGCGCCCCGCTCGCCGGCACCTATCTCGGCGTCGCCGGCGATCCCGCCGTCACCGAGCTGGTCGAGGGCTCGGACGGGCTCCTGCTGCTGGGCGTGATCCTGAGCGACACCAATTTCGGCGTGAACGCCGGCAAGCTCGACCTGCGGCGCACCATCCAGGCGCTCGACCGGCAGGTGGCGATGGGCTTCCACGACTACCGTGACATCCCGCTGGCGGCCCTGGTCGAGGCGCTGCTCGCCCGGGCGCGGCCGCTGGGCCACGCCGGCCCCGCCGCACCCCCGGCCTACCCGCGCGGGCTCGTCGCCGATGCCGCGCCGATCGCCCCGGACGACCTCGCGCGCGGCATCAACGACCTGTTCGACCGGCACGGGCCGATGCCGATCGCCGCGGACATCGGCGACTGCCTGTTCACCGCGATGGAGGTCGCCCACACCGACCTCACCGCACCCGGCTACTATGCCGGCATGGGCTACGGCGTGCCGGCCGGGATCGGCGCGCAGCTCGCCACCGGCCGGCGCACCCTGATCCTGGTCGGCGACGGGGCGTTCCAGATGACCGGCTGGGAGCTCGGCAACTGCCGCCGGCTCGGCATCGACCCGATCGTGATCCTGTTCAACAACACCAGCTGGGAGATGCTGCGCGCCTTCCAGCCCGAGTCGGCGTTCAACGACCTCGACGACTGGCGCTTCGCCGAGATGGCGGCACCGATGGGCGGCGAGGGCCGGCGCGTCGCCACCCGCGCCGAGCTGGCGGCGGCCCTGGAGCATGCGGTGACGACCCGCGGCCGGTTCCAGCTGGTCGAGGCGATGATCCCGCGCGGTGCGATGTCCGCGACCCTCAGCCGGTTCGTCGCCGGCGTGAAGCGGCTGCAGGCGGCGCGGGGGCCGGCCTGATGCACGGCACGCGGCTGCTCAAGCTCGTCCTGCACCTGCTGCTGCGGCTGGGCTACCGCTACGAGGTCAAGGGGGCCGAGCACACCGCGATCATCCGCCCGGGTGCGAAGGTGCTGGTGGTCGTCAACCACATCTCGTTCCTGGACGGGGCGCTGATGATGGCCGCGCTCAGCGAGATCCCGGTCTTCGCCATCAATACCGCCATCGCCAACAGCTGGTGGCTGCGGCCCTTCCGGCGGATCGCCAACCTCTATCCGCTGGACCCGACCAATCCCCTGGCGGTGAAGAACCTGATCGGCAAGATCAACGCCGGCCAGCCCTGCGTGATCTTCCCCGAAGGCCGCATCAGCGTCACCGGTGCCTTGATGAAGATCTATGCCGGCCCGGCCTACATCGCCGACCGGACCGACGCGACCGTCCTGCCGGTCCGGCTCGAGGGGCCGGAGCTGACGCCGTTCAGCCGCCTGCGCCGGGGCCAGGTGAAGCGGCACTGGTTCCCCAAGGTCACCATCAGCTTCTGCCCGCCGCGCCGGCTGGAGGTCGACCCGGCGCTGCGCGGCAAGGTGCGCCGCCAGGTCGCCAACCTGCAGCTCTACGACATCATGTCGGACACGGTGTTCCGTACCACCGACTGGGGGCCGACCCTGTTCGCCGCCCTCCTGCGCGCGCGGGGGCGGCATGGCTGGCGCTACCCGGTGCTCGAGGACACCAGCGGCGTCCACGTCGACTACATGAAGCTCGTCGCCGGCGCCCTGGTCCTGGGGCGTCGGTTTGCGGACATGACCCAGCCCGGCGAGCGCGTAGGCGTGCTGCTGCCCAACGTCAACGCCGCCGCCGTGACCTTCTACGCCCTGCAGGCGTTCGGCCGCGTGCCGGCGATGCTCAACTTCTCGGCCGGGCCGGCCAATCTCGAGGCCGCAGTGGTCACCGCCCGGCTGCGGCTGGTGATCTCCTCGGGCGAGTTCGTCGCCAAGGCCAGGCTGGAGCCCGCCGTCGCCGCGATCGGCAGCCACGCCAAGCTGCTCTGGCTCGAGGACCTGCGCGGCCAGGTCTCGACCTGGGAGCGGCTGAGGGGGCTTCTCGGCGGCCTGTTCGCCGGCCCGATGCACCGGCGGCTCGGCCTCGGCCGCGACGACCCGGCGGTGGTGCTGTTCACCTCGGGCTCCGAGGGGCGGCCGAAGGGCGTGGTGCTCAGCCACGGCAACATCCTCGCCAACTGCGCCCAGGTCTGCGCGCGGGTCGACTTCAACCAGCTCGACAAGGTGTTCAACGCCCTGCCGGTGTTCCACAGCTTCGGCCTCACCGGCGCCCTGCTGCTGCCGACCCTGGGCGGGGTCGCGGTCTACATGTACCCGTCGCCCCTGCACTATCGGATCGTCCCGGAGCTGGTCTACGACAGCAACTCGACGATCATCTTCGGCACCAACAGCTTCCTCAAGGGCTATGGGCGGATGGGAGACCCCTACGACTTCCGCTCGCTGCGCTACGCCTTCGCCGGGGCCGAGGCGATCCAGGAGGAAACCCAGAAGCAGTGGTTCGACAAGTTCGGCATCCGCATCCTGACCGGCTACGGCGCCACCGAGACCTCGCCCGTGCTGGCGCTCAACACGCCGATGCACTACCGCTGGGGCACGGTCGGCCGGCTCCTGCCCGGCATCGAGCACCGGCTCGAGCCGGTGGCCGGCCTGGATCGCGGCGGCCGGCTCTGGGTGCGCGGCCCGAACGTGATGCTGGGCTATCTGCGCTGGGAGCATCCCGGCGTCCTGGAGCCGCCCGAGGACGGCTGGTACGACACGGGCGACATCGTCGACATCGACCCGCAGGGCTACGTCACCATCCTCGGCCGCGCCAAGCGCTTCGCCAAGATCGGCGGCGAGATGGTAAGCCTGGGTGCCGTGGAGGACTTCGTCCACGGCCTCAGCCCGGAGCACGCCCACGCCGTCGTCGCCCTGCCCGATCCGCGCAAGGGCGAGCGCCTCGTGCTGGTCACCACCGACCAGGGCCTCGACCGCGACCGCCTGCGCGAGGCCGCCCGCGGCCGCGGCATCGGCGAGCTTATGCTGCCAGCCGAGGTGATCCACCGCCCCGACCTGCCGCTGCTCGGCACGGGCAAGACCGACTATCCGAGCGTGCAGAAGATCGTCTCGAACTACCTGGCCGTGGCGTGAGAACCGCTCAAGGCGGCAGGATGCGCCGCACCTCGGCGGCAACGGCGTTGCCCAGGGCGGCGTGGCCTTGTGCCGTCAGATGCACCCGATCGACCCCGTCCGCCTGGACCACCGCGGCGGCGTCGAGGAACGGCACGCCGGCTGCGGCCGCCAGCCCGCGGTAGATCCCGCCCAGCGCCTCGGATTTGCCGCTCGCCTCGGGACCGAACACCGGGCCGAACGGGCCGTTGACGACGTCCAGCGGGATGACCGGCGGCGCCACCAGCAGCACGGCCGGCGCCGGGTACTCGGCCCCCGTGATCCCGCCCGAGGTCTGGACCAGCGCAGCGAGCCGCACGGCGCTGATGCCCACCTCCAGCGGCGTGCGGTGGTTCTCGGCGCGCAGGTCGTTGGTGCCGAGCGCCACGATCACCAGATCGAGCGGCATCTGGCTGCCGATCGCCGCCGGCAGGTAGGCGGCGCCGTTGTAGCCCGCCCCGCTCATGCCGACCGATTCCTTGGGCGGGTCGAGGTCGGTCGTCCGGCCGTTCAGCGCCTCCTCGATGACCTCGTAGCTCGGGCCGAGCGCGGTCTGCAGTACGCCCGGCCAGCGCACCTCGGCGGGGAACCGGGTGGTCGGGAAGCCGTCGGCCTGCGGGATCCAGCCCCAAGCCAGCGAATCGCCGAACACCATCACCCGCCGCGGCGAGGCGGCCTCGGCCGGCGCCACGACGAGGAGCAGGACCGCCACGACCCAAGGCAGGACCCGCGGCATCCGCCTCAATCCTCCTCGCTCCGGCCTTCCATGCGCAGGGCCGTAGCCTCGTCCATGCCGAAATGATGGCCGATCTCGTGGGTCAGGACGTCGAACACGACCTCCTCCAGGGTGCAGCCGCGCTCGCACCATTCGAACAGGATCGGCAGGCGGTAGAGGTGGATCATCTCGGGCCGGCTGGGTGGCATCGCGAGCCCGTCGCGCTCGCCCAGGGGAACGCCGGCATAGAGCCCGGTGAGCTCGAGCGGGTCGTCGATCCCCATGGCGTCGAGCGTCTCGTCGTCCGCCCAGTCGGCGACGCGCACCGGCAGGTGCGCGACCGCGGCGCGGATCGGGTCGGGCAGCTCGCGCAGGATGGCCTCGCCGAGTGCTGCGATCTCGTCCGCGGTCGGGGCCTGCTGCGCGCCGGTCATCGCGGCGCCATGCGCAAAGCACCGTCGAGGCGCACGACGCTGCCGTTGAGCATGGGGCTGCGCAGGATGTGCAGGACGAGCTCGGCGAACTCCTCGGGCCGGCCGAAGCGGGGCGGGTACGGCACGGTGGCCGCGAGGCTCTCCTGCACCTTCTCCGGCATGCCGAGCAGCAGCGGCGTCCCGAACAGGCCGGGGGCGATCGCCATCACCCGGATGCCCTGGCCGGCGAGCTCGCGCGCCGCCGGCAACGTCAGTGCGGCAATGCCACCCTTGGAGGCGGCGTAGGCGGTTTGGCCGATCTGGCCCTCGAACGCCGCCACCGAGGCCGTGTTGATGATTACGCCGCGCTCGCCATCGGCCTGCGGCTCCAGCCGGGCCATGGCAGCGGCGGCGAGGCGCATCAGGTTGAAGGTGCCGACAAGGTTGACCCGGATCACCCGCTCGAAGCTCGCGAGCGGCATCGGGCCGTCGCGGCCGACCATGCGTCCCGCCGGCGCGATCCCGGCGCAGTTGACCAGGATGCGCAGCGGCCCCAGCGCCTCGATCCCCGGCATCGCCGCCTCGACCGCGGCGGCATCGGCGACGTCCAGCGCCACGGCATGCCCGCCGAGCCGGTCCGCCGCCGCGGCGACCGCAGTCGCGTCCAGGTCGAGCATGGCGACCTTGGCGCCCGCCCGCGCCAGATGCTCCGCCGTGGCGAGCCCCAGGCCCGAGGCGGCGCCGGTCACGATGGCGAGCTGTCCCGCAACGTCCATGCTTCGATCTCCCCGACCTGCCCGCACCATAACGCGGAACGGCCGGCGCTGGGGCCGGCCGTTCGCGAGCGGTGACGATCCGGGCGGCGCTGCCGCCCCTATGCCAGCTTGTGCTTCACTTCCTCGATCGCACCCTGGATCAGCGACTGCGCCTCGGAGGGGCCGACCTTCTCCGACAGCAGGCGGCGGGTGGTGCGGATCGCGAGGTCGGCGGCCCGGCTGCGCACCTCCTGCAGCGCGCGGCCCTCCTCCTGGGCGATGCGCTCCATGGCGAGCTCGGTGCGGCGCTTGACCGCGAGATCGAAGTCGGCGCGCATCTTCTCCTCGAAGCGCTGCCGCTGGGCGTCGGCCTGGCTGACGATGTCCAGGGCCAGCGCCTCGCCCTTGTGCAGCTCCGCCTCGTACTTGGCGAGCAGGCCCTTGGCCTCCTCGTGCAGGCGCTGCGCCTCGTCGAGGTCGTTGCGGATCTTCTCCGCCCGCCCGTCCAGGGCACCCAGCACCGCCTTCTTGACCGGCTTCCAGATCAGCACGAACAGGATGATCAGGCAGACCAGCAGCAGGAGCTCGATCATCTCAGGCGGCCTCCCTCGCGATGCTCGCCACGGTGGCCTCGACATCCGCCGCCGCCACCTCGATCCCGGCCAGACGGCGCACCGCCGCGCTCGCGACCTCCGCCGCCACGCCCTGGATCTCCGCCAGCGCCTTGTCCTTGGCGGCGCCGATCCGGCCCTCGGCCTCGGCCAGCTTGGCGTTGAGGTCGGCATCGACCTCCGCCTGGCGCTTGGCCGCCTCGGCGGCGAGCCGGTCCTGCGTCTCCTTGATCTGGGCGGCGGCACGCGCCTGCGCCTGCGCCACCACGGCCTCGTGCTTGCGCAGCGCCTCCTCGGCCTCCTGCCGCAGCTGGGCCGCCCGGTCGAGATCGGCCGAGATGCGCGCCTGCCGTGCTTCCAGGATGTCGCCGACGCGCGGCAGCGCCTTGCGGCTGAGCAGCCAGTAAAGGGCGAGGAAGCTCACGACCAGCCAGAAGATCTGGCTGGGAAAGGTCTTGGCGTCCAGCTGCGGCAGGCCGCCGCCATGCTCCGCCGCCTCGACGCCCTCCTCGAAGCCGTGCACGCCCGGGCCGCCGGCCGGGCCGGGCTCCTCGGTCGGGGCGGCGGTGGCGCCATGCGTGGTCTCGGCGAGCGCTGCCGGCGCATGGCCGTGCAGGAACACCGCGACCAGCAGGCCGGCGAGCCAGACGAGGATGGGTCGGCGTCTCATCACCTGATTCTCCCGCTGCGTTGGGCGCCGGGCCGGGCTGAGCCGGCCCGGGTCGAAGCCGCGATCAGGTGAACAGGATCAGGAACGCGATCAGCAGGGCGAACAGCGCCACCGCCTCGACCAGCGCGAAGCCGATGATGGCGAACGGGAACACGCGCTGCTGCACCGACGGGTTGCGGCCGACCGTGGCGATCAGGGTCGAGAAGATGTTGCCGATGCCGATGCCGACGCCGAACAGCGCGATGACCGCGAGGCCGGCGCCAATCATCTTGGCTGCTGCGAGATCCATGGTCGTGCTCCCGAGAAGAGGCGCTTGATTGCGCCGGGTGGACTACCCAGCGACGTGTCCAGGGGCTGGCGAACCTACGCCCTCAGTGCATGTGGATCGCGTCGTTGAGGTAGATGCAGGTAAGGACGGTGAAGATGTAGGCCTGGAGGAAGGCCACCGCGAACTCGAAGCCGATCAGCACCACGGTGATCGCCATGGGGGCGATGCCCGGGATCACGAAGTAGGCGCCGAGGCTGATGATGAAGCCGGCGAACACCTTCAGCATCGTGTGGCCGGCCATCATGTTGCAGAACAGACGGACCGACAGGCTGATCGGGCGCACGCAGTAGGACAGGATCTCGATCGGCACCAGCAGGGGCAGCATCGCCTTGGGCGCGCCCGACGGCACGAAGAAGTGCAGGAAATGCGCGCCGTGGTACCAGAAGCCGATCAGCGTCACGCCGATCCAGACGGCGATCGCCATGGCGAAGGTGACGATGATGTGGCTGGTGAAGGTGAAGCTGCCGGGGATCATCCCCAGCATGTTGCCCATCAGGATGAAGATGAAGATCGTGAACACGATCGGGAAGAAGCGCATGCCTTCCTTGCCGGTGGCGTCGCGCAGGATCCCGGCCACGAACTCGTACATCATCTCGACGGCGGACTGCAGGCGGCCCGGCACCATGGCGTGCTGGCGCGTGCCGGCCATGACCAGCAGGTAGGCGCAGCCCACCGCGATCGCCATCCACAGCGACGAGTTGGTGAACGACAGGTCGGCGCCGGCGATGTTGATCGGGACCAGCGGCGTGATCTGGAACTGGTGCAGCGGATCTGCCACGGGCGTGCCTCTCTCCGTCCTGGTCGGCGCCTAGGCGCCGTTCTGCATCCGGCGCAGATGCCGGTAGGCGTTCAACACTCCGGCGGCCGCACCCAGCATGAAGAACACGATCAGCAGCAGGGGCGTGGTACCCAGCCACCGGTCGAGTGCCCAGCCGAGCAACACGCCGAAACCGACGCCGGCCACCACCTCGATGCCCGCCTGCAGCCCGGTCCCGTAGTCGAGCCGGGCCGGGGGCTCGTCCCCGCCGTCGGTCGGCTTGGCCTGCTCCGGCCGCGCCTTGCCCAGCCGGGCATCGAACTCCTCGAACGAGGGGGGTCGCTGCGGTTCCGACATGGGCCTCCATGCCCGGCCGCCCGGGCGCGCGGACCCTAGGTGCGTGCCCGCGAAGGTGTCAAGACAGCCACATTTTCCGCGGCACTATGCCGTAGCGCGCATTTCCAGCGCCTGCTCGAGGGCGACGGACACCAGCCGCGACACGCCGCGCTCGGCCATGGTCACCCCGAACAGCCGGTGCATCCGCGCCATGGTCAGCGGGTGATGGGTGACCACGAGGAAGCGGGTGCCCGTCGACTGGGCGATCTCGTGCATCAGCGCGACGAAGCGGTCGACATTGGCGTCGTCGAGCGGCGCGTCGACCTCGTCCAGCACGCACAGCGGCGAGGGCTGGGCGAGGAAGAAGCCGAACACCAGCGCCAGCGCCGTCAGGGTCTTCTCGCCGCCCGAGAGCAGCGAGATGCTGGAGAGCTTCTTGCCGGGCGGGCTCGCCTCCAGCTCCAGGCCGGCGCGCAGCGGGTCGTCCGCCCCGCTCAGCCGCAGATGCGCCTTGCCGCCGCCGAACAGGGTCGTGAACAGGCGGCGGAAATGCCCGTCCACCGCCTCGAACGCCGCCAGCAGCCGCTCGCGCGCCTCCTTGTCGAGCGTCCCGATCCCCGCCCGCAGCCGGGCCACCGCCTCCTGCAGCTCGGCCTCGCGGCTGCGCGTCTCGGCGACCGTGGCCTCGAGCTCGCCGGCCTCGACCTCGGCGCGCAGATTGACCGCACCCAGCCGCTCGCGCGACGCCCGCAGCCGCGCCAGCCGCTCGTCCAGCGCGCCGATGTCGGCCGCCGCCACCGCCGCGCGCATCGCCTCGTCGGCCAGCAGCGCCAGCGGCTCCTGCTGCAGCCGCTCGCGCACCACGGTGACGCTGGCGGCCAGCGCCTCGTGCGCATGGGAGCGCTCGGACTGGGCCACCGCGAACCGCTCGCGAAGCGCGCCGGCAGCCGATGTCGCCGCGGTCAGCGCCTCGGCGAGCCGCGCCGCCGCCGCCTCGCGCTCCTCCAGATCCCGACGCGCCGCAGCCGCGCTGTCGCGAGCGGCGGCCAGCAGGCGCTCTAGCTCGGCGAGCGCTGCCGGGTCCGAGCGGCTTTCCGCCTCGGCGCGCGCCAGTTCGCCGGCGAGACGCTGGCCGCGGTCCGCGAGTTCCGCCACCCGCAGGCCACCCTCGGCCAGCCGCTGCTCGGCCTCGGCGCCGGCCTGCGCCACCGCCTCGACCCGGCCCTCCAAACGCAGCGCCTCCTCGCGCCCGCGTCCGAACATGTCCCCCGCCGCCTGCCGTGCCCGCTCGGCCGCCTCGCAGGCGGCGGCTACCGTCGAACGGCGCCCGACCACCGCGTCGCGCAGCCCTTCCGCCGCGGCCAGCTCGGCCGTGGCCGACTGCGCGCGCTCGGCCAGCTCCACGGCTTCGCGCTGCAGCCCCTCCGCCCGCGTCCGCAGGCTCGCCTCCTCATCGACCACGCTGCGGGCGAGCTGCGCCACCGTCGCCCGGCAGCGCTCCACGTCGACCGCCTCGTGCTCGGCCGCCGCCTCCAGGCCCCGCCGCGCATCGGCGGCCGCGGCCAGCGCCTTGGTCGCGGCCTCCGCCACCTCTCGGGCCACGCCCAGCCCGCGCTCCAGCTCGGCCGCGTCGCCCCTTGCGGCCGCGATCGCCGCCGCCGCCTCCTCCTGCTCCGCGACCAAGGGCGCGCTGGCATCGTCGGGCGCGGCATCCGCGGCCAGCTCGGCCGCCTCCGACTGCAGCGCCCGCTCCTCGCTCGTGAGCTGAACCGCCTCGACGGCCCGGCGCTCGCCAATGGCGCGCACCTCCTCGACCCGATGCCGGGCGCGCAGCTGTGCCGCATCGGCCGCCCGCCAGCGCGCCTCGTGCTCGCCCAGCGCCTCGCGCGCCGCGCGGGCCGCCGCCTCGCCCGACTCGGCCGCCGCCTCCGCTGCGGCGAGGTCGCCGCCAAGCGACGCCAGCTCCTCGCGCGCCGCGTGCAGGCGCAGAGCTGGTGGCGGATGCCGGCCGCCGCCTGCGTCTCGCCGCCCGGGGCATGGACGTAGCCGTCCCAGCGCCACAGGCCGCCGTCGCGGCTGACCAGGCAGTGCCCGTCCGGCAGGAGCGGCTGTAGACGCTCGGCATCCTCGGCCTCGATCAGGCCGGTGCGGACGAGCCGCGCCTGCAGGATGTCCGGGGCACCGATCAGGCTCGCCAGCGGCGTCGCCCCCGCGGGCAGCGCCGGCCGGGCCAGGGCGGTCGCGGGCGCGCCCCAATGGCGCCCGCCGGCAGGGTCCGTGCCGGCGAGCAGCTCGTCGCCCAAGGCCGCCGCGAGGGCCGTGCCCAGCTCCTCGGGGACCTCCAGGCGCTCCAGCAGCGAATCGGCGCTGCCGGGAGGAATCAGGCTCTCCAGCACCCGGATCTCGGCTGCCAGGGCATCGGCCGAGCGGCGCAGCTCGCGCAGGCGGCCGGCGGTCTCGGTGCGCGCATGCTCGGCGGCGGCCAGGGTCTCGCGGGCGCCGTCAAGGGCTTGATCGGCCGCCGCGAGCTCGGCCTCGGCGGTTGCCAGCTCGGCCTCGCTGGCCGCGGGATCGACCTCGGCCGCCGCGTGCAGCTCCCGACGCCGGGCCAGGGCCGCCGTCCGCTCGGCGAGCCGCAGCCTCGCGCGCTCGTTCGCCGCCTGCCGCTCGGTCCAGCGGTCGAGCACCGCACCCGCCTCGCGGATCCGCAGCTCCGCCGCGGCCAGGCGCTCGCGACCCGCCGCCATCTCCCGCTCGGCCGCGAGCTGCGCCTCGCGCGCCGCCTCCTGCGCCGGCGTCAGCTCGGCGAGGCGCGCCGCCAGCTCCACCAGCTCGCCCGCGCCGCGGCGAGCCGAACCTCGCCGGCCGCCAGCGCCGACTCGGCCTGCGACAGGCGCTGGCGCGACGGCGGCTGCGGCAAGGCCCGCTGCTCTGCGGCGACCGCTTCGGCGCGCTGCCCGATCGCCTCGTGCCGGGCTGCTGCCGCCTCGTGCCGGGCCATCGCCTCGGCGGCTTCGCCATGCGCGGTCCGCAACCGTCCTGCGCCTGCGCCAGTGCCGCCGCTGCCGCCCGATCCTCGGTCTCCAGACCGCAGCAGCTCGGTCTGCGCCTGCTCCCGCAGCCGCTCGAGCTCGGCCCGCTCGGCGGTCAGCGCCTACTAGCGATGCCGCGAGCTGCGCCACTGCGGCCTCGGACTGCGCCAGATCGCGCGCCGCCTCGTCCCGTTGCCGCCGCAGCGCCGCGAGATGCTCGGCCTCGCGCCCCGCGGCCGCCTGCAGCGCGCCCAGGCGCTCCTGCATGCCGGTCACCTCGGCCTGCAGCGCCGCCGCCTGCTCGCGCAACGGCGGCAGGAGGGCTGCCGCCTCGGCGCAGGCGCCGCGCAGTCGCTCGGCTTCCGCCTCCGTGGTACCAAGTTCCGCCTGAAGGTCCGCCACCTCCTCGTTGGCGGCGGCGGCACGGCGCGACGCCTCGACATGCCGGCCGAGCAGGAGCTGCGCCTCGGTCGCGCGCAGCTCGGCCGAAACCTGCCGGTAGCGCTGCGCCTGCTTCGCCTGCTTGGCGAGCTCGGCGAGCCGCGCCTCCTGCGTCCCCAGCAGGTCCAGCACGCGCTGCAGGTTGGCCTGGGTCGCCTCCAGCCGCAGCTCGGCCTCGCGCCGCCGCGCCTGCAGGCCGCCGATGCCGGCCGCGTCCTCGAGCAGCTTGCGCCGGTCGCTGGCCTTGCTGTCGACGATGAAGCCGATCTGGCCCTGGCCGACGATCGCCGGGCTGCGCGAGCCGGCGCCGGCGTCGGCGAACAGGAGCTGGACGTCGCGCGCCCGCGCCTCGCGGCCGTTGATGCGGTAGCTCGAGCCCGAGCCGCGGCCGATCCGCCGCGCGATCTCGAGCTCCTCCTCCTCGGTGAAGCCGGTCAGGCCCTCGGGCCGGCCGCGCAGCTTGAGGCGGACCTCGGCCACGTCGTGCGCCGGCCGGCCGGACGAGCCGTTGAAGATGACGTCGTCCATCTCGTCGCCGCGCAGGCCCTTGGCCGAGCTCTCGCCCATGGCCCAGCGCAGCGCCTCGACGATGTTGGACTTGCCGCAGCCGTTGGGGCCGACCACGCCCGTGAGGCCGGGATCGAGCTGCAGCTCGACCGGGTCCGAGAACGACTTGAAGCCGCTGACCCTAAGCCTCGTGATTTCCAACGGCAGCTACACTACATCTTGGGGCAAGGCCCTCCCCATAGCAGCTACCGGCGGTCGGGTGAAGCCTACTGCGGCAGCAGCGGGTCGATCAGCTCGGCGAATTTCTCGATGCTCTGGTCGCCGGAGTGCGACTTGCCGTTGATGACGAAGGTCGGCGTCGACTGGATGTCGTATTTCTGCTGGCCGTCCAGCCGCGCCTGCAGGATCGCGTCCTCGAGCGACTTGTCGGCGAGGCAGGCGTCGATCTTGTCGGCACCCAGGCCGCCGAGCTGCGCCAGCTGCCGCAGCGCCTTCTCCGGGTCGCTCGCCCGCGCCCAGCTCGCCTGCTGCGTGAAGAACACCTGCGCGAACTGCGGATAGCGGTCCGGCCCGGCGCAATGCGCGATCACCGAGGCCTTCAGCGCCATCTGGTCGAGCGGGAAGTCGCGCAGCACCAGCCGGACCTTGCCGGTGTCGATGTAGCGCTTCTCCAGCTCCGGCAGGGTGTTGACGTGGAACGAGGCGCAGTGCGGGCAGGTCAGCGAGGCGAACTCGATGATCGTGACCGGCGCGTTCGGATCGCCGAGGGCGGGCTCGCCCAGGTCGGTGGCGCGGGCCAGACCCGGTGCCAGCGCCAGGGCGAGCAGGACGACCGCGAGACGCAAGGACAAAAGCGGCATCGGCGACGAACTCCGGCTGCGAGCATGGCCTGACCGGCGCCTGCTATAAGCGCTGCGACCGGCGCCCGCTACCCGCCAGCGTCCGGCCGAGGGCCAGCACGGCCTCGCGCAGGGGGTCGCTGGCGATACTGTGAACGTCGCGCGCCAGTGCCGCCTCCTCGGCCGGCGCCAGCGGCGCCACGGCCGGCGGGGCCGGCTCGGCTGTCGTCGGCAGCGGCATCTGCAGGAGACGCAGCTGGCGCACCACGCGCCGCCCGAAATAGGCGTTGATCCGCTCGAGGATCTGCGGTGCCGCGTGCTGGATCTCGAGTGCGGCGGCCCCGCCCACCCGCAGCAGCAGCGTGCCGCCCGCACGCCGGCCGGGCGGATGGTCGAGCCGCAGCGGCTGGCAGCGCCGGGCGAGCGCCGGGCCGGCGATGGTCGCCCAGTCCGCGAGCAGGCTCGCCTCGGCGAAGCCGCGCCGCCGCGCCGCCGGGTCGAGGATGCCCGCGACCAGCCGTGCGATCTGCAGCCCCGCCTGGCCGGATCGCCCTTGCCGCGTCTGCCGGTCTGCCGCCATCTCTGGTCGCGAGTCTTGCCGCATCGGTGCACCGCCTAGCATGCGCAGCCCGCCCCAGCCAGCCCGCGCCGACCTTGCCGCAGCTGCCCCCGAGCTGCGCGCGGCGCTGCTCGGCTGGTACGACGGGGCGCGCCGTCGCCTGCCCTGGCGCGCGCTGCCGGGCGAGCGGGCGGAGCCGTGGCGCGTGCTGGTCAGCGAGCTGATGCTGCAGCAGACCACCGTCGCCACGGTGACGGGCCGCTTCCTGCCGTTTCTCGCCCGCTTCCCGACCGTCCACGCGCTGGCCCAGGCGCCGCTCGACGAGGTCCTTCACGCCTGGCAGGGCCTCGGCTACTACCGCCGCGCCCGCGCCCTGCATGCTTGCGCCCGCGCGGTGGTCGAGCGGCACGGCGGCAGGTTGCCCCTCGACGTCGAGCCCCTGGCGGCCCTGCCCGGGCTCGGGCCGTACACGGCGGCGGCGGTGGCGGCCATCGCCGGCGGCCGCCCGGTCGTGCCGGTCGACGCCAACGTCGAGCGCGTCCTGGGGCGGATGCTGGCCCTGGATCGCCCGGCGGCACAGGCACGGCCGCAGCTGCGGCAGGCGGCGACCGCTCTCGCGGCCCCGAGCGCGCCGCGGATCTCGCCCAGGCGGTGATGGAGCTGGGCGCGCTGGTCTGCACGTCGCGCCGCCCGCGCTGCCTCGCCTGCCCCTGGCGAGTCATGGTGCCGCGCCTCGGCGACCGGCGAGCCCGAGCGCTACCCGCCGCCGGCGCGGCGCAAGGAGCGGGTGGTCCGCTTCGCCACCGCCTGCGCGCTGCAGCGGCGCGACGGCGCCGTGCTGTTCCGCCGCCGGCCCGACACCGGCCTGCTGGCCGGCCTGATCGAGCTGCCGACCGGCGCATGGTCGGCCGATGCCGCCACCGCGACGGCACCCGACGGCCTCCCGGCAGCTGGTCTCACTCCCCTGCCCGGCAGCGTGCGGCACCTGTTCACCCACATCGACCTCACCGTGACGGTGCTGCGCGGCACCGCCCAGTCCGGTGAAGGTCTGTGGGTCCCCCCGCGCGGTTCGACTCGCTCGCCCTGCCGACGCTGACCCGCAAGCTGCTGCGCCACGCCGGCCTCGCCGGCTGAGGCCCGCTACACGCGCCACGCGTCGACCAGATGCAGCGGCAGCCGCCAGGGCGTCACGGCCACGAGGTCGAAGCGCAGGTCGCATCCCGCCAGCTCGGGGCGGCGCTGCAGGAAGGCCTCGGCGGCACGAACGATCCGCGCCTGCTGATTCGGCAGCAGCGAGGCCAGCGCGTCGTCGCGCCGGGCGCGGCGCTTGACCTCGACAAAGACCACGAGCCGGCCGCGACGGGCGACGAGGTCGATCTCGCCGACCGGGGTGGCGTGGCGGCGCGCCAGGATGCGAAAGCCGCGGCTACGCAGCGACCAGGCGGCGAGGGTCTCGGCGAGCCGGCCGGCGCGCTCCCGCTCGCGTCGGCTCATTCCGCGGTGCGCGTCAGGGCGAGGGCGCGACGGTAGAGCTCGTTGGCGCTGCGGCCGGTGGCGGCGGCGACGGCGGCGGCGGCCTGCCGCGGCTTGGCCCCGCGCAGCGCCTCGCGCAGCGCCCCGTCCACGACCGCGTCGTCGACCGCCTGCTCGTCAGGCCCGGGCGGTGCGATCACGATCACCAGCTCCCCGCGCGGCGGCCCTGTCGCGGCCGCCTGCTCAGCGAGCTCGGCGAGGCTGCCCTGCCGGTGCTCCTCGTGCAGCTTGGTCATCTCCCGCGCCACGCTCGCCTGCCGCGCGCCCATGACCGCCGCCGCATCGGCGAGACATTCCGCCAGCCGCTGCGGCGATCGTAGAGCACCAGCGTCGCCGGCGCGGCCGCCAATTCCTCGAGCGCGCGCCGGCGCGCGGCGCGCGCGGCGGCAGGAAGCCGGCGAACAGGAAACGGTCGGTCGGCAGCCCCGAGGCGACGAGAGCCGCCAGCGCCGCGGACGGGCCGGGGATCGGATAGACGGCCGCACCCTGCGCGCGGGCCTCGCGCACCAGCTTGAAGCCGGGATCGGAAATCGTCGGCGTGCCGGCGTCGCTCGCCAGGGCGACGCTGGCACCGGCCGCCAGCCGCGCCAGCAGCCCTGGCCGTGCCGCCTCGGCATTGTGCTCGTGATAGAGCGCCAGCGGCCGCCGCAGCCCGAGATGTGCTAGGAGACGGCCGGTGACGCGGCGGTCCTCGCAGGCGACCACGTCCGCGGTGGCGAGGATCCGCTCCGCCCGCCGGCTGAGATCCTCGAGATTGCCGATCGGCGTCGCCACCAGATAGAGCCCCGGCGCGAGTTTACCCGCTTCGGGGGGTGGACTAGGGTCCTTGGCGCTGGAAACGCCGGGGTCGGGCCGCGACCGCCCGATACCGCCGGCCAGGGAGGGGGCGCGCGTGCTCTTGCGTGTCAAGTTCGGCCTGATCGTCCTGCTGCTTGCCGCCGGCTGCGCCGGTCGCGAGGAAACCACGCCCACGCCCACGCCGCAACCGCCGCCGCAGGCGGTGGCGCCGCCGCCTGCCATGGTCGACACGCTGCCCCCGCCGCCCGCCAGCAGCGGCCCGGCCAAGGTCGGCCTGCTGGTGCCCAAGAGCGGCCCCGGCGCCGCGATCGGCGACGATCTGGAGGACGCGGCGCAGATGGCCCTGTTCGACGTCGGCGTGACCGACCTCGAGCTGCTGCCGCGCGACACCGGCGACCAGACCGACAAGGCAGTGCAGGCGGCGCGCTCGGTGCTCGCCGAGGGCGCGCAGCTGCTGCTCGGCCCCTCTATGGCCGCTCGGCGAGCGCCGTGGGGCCGCTCGCCAATGCCGGCGGCGTGCGCGTGATCTCGTTCTCGAACGACGCCGGGGTCGCGCGGCCGGGCGTCTACGTCCTCGGCTATCGGCCCGAGGAGCAGGTGGCGCGGGTGGTGAAGTTCGCGGCGGCGCAGGGCCGCACCCGCTTCGCGATTCTGGCACCTGCCGACGCCTATGGCGACCGTGCGGTCGCGGCCTGGCGCAAGGCGGTGGCGGAGGTGCCCGGCGCCACGGCGGCGCTCGCCGTCGGCTTCCCCACCGACGCCGAGCTGCCCAAGGCCGAGGTGCTCCAGGTCGCCGCCTTCGGCCGGCCGGGCGGGCTGCCGCCGGAGCCGGTGGCGGAGCCGGCGCTGCCGGGCGAGCCCGTCCCGCCCCCGCCGCCGCCCCCCGACCTGCCCCCGCCCGGCTTCGACACGCTGTTGATCGCCGACGGCGGCAAGCGCGTCGCCGACATCGCTGCTCTCCTCGCCTACTACGACGTCCGCGCGCCGGAGGTGGCCCTGCTCGGCACCATGCGCTGGCAGGACGATCCGGCACTGCTCGCCGATGCCAACCTGCGGGGTGCCTGGTTCGCGAGCTGGCCGCCCGGCGAGATCGCCCAGTTCCAGCAGCGATTCGCCAACACCTACGGCCGCAGCCCGGCGCCGCTCTCGGTGCTCGCCTACGACGCGACGGCACTCGCCGTGCTGCTGGCACAGGATCAGCCCCGCTTCACCGGCACCCAGCTCACCGACCCGCAGGGCTTCGCCGGTGCTGCCGGCATCTTCCGGCTACTGCCGAACGGGCTCGCCGAGCACGGGCTGGCCGTGGTCGAGAACGAGGGCGGCGCGCTGCGCGAGCTCGACCCGGCGCCGCCGCGCTTCGAGGCCGGCGTGGCCAGCCGATGAGCCGGCCGGTGCGGCGTCTTGACACCCGTTCCGGTGGCGCTTATGAAGTAACTGGTTAGTTCGGTTTTACCGTCCACGACAGCAAGGGGAGGCTGCGACGGTGCGCAAGAGTCTGGGCACCAGCTCTGGGAAGCGAAGCTCGCCCGGCGGCGGATGCTGCAGGCGTCGCTCGCCGGCCTGGGCGCCATGAGCGTGCCGATGGCGCGGGTGTCGTTCGCCGCGGACAAGCCGCAGCTCGCCAACTCGCTGCGCTCGCTGACCAACCCCTACCACGCCTCGTTCGCCAAGGGCGGCGAGCTGTTCGCCAAGTCGGTCGACTGCCCCTACGAGGTGCTGGTCACCGAGGGCAACAGCGAGAAGGGCATCGCCGACGTCAAGGCGCTGCTCGCCCGCACCAACGGCAATCTCGCGCTCTGCATCGACCCCAACGATTCGCCCGACGCCCGGCTCATCGTCGAGGCCTGCGCCAACGCCAAGGCCAGCGTGGTCACGATCTGGAACAAGCCGGCCGACCTGCATCCCTGGGACTTCAATCCCTACTACGTCGCCCACATCTCGTTCGACGGCGTGCCCAACGGCAAGCTGATGGCCGAGACCCTGATCCGCAACATGGGCGGCAAGGGCGGCATCGTGGCGCTCGGCGGCATCTTCAACAACGTGCCGGCGATCGAGCGCAAGGCGGGCCTGGACGAGGCGATCAAGGCCAATCCGGACGTGCAGCTGCTCGACTTCCAGGTCGCCGACTGGACCGAGACCAAGGCGTTCGAGGTCACCGGCGCGTGGCTCACCCGCTTCGGCGACGAGATCAAGGGCATCTGGGCCGCCAACGACAGCATGGCGATCGGCGCGCTCGAGGCGCTGCGCGGCGAGGGGCTCGCCGGCAAGATCCCGATCACCGGCATCGACGGCATCAAGCAGGCGGTCGACGCGATCAAGGCCGGCGAGATGGTCGGCACCGTCGACTGGGACCCGATCTGGGTCGGCGGCATGGGCCTGTCGATCGCCTATCACGGCCACACCAAGGCGTTCGACGTCGCGGCGCAGCCCAAGGACCATCGCGAGTTCTACGGCACCGGCGTGCCGATCACCGACCAGACCGTCGACGAGTACATCAAGAAGTATGTCGACGCGACGCCGACCATCGACTGGAACGATCTCTGGGGCCGCGTCTCCGGCCAGATCCGCGAAGGCTAGGCCAACCGGGCGGGGCCGCCGCGCGGTCCCGCCCGCCAGCTTGGGGAACCAGCGAGCATGAGCGCTGCCGCCGTCGCGGCCCCGCGCCGGGACTGGCGCGCCCGCCTGCGACCCTGGGCCCCGCTGCTGGTGCTGGTCGCCCTGTGCGCGGTGATCGGCGCCATCTCGCCGGCGTTCCTCAGCATCGGCAACTTCGTCCGCATCCTCAACGCCGCGGCGATCCCGATGATCGTGGCGCTCGGCGCCACCTTCATCATCCTGATGGGCAGCGTC
>JAXMCJ010000042.1:0-54339 GCA_046349415.1 Geminicoccaceae bacterium
CGGCCGGGGGCCGACGAAGCTGCACAGTAGCTTGTAGCGCAGCTCGGCGGCGATGGCGCCGAAGTCGAATTGCATGGCGTTCCCCGCTGTTGCCGCCGGCCGGGGTTGACGGGCGCGCCGCCGCCCCGAACGATGCGGCATCGCCGCCAACCTCGGACCGCCTAAGCATGCGCATCCTCGTGGTCAATCCGAACACGACCGGCTCGATGACCGAGAAGATCGGCGCTGCGGCGCGAGCGGTGGCGGCTGCCGGCACCGAGATCGTCGCGGTGTCGCCGGCCAGCGGGCCGGTGAGCATCGAGGGCTATTACGACGAGGCGTTCGCCGTGCCGGGCGTGATCGACGAGGTGCGCCGGGGCGAGGGCGAAGGCTATGCCGGCTACGTCGTCGCCTGCTTCGACGACACCGGCGTCGATGCCGCCCGCTGCGTCGCCAGAGGCCCCGTGCTCGGCATCGCCGAAGCGGCGATGCACGTCGCCACCATGATCGCCGGCAGCTTCACCATCGTCTCGACGCTCGGCCGCTCGGGACCGGCGCTCGAGCACCTGGTCCACAAATACGGCTTCGACCGCCGCTGCCGCAACGTGCGCACGGCGGAGGTGCCGGTGCTGGCCTTGGAGGAGCCCGGCTCGGGCGCGGTCGACCGGCTGCGGGCCGAGATCGACGAGGCCGTGCGGCACGACCGGTGCGAGGCGATCGTGCTCGGCTGCGCCGGGATGGCCGACCTGAATGCGCGGCTCGCCGCCGAGTTCGGCCTTCCCGTCGTCGACGGCGTCGCCTGCGCCGTGAAGCTGATCGAGGCGGTGGCGGGTCTCGGGCTCGGCACGAGCAAGGCGATCGGCTACGCGCCCCCGCTATCGAAGCGCTACGACGGCGAGCTGGCCCAGTTCGCACCCTGAACGGAAAGCACTTTCAAATTCCGGAGGCAGGCGCAACCCGCCACTCCCTGCTAGGCTCGCCATCACTGCGTTGGAGGAAGCTCCCGTGAGCGAGACCGCCTATCCCCGCGACATGGTCGGCTACGGCCGCAACCCGCCCGACCCGCGCTGGCCGGGCGGGGCGCAGATCGCGGTCCAGTTCGTGGTCAACTATGAGGAAGGCGGCGAGAACAACGTCCTGCACGGCGACGCCGCGTCCGAGGCGTTCCTGTCGGAGATCACCGGGGCCGCGCCGCTCAAGGGCGTGCGCCACATGAACATGGAGTCGATCTACGAATATGGCAGCCGGGCCGGCTTCTGGCGGCTGTGGCGCCTGTTTGGCGAGCGCGGGCTGCCGGTGACGGTCTACGGCGTCACGCTCGCCCTGCAGCGCAACCCCGCGGCGGTGGCGGCGATGCAGGAGGCGGGCTGGGAGATCGCCAGCCACGGGCTGAAGTGGATCGACCACCAGTACATGGAGCGCGAGGAGGAGCGCCGCCAGATCAAGGAGGCGATCCGGCTGCACGCCGAGGTCACGGGTGCCCGACCGGACGGCTGGTATCTGGGCCGCACCAGCCCCAACAGCCTGGAACTCGCCGTGGAGGAAGGAAAGTTCCTTTATATCGCCGACTCTTACGCCGATGACCTCCCCTACTGGGTGAATGCCGCAGGCCGGCAGCAGCTGATCGTGCCCTACACGCTCGACGCCAACGACATGCGCTTCGCGATCCAGGCCGGCTTCACCGCCGGAGACCAGTTCCTCAACTATCTCAAGGACAGCTTCGACGTGCTCTACGAGGAGGGCCGCCGCGGCGCGCCCAAGATGCTGTCGATCGGGCTGCATTGCCGGCTGGCCGGCCGCCCCGGTCGCGCCGCGGCGCTCGCCCGCTTCCTCGACCATGTCCAGGGTCACGAGCAGGTCTGGGTCTGCCGCCGCATCGACATCGCCCGGCACTGGCACGAGCACCACGCGCCGTGACCCGACCCCTGCCCCGCTCGCTCGATCGCGCTGCCTTCGTCGCGACTTACGGGCATGTCTTCGAGCATTCGCCCTGGATCGCGGAAGCCGCCTGGGACGCGGGCCTGCCGGCCGACGCCGACACCGCCCAGGGCCTGCATCGCGCCCTGTGTGCCGCGCTCGAGCCGGCACCGGCGGGGCGCAAGCTCGACCTGATCCAGGCCCACCCCGACCTCGCGGGCAAGCTCGCCCAGGCCGGGCGGCTGACCGCGGAATCGACCGGCGAGCAGGCCTCGGCCGGGCTCGACCGCCTGACCGATATGGAGCGCGCCGAGTTCACCGCCCTCAACGACGCCTACCGTGCGCGCTTCGGCTTTCCCTTCATCATCGCCGTCAAGGGACTGAGCAAGAGCGAGATTCTGGCGGCATTCAAGCGGCGTCTCAACAACGACCGCGAGACCGAGCTCGCGACGGCGCTGGCCCAGGTCGAGCGGATCGCCCTCCTTCGCCTCCAGGACCTCATGCCGTGAGCCTAGCCCTCGGCGCCAACGTCATGGCGCATCTCGATGATCTCGCCACCTACAGCGGCGAGCTCGGCCGCCTCACCCGCCTCTATCTCACCCCGGCCCACGCCGCCGCCTCGAAGCTCGTTCGCGGCTGGATGGAGGATGCCGGGATGGCCGCCACCATCGACGCGGCGGCCAACGTGGTCGGCCGCTACGAGGGCCATCGGCCCGGGCTGCCGGCACTCCTGCTCGGTTCGCACATCGATACCGTGCGCGACGCCGGCCATTATGACGGCAATCTCGGCGTGGTGACGGCGATCGAGGCGGTGGCGGCGCTCGACCGGGCCGGCGAGCGGCTGCCGTTCGCGATCGAGGTACTGGCCTTCGGCGACGAGGAGGGCGTGCGCTTTCCGAGCAAGCTCACCGGCTCGCGGGCAGTCGCCGGCACCTTCGATTCCACCACGCTCGACGTCGTCGACAGCCAGGGCGTCAATCTCGAGGCAGCGCTGCGCGCCTTCGGCTGCGATCCCGCGGCGATCCCCGCCATCGGCCGCCGGCCCGGCGACGTGCTGGGCTATGTCGAGGTGCATATCGAGCAGGGGCCAGTGCTCGAGAAGCTGAAGCTGCCGGTGGGCATCGTCTCGGCGATCAACGGCGCCAGCCGCTTCCGGATCGAGGTCACCGGCCTCGCCGGCCATGCCGGCACCGTGCCGATGGAGCTGCGCCAGGACGCGCTGACCGCGGCGGCCGAGATGATCCTGGCCGTCGAGCGCCGCGCCCACGGCGCCAACGAGCCGGGGCTGGTCGCCACCGTCGGCTCGGTCGAGGCCGTGCCGGGGGCGCCCAACGTGATCCCCGGCAAGGCGTCGTTCACCCTCGACATCCGGGCACCTTCCGACGCCGACCGCAACCGGGCCACCGAGGAGCTGGTCACCGCCTTCGCCACCCTGGCGGCGCGCCGCCATGTGCGCGCCAAGGTCGAGAAGTTCTACGACGAGCCGGCAGTGACCTGCGACCCGGCGCTGGTCGGAGCACTGGAGGCCGCCGTGCGCCGGGCCGGCCTCGAGCCGCACCGGCTGCCCAGCGGCGCCGGCCATGACGGGCTGGCCATCGCCACGCTGTGCCCGATCGCGATGCTGTTCGTGCGCTGCAAGGGCGGGATCAGCCACAACCCGGCCGAATCGATCACCACCAGGGACGCGGACGTCGCCACCCGAATCCTGCTCGACTTCCTGCGCCACTTCGAGGGAATTGCCCATGTCGCGCCCGCTGTGGCTGCGTGAGCCGCTGGCGATCCTCGCCGAGGGCGACGCCGCCGGCGGGATCGTCGTCGCGGGCGGCCACATCGTCGAGCTGGTGCCGCGCGGCGGGCGGCCGAGCGCGGCGGACGCCGTGGTGTTCGACGCCTCGGCTCACGTCGTCCTGCCGGGCCTGATCAACACCCACCACCACTTCTACCAGACCCTGACCCGCGCCTGTCCGCCGGCCTTGGACAAGGCGCTGTTTCCCTGGCTGGTCGCCCTCTATCCGATCTGGGCGCGGCTCACCCCCGAGCGCCTGCGGCTGGCCGTGCGCGTCGCCCTGGCCGAGCTCCTGCTCTCCGGCACCACGACCACCAGCGACCACCACTACGTCTTCAACGACGCGCTGGCCGACGCGATCGACATCGAGATCGAGGAGGCCAAGGCGCTGGGCATGCGGCTGGTCGCCACGCGCGGCAGCATGAGCCTGGGCGAGGACGAGGGTGGCCTGCCGCCGCGGACCGTCGTCCAGCGCGAGGACGCGATTCTGGCCGACTGCGAGCGGCTGGTCGCGCGCCATCACCAGACCGGCCCCGGCGCCATGACCCAGGTGGCCCTGGCCCCCTGCTCGCCCTTCTCGGTCACCGACGGGCTGATGCGCGACAGCGCCGTCCTCGCCGCCCGGCACGGCGTGCGCCTGCACACCCACCTGGCCGAGACCCGCGACGAGGAGGACTGGTGCCGGGCGCGCTTCGGCTGCCGGCCGGTCGACTATCTGGAGCGGGTCGGCTGGCTCGACGGGCGGGTCTGGCTGGCGCACGGCATCTGGTTCGACGAGGGCGAAGTCGCCCGCCTCGGCCGGGCAAAGGTGGCGGTCAGCCACTGCCCGACCTCGAACATGATCCTGGCCTCCGGCTGCTGCCCGGTGCGTGGGCTGGAGCAGGCGGGCGCCCCCGTCGGCCTCGGCGTCGACGGCTCGGCCAGCAACGACAGCTCGAACCTGATCGAGACTGCGCGCCACGCCTTCCTCCTCCAGCGGCTGATGCACGGGGCCGAGCACATCTCGCACAAGGACGCGCTCCGCTGGGCGACGCGCGGCTCGGCGGGCTGCCTCGGCCGCGACGACATCGGCGCCATCGCCCCGGGTCTCCAGGCCGACCTCGCCCTCTACCGGCTCGACGAGCTGCGCTTCTCCGGCGCCGGCGACCCGCTGGCGGCGCTGATCCTGTGCGGCGCCAACCGCGCCGACCGGGTCATGGTCGGCGGCCGCTGGGTGGTCGAGGACGGTGCCATTCCCGGCCTCGACCTGCCCGCTCTGATCCACGCCCACAGCCGCGCCGCGGCCGAACTCCACCAGCTCTGACCGGAACATCATCATGGCCGACGCCGCCGCCATCGTGCGCGACTATCTCGCCAGCCAGCGGGAGGCCGAGACCCGCTTTCTCGCCGAGCTGGTCAAGGTGCCCTCCGACAACCCGCCTGGCGACTGCGCGGCCCATGCCGAAGCCGCGGCCAAGCTGCTCGAGGGTCTGGGCTTCACCGTCGAGCGCCACAAGGTGCCGGACGAGATCGTGCGCGCCAACGGAATGATCTCCTGCACCAACCTCGTCGTCCGCAAGCGGTTCGGCGACGGGCCGGTGGTGGCGCTGAACGCCCATGGCGACGTCGTTCCGCCCGGCGAGGGCTGGATCAAGGCCCCCTACGGCGCAGTGATCGAGGACGGCTGGATGTACGGCCGCGGCGTCGCGGTCTCGAAGTCGGACTTCGCCACCTATGCCTTCGCGCTGTTGGCGCTGGAGGATGCGGCGGCCAAGGGGGCGAGGCTCGGCGGCACGGTCGAGCTGCACCTGACCTACGACGAGGAGGTCGGCGGCGAGATCGGCCCGGGCTGGCTGCTCGCGGAGGGCATCAGCAATCCCGACCTGGCGCTGGGTGCGGGCTTCTCCTACGCCGTCACCACCGCCCACAATGGCTGTTTGCATCTCGAGGTGCAGGTCGACGGGCGCTCGGCGCATGCGGCCATGCCCTGGACCGGCGTCGACGCGCTGGAGGCCGCGACCCATGTTCTGGCTCGGCTCTACGAGTGGCGGAAGTCGCTCGTGGCGCGGAAATCCGACATCGAAGGTATCGGCAGCCCGCAGCTGACGATCGGGCTGATCAAGGGCGGCATCAACACCAACGTCGTGCCCGACCGCGTCACCTTCCGCCTCGACCGGCGCATGGTGCCCGAGGAGTTCTCGGAGGCGGTCGAGGCCGAGCTGGTCCAGGTGATCGAGGAAGCGGCCCAGGCCTTCCCGGAGGCCAAGGTCACGATCCGCCGCATCCTGCTCGCCCGGCCACTCGTCCCGCTCGAAGGCGGCCGCCGCCTGACCGAGCTGCTCTGCCGCCACGCCAGCGCCGTCATGGGCGAGCCCGTCGCCGCCAAAGGCGTGCCGCTCTACACCGACGCCCGCCACTATGCCGAAGCCGGCATCCCCATCGCCCTCTATGGCGCCGGTCCGCACACCATCCAGGAAGCCAACGCCCACCGCGCCGACGAGCGCCTGCCGCTCGCCGACCTCTACAGGGCCACCGAGGTCGTGGCGCTCACCCTGCTCGACCTGCTGGGCGAGTGACGCTCGCCGATCATGCCGCGAGCTGTCGCGGCATCGGCACCGCCTGCTGCAAATCGCTGACCAAGCGGCGATATTCGCGTCCGCGCGCCACCGCATCGGCCTGGCGCAGGATCTGCTCCGGATGCTCGGTCATCAGCAGCTGAGCCGTGCCCAGCGGCCGGAGCCGGCCGCGCTCCAGGCTCAGGCCGACCGGGCGGCCGAGCAGATCCGCCGCCGTCGCCGCACCGAACGCCACCACCAGCCTGTCCCGGCCGCTCACGCTCGCCGCAATCCGCGGTGCCAGCCGCGCCAGGCCGGAATCGACCAACGCCTGCTGCAGGAGACGCATCGCTGGCTGGGTCGGCTGCGGCCCGAGCACCAGCGCCGGCGGATCGGGTTGGCTCGATGGAAAGCTGAGGCAGTGTTGCATCGCTTTGTCCCGACTGGCGTCAGGCAATATATGTTCTTGCTTTGTTCCATACAAGCGCAAAAGAAAAGCCCCGCGGCGTTGATGCCGCGGGGCTCCGCTGGGGCGCCTCAGCGCCGCTTCGGGTTGCCGGTGACCGGCGGCTCCTCGTTGGGCGAGAGCCAGGCGTAGAGCGCGCCGCCGATGGCGCCGCCCAGGATCGGGGCGACCCAGAACAGCCAGAGCTGGCCGAGATAGCCGCCGCCGGCGAAAACCGCGACCGCCGTGCTGCGGGCCGGGTTGACCGAGGTGTTGGTCACCGGGATCGAGATCAGGTGGATCAGCGTCAGGGCCAAGCCGATCGCGATCGGGGCGAAGCCCGCGGGCGCGCGGCCGTGGGTCGAGCCCAGGATGACGAACAGGAACACGGCCGTCATCACCACCTCGCAGACCAGGGCGGAGAGGAAGCCGTACTTGCCGGGCGAGAGGTCGCCATAGCCGTTGGAGGCGAAGCCCTTGGCGAGGTCGAAGCCGGGGCCGCCGCTGGCGATGATGTAGAGCACCGCCGCACCGATCAGGCCGCCCACCACCTGGGCGATGATGTAGGGCAGGACGTCCGAAGCCGGGAACCGGCCGCCGGCGGTGAGACCGACCGTGACCGCCGGGTTGAGGTGGCAGCCCGAGACGTGGCCGATGGCATAGGCCATGGTCAGCACGGTGAGGCCGAAGGCCAGGGAGACGCCGAGCAGGCCGATTCCCACCTCCGGAAAGGCCGCCGCCAGCACGGCGCTGCCGCAGCCGCCGAGCACGAGCCAAAACGTCCCGATCGCCTCGGCGACGTATTTCTTCGAATTCATCCGCAGCTCCCTCTGTCCGCAACGGCTCCGGCGCCGCAGTCGGGTCGGGGCCAAAGCGGGGCGCTACATGGCACGGCAGGCGACTGCCGAAAAGAGCGCTGCCGATCGGGGCATCAGCGATTGCCGGGACGTACCCCACTTGGCACAGTCTCTCGGGCAGAGGGAGAGGACAGCATGGCGGCCAACCGCTACGACGCGATCATCATCGGCGGCGGCCACAACGGGCTCGTCTGCGGCAGCTATCTGGCCAAGGCCGGACTCAAGGTGCTGGTTCTGGAGCGGCGCCACATCTTCGGCGGTGCCGCGGTCACCGAGGAGATCGCCCCTGGCTTCCGCGCCTCGATCTTCTCTTACGTCATGAGCATCCTGCATCCACGAATCATCGCCGACCTCGAGCTCGTTAAATTCGGGCTGGAGGTGCTGCCGGCCAACGATCTGTTCAGCCCGCTCTACGACGGAGAGCACATCGTCTTCTCCTCCGATGTGAAGTCAACCCAGGAGAATTTCGCCCGCTTCTCCAGGAAGGACGCGGCGGCCTTCCCCGCCTTCGACGCCTATCTGCAGGAATCGCTCAAGATCGTGCGCCCGCTTTTGTTCCAGACGCCGGTCGACCCGACCAAGGCGGACTGGAGCCACATCAAGGAGACGGCGAAGCTGGCCTGGGAGTACCGCAAGATCGGCACCCAGTTCTATCGCATCGTCGACCTGCTCACCCAGTCGGCCGACGACTATCTTTCGCAATGGTTCGAGAGCGACATCATCAAGGCCATCTTCGCTTACTACGCCTCGATCGGCACCTTCGCCGGCCCCAAGACCCCCGGCTCGGCCTACGTCCTCCTGCACCACCTGATGGGCGAGCACGAAGGTGCGGGCGGCTGGGGCTTTATCAGGGGCGGCATGGGCAAGATCACCCAGGCGATCGCCCAGTCCGGCGCCCGCTTCGGCCTGGAGATCAAGACCGACAGCCCGATTGCCAAGGTGCTGGTCAGCGAGGGTCGCGCCACCGGCGTGGTGACGGAGGCCGGCGAGGAATATCTGGCGCCCCTGGTGATCTCCAATCTCAACGCCAAGACGCTGATGACGCGCCTGGTCGACGAGAAGGAGCTGCCCGAGGACTACCTGTTCGACCTGCGCGGCTACCGCACCTTCTCGACCGCGTTCAAGATCAACGTCGCCTGTCACCGCCCGCCACAATACACGGCCTTCGACGCGAACAAGCTCGGCTTCGACTATCCGACCTACGTCCACATCGCCCCGGACATCGAATATCTCGAGCGCGCCTACGACGACGCCAAGTACGGCTCCTTCTCAAAGCGGCCGTTCATCACGCCCGTGGTACCCACCATCCGCGACGACACCCTGGCCCCGCCCGGCAAGCACGTGGTCAACCTGTTCGGCGGCCATGCGCCCTACGAGCTGAAGAACGGCAGTTGGGACGAGGCCACCCGGCAGCAGCTGGTCGATGCCGCGCTGGACGCGATCGAGGCGTTCGCGCCCGGCTGGCGCGACGACATCATTGCCATGCAGGTCCTGCTGCCGCCCGACCTGGAACGCCTGGTCGGCCTGCCGCAGGGCCACATCTTCCACGGCGAGCTCGCCGCCGACCAAGTGTTCTTCACTCGCCCGGCCGCGCACTACTCCGACTACCGCACCCCGATCCGCGGCCTCTATGTCTGCGGCAGCTCGATGCACCCCGGCGGCGGCGTCAGCGGCATCCCCGGCCACAACGCCGCCCGCGAGGTGCTCAAGGACCGCGGCAAGCGGCTGAACTGAGCGCCGGGAGCGGCTGCCGATCAGGCATCGGCGGGCTTGGCGCCGGCGAAGCCGGCCCGCACGGCGTTCTGCCGCTCGATCATCCAGCCCGGGTATTCGGGCGGCAGCGCGCTCACCCGATCGAGGGCCTCGAGCTCGGGGGGCGTCAGCGTGATCTCCGTCGCCGCCAGATTGTCGTCGAGCTGCTCGACCGTCTTGGCGCCGATGATGACCGACATCACGAACGGCCGCTGCAGCACCCAGGCCAGCGCGATCCGCGCCACTGAGACGCCGTGCGCCTCCGCTACCTCGCGCATGGCGTCGATGCAGGCGAAGGCCCGGTCGCGGTTCACCGGCGGGAAATCGAAGCTGGCACGGCGCGAGCCGGGCGGCCCGTTGCCGTCGCGGTCGTACTTGCCCGACAGCAGGCCTCCCGCCAGCGGGCTCCATACCATCAAGCCCAGCTTCTCCGCCTCCAGCAGCGGCACGATCTCGCGCTCAAGGTCGCGGCCGGCGATGGTGTAGTAGGCCTGGAGCGTGACCGGGCGGGTCCAGCCGTGCCGCTCGGCGATGCCCAGGGCCTTCATCAGCGTCCAGGCCGACCAGTTCGAGACGCCGACATAGCGGACATGCCCCTGGCGCACGAGATCCTCGAGCGCCCGCACCGTCTCCGCGATCGGCGTCACCGCGTCCAGTGCGTGGATCTGATAGAGGTCGACATGGTCGGTGCCCAGCCGCTTCAGGCTGGCCTTGACCGCGTCCATGACGTGGCCGCGCGAGGCGCCGCGATCGTTGGGGCCGGTGCCGACCGCGCCGAAGGCCTTGGTGGCGAGGACCACGTCCGAGCGCCGGCGGCCGGAATTGGCGATCGCCCGGCCTGTGATCTCCTCCGATAGCCCTTCCGAATAGACGTCGGCCGTGTCGATGAAGTTGACGCCCGCATCGAACGCGCGCGCCACGATGGCGTCGGCATCGGCCTGGTCGAGATTGCCGATCGCCGGCCAGAAGCCGCCGCGCCCGCCGAAGGTCATGGTGCCGAGGCAAATCTCCGAGACGAGCAGCCCCGTCCCGCCCAGGGTCTTGTAGCGCATCGTGTCACCTCAGTGGTTTGCCGACCTGATATGGCCCGCGGACGCAGCGCGATAAGCCCGCTGTCGAACGTGGCCGTCATTCACGGCTGCCAAGCCTCCCGAGCCAGTCCCCGGTGGGTCGCAGCAACCGCGCAGATTACCGCTCGTCCATAGAGCAGTTGGATCGACGGCGGGATGTGGCCCTGTCAGGCCTGTGCATGCTATGGATCCATTCAAATCTGCAGCGGGGGCGACGAGGTCGGAGATCATGGCCGCAACGACGGTGCCCGCGAACGGCGCCGAGCAGCGCTTGGCCAACCTGCTGGCCGCGTGCCCGGCCGTGATCTACAGCTTTCGCGCCACCGGTGATTTCGCCCCCACCTTCGTCAGCGACAATCTGCGGGAGCTGCTCGGCTACGAGCCGGCGGAATACCTGAGGAACGCCGACTTCTGGCGCGAGCGGGTCCATCCCGACGATCTGGCCCGGGTCGAGGCCGAGGCCGCCCATCTCTTCACCGTTGGCCGGCACGTGGTCGAGTACCGCTTCCGCAAGGCCGACGGGACCTGGTGCTGGGTCAGCGACGAGCAGCGGCTGATCCGCGACGAGCTGGGCGAGCCGGCCGAGGTGGTGGGCTCCTGGAGCGACATCACCGCCCGCCGGCGCAGCGAGGCCGAGGCCGCCGCGGCCCACGAGCGCGTCGAGCACCTGCTCGCGACCTCGCCGGCGGTGATCTACAGCTTCCGGGCCACCGGCGACTTCGCCCCCACCTTCATCAGCCGCAACGTCAAGGACCTGCTGGGCTACGAGCGCGAGGAGTATCTGGCGAGCCCCGACTTCTGGCACAGCCGCATCCACCCCGAGGACAGCGCGCGCGTCCTCGGCGAGTTCGACCGGCTGATGCAGGCGGGCCACCTGACCTACGAGTACCGCTTCCGCAAGCAGGACGGGAGCTGGTGCTGGATCAGCGACGACCTGCACCTGATCCGCGACGCGACGGGCGCGCCTGCCGAGGTCGTGGGCGCCTGGAGCGACGTGACCTCGCGCAAGCAGCTGGGCGAGGTCGCCGTCGCCGCCCAGGACCGGCTGTTCCACCTGCTCACCTCGGTGCGCGCGGTAATCTACAGCTACAAGGCCTATGGCGACTACGCGCCGACCTTCGTCAGCGAGAACCTGCGCGACGTGCTGGGTTACGCGCCACGCGACTATCTGGACAGCTCCGACTTCTGGCGCAGCTCGGTCCATCCCGACGACCTGCCTGCCGTGGAGGCCGAGGCCGTTTACCTGTACCGCAAGGGTCACCACAATCTGCAGTACCGATTCCGCCGCAAGGATGGGCGCTGGTGCTGGGTCAACGACGAGCAGCGCCTGGTCCGGGACGTCGCCGGCCAGCCGCAGGAGATCGTGGGCTCCTGGACCGACATCACCGAGCGCAAGCTCGCCGAGGAGCAGGCGGCCGAGGCGCATGCCCGGGTCGAGCACCTGGTCGCCAGCGCGCCGGCGGTCATCTACAGCTTCAAGGCGCGCGACGACTTTGCCCCGACCTTCATCAGCGCCAATGTCGAGGAGCTGCTCGGCTACGACCGGGCCGACTATCTGCGCAGCGCCGACTTCTGGGAGCGCAACCTGCATCCCGACGACCGGGCGCGGGTGCTCAAGGAGTACGAGCCCCTGCTCGAGGTCGGCCATCTCGCCAGCGAGTACCGCTTCCGGCGCAAGGACGGCAGCTGGTGCTGGGTCAGCGACGAGCTGCGCGTGCTGCGCGACGCCGCGGGCGCGCCGGTCGAGGTGGTAGGCGCCTGGAGCGACGTCACCGCCCGCAAGGAGCTCGACGAGGCGCTGGAGGCGGCGCGCCTGCGGCTGGTGCATCTCCTGGCGTCGGTGCGGGCGGTCATCTACAGCTTCCGCGCCTCCGGCGATTTCGGCCCGACCTTCGTCAGCGACAGCCTGCGCGACGTGCTGGGCTACGAGCCGAGCGAGTATCTCGACAGTCCCGACTTCTGGCGCCGCTGCGTGCATCCCGAGGATCTCGCCCGGGTGGAGGCTGAATCCGCCAGCCTGTTTCGCCACGGCCATCAGCAGCTCGAATATCGCTTTCTGAAGAAGAACGGCAGCTGGTGCTGGGTCAGCGACGAGCAGCATCTGGTGCGCGACGCGTCGGGCCAGCCGGAGGAGGTGGTGGGCTCCTGGGCCGACGTCACCGAGCGCAAGCTGGCCGAGGAGGCGGTCGAGGCGGCGCGGATCCGGGTCGAGCACCTGCTCGCGAGCTCGCCCGCCGTGATCTACAGCTTCCGTGCCACTGGCGACTACGCGCCCCTGTTCATCAGCGCGAACGTCAAGGATCTCCTGGGCTACAACCGGTCGGAGTATCTCGACAGCGCGGACTTCTGGATCAACCGCGTCCACCCCGAGGACAGCCCGCGCATCCTGCGCGCCTACGAGCGCCTCATGGACGTGGGCCGGCTCAGCAGCGAGTACCGGTTCCGCAAGAAGGACGGCAGCTATTGCTGGGTCAGCGACGAGCTGCGCGTCCTGCGCGACGCGGCCGGCGAGCCGCTAGAGGTCGTGGGCGCCTGGAGCGACGTCACCTCGCGCAAGCAGCTGGGCGAGGCGCTGGTGGCGGCGCAGAACCGGCTGGTCCACCTGCTCTCGACCGCACCCGCCGTGATCTACAGTTTCAAGGCGACCGGCGACTTCGCGCCGACCTTCGTCAGCCAGAACATCCGCGACTGGCTGGGCTACCAGCCCGAGGAGTATCTGGAGAACCCCGACTTCTGGTGGAGCCGGGTCCATCCCGACGACGCGCCGGCGATCGAGAACGCCTCCATGCAGCTGTTCCAGAAGGGCCGCCACACGGTGGAGTACCGGTTCCGGCGCAAGGACGGCAGCTATTGCTGGGTCAATGACGAGCAGCATCTGGTCCGCGACCAGGACGGGCAACCGGTCGAGGTCGTGGGCTCCTGGAGCGACGTCACCGCCCGCAACGAGGCCGAGATCGCCTTCCGGCAGAGCGAGCAGCGGCTGACCGACGCCATCGAGTCGATCTCCGAGGGCTTCTCGCTCTACGACGCCGACGACCGCCTGATCGTCTGCAACCGGGTTTATGCCGAGCTGCACCAGGCCGCACCGGCCCGGGGGACGCCGTTCGAGCAGGTCCTGCGTGCGGCGGCGCTGCGCGGCCTGATCGAGGACGCGCGCGGCAAGGAGGAGGCCTGGATCGCGCAGCGGGTGGCGCGCCACCACGATCCCGGCGAGCCGCATCTGCAACGGCGCGCCGACGGCCATTGGATCCAGGTCAATGAGCGGCGCACCACCGAAGGCGGCACGGTCGCGGTCTATACCGACATTTCCGAGATCAAGCGGGCCGAGGCGGCCCTGCGCAAGGCGCACGAGCAGACCGAGCAGGCCCACGCGCTGGTGACCGAGAAGAACCTGGCGCTGGAAGCGCTCTCCAGCAAGCTCGCCAAATACCTCCCGCCGCAGGTCTACGGCTCGATCTTCGCCGGCCAGCGCGAGGTCGAGATCGCGTCCTCCCGCAAGAAGCTCACCATCTTCTTCTCCGATATCGTCGACTTCACCCAGACCACGGACGAGCTGGAATCCGAGGAGCTGACCAGCCTGCTCAATCGCTACCTGACCGAGATGGCGAAAATCGCACTGGAGCACGGCGCCACCGTCGACAAATATGTCGGCGACGCGATCCTGGCCTTCTTCGGCGATCCCGACACGCGCGGCGTGCGGCAGGACGCGCTGGCCTGCGTGCGCATGGCGATCGCCATGCAGCGGCGGATGACGGAGCTGCGCGCCGAATGGCTGGACGCGGGCCTGGAAAAGCCTTTCCGTCTGCGCATCGGCATCAATACCGGCTTCTGCACGGTCGGCAATTTCGGCAGCGAGGCGCGGATGGACTACACGATCATCGGCGGGGCGGTGAACCTCGCGGCCCGGCTGCAGGCCCACACCGAGCCGGGCGGCATCCTGCTCAGCCACGAGACCTGGTCGCACGTGCGCGACACGATCGCCGCCGACGAGCAGGCGCCGCTCGAGCTCAAGGGCTTCGCCAAGCCGGTGCGCTGCTACCGGGTGCGGGAAAGCGGCGACGCCGCCGCGGACAGCCGCCTGATCCGCGAGGAGAAGGACGGCCTGCGGCTCCAGCTCGATCTCGACCGGCTGGGGCCCGAGGCCGCCGCCCGAGTGCTGGAAGACGTCCTGGCACGGCTGCGGCACTAACCGATGTGGGCCCGCGCCTTCGACGCCTACGGCACCCTGTTCGACGTCCACTCCGCCGTCGCCCGTCACGCCACTACGCTGGGCCCACGCGCGGAGCGCCTGTCCGAGCTGTGGCGCTCGCGCCAGCTCGAGTACACCTGGGTGCTCAACGGCATCGGCGCCTACGAGGACTTCTGGACGCTGACCGAGCGCGCGCTCGACACCGCCATCGGCCTCGTCGGCGGCGTGCCGGACGGCCTGCGCGGTCGCCTGCTCGACGCCTATGCCGACCTCGCCGCCTATCCGGACGTGCTGCCGACCCTGCGCGCGTTGAAGCAGCGTGGCGACACCGTGATCCTGTTCTCTAACGCCACGGTAGCCATGCTCACCCGGGCCGTGACCGCAAGCGGCCTGGCTGGCGTGGTCGACGAGATCGCCTCGGTCGACGCGATCGGTTGCTACAAGCCCCTGCCCGCCGCCTACGCGCTGCTCGACCCCTGGCGCGACCCGGATTGGCGGCTAACGTTCCACTCCTCGAACGCCTGGGACGTGGCCGGTGCGGCGGCGCGTGGCATCGACACGATCTGGGTCAACCGCCGTGGCGCGCCAGCCGAGTATCCGGGCTTGGCGCCGCGGCGGGTCGTCGACGGCCTGGCGGCGATCCTATAGCGCTCGCGGCGCCACGCCCGGCGTCTCGGCCACCGCCAGAGCGTTGCGCAACGGCCGGCCGAACTCGGCCATCTCGATCTCGAACACGTCGCCCGGCTGGGTCTTGAAGCCGTCCGAGAAGCTGAGCGTCGAGGTGCCGAAGAAATGGGCGTGGACGTCGCCGGGACGGCGGAAGGCCGGGTATTTGAAATGATGCCGCTCGAGATTCTCGATCGCGTGGCACATGTTCGCCTCGCCCGAGAGAAACGGCTTTTCCCAGACGACTTGCGCATCGCGGCGGATGCGCGAGGTGCCGCGCAGATCCGCCGGCAGCTCGCCCAGCCGCAGCTCCGGCCCGATGCTGCACGCCCGCAGCTTTGAATGGGCTAGGTAGAGATAGTTCTGCTTCTCGGTGACGTGGTCGGAGAACTCGTTGCCGAGCGCGAAGCCGACCCGCCAGGGCTGCCCGTCGGGGCCGATCAGGTAGAGGCCGACGATCTCCGGCTCCTCGCCGCCGTCGAGCGCGAAGGAAGGGCTCTCGAGCGGCTTGCCGGGCGCGGCGACCACCGCCCCGTCGCCCTTGAAGAACCACTCCGGCTGCGCGCCCTCGCGCCCCGCACCCGGCTTGCCGCCTTCGAGCCCGAGCTTGAACATCCGCATGCTGTCGGTGAGCGTCGCCGCATCGGCGAGGTCGCGGTGCATCTTGTCCCGGCCCTCGGCCGAGCCGAGATGCGACAGGCCGGTGCCGGTGACCAGCATGTGCGCCGGGTCGGTCGGATGGTCGAGCGGCGGCAGCAGCCGCCCGGCCTCCTCCAGCGCCGCGAGGTCGACGGGCTCGTCGGTCAGCTCTTTCGCCACCATCGCGCCGAGGCCCAGCCCCCGGGTGATCGCGGCACCGGCCAGCTCGTAGACGGTACGCCACCGGTCGACGCGCCGATGCCCTTGCCCGGCGTCCGCCGAAACCGCTCGCTCGCCGTCCGCACCACGAAACTGCGCCAGCCGCATTCCCATCGCCTCCCCTTGTTGGAGGCGCAGTCAACCACATTCCGCCGGCTGGCGGTATGGCTCAGGCGACGACGGTGTAGAGGTCCTGCGCCGCGCCGACCCCGCGCAGGGCATAGCGACCGACGGACACCAGGCCCGCGCGGTCCTCGGGGGCGGCCGCGTCGTGGAACGCGGTCGAGACGAGGAGCTTGCGCTCGACCGAGCGGCACATCGCGGCGATGCGCGCCACCTCGTTGACCGCCGGCCCGACCACCGTGAAGTCGAGCCGCTCGGGGCTGCCGATGTTGCCGAACAGCACCTCGCCGACATGCAGCCCGAGATAGGCCTGGGTTACCGGCAGCCCGGCCTCGGCGCGCCGCGCGGAGACCGCCAGGATCCGCTCCTTGGCGAGATCCTTGGCCTCGAGGGCGGCGCGGCAGCCCACGGCCGGATCGCTCGCGTCGAAGATCGCCAGCGTGCCGTCGCCGATCAGCTTGAGCACGTCGCCGCCGGCCTCGTGGATCGAGGTGATCACCGCTTCGGCATAGTCGTTGAGCAGCGGGATGATCTGCCCGGGTGTCGCCGTGTCGGTGATGCCCGTGAAGCCGCGCAGGTCGGAGAACCACAGCACGGCCCGGAGCTTCTCGGCCACGCCGCGTTCGATGCGCCCGGCCATGACGCGGCGGCCCGCTCCACGGCCCAGATAGGTCTCGGCCAGGGTGGCGGCGATGCGGGCGAGCGAGCGGGTCTTGATCGCCAGGGCCAGGACGGGCACCAGCCGCCGCAGCAGGGCAACCTGCTCGTCGTCGAGCCCGCCGGGCGCATCGCTCGACCAGGAAGACAGGATACAGTCGAGCTCGCCGATCGTGCCTTCGGCGGCGAAGCGGCTGACCAGTGCGATGTAGTCGGTGTGCCCGAGATCCCGGAACTCGGCGATCTGCGGATAGTCGGCGGCATCGCCGCGGGCGAGATGGCGCCGCAGCTCGGAGCCACCCTGAGTGAGCAGGGTGTAGAACGGGCTTCGCCGCCAGCTCTCCGAGCGGGGGTCGTCGTCACGAAGTCGCTCGAACTCGACCAGCGCGGCCGCGTCGCTCGGATCGCGCTGCCAGCGGAACAGCCGACCCTCGAACACCGGGTGCAGCGTGTCGGCGATGATCACTCCCCGACACAGCGGCACGCCCGCGGCCAGCAACCGCTCGCAGAAACCCCGCAGCAGGTCCGGCTCGGCCATGCCGTCCAGCCCCGCCGCGACCACCCACGACGCGATCTCCGCCTTCTGATTGGGGTCCATCCGCAGCTCCCGATCTGCCGCTCCTATATAGGTGCCCGGCAGATCGGGAGCGAGCAGATGCGCTACGGCTCAGCCACCGGCACGCCATAGCTTGATCGGTGTCTTGCCGGTGTCGCTGTAGTCGGCCCCCACCAGACTCGGCCGGCCGCCGACGGTGAGCAGCTTCATGCTGTGCGAGCTGGTCGCCGCCACGATGCCGGGAGTGCCCGCGAGCTTGGTCGAGCTGATGTTGCTGTAGATCTTGATCTTCGGGTTGGAGGTATTTTGCGTCATCGCGGTCACGATGTCGGCTTGGCCATTGCCGTCGAAGTCGCCCACTCCGCAGAAATGCACGCCGGTCTCAACGTTGGCTTCCAGCAGGTGGGTGGTCCAGAGGGCGGTGGCCTGTGTGGGGGCCGAGAACCACGCCATGTTGGCGCGCCCGCCCTCGGGCCAGGCCGGCGAGGCGACGATGTCCAGCCGGCCGTCCTTGTTCACGTCGGCGACGGCGATGTAGGCATTCGTGGGCGCCGCCGAGCTGTAGGTGTAGCGGGTGAAGCTGGGTGCGGCGCCAGCTGCGCCGGTATTCTTCAGCCAGTAGCGGCCGACGACGATGTCCTGCCGGCCGTCCCGGTCCAGATCGACCACTTCCAGCCCCTCGCCGCTTGTCGGGAGCGTGATCTTACTCCCTTGCCAGCTGGCGAGATTTGTCTGCCGCCAGATGTAGATGGTGTTGCCGGCGCCGCCCTGCGGGCGCCCGATGATGTCGAGCGTGCCGTTCCTGTCGAGGTCCGCCACCTCGATGTCGTGCAGGTTCGGGCCAGACACCAGCCGGCGCGCCGTCCAGCCGCTCTTGCCGTTCTCGAACAGCACGACGCCCGCCGTGGTGATGGCGACCACGTCCTTGCGGCCGTCGCGGGTGAGATCGACGACCTCCAGATCCTCCTCGATCCGGTAGGTGCCGTTGATCGTGCGCTTCGCCCAGCCCGGGTTCTGGTACCAGTAGAGCCCGCCGTCGTAGCTGCCGATCACCACGTCGGCGAGGCCGTCGCCGTTCAGGTCGCCTACGCCCTTGCCCCAGGCGCGGGATGGCCCACGCGCGTCGATTGTCTGCTGGCTGAAGCTCACCGCGTGGGCGGGCGCCGGAGCCATGACCATGCCGGCAGCCAACGAGCTCAGTGCCAGCAGGCGACCAACTATCAACCAATGGTTGCGATTCTCGACGCGCACATGGCGCATGTCGTGGTACCCTTTCATTTTCGTCAGCGCCCGGGCAGCGGACCTGCATGCCGAGAGGCGACGGCTGAGACTGAGGTCGATCGGCACAACTCTGCTGAAGCGCAGCGGTTGCACCAACAATCAGACGGGACAGGATCTACGGTAGTCCGCGCTCAGCGAAAAAAATCCTTGGCGAGTCGTCCTCGCCTTCAGCGGGCGGCGGCCAGCCCGATTGGGTGTGGACGAAGTCGGTCGGGGCGGGGCAGGAATCTCCGGTCGAGCCAAGGGCTGTGGCCGTGGCAAAGCGGGCCGCCAGCCAACCAGGGAAGGGCGTCAGGGATGAGCGTTCCGTCGGACATCGAGATCGCGCGCGCCGCCAAGCTGCAGCCGATCGAGGCCGTGGCAGCGCGGGTCGGGATTCCCGACGAGGCGCTTGTTCACTACGGCCGGCACATCGCCAAGCTCGAGCTGGACTGGATCGGCAAGCAGCGGGATCGGCCGGACGGCCATCTCGTCCTGGTCACCGCGATCAACCCGACGCCGGCCGGCGAAGGCAAGACCACGACCACGGTGGGCCTCGGCGACGGGCTCAACCGGATCGGCAAGAAGGCGGTGATCGCGCTGCGCGAGCCCTCGCTCGGCCCATGCTTCGGGATGAAGGGCGGGGCCGCCGGCGGCGGCTACGCCCAGGTGGTGCCGATGGAGCAGATCAACCTGCACTTCACCGGCGACTTCCACGCCATCGGCAGCGCCCACAACCTGCTGTCAGCGATGCTCGACAACCACATCTACTGGGGCAACACGCTCGGCCTGGACGAACGCCGCATCGCCTGGCGCCGGGCGATCGACATGAACGACCGCTCGTTGCGCCAGATCGTCTCCTCGCTCGGCGGTGTCGCCAACGGCTTCCCGCGCGAGGACGGGTTCGACATCACGGTCGCCTCCGAGGTCATGGCGGTCTTCTGCCTGGCCACCGGCATCGAGGATCTCGAGCAGCGTCTGGGCAGGATGATCGCGGGCTATACCCGCGACCGCAAGCCGGTGCGCTGCGCGGACCTGCAGGCGGCCGGCGCCATGACGGTGCTGCTCCGCGACGCGCTGGCCCCCAACCTCGTGCAGACGCTCGAGGGCAATCCAGCTTTCGTCCATGGCGGCCCGTTCGCCAACATCGCACATGGCTGCAACTCGGCCATGGCGACCCGCACGGCACTCAAGCTAGGCGAGTATGTGGTGACCGAGGCGGGCTTCGGCGCCGACCTCGGCGCCGAGAAGTTCTTCGACATCAAGTGCCGCAAGGCCGGGCTGACGCCCGAGGCGGCGGTGATCGTCGCCACCGTCCGTGCCTTGAAGATGCATGGCGGGCTGGGCAAGGATCAGCTCGGCAAGGAGGATCTGGCGGCACTGCGCAAGGGCCTCGCCAATCTCGACCGGCACGTCCGCAACGTGCGCAAGTTCGGCGTGCCCGCCGTGGTCGCGATCAACCGCTTCGGCACCGACACCGAGGCCGAGCACGAGCTGATCCGCCAGCATTGCCGCGACGACCTGGGCGTCGAGGCCTTCGTCTGCGAGCACTGGGCCAAGGGCTCGGCCGGCACCGAGGCGCTGGCCCGCCACGTGGTCGAGCTGTGCGAGGCGCCGCACCCCAAGGACGGGCGCGGCTTCCGGCATCTCTATCCCGACGAGATGCCGCTTTGGGACAAGATGCGCACCATCGCGCGCGAGATCTACGACGCCGAGGACATCATCGCCGACCAGCGCGTGCGCGACCAGTTCAAGGAGTTCCAGGGCGCCGGCTACGGCCATTTCCCGATCTGCGTCGCCAAGACCCAGTACAGCTTCTCGACCGACCCCAACCTGAAGGGCGCGCCCTCGGGCCACGTCGTGCCGATCCGCGAGCTGGCGCTCGCCGGCGGGGCGGAATTCCTGGTCGTGGTCTGCGGCGAGATCATGCGGATGCCTGGCCTGCCGAAGGTGCCGGCCGCCGAGCGCATCCGGCTCGACGCGAACGGGCAGGTCGAGGGCCTGTTCTAGCGGAAGCTGTCGGCGCCGGCCGACCTGCGCCCTACCTGCCCTGCCCCCGCTCCGGCCCTAGCCGGCCGCGGGCATGCTCCTCGACGAAGACGTGGGCGTAGAGCTGCGCCACCCACAGCCGGCCTTGCGCAGTCTTCTCGAGGAAGCCCAGCGCCGGGCCGACATAGGGCTCGACCCGCTGCCAGAAGAAGCGGGGATACTGCTCGGCGAGATCGGCGGGATCCTGGCAGCCCATCTTCTCGGTCAGGCCGATCTCGTGCAGCTCGAACCAGAGGGCGGCGAGTTTGCGCAGATAGGCCGGGTCGGCGAGCTGCCCGATCAGGTCGGCGGCGCGCACCAGTGCCGCCTCGCTCTCGGTCTCGGCATGGTCGCCGTCCTCGGGCACGGGAAAGCGGGTCAGCTCGATGGCGCGGCAGATCCGTTCGACGTCGAGGCAGGGGATCGCGGCGCAGCGGTGCCGGACGAAGATCTTGCCGCGCTCGACGTGCCAGGGAGCCAGGAAGGCGTCGGTCGAGCCGCGCGGGGCCGTGACCGTGTTGCCCGCGGCGTCGACCACGTAGCGGCCGCGCGTGTCGCCGGGGCAGACGCCGCGCAGGTAGCCGATGTCGTGCAGGAGCGTCGCGGCGGTCAGGTGGAGCCAGTCGTTGGGGCTGACAGCCCGGCCCATGGCGCGGCCGCGCAGGATCTGCTGGCCGACATCGGTCACGAACAGCGTGTGCATCACGTCGTGATAGACGGCGTCGGTCCCGGCGATCCGCTCCAGCGCCAGACGGGCGGTGGCACGGATGATCGGCGCGTGGTCGGGCTCGGCCTTGCCGTAGACCGCACGATAGTTGCGTCCGAGCCGGTCGGCGAACGCCTCGATCACCAGGAGGAACGGCTCGAACACCGACGCCTCCCCGCGCACGGCAAAGCTCACGGAGCGTGCGCCCAACGACGGCCCCGGTCAACGATTCAGGCCCGCTCCATCACGCCGGCGACGAAGTCGTACTCGGCCTCGAGCGTGTAGCGCGAGCCGTCCGGGTGCAGGATGCTCGAGTAGAGGCCGAAGCTCGACACCGGGAAGGGCCCGGCGCGAAACAGATTGCGGCGGAACAGGTAGGAGGCGAGCCGCTCCTCCGGCGGCGGCGAGCGGAAGCGGCCCAGCGAGACGTGCGGCGCGAACTTGCGGCGCTCGGCCGCGACGCCGGTCTCCGCCAGCGCGCGCTCGATGCGCCGGCGCAGGGCCGGCAGCGCTTGCCCGGGGTCGTCGACGCCGGCCCAGAGGGTGTGGGGCGCCCCGCGCGGCGGGAACTGGCCGATCCCCTTCAGCGACAGCTCGAACGGCGGCTGGCTCACCGACGCCAGCGCCTCGCCGATCTCGTAGAAGGTGCCTCGCTCCACCTCGCCGATGAAGCGCATGGTGAGGTGGAACTGCTCCGGCGCGGCCCAGCGGATCCCGGGCAGCCCCTCGCACAGCCGGTCGAGCCCGGCCACGATCTCCTCCGGCAGGCCCACGGCGACGAACAGGCGAGGCATCGCTGTCTCCCGATTCCGGTGCCGCCGGGCGGCCTTGCCAAAGGCCGACCAACCCCATACCTAGTCGCGCTCGGCGCCGCCGGCGGGTGTCGCGCCGTGGCGAAATCGGGCCGCTGCCGATCTACCGTTAAGGGATCAGGCGTGAAATCGGAAGAGTTCATCCGCGAGGTCGAGGAGGACCTGCGCCGCGAGCAGATGATGCGGCTCTGGCAGCGCTACGGCGGTGCCGTCCTCGTCGCCGCGCTGCTCGTCGTCGCCGGCACCGCCGGCAAGGTGTTCTGGGACCATCGCCAGGCACAGATCCGCGCCGCCGAGGCGCAGCAGTTCGCCGCGGCCCAGCGCACCCTGGCCGGTGGCAAGCAGGCGGAGGCCGCCACCGAGTTCGCCACCATCGCCGCCGACGGGGATACGGGCTTCGCCGAGCTCGCCCGGCTGAAGGAGGCGGAAGCACGGGCCGCGGCCGGCGATCAGCCGGGGGCGGCCACGGCGTTGACCGAGCTCGCCGGCAAGGCCAGCGACCCGATCCTGCGCGATCTCGCCACGCTGATGCTGGTCGAGCGCGAGCTCGGCGACAAGGATCCGGCCGAGCTGAAGCGCACGCTCGAGCCGCTCGCCGCACCCGAGGCGCCGCTGCGCAACCAGGCGCGCGAGCTGCAGGCGCTGCTGGCGATCCGCGCTGGCTCTCTCGACCAAGCGCGCCAGATCCTGGGCGAGCTGACGCAGGAGGCGGGCATCACGCCGACGCAGCAGCGGCGTGCGGCGGAGCTGCTGCAGGCGATCGGGGGCGCGGCACCGCAGGCCGGGACATGACCGGTGCCACCCGGCGGAACCTGTTGCTGGCCGGCGGGGCCGTGCTCCTGGCCGGCTGCGGCGAGGGCACCTGGCTCGGCGAGACGGCACCGCCGCCCCTGCCCGGCGAGCGCAAGTCGGTCCTGCTGATCGAGGACCAGATCGCCGCCGACCCGCGTCTCGCCAGCTTGAACGTGGCGCTGCCGCCGGCCGAGCGCAATCGCGACTGGCCACAGCTCGGCGGCGGGCCCAGCCACGCGGCGCAGCATCTCGAGGCGGCCGGCGCGCTGACCGTCGCGTGGCGCAGCTCGGTCGGAGCCGGCGCAGGGGGCCGCACCCGCCTGCTGGGCGGCCCGATCGTCGCGGCTGGCATGGTGTTCGCGGTCGACACGGACGGCACCGCCCATGCGGTCGACGCCTCGTCCGGGCGGCGGGTCTGGGAGTACTATCCGGAAGAGGCGGAGGCGGTCGACCGGTTGGGCGGGGGTGCGGCGGCCTATGCCGACGGCCGGCTGTTCGTCGCCGGCGGCAACGGCACGGTATTCGCCCTGGATGCCAGCTCCGGTGCGGAGGCGTGGCGCCGGCCGATCCGCGCGCCGATCCGCTCCGCGCCCGCGGTCGCGGAAGGCAAGGTGCTGGTGCCCACGGCGGACGCCCAGCTGTTCGCGCTCGACGCCGCCAGCGGCGACATCGTCTGGCAGCATGCCGGCCTGTTCGAGCAGGCGGGCATCCTGGGCGGCGCTTCCCCGGCCGTGGCGAACGGCATCGTGGTCGCCGCCTATCCCTCGGGCGAGGTGGTGGCGCTGTCCCTGTCGAGCGGCGAGCAGCTGTGGAGCGACACCGTGCTGCGGCCGCGGCGTACGCTGGCGATCGGGGCGATCGCCGACATCGTCGGCGATCCGGTCATCGCCGGCGAGCGGGTGTTCGTCGCCGGGGCGAGCGGGGAGATGGCGGCCTTCGATCTCGAGCGCGGCGTCCGCGAATGGACCGCCGAGGTGACCTCGACCCAGACCCCCTGGATCGCCGGCAACTTCCTGTTCGTCCTCACCGAGCGCGGCGAGGTGGTGTGCCTGGTCGACCAGGGCGGCCGGATCCGCTGGGTGAGCGGGCTGCAGACCCGCGTCGATCCGGACGAGGCGGATTCGCGGCCGATCTCGTGGATCGGGCCGATTCTGGCCAGCGACCGCCTGCTGGTCGCGAGTTCCGAGGGCGAGCTGGTGACCCTGTCTCCCCAGACCGGCGAGAAGCTCGGCTCGGTCGCCATCGGCGGTGGGGTTTCGGTGCCGCCGGCGGTGGCGGACGGCACGGTGTTCTTCCTGACCGACGACGCCGAGCTGGTCGCGTTCCGGTGACCCTGCCAACGGTGGCGATCCTGGGCCGTCCCAACGTCGGCAAGTCGACCCTGTTCAACCGGCTGGTCGGCCGGCGGCAGGCGATCGTCGACGATACGCCCGGCGTCACCAGGGACCGCATCGAAGGCGTGTGCCGGCTGGCGGCGCGCGAGTTCCGGGTCATGGACACCGCCGGGCTGGAGACCGGCTCGCCGGAAAGCCTTGCCGGCCGCCTGCGCGGGCAGGCGATGCAGGGCCTGGACGAGGCGACGCTGGGCGTGTTCGTGATCGACGCGCGTGCCGGCGTGACCCCGGCCGACGAGGCGCTCGCCGACGAGCTGCGGCGACAGAACAAGCCGGTGTTGCTGGTGGCCAACAAATGCGAGGGCCGCGTGGCCGAGGCACAGGTCGCAGAAGGCTGGTCGCTCGGCCTCGGCGAGCCCATGCCGGTGTCGGCGGAGCACGGCGACGGCATCCCCGACCTGCTGGCGGCGATCCTCGCCCACCTCGATCCGGTGGCACCCGAGCCCGAGGCCGCCGAAACCGAGCGCCCGCTGCGGCTTGCGGTGGTCGGTCGGCCGAACGCGGGCAAATCGACCCTGATCAACCGGCTGATCGACGAGGATCGCCTGCTCACCGGCCCAGAGCCCGGGCTGACCCGCGACAGCATCACCCTGCGCCTCGATTATGAAGGGCGGGCGATCGAGCTCGTCGACACGGCGGGCCTGCGCAAGAAGGCCAAGGTCGCGGCCAAGCTCGAGAAGCTCTCGACCTCGGCCACGCTCAACTCGCTCAAGTTCGCCGAGGTGGTGGCGCTGATCGTCGACGCGACCGCTCCCTTGGAGCGGCAGGACCTGACCATCGCCGGCCTCGTCGCCCGCGAGGGCCGAGCACTGGTCATCGTGCTCAACAAATGGGACCTCGTCGCCGACCAGAACGCGACCATGGACGAGGTCCGCCACATGCTCGCGACCCAGCTCGCCGACGTAAAGGGCGTGCCCTGCGTGCCGCTCTCGGGGCTCACCGGGCGCAACGTCGACAAGCTGCTGCCGGCCGTGCTGGCGGCCCATGCCCGCTGGGACAAGCGCGTGCCCACGGGCGCCCTGAACCGCTGGCTGGGCACGGCTCTGGAGCAGCATCCCCCGCCGCTGGCACAAGGCCGGCGGGTGAAGATCCGCTACGCGACGCAAAGCACCGCGCGGCCGCCGACCTTCATCCTGTTCGCCAACAAGCCCGCCGACGCGCTGCCCGACAGCTATCTGCGCTATCTCGCGGGCGGCCTGCGCGAGACCTTCGATCTGGGCGGCGTGCCGATCCGCTTCCACGTCCGGCACGGCGAGAACCCCTACGACCGCGGCTGAGCCCGCACGATCTCGCCGCGTCGCATGCACTCCGGCAGCAGCAGCTCGATCACCGCGCCGGCCACCGCCGCCGGCTCGGGCACGGCACCGGGCGGCTCGCCGGGATAGGCCTGCGCCCGCAGGCGCGTCGCGATCGGCCCCGGGTCGAACAGGTTGACGCCGACCCGGGTCAGCCGCAGCTCGGCGGCATAGGCCCGGACCAGGGCCTCGAGGCCCGCCTTGCCCGCCGCATAGCCGCCCCAATAGGCGCGGCCGGGGCCGGCGCCGCCGTCGGTGACGAACACGGCACGCCCGTCCGGGGCCGCGCGCAGCAGCGGGTCGAGGCTACGGATCAGGCGGTGGTTGGCGACCAGGTTGAGGGCGAGCACGCGCTCCAGCGTCTTGGGCTCGAGGTGGCTCACCGGGGTGACCACGCCGAGCTCGCCGGCGCAGGCGACCAGCCCGTCGAGCCGGCCGAAGCGCTGGTAGAGCGAGCCGCCGAGCGCGTCGACCAGCTCGCCCTTGGTCAGATCGACGGCCACCAGTGTCGCCTCGGCCCCGCCCGCGGCCCGGCAGGCGTCGTCGACCTCCTCGAGCGCACCGCGCGTCCGGGCGGCGAGCACGAGCTTCGCCCCCTCGGCCGCGCAGGCCTGGGCCACCGCTGCCCCCAGGCCGCGCGAGGCGCCGGTGACCAGGACGATGCGACCCTCGAGCCGTCGGGCCGCGTTCACGCCTCCTCCAGCAGCAGGGAAAGCTGGCGGGTAGCGCGCTCGCCGGTGAGATCGGTCAGCACCGTGGGGTAGTCGCCCGAGAAGCAGGCGTCGCAATATTGCGGCCGCAGATCGTTGCGGCCGGCTTCGCCCACCGCCCGGTAGAGGCCGTCCATCGACAGGAAGGCGAGGCTGTCGACGCCGATGATCCGCGCCATCTCCTCGACCGAGTGCCGAGCGGCGAGCAGCTTGCTGCGCTCCGGCGTGTCGACGCCGTAGAAGCAGCTGTGGGTCGTGGGCGGGCTGGCGATCCGCATGTGCACCTCGCGCGCCCCCGCGGCTCGGACCATGCCGACGATCTTGGTCGAGGTGGTGCCACGCACGATGCTGTCGTCGACCAGCACCACCCGCTTGCCGGCGAGCGTCACCCGGTTGGCGTTGTGCTTCAGCTTCACGCCGAGGTTGCGGATGTGATCGGTGGGCTCGATGAAGGTCCGCCCGACATAGTGGTTGCGGATGATGCCGAGCTCGAAGTCGAGGCCCGACTCCTGGGCGTAGCCGATCGCGGCCGGCACCCCGCTGTCGGGCACCGGCACCACCAGGTCGGCGGGTACCGCACTCTCGCGGGCGAGCTCGGCGCCGATGCGCTTGCGCACGTCGTAGACGCCCATGCCTTCGACGACGCTGTCCGGCCGGGCGAAGTAGACATACTCGAAGATGCAGAAGCGGCGCGGCTCCGGCGCGAACGGGCGCAGGCTGCGCACGCCGTCGCGATCGATCACCACGATCTCGCCGGGCTCGACGTCGCGCACGAGCTCGGCGCCGAGGATGTCGAGGGCGCAGGTTTCGGACGCGAGGATCCAGGCGTCGTCGAGCCGGCCGAGCACCAGCGGCCGCACGCCCAGGGGATCGCGCCCGCCCATGATGCCGTCGTCGAACAGGCCGACCAGCGACCAGGCGCCCTCGACCTCGCGCAGGGCGTCGACGATGCGCTCGACGATGCTCTGGCGCTGGCTGCGAGCGATCAGGTGGATGATGACCTCGGTGTCGCTGGTCGACTGGAACAGCGACCCCTCCTCGACCAGCCGCCGCCGCAGCCCCATGGCGTTGGTGAGGTTGCCGTTGTGCGCGACGGCGAGCCCGCCGAAGGCGAAGTCGGCGAACAGCGGCTGGACGTTGCGCAGCATGCTGGCACCGGTGGTGGAATAGCGGTTGTGGCCGATCGCCGCGTGCCCCGGCAGGCCGTCGATGACCGAGCGGCGGCTGAAGGTGTCGCCGATCAGGCCGACCGCGCGGTGGCTGTGGAACAGGGCACCGTCGAAGCTGACGATGCCGGCCGCCTCCTGGCCGCGATGCTGGAGCGCGTGCAGCCCCAGCGCCGCATGCGCCGACGCGCCGGCGTGCCCGTACACGCCGAAGATCGCGCACTCTTCCTTGGGCTTGTCGTCGTCGAGCGGGTCGCGCACCGAATCGCACCTCATGGCTGGGGCGAGATCAGCTTCTCGAGCGCCTGCCGCTCGCTGTCGCTGTAGCCCTGCCCGCCGGTGGTCCGCGTCGGCGGCTCGGGCCGGCGCGGCTGGTAGGCCTGCGGGATCAGCGCCTCGATCCGATCGGCACCGCGCTGGACCGGGCCGATGAAGTAGGCGTCGCGCACCCAGGTGGGATATAGGTCCGGATTGACGAAATAGGCCGCGGCCAGATAGCCGGCGCAGACGACGAAGGCGCCGCGGACGGCGCCGAACGCCAGCCCGAGCGCCTTGTCGAGCGGGCCGACGGCACTGCCCTCGACGACGCCGACGACGAGCCCGCTCAGGAGTTTGAGCGCCACCAGTGCCACCACGAAGGCGCCGACGCCCGCGACCCCTTTGGCCAGCGTCTCGCCCGCGATCACCGGCTGGACCAGGGGCGCGACATAGGGCACGGCGAGGACGGCGACGATCGCAGCACCCAGCCAGCTGGCGAGGCCCAGCACCTCGCGCACGAAACCGCGCAGCAATGCCGCCAGGGCCGAGAGCAGGACCACGGCGATGGCGACGACGTCGAACAGCGTGAGCTGCATGCCGCTCACGCCGCGGCCGCCCCGGCACGCAGCAGCGCCGCCAGCTCGCCCAACCGGGAAAGCCCGTCCAGCCGCATTCCTGCCGGCCCGTCCTTGGCCGTGCCCGGCATGATCGCCCGCGCGAAGCCCAATTTCGCCGCTTCCTTGAGCCGGGCCTCGGCATGGCCGACCGCCCGCACCTCGCCGGCGAGGCCGACCTCGCCGAAGAACACCGTCGCCGGCGGCGCCGGCCGGCCGAGCTCGGAGGACACGATCGCCGCCGCCACCGCGAGGTCGGCCGCCGGCTCCTGCACCCGGAGCCCGCCCGCGACGTTCAGATAGACGTCGCGATTGCTCATCACAAGGCCGCAGCGGGCCTCGAGCACGGCGAGCAGCATGGCCAGCCGGTTGCCGTCCCAGCCAACCACGGCGCGGCGCGGCGTCGCCAGGGCGCTGGGCGCAACCAAGGCCTGGATCTCGACCAGCACCGGCCGGCTGCCCTCGACCCCGGCCAGGACGGCCGAGCCCGCCACACCCTCCTCGCGGTCGGCGAGGAACAAAGCGGACGGGTTGGGCACGGGCACCAGCCCGGCCTCGGCCATCTCGAACACGCCGATCTCGTTCGCCGGGCCGAAGCGGTTCTTGACCGCGCGAAGGATGCGGAACGGGTGGCCCCGCTCGCCCTCGAAATAGAGCACGGCGTCGACCATGTGCTCGAGCACGCGCGGGCCGGCGAGCTGGCCGTCCTTGGTCACGTGGCCGACCAGAATGACGGCGCTGCCGCGCTGCTTGGCGAAGCGGATCAGCGCCTGGGCGGCGGCGCGCAGCTGGGTGACGGTGCCGGGCGCCTGGTCGAGCCCGTCGACCCACATGGTCTGGATCGAATCGACCACGAGCAGGTCCGGGGCGCCCGGGCGATCGACCGTGGCCAGCACCTCGCCCACCGCGGTGGCGCTGGCCAGCCCGACCGGGGCGGCGGCGATGCCGAGCCGGCGGGCACGCAGGCGGATCTGCTCGGCGGATTCCTCGCCGCTGACATAGACCACCGCCCGCCCCGCCGCGGCCAGCGCCGCCGCGGCCTGGAGCATCAGCGTGCTCTTGCCGATGCCGGGGTCGCCGCCCACCAGAATGGCGGCACCCGACACGATCCCGCCGCCGAGCACCCGATCGAGCTCATCGATTCCGCTCGGCAGGCGCGGCGGCGGCGCGCCGTCGCCGGCCAGCGGCAGGAGCTCCAGGCTGCGGCCGCGCGCCTTGCCGCCGGCCGCCGCGGCGGGGCTCGCCGCCGCCTCCTCGACCAGGCTGTTCCAGGCGCCGCAATCCTCGCAGCGGCCGGCCCAGCGCGGCTGCGCGGCACCGCAACTCTGGCAGACGAAGGTGCGGTGCGGCTTCGCCATCAGGCGCCGATCGCGGCCGCCCCGACCCGGATCGGGCCTTCCGCCCGGCCGTGGATGAACTGGTCGACATAGGCGTTGCCGCTGGCGTCGAGCGTCGCCGTCGGGCCCTGCCAGATGATCCGGCCGTCGTAGAGCATGGCCACGCGGTCGGCGATGCGCCGCACGCTCGCCATGTCGTGGGTGATCGACAGCGCCGACGCGCCGAGCTGGCGCACGCAGCGCACGATCAGCTCGTTGATTACGTCGGCCATGATCGGGTCGAGGCCGGTGGTCGGCTCGTCGAAGAACAGGATCTCAGGCGCGTGCGCGATGGCGCGGGCGAGGCCGACGCGCTTCTGCATCCCGCCCGACAGCTCGGCCGGCATGAGCCGTCCCACCTCCGCGCCGAGGCCGACCATGCCCAGGGTCTCGACCGCCTTCGCCTGCGCCGTGGCGCGGTCGACCTGCTTGGCCGCGAGCAGGCCGAAGGAGACGTTCTCCCAGACCGGCAGGCTGTCGAACAGCGCCCCGCCCTGGAACAGCATGCCGAACTTGCGCCGCAGACCGTCCATCGTGTCGCGCGAAGCGCCGACCACCTCGACCCCGTCGATGCGGATCGAGCCGCCGTCCGGGGCGAGCAGGCCGAGAATGCACTTGAGCAGCACCGACTTGCCGGTGCCCGAGCCGCCGATCACCACCAGCGACTGGCCGGCTTCCAGGTCCAGATCGACGCCGCGCAGGACGCGCTTCTCGCCGAAGCTCTTGGTCAGCCCGCGGATCGCGATCTTCGGCGTCGTGGTCACGTCGAGCCCGCACCCCGATGAGGCCGCCAGCCCGGCGGCGTGTCGTGGTCGGGATGCTGGTGGCTCGCGAAGCCCGGGGGCAGCCGATCGGTCGCCGTGGCCTCCTCGGGAAGCGCGTCCCCACCCCTTGTCCAGGCGAGCCGTGCCTCGACCCCGTAGTGCGCGAGCGGCGGCACCTCTACGGGATGGTCGAGGCTGCCGAGGGTGACACTGATCCGGCTCCGGTCGACGTAGCGGAACGTCAGCGGCGTGCCGCAGGCGGCGCAGAAATGGCGGATCGCGGCCGTCGAACTGGCGAACATCGCGGGCTCGCCGCGGGTCCAGGCGAAGTGCGCGAGATCGACCCCGGCGAGGGCGGCGAACGGCCCGCCTACCGCCTTCTGGCACATGCGGCAGTGGCACAGATGCGCGCCGTCGAGCGGCGCGTAGGTCGCGTAGCGCACCGCCCCGCACTGGCATCCGCCGGTGTGGCGGCGCGGGCGCTCGCCGGCCTCGGGCATGGCGTCCTCCGCTCGCGTCATCGGCTGAAGAACAGCTCGGTGACGGCGTAGTTGGCGGTGAGGATGAGGATCGAGGCCGACACCACGGCCATGGTCGTGGCGGCACCGACGCCCTGCGCGCCGCCGCGCGAGCGGTAGCCCTGGTAGCAGCCCATCAGCGCCACGATGAAGCCGAACACGGCGGCCTTGACCAGCCCCGACACGACGTCCTGGGTCTGGAGATACTGGATGGTCCGGTTGATGTATTCGATCGGCCCGAAGCCCAGCTTGTAGACGCTGACCAGATAGCCGCCGAGCACGCCGATGATGTCCGCGACCAGGACCAGGAGCGGCAGCATCAGGAGGCCGGCGAGCAGGCGCGGGAAGACCAGATAGCGCAAGGGATCGGTCGACAGCGTGGTCAGCGCGTCGATCTGCTCGGTGACGCGCATGGTGCCAAGCTCGGCCGCCATGGCGGCACCGACGCGGCCGGCGACCATCAGGCCGGCGAGCACCGGTCCCAGCTCGCGGGTCATCGACAGCACGACGATGGTCGGGATCGCCGAGGACGCCTCGAAGCGCGAGAAGCCGGTATAGCTCTGCAGCGCCAGCACCATGCCGGTGAAGATAGCGGTGAGACCCACCACCGGCAGCGAATAGTAGCCGATCTCGAGCATCTGGCGCAGCAGCTGGCGCGGGTAGACCGGCCCGCGCAGGCCGCCCAGAATCGCGCGGGCCGCGAACAGCACGACGTCGCCGACGCCCGTGCACAAGGCCAGGGTGAACCGGCCGAGGACGGCGAGAGGATTCATGGGCCGGCCCGATTCCCCATCGAAGCTGCGGCCGCGGGCCTAGCGGAGGCCCGCGGCGGCGTCAATCGCGCGAGCGCGCTGCGTGGAGGCCACTCGCTCAATTGTAGAGGTGCTCGGGATAGTGCCCGGGCTCGAGATCGTGAAACTCGCCGAAATTGGCGTCGAACTGCAGCTGGACGTTGCCGATAGGGCCGTGCCGCTGCTTGGCGATGATCACCTCGGCCTTGTTGTGGACCGCCTGGCAGCGCTGGAACCATTCCTGGTAGCGCAGGTCGAACTTCTCCTTGGCCTCGCCCTCGCGCTGGCTCGGGATCGAGCGGGACAGGTAATACTCCTCGCGATAGACGAACATGACCACGTCGGCGTCCTGCTCGATCGAGCCCGACTCGCGCAGGTCCGACAGCATGGGGCGCTTGTCCTCGCGCGATTCCACGGCACGGGAGAGCTGCGAGAGCGCCAGGACCGGCACGTTCAGATCCTTGGCCATCGCCTTGAGGCCCTGAGTGATCTCGGTGATCTCCTGCACCCGGTTGGTCTGGCTCTGAGCACCGGTGCCGCGCAGTAGCTGGAGATAGTCGACCACGATCAGGTCCAGGCCCTGGGTGCGCTTGAGCCGGCGCGCGCGGGTGCGCAGCGCCGCGATCGACAGCGCCGGCGTGTCGTCGATGAACAGCGGCAGGGCACCCAGCTCCTGGCTCGCCCGCACCACCGCCGGCCAATCCTCCTCGCCGATGTCGCCGCGGCGGAGCCGGTCCGACTCGATCCGCCCCCTGCCCGACAGGAGCCGGGTAGCCAGCTGCTCGGCCGACATCTCGAGCGAGAACACGCCCACCACGAAGTTGGCGTGCCGCGCCTTGCGTGCTTCGGCGTCCGGGTTCTCGGCCGCGGCGGAGTTGGCGGCGATGGTCACGGCGAGTGCCGTCTTGCCCATGCTGGGGCGGCCGGCGAGGATGACGAGGTCCGACGGCTGCAGGCCGCCCAGCTTCTGGTCGATTCCGGTCAGCCGGGTCGGCACGCCGGACACCTTGCCCACCTTGTGCCAAGCGCTCTCGATATGCTTGATCGCGGCGCTGAGCACGACCGGGAACGGCCGGAACTCGCCCCTGCTCTCGCCCTCCTGGGCGAGCTCGAACAGCTCCTTCTCGACCAGCTCGATCTGCTCGCGGCCGTTCTCGGCCCGGCCGGCGTCGAACGCCCGGTTGACCGCGTCCTCGCCGACGCGGATGAGGCCCCTCTTGAGTGCCAGCTCGTGGATCAGGCGGCCATATTCGACGGCATTGATGATCGTGTCGGCGGCCTGGGCGAGACGGGCGAGGTAGCGCGCGCCGTCGAGCTCGCGCAGCGCCTCGTCCTCCTCGAACAATAGCTTGAGCGTCACCGGGTCGGCGAGCTTGCCCTGGCCGATGCGCTCGGCGCAGCGCTCGAAGATGCGCCCGTGCACCGGCTCGAAGAAATGCTCGGCGCGCAGGAACTCGCCGACTCTATGAAAGGCCTCGTTGTTGACCAGGATCGCGCCGAGCAGGGCCTGCTCGGCCTCGATGTGGTGCGGCTGGACTCGGAAGGTCGTCGAATCGTCGGGCGCCAACGGGCGGGCTCCTTAGAGCTGCGCGAGGGCGGCTTGTAGCAGGGGTGCCCTTGGGTGTGGAGCCGCACGGCCGGCGGCTTGTGCACAACCCTGTGGGCAAGTCTGCCGAAAAGCTGTGTCTTCGCTGGGGATGGCGATCCCGGGGCGCGCCCAAGTCGACGACCGGCGCGACCTGCCGCCGGTGGATGGACGCAGCCGGCGATTTCCGATCGATGGCTCAGTTGCCTAGCAATTGGCGCAGCTTGGGCTCGTCGTGCCGGAGCCGGTCGTACTGGAGCTGCAGGAAGCGGACCGTGTCGGAGCTGTAGCCGCGATTGCCGCCGCGCGCGCCCATCGCCTCCTCGGCGATGTCGAGCGCCATGCGCAGCGTCAGATAGTGCGGCGTGGCGAGGCCGGCGGCGAGGCAGAGCGCGGCGAGGTGACGCCGGTCGGCATGGTAGAGCAGGCGCCGGACCTGGTTCAGCTCGAGCCGGGCGTGCAGGCCGAGACCGATCTCCAGGCTGGCGATGTCGCCGTCACGCAGGAAGCGCAGCAGCCGTTCGTGCGCGAGCTGGCCGGCGCTGAACTCGGCGAGCAGATGCTGCTGCGTCTTGGCGTCGGCATGGGCGCGCGCCGTGAAGCTGATCGCGGCGCGCTCGCGCACCGCGTTCATGAGCGACCGCGCCTCCTCCGCCGACAGTCGGCGCTCCCGGATCAGCTGCCATTCGAGCCGCTCGCCCATTACCCCGATTAGCTGCTCGACCAGCTCGTAGGGCAGCTCCGGCCGGCGGATCACCCGGGCATGGATCTGGTCGTGGCCGGCATAGTCCTGGACCACCCGCTGCATCGTGCTCTGCGAGATGTCGGCACCGTTGTTCTCGACCAGCCGCATCACGACCTCGGCAGCACCCGTGTCGACCAGCGCCTCGGACACGCGCTCCGACAGCCGCTCGCGGCCGGCGACCGCGAGGGCGTACTGCATGGCGTTGGTGCGGACGATGTGGACGAGGTCCTCGTCGCTCAGCACCGGGCTGTGCTGCAGGACGGGGGTGGCGACCTCGATCGCGTCGCCAGCAAGCTGCCGGGCCACCTCGGGCGCCAGCCTGGCGCTGCCCGCGACGGCGCTCGACAGCGCCTGGCGAACCTCGAGAGCCAAGTCGCGCACCAAGAGGCCAAGCACGGCCTGCGCCACTGCCTGGTCCCCGCCGGCGCACAGCTCGTCGAACTGCCGCCCGAACTTCGTGGCGACCTGGGCGCGGGCCTGCGGCGAGCGATCGCGCCGCAGCACCTCGACATCGGCGAGGTTGAGACGCTGCTCACGCTCCCTGTCGGCTTGGCTGCGCATCAGCGCCTCGCGCCTGCGCCCACCCACCGCCGTCGCCACTGCGCTCATCTCGTGCCGACCGTCCGACCGTTGACCTCTACCGGAACAGACTGGCAACTTAGCGCTGTGCCGTTAAGGAAATGCTACCGGTTTCGCGCCATGACCTCACCCGCCGCCGCCGAGATCATCCGTGGGACGATGCGGCTCCTGCTCGAGCTCGAGCTCGCTTCCCTGCCCGAGTTCACGCTCGCCACCGGCCGGCGCGTGGACGTGATGGCGATGGGTCGCGACGGCCGGCTGGTGGCGATCGAGGTCAAGTCGTGCCGGATCGATTTCCTGACCGACCGCAAATGGCGCGACTATCTCGACTATGCCGACGAGTTCTACTTCGCCGTGGCTCCGGACTTCCCGTTCGAGCTGCTGCCGGAGGACGAGGGGCTGATCGTCGCCGATCGCTTCGCCGCGTCGCTGGTTCGCCCGGCACGGCCCCGCAGCGTCCTCGCCGCCCGCCGCCGTTCGCTGCTGCTCCGCTTCGCGCGCACCGCCGCCTTGCGGCTGCAGGGCGTCACCGACCCGATGGCGATGCCCGAGACCGGCTAGCCGCTCTGGGCCAGCCACTCCTCGATCAGGAAGCGGGCGATGCTGTCGCGGTTGGGGAGGCGCACCGGGCACCGCTCACGGTCGGCGACCTCGGCGCGGGTCAGCCACAGCGCGTCCTCGATCTCGTCCTGGTCGATCGCGAGCGCGGTATCTCGAGCCGTCGCGCGAAAGCCCAGCATCAGCGACTGCGGGAACGGCCAGGGCTGCGAGGCGCGGTAGGTCAGCTCGTCGAGCTCGACGCCGACCTCCTCGCGCACCTCGCGCCGCAGCGTCTGCTCCAGCGATTCGCCCGCCTCCACGAACCCCGCCAGGGTCGAGTACATCCCGGGCGGGAAGCGGCCGGAGCGGGCGAGCAGGCACTGCTCGCCGTGGGTCACGAGCACGATCACCGCCGGGTCGGTGCGCGGGAAGGTCTCGTTGCCGCAGGCCGGACAGTGGCGCGCATGCCCGCCCTGGACCACCTCGGTCGGCGTGCCGCAGCGGCCGCAGAAGCGGTGGCCGTGATGCCAGTGCGCCACGGCCCGCGCGTAGGCCAGGAGTGCGGCGTCGTCGGCCGGCAGCAGCAGCGACACGGCGCGCAGCTCGGACAGCCGGCCGTGCGCCGGCAAAGCACCGCCGAGGTCGAGGGCGAACCATGCCGAGCCGTCGCGCTCGCCGAGAAAGACGGCCTCGGGCGGCAGCGCCGCGCCCAGCTCGCCGACCGTCGGCGCATGCAGCAGCGGTGCCTCCTCGCTGCCGGTCACGGCAAAGCGCAGCTCGGACAGCAGCACGACCCGGGTGCGGGCATGGCATCGGGCGGCCGCGAGCCAGTCGGGGTCGCGCCGCCGGTGCGCGGCGCGGTCCAGGGCGTCGGCGGCGTAGATCTGCGTCAGCGTGATCACGGGCGGCATGGCCGCTCCCATAGCGCAGCGCTCGGCCGGCTGCACCCTTGCGCTTGGCGCCCCGACCACCGATATTCGCGCCCGGAAGGCTGGCGGCGGGCGGGGCCCTCGCCAACCCGGTCAGGTCCGGAAGGAAGCAGCCGTAACGAGTTTCGCTCCGGGTCGTCGTCCAGTCTTCCGCCTTTTACCCGCCGCCGGCCGATGGAGCCCCCGCTGAGCCCAGCAGCCTACCGGGTTCTCGCCCGCGCCTACCGGCCGACGAGGCTCTCGGCGCTGATCGGCCAGGATGCGCTGGTCCGCACGCTCAAGAACGCCTTCGCCTCCGGGCGGATCGCCCACGCGTTTCTGCTCTCCGGCATTCGCGGCGTCGGCAAGACCACCACCGCCCGGATCATCGCCCGCGGCCTCAACTGCACCGGCAGCGACGGCCAGGGCGGCCCGACGCCCGAGCCCTGCGGCACCTGCCCGAGCTGCGTCGCGATCGACGAGGATCGTGCCGTCGACGTAATCGAGATGGACGCCGCCTCGCAGACCGGCAAGGAGGACGTCCGCGAGCTGCTCGAGGGCCTCCAGTTCCTGCCGGCGTTCGCGCGCTACAAGGTCTACATCCTCGACGAGGTGCACATGCTCTCGGGCAGCGCCTGGAACGCGCTGCTCAAGACGGTCGAGGAGCCGCCGCCGCACGCCAAGTTCATCTTCGCCACCACCGAGATCCGCAAGGTTCCGGTCACGGTCCTGTCGCGCTGCCAGAAGTTCGAGCTGCGCCGGGTCGAGCCCGAGGCGCTGGCGAGCCACCTAGCGGGGATCTGCGAGCGGGAAGGCGTCGAGGTCGCGGCCGACGCCCTGGGCACGATCGCCAGGGTCGCCGAAGGCTCCGTGCGCGATGCCCTGTCGCTGCTCGACCAGGCCATCGCCACCGCCGAGGGGCCGATCGACGCCGCCCTGGTGCAGGCGATGCTGGGGCTGTCCGACCGAGTCCAGCTGCTCGACCTGTTCGACGCCGTGATCCAGGGCGATGCGCGCGGCTCGCTCGAGCGCTTCGCCGATCTCTATGCGCGCGGCGCCGACCCGGTCGCCGTCGCCCAGGACCTGCTCGAGATCGGCCACTGGCTGTCGCGGCTCAAGGTGGCGCCCGAGGCCACGTCGGTGCTGGGCATCGGTGCCGCCGCCGCCGAGCGCGCCGCCGGGATGGCCAAGGCGCTGAGCCTGCCGGTCCTCGCGCGCGCCTGGCAGATGCTGCTGCGCGGCATCGAGGAGATCAGGTCGGCACCCGACGCGCGCGCCGCCGCGGAGATGCTGCTGCTGCGCCTCGCCTCGGTCGCGGACCTGCCCTCCCCGGCCGAGCTCGCCCGCCTCGCGCGCGGCGATGGCGGCGGCGTGACCGCCGTGCCGCTGCGACGCATGACACCGCCACCCACGCCCCATCGCGCTTCTTCGCCGCTCGCCACGGCACCCCTACCCGCATCCTATGCCGCGCCGACGCCGGCGCCAACCGAGCCCGCCGATTTCCCAACCTTCGTCGCCCGCCTGCGTGAAGGCGGCGAGGCGCCGCTCGCCGCGTGGCTGCAGCAGAGCGCGCACCTGATTCGCTTCGAGCCGGGCCGGCTCGAGCTGCGATTCGATGCCGGGGTGCCGGCCGACGTCGCCGGCCGGATCGGCGAGGCCGCGGCGCGCGTGCTCGGCCGCCGCTGGGTCGTGGTGCTCGCCGCCGCGCAGGGCGAGGCGACGCTGTCCGAGCAGGCCGCCACGACCAAGCGCGCCAGGATGGCCGAGCTCGCCCAGGACCCGGCGCTGCTCGAGGTGATGGCGGCCTTCCCGGGTGCCGAGCTGGTCGACATTCGCCGCCGCGCCGAGTAGGCGGCGGCTCTCTCGTAACGGAAGGGCGCATCGATGAAGAACCTGGGCAACATGCTCAAGGAGGCGCAGAAGCTGCAGTCGCGGATGAGCGAGATGCAGCAGAAGCTCTCCGAGACCGAGGTCGGCGGGGTGGCCGGCGGCGGCATGGTCGCGGTCACGCTCAACGGCAAGGGCGAGATGCGCCGGATCAAGATCGACCCCGCCCTCGCCGTGCCCGGCGAGATCGAGATCCTGGAGGACCTGATCGTCGCCGCCTGCAACGACGCCAAGGGCAAGATCGACGCCTATATGGCCGAGGAGATGGGCAAGCTCACCGGCGGCCTGCCGCTGCCGCCCGGGTTCAAGCTGCCCTTCTGATGGCCTCGGTCGAGATCGACCGCCTGATCCGGCTCCTGGGCCGCCTGCCGGGGCTCGGGCAGCGCTCCGCCCAGCGCGCGGCGCTGGCGCTGCTCAAGCGCCGCGACACCGTGATGCTGCCGCTCGCCGAGGCGCTCGCCGCCTGCGCCGAGCGGGTCCGCGCCTGTCCGGTCTGCGGCAATCTCGACACCAGCGAGCCCTGCGCCATCTGCCGCGACCCAGACCGCGAGGCGCAATTGCTCTGCGTCGTGGCCGAGATCGAGGATCTGTGGGCGCTAGAGCGCGCCATGGTGTTCAAGGGCCGCTATCACGTCCTCGGCGGCACGCTGCGGGCGCTCGACGGCATCGGGCCGGAGGAACTCGGCGTCGACCGTCTGCTGCGCCGCGTGGAGGCCCAGGGCATCGGCGAGGTGATCCTGGCGCTCGGCGCCACGGTCGACGGCCAGACCACCGGCCACTATCTGGCCGAGCGCCTGCAACCGCTGGGCTGCACGGTGACCAGGCTCGGTCGCGGCGTGCCGGTGGGTGGCGAGCTCACCTATCTCGACGAGGGTACGCTCGACGCCGCCCTGCGGGCGCGCCAGCGGGTCGCTTGACCGGCACCCGGCAAATCCCTACGTCACGGCGACTTTTCCACCGCGCGACGAGTGCCTGATGGCCCTGCTCGAGATCCTGCAGGCCCCGCATCCCATGCTCAAGACCAAGGCGGCACCCGTCGGCGGGGTCGACATGCGCCTGCGCCAGCTCGCCGCCGACATGTTCGAGACCATGTACAAGGCGCCCGGCATCGGCTTGGCGGCGCCGCAGATCGGGGTGTCGGAACGCCTGGTGGTCATGGACGTCGCCGAGGGCGAGGAGCGCCGGCCGATGGTGCTGGTCAATCCCGAGATCGTCTGGAAATCCGGCGAGCGCGGCACCGCCGAGGAGGGCTGTCTCAGCCTGCCCGGCCAGTTCGCCGACGTGACCCGCCCGCTTTCGGTGAAGGTCCGCTACCTGGACGAGCAGGGCGAGGCGCGCGAGCTTGCCGCCGACGGCCTGCTGGCGCGCTGCGTCCAGCACGAGATCGACCATCTCGACGGCGTGCTGTTCGTCGACCACCTGTCGGCGCTCAAGCGCAACATGATCATGCGCAAGCTGATCAAGACCAGGCGGCCCCGTGCCTGAGCGGCTGCGCCTCGTGGTCATGGGCACCACGGGCTTCGTGCTGCCCGCCCTCGACGGCCTGCTCTCAGCCGGTCACGAGGTCGTCGCCGTCTACACCCAGCCGCCTCGCCCCGCCGGGCGCGGCCACCAGCTGCGCCGCACCCCCGTCCACGGCCGTGCCGAGGCGCTCGGCCTGTCCGTGCACACTCCGCGGACCCTCAAGGATCCTGCGACCCAAGCCGAGTTCGCCGCACTGAAAGCCGATCTCGCGGTGGTCGGCGCCTACGGGCTGCTCCTGCCCCAGCCGGTGCTCGATGCGCCCCGCCTCGGCTGCATCAATCTCCACGCCTCCCTCCTGCCGCGATGGCGCGGCGCCGCACCGATCGAGCGTGCGATTCTGGCGGGCGACCCCGAGACCGGCATCAGCATCTTCCGCATGGAGGAGGGCTTGGACACGGGTCCCGTCTACGCAATGCGGCCGATGCCCCTCGGGCCTGATGCGACCGCGGCCGAACTGCACGAGCAGCTCGCACACCTGGCGGGGGAGATGCTGCCGGAGATGATCCAGCGCATCGCCGCGGGCACCCTGGCCGCCGTGCCCCAGCCGGATTCGGGCGTGACCTACGCCCGCAAGCTGGCGCGCGAGGAAGGCTGGATCGACTTCGCCGAGCCCGCCGGCCTGATCGGGCGCCGGCTGCGCGCTCTCAACCCGGCGCCGGGCTGCTGGTGCGAAGCCGGGGGCGAGCGGCTGGCGCTGCTCGCCGGCAAGCCCGTCGCCGGGTCGGGCGGACCCGGCACCATCCTCGCCCTGCCGCTCACCGTCGCCTGCGGTGAGGGCGCACTCGAAGTCACCCGCGTCCAGCGCGCCGGCAAGCGGCCGATGAGCCCGGACGAGCTGCAGCGCGGCTTCCCGCTGCCCATGGGCACGCGCCTCGGCTGACGCCGATGGCCCGCTGGCGCCTGCTGCTGGAATATGACGGCGGCCCGTTCCAGGGCTGGCAACGGCAGGGCGATGCGCCGACCGTCCAGGGCGCGTTGGAAGCTGCCCTCGCCGCCTTCACCGGCGAGACGCCGACCGTGACCGCCGCCGGCCGCACCGATGCCGGCGTCCATGCGCTGGCCCAGGTGGCCCATCTCGACCTCGCACGCGACTGGCTGCCCGAGCGGCTGCTCGGCGCCCTCAACTTCCACCTGCGCCCGCACCCGGTTGCCGTCCTCGCGGCGCGCGAGGTGTCCGACGATTTCCACGCCCGCTTCTCCTGCACGGGCCGGCGCTATCTCTACCGCATCCTCGCCCGCCGCAGCCCGCCGGTGCTCGAGCGCGGCCGCGTCTGGCACGTCCCGGTCCCGCTCGACCACGAGCCGATGCACGTCGCGGCCCAGGCCTTGGTGGGCCGACACGACTTCACCAGCTTCCGCTCCAGCGAGTGCCAGTCGGCCTCGCCGGTGAAGACCCTCTCCGGCATCCACGTCGCGCGCGAGGGCGAGCTGATCCTGTGCCGGCTCCGTGCCCGCTCCTTCCTGCACCATCAGGTCCGCAACATCGTCGGCACGCTGAAGGCCGTCGGCGAGGGCAAGGCGCCGCTGGACCACGTCCGCGACGTGCTTGCCGCACGCGACCGCTCGGCCGCCGGCCAGACGGCGCCTGCGGCTGGCCTGTACCTGGAGAGCGTCGAGTATGGCTGACGCAACGGGCGCGAGCCTGCTAGTGTGACGGCATGGCTGAGCCTGCCCGCGCATTGCCCATGACCGTCGCCGAGTTCGTCCACTGGGGCGACGGGAGCGACATTCGGTACGAGCTGGCCTTCGGCACGCCCGTGGCGATGGCGCCGCCATCGGGGCGGCACGCCGACATCGTGGCGAACATCATCGCTCGCCTGAGCGGACAGCTCGTTCGGCCGTGTCGAATACCGGTTGGCGGGGGTGTGGCGCGGGGGGACAACGACGACGAGTTTCGGTTGCCGGACGTCATCGTCAGCTGCGAGCCCACGCCGCGCGTCTATTTCCGCCAGCCCCGCCTGATCGTCGAAGTGCTCTCGCCTTCCACCGAGAAGGAAGACCGCACCGACAAGCTCGATTTCTACCGCTCGCTGGAATCGGTGGAGGCGGTCGTGCTGGTCTGGCAGGAAAAGCGGCGGATGCAGGTGGTCCGGCGCGAGCAGGATCGCTGGTCGATCCAGGATCTCGTCGGGGGCGGCGACCTCGTGGTCACCACACTGGACCTCGGTCTCACGCTCGACGAGATCTACGCCGACATCGACTTTCCGGCCGAGGACGAGCCTGCCTCGCCCTGACCGTCGACCCTCCTGCTACGAGACGCCACCAGACATCCGTAGTATGCGCAGCCGATGCGACGCCCAGGGAGGAAGCCGATGATCGCCCACCTGCCTGCCGGAACCCGGCCGAGCCGACTGCTCGCCGCCTGTCTCGTCCTGCTGGGCCTCGCCGGCTGTGGCGTCAACGAGATCCCGACCCGGGAGGAGCGCGCCAAGGCGGCCTGGGGCGAGGTCGAGAACCAGTATCAACGCCGTGCCGACCTGATCCCCAATCTGGTGGAGACGGTGAAGGGCTACGCCGCGCACGAGAAGGACGTGCTCGAAGGCGTGGTGCGGGCCCGCGCGGCGGCCGTGGCCCAGCCTCCCGGGCCGGAAGTGCTGAGCGATCCGGCCAAGTTCCACGAGTACGAGCAGCGGCAGATGGAGCTCTCTGGCGCGCTGGGCCGGCTGCTCGCCATCGTCGAAAACTACCCCGACCTGAAGGCCAACCAAAACTTCCTGGCCCTGCAGTCGCAGCTCGAGGGGACCGAGAACCGGATCGCGGTGGCGCGCCGCGACTACATCGAGGCGGTCCAGGCCTACAACACCGAGATTCGCACCTTCCCCGGCCGGATCTGGGCGATGATCCTCTACCGCGACGCCCAACCCATGCCCGTGTTCGCGGCGGCACCGGGGGCCGACCAGGCGCCGAAGGTCAATTTCGGGGGCTGAGCTGGTGGGCCGGCTCGTCTGCGTGCTCCTCCTGCTGCTGGCGACGGCGGCGGCAGCAGCGGAGCCGGTCTGGCCCAGGCTGAGCGGCCGGGTGGTCGACGAGGCTGGCGTTCTCTCGCAGGCCGCCCGGGACAGCCTGACCGCGAAGCTCGCCGCCCACGAGCAGGCGACCGGCGATCAGGTGGTCGTCGCCACCGTGCCGTCGCTGCAGGGGCTGAGTGTGGAGGAGTTCGCCAACCGCCTGTTCCGCGCCTGGGGCCTGGGTGGGGCCGAGCGCGACGACGGCCTGCTGCTGCTCGTGGCGCCGAGCGAGCGCAAGGTGCGGATCGAGGTCGGCTACGGCCTCGAGGGCACCGTCACCGACGCCGCCGCCAGCATCATCGTCCAGTCGCTGATCCTGCCGCGCTTCCGCGCGGGCGACCTGCAGGGCGGCATCGAGGCCGGGGCCGGCGCCGTGCTCGATCTGCTCGCCGCCGACGGCACGGCGACCTCCCCCAACTGGCCGAGCGAGCAGCGGGCGGTCGAGGAGGGGATACCCTGGCCCGTGCTGCTGATGTTCGCCCTGGTCGCGTTCATGCTGCTCAGCGGCATGCTGCGGTCGCGCGCCGTCGGCGGCCGCGGCGGGCGCTATCCCTATCCGCCGGTGATCGTCATCCCCGGCGGGTTCGGCGGCGGGCACGGCGGCAGCTGGGGTGGCGGTGGTGGCGGCGGCTTTTCGGGCGGCGGGGGCAGCTCCGGCGGCGGCGGCGCGTCGGGGAGCTGGTGATGCGCGCCCCACTCAGCGAGCCGGAGCTGCAACGGATCGAAGCGGCCGTCCGCGATGCCGAGCGCGGCACCACCGCCGAGATCGTCGTGGTGGTAGCCGCCGACCCGGTTGGGGGTGCCGCCTGGGCACCCTGGTCCGGCCTGATCGCCCTCGCTCTGTCCCTGCCGCTGGTTCTCGTGCGGCCGGATGTGGGCGCGCGCCTCCTTTACGCGCTCCAGCTCGCTGTCGTGCTACTCATCCTGCTCCTGGCCCTGCTGCCCCGGCTGCTCTGCCGGCTGGCCCCGGCCCGCGAGCGCCAGCGGGCCGCGCGGCGGCTGGCGCGCGATCAGTTCTTCGAGCTCGGGCTGCACCGCACCTCGGCTCGCACGGGCGTGCTGCTCTTCGTCTCGCCCCACGACCGCTACGTCGAGGTGATCGCCGACGCAGGCGTGCCAGGCCCGCTGCCCGACGCGGCGTGGCAGCCTTGCGTCGACGCGGTACGGGACGAGGCGCGTGCGCAGCACCTTGCCGCTGGGCTCGAGCGGGCACTGGAGCTGCTGGGTGCGGAGCTGCGCGAACGGTTGCCGGGCATGGGAGACGACCGGAACGAGCTACCCGACCGGCCGGTCGTGCTCTGACCGCAGCCGGCGCGGTCAGCCGGACAGCAGCAGCCCGTCGAGCACGCGGCTCACCGTGACGCTGAGCAGGAGGTCGATCACGACCAACGCCGCCGCGATCCCGCCGGTCGTCGCCAGCGCGCTGCGGATGACAAACCACTGGTAGACCAGGATCGTCAGGGTGGCTGTCAGCAGGGCCGTGGTGCGCATGGATGCCGGCATCACCAGCCCCAGGATGACCACCGCCGTGTAGAGCGCCACCTGGATCACGGTCGACCAGTTGTTGGCGACGATCAGGGGCACGTAGCGGCCGGACACGCCGAGCAGGCGGGTGAGCGGGATGGCGGCGAGCGGGAAGGCAACCCAGCCAAGGGCGTAGCCGACCGCCTCGACGAATGCCGTCATCCACGGCTCGTCCGGCCAGCCGGCGAGGCGATACTGGTCGAGCAGGACCAGGACATAGGCGGGTGCCACGACCAGGGCCGCCGCGAACGACTTCCAGAACCCGTCCACCGACAGGTCGAGGCGCTCGACGGCACCGGCGTCGCCCCGCGCCAGCCGCCAGGCCGCATCGACCGAGCGCGCGATCTCCGGCCAGGTCGGCATCAGGCGGCGAGGAACCGCCGCAGAAAGCGCAGGTAGATGCGCGTCAGACCCTCGATGTCGGCGACCGTCACATGCTCGTCGCTCTGGTGCATGGTCGTGCCGACCAGGCCGAACTCGACCACGGGGCAATGACCCGGGAAGAAGCGCGCGTCGGAGGTCCCACCGGTGGTGCTGAGCTGCGGGCGCAGCCCGGTCTCCGCCTCGACGCTGTCGGCCAGCGCCTCGCTGAACTCGCCGGGTGCGGTGACGAACGCCTCGGCATTGCCGATCACGGTCAGCTCGTGGTCGGGCGCCAGCGGCGCGATGATGCCGCGTAACCAAGTCTCCAGGCTGTGCTTGCTGTGCCGGTCGTTGAAGCGGATGTTGAACTTGGCCGTCGCTTCACCCGGAATGACGTTGGCGGCGGGATTGCCGATGTCGATCGAGGTCACCTGCAGGTTCGACGGCTGGAACCACTCCGTCCCCTCGTCGAGCGGCGTCGCGAGCAGCCGGTCGAGAACGGTCACCAGCCGGTGCGCGGCGTTGTCCGCGCGTTGCGGATAGGCGGTGTGCCCCTGCCGGCCGCGCACCGTCAGCGTGCAGCTCACCGAGCCGCGCCGGCCGATCTTGGCCGTGTCGCCCAGCCGCTCGACGCTGGTGGGCTCGCCGACCAGGCAGGCGTCGAAGCGCTCGCCCTGCGCCAGTGCCCAGGTCAGCAGCTTCGCCGTGCCGTTGACGGCATCCCTCTCCTCGTCGCCGGTGATCAGCAGCGTGACCCTGCCCCGGTCCGGCCACCCCTCCGCGGCGAGCTGCGCCGCGGCTGCCGCGAAGGCGGCCACCCCTGACTTCATGTCGGCGGACCCGCGGCCGTAGAGACGGCCAGCCTCGATCAGGCCGCTGAACGGGTCGTGCGCCCAGCCCTCGCGCGCGCCGGGCGGCACGACGTCGACATGGCCCGCGAAGGCGAGATGCCGATCGCCCTGACCGATGCTCGCCGCCAGGTTCTCGACCGGATAGCTGCCGTCGCCGTCGAAGCGCACGCGCCGGCAGGCGAACCCCAGCGGGGCGAGTGCCGCCTCCAGCAGGTCGAGCGCGCTGCCGACCTCGGGCGTCACCGTCGGGCAGCGGACGAGCGCCTGGCTCAGCGCCACGGGATCCCTGGCGTCCATCAGTCGCGCAGCAGCTCGTTGATCGAGGTCTTCGAGCGCGTCTTCTCGTCGACCCGCTTGACGATCACGGCACAATAGAGGCCCGGCCCCGGGCTGCCGTCGGGCAAAGGCTTGCCCGGCATGGTGCCGGAAACCACGACCGAATAAGGCGGCACGCGGCCCAGGAACACCTCACCCGTGGCGCGGTCGACGATCCGGGTCGATGCCCCGAGATAGACGCCCATCGACAGCACCGAGCCGCGCTCGACCAGGACACCCTCGGCCACCTCGGCCCGCGCGCCGATGAAGCAGTCGTCCTCGATCACCACCGGCCCGGCCTGCAGCGGCTCCAGCACGCCGCCGATCCCCGCACCGCCGGAGATGTGGCAGTTCCTGCCGATCTGCGCGCAGGAGCCGACCGTGGCCCAGGTGTCGATCATCGTGCCGCCGTCGACCCGGGCGCCAAGATTGACGAAGCTGGGCATCAGCACCACGCCCGGCGCGATGTAGGCCGACCGGCGCACGACGCAGCCCGGCACGGCGCGAAAGCCCGCCTCGCGAAAGCGGTCCTCGCCCCAGCCGTCGAACTTGGACGGCACCTTGTCCCACCAGGTGGCGCCACCCGGCCCGCCGCCGATCACGCCCATGTCGTTGAGGCGGAAGGACAGCAGCACCGCCTTCTTCAGCCACTGGTTGACCGTCCAGCCGCCCTCGACCTTCTCGGCGACGCGCGCCTCGCCGCGGTCCAGGAGATCGAGCGCCGCCTCGACCGCCTCGCGCACCTCGCCCCGCGTGTCGAATCCGATCCGCTCGCGGTCCGCGAACGCGGCCTCGATGACGCTGGCCAGCTTGTCCTGCTGCATGATCCTGTCCCCAGAACGCCGGCTCGCGTATCGCAGCCGTTCTCGCGGTGTCAACTGCCCACCCTTGCCCGGGCGCGGCGCGGTTCCTATCGTCCAGCCCTCGCTCACCGCCGGGCCGCATTTCATGACCTCCGCCGCCGACCGTTCGCCCGACGCCTTCCTCGCCGGCTGCGCCGAGATCATCGGTGCTGACCGAGTGCTCCGTGCGGAGGCCGACCGCGCCCCCTACGAGGTCGATTTCTGGCGCCACATCGACGGCGTCGCCGCGGCCGTCCTGCGCCCGCGCACCACCGACGATGTCACCCTCCTGGTGCGGCTGGCCGCCGAGCACGGCGCCGCCCTGGTGCCGCAAGGCGGCAACACCGGCCTGGTCGGTGGCGGCATCCCCGATCACAGCGGCCGGCAGGTGATCCTGAGCCTCGCCGGCCTTGACCGCATCCGTGCCGTCGACGAGCGCGGCGAGTGGCTCGTGGCCGAAGCGGGCTGCACGCTGGCCGCTGTGCAGGCCGCCGCAGAGACGTCCGGGCGTCTGTTCCCGCTCAGCCTCGGCAGCGAGGGCACCTGCCGCATCGGCGGCAACCTCTCGACCAATGCCGGCGGCGTCAGCGTCATCCGCTACGGCATGGCGCGCGACCTCGTCCTCGGCCTGGAGGTGGTGCTCCCCGACGGCCGGGTCTGGAACGGCCTGCGCACCCTGCGTAAGGACAATACCGGCTACGACCTGAAGCAGCTCTTCCTCGGTGCAGAAGGCAGCCTCGGCATCATCACCGCCGCCTCGCTGCGCCTGTTCGCCCGCCCACGCGAGCGGGTCACCCTGTTCGCCGGCATCGCCTCACCCGCGGTCGCGGTCGCGCTGCTCGCCAACGCCAAGGACCGCTTCGCCGAGCTGATCTCGAGCTTCGAGCTGATGGCCGGCGGCTGCGTCGATGCCGCCGCCAAGCATCTGGAGGGCGTGCGCAACCCGCTGGAGACGCAGGCACCCTGGTATCTGCTGATCGAGCTGGCTTGGTCGCTGCCGGACGGTCTCGCCGCCGCCACCGAAGCGTGGCTCGGGGAGGCCTTCGAGGCCGAGCTGATCCAGGATGCGACGATCGCCGCCAGCGACACCCAACGCCAGATGCTCTGGCGGATGCGCGAGGAGCTGAGCCCCGCCATGCGCGTCGAGGGCCAGATCATCCGCAACGACATCTCGGTGCCGGTCGGCCGCATCCCCGAGCTGATCGAGCGCGGCTACCCGCTGATCGCTTCTCTCGCCCCAGGCGGCCGCCTCCTGCCCTTCGGCCATGTCGGCGACGGCAATCTGCACTTCAACATCATGCTGCCGCAGGACGTCCCCGATCTCCTCGCCCTGCGCGAGCGCGTCCACCACGCCGTCTGCGACCTCGTCCAGAACCTCGGCGGCTCGATCAGCGCCGAGCACGGCATCGGCCGCCTCAAGGCCGCCGAGCTCGCGGTGCGCAAGGCGCCACTGGAGATCGAGCTGATGCGGCGGATCAAGGATGCCCTGGATCCGGCCTGCACACTCAATCCAGGCGCTGTCCTGACGGAATCTGGACACTGAAACGACCGACTGCCCCAGTTCCATGGGGTTGAGCCAGCCCGGGCTGTGACCCGCGTCGCACGCGGTGATAGGATACGCTCAAGGCGAAGACCGGCGGAGGCACGCGCGTGTCGTTCGACGATGCCGAGCGGCGAATGGCGGTCATTCTCGCGGCCGACCTCGCCGGCTATTCGCGGCTCGTGGCGCTCGACGAAGCGGCGACGCTGAATGCACTCGCGCAGTGCCGGGAGGTGATCGACGCCCTGATCTCCGAGCATCGCGGCCGCGTCTTCAACCGGGCGGGTGACGGATTGCTGGCCGAGTTCGCCAGTGCGGTGCAGGCGGTCCGCTGCGCCGTCGCCATCATGCGCATGGTCGACCGGCGCAACCACGATCTCGCCGAGCCCGACCGGTTGCGCTTCCGCATCGGCATCAACCTCGGCGACGTGGTGGCTCAGGACGCCGATCTGCTCGGCGACGCCGTGAACGTTGCAGCGCGCCTCGAGGGCGCGGCGCAGCCCGGCCAGATCGTCGCCGCGGCGGCGGTGCATGAGCAACTGGCCGGCAAGGCCGTCTTCCCCTGCGAGCCGCTGGGCGACCTTCGGCTGAAGAACATTCCGCGCGCCGTGCGCGCCTATCGGATCGGCTGGACACCGGACCCGGTGCCGACTCCCGCCGCGTTGCGCACCGGCGCGCTGCCGCTGCCCGACCGGCCTTCGATCGCCGTGCTGCCGTTCGCGAATCTCGGCGGCGACCCCGAGCAGGACTATTTCGCCGACGGCCTGAGCGAGGACCTGATCACCGCGCTGGCGAAATATCGCTGGTTCTTCGTCATCGCCCGCAACTCCAGCTTCACCTATCGCGGCCGCAACGTCGCCGTGCAGCAGGTCGGTCGCGAGCTCGGCGTGCGCTACGTGCTAGAAGGCAGCGTCCGCCGGTCGGGCAACCGGTTGCGGGTGACGGCACAGCTGATCGAGGCCGCGTCCGGCCATCATCTCTGGGCGGAGCGGTTCGACCGCGACCTGGCTGACCTGTTCGTCCTGCAGGACGACCTCGTCGGACAGGTGATCGCCAGCATCGAGCCCGGCATGCTGCGCTCGGAGACAGACCGCGCGCGACGGGCCTCCCCGAGCAACCTCGGCGCCTGGGATCTGCTGTTGCGCGGGATGTGGCATTTCCACCTCTTCGCCACAGAGCATCATCAAATCGCGCTTGACCTGTTTCGCCAGGCGACCCTGACCGACCCGTCGCTCGCCGAACCCTATCTCTGGCGCGTCCGTTGCCTTGACGGTAGGATCTACTTCGGCTGGTCCGAGGACAGCGAGGCTGACGATGCGGAGGAAGCCCAGGCGCTGCGCCAGGGCCTGCGCTTGGCCGACGCTGATCCCTATGCCTGCTATGCTCAGGCCATCTACTCCAACCGGACCGGGCAGCCCGAGCGGGCGATCGAAGCCGCTCAGCGGGCTATCGACCTGAGCCCCAGCTTCGCTCTCGGACACTTCCTACTCGGCAGCTCCCGCATCTTGGCGGGCCGCTCGGCGCGAGCCATCGAGCCGCTGGAGCGAGGCCTGCGGCTGAGCCCGGCCGACCCCCAGTCATTCGTCTGGTTACAGTTCCTGGCCTGGGCCTACCTTCTGACCGGCGCATTTGTCGCCGCGATTGAGCGTGCCAGGGAGGCCATCGCGGTGAGACCCGACATCTACACCGGGCATCTGGCGCTGGCATGCGCCCTCGCCTCCGCCGGGCACCTGACCGAGGCGCATCGTGCGGTCGACGAGTTGCGCCGGGTCCTGCCGAGCGACGCCCTTGTCGGGACGTTTGTCCGCCGGTTCGTGCTGAAGAGCGACCGCGCTAGGCTGGTCGAAGGCTTGCGCGCGGCCGGTATCGACTTGGCGGCCACCGGCGTGACATAGCCCGATCCACCTCGACGGCGGCGGCAGCACCGGGAGCAGGCGATGCAGGACTATGTCCCGCCCTTGGACGACATCCGGTTCGTGATGGAGCATGTGGCGGGGGGCGGCGAGATCGCCTCCTGGCCGGGCCTGGAGCATTGCACCGCCGATTTGCGCGATGCCGTGCTCGGCGAGGCCGGCCGCTTCGCCGCAAGCGAACTCGCGCCCTTGAACGCCGCGGCCGACCTTGAAGGAGCAGTGCTCGAGAACGGCGTCGTGCGCACTGCGACCGGCTTTCGCGAAGCCTATCGCGGCTTCGCCGAGGCCGGATGGGTCGGCCTTGCCGCGGCGCCGGACCTCGGCGGCCAGGGCCTGCCGTGGCTGTGGAACACCGCCGCCAACGAGCTGTGGGCCGCAGCCAACGTCTCGTTCCAGCTCTGCCCCCTGCTCTCGCAGGCGGTGATCGACGCCATCCAGCATCACGGCAGCGCCGAGCAGCAGCGGCTCTACGGCGAGCCCTTGACCAGCGGCCGCTGGACCGGGGCGATGTGCCTGACCGAGCCGCAGGCCGGCTCCGACGTCGGCGCCCTGCGCACCCGTGCGGTGCCCGATGGCGGCCGCTACCGCATCCACGGCACCAAGGTGTTCATCACCTACGGCGAGCACGGTCTGGCCGAAAACATCGTGCATCTCGTTCTCGCCCGCATCGACGGTGCCCCCGCCGGGTCCAAGGGCCTGTCGCTGTTCATCGTCCCCAAGTTCCTGCCCAACGAGGACGGCACGCCCGGCCAGCGCAACGACCTGCGCTGCGTCTCGCTCGAGCACAAGCTCGGCGTGCGGGCGAGCCCGACCTGCGTCATGGCCTATGGCGACGACGAGGGTGCTGCCGGCTGGCTGATCGGGGAGCCCGGCGACGGCATGCGCTGCATGTTCACCGTCATGAACAATGCCCGCCTCGCGGTCGGCCATCAGGGCCTGGGCGTCGCCGAGCGCGCCTTCCAGCAGGCGCTGGCCTATGCCCGCGAGCGGGTGCAGGGCCATCGCGACGGCAGGTCGGCGCCGATCATCGAGCACCTGGACGTGCGGCGGATGCTCCTGACCATGCGCGCCAAGATCGCCGCCATGCGTGCTTTGTCCTACTGGACCGCCGCCTTTGTCGACCGCAGCGAGCGCCACCCCGACGCGGCCGAGCGCAGCCGGGCGGCCGACCGGGTGGCGCTCCTGACCCCGATGGTCAAGGCGTGGTGCACCGACCTCGCGGTCGATATCGCCAGCCTCGGTATCCAGGTCCATGGCGGCATGGGCTTCATCGAGGAGACCTGTGCCGCCCAGCATTTGCGCGACGCCCGCATCCTGCCGATCTACGAGGGAACGAACGGCATCCAGGCGCTGGATCTCGTCGGCCGCAAGCTGTCGTTAGCCGGCGGCGAGCTGCCCAGGTCTCTCCTGCGCGAGTTGCGCGAGGAGCTGTTGGACCTGCCCGCGGAGCTGCAGCCGGGGCTGAGCGCCGCGCTCGATGCCGTCGAGCGGGCGACCAAGCGCCTGCAGGACTGCGCGCCCGACGACCGCGGCGCCGGTGCCGTCCCCTATCTGCACCTGTTCGCCGGCACGCTGGGTGGCTTCCTCCTCGCCCGGGGTGCCGGCGCGGCGGACAGCGCCGACTGGCCGGCGCTCGCCCGCTTCTACGTCACGGCACTGCTGCCCTCGACCGTAGCTTTGGAGGCTGCCGCCACGGCCGGCGCCGACCTGCTCGACGCCCCGCTGCCGGCTGCCTGACGCGGGGGCAGCTCAACGGGCTTGCCGTGCGGTGTCACGGCGTAGGCCGCCCGCCAGTCCTCCTTGCGCGCTGCCAGGGCGTCGTGCGTCGTCAACGCCTTCTCCAGCACCAGGTGCTCGAGAGCGTCCAGGACGTGCGCGTAGTAGGTCGACCCGTCGTCCGGGTCGCCCGCGGCCTGCGCCCGCGCGATGGCGGAGCCCAGGCCGGCCGCCCACTCGGCCGACGAGAGCCGCCCGGCCTGGATCAGCGCCATGGCGAGCGCCAGGGCTTCGGCCTGCCAGGGCTCGGCGAACGGCTGCGGCTCAGTCCGGCTCAAGGTAGCTTTCCCAAAGGTCGAGATAGACCTTGTCACGGGGTGAGGCTTCCTCGCCCCAAAGCGTGCGCGCCGTGAACATCACCGTGTAGAGATGCTCGGGGCACTCGCCCCGCCCGTGCGCATTCGTGTCCGGGAGGACGTGGGCGCCGTGCAGCCGATGGACCACACCGGACTTGCCCCGCGCGTAGCGCGGCAGTCGGGTATGGCCCAACGGGTGCATGTTCCGCGTCCGGACCCCCTCGCCAGCGGCAAAGCCCGCCGGCGCGTCCGCCGGTCGCGCGAAGTTGCCGCCGGTCTTGAAAAGGCGGTCCACATCCTTCGGCCGAACGGCATCGTCACGGCGCGATCTGCCCGGCGCGACCCGGCCGGTGCGCAGCTCATCGAACGTGGTCATGCCGGCTTGCAGCAGCGACAAGGCAGCCGAGAAGTACCAGCGCTCGTAGTAGCTCCAGCTCAGGTAGGCGGCGGGCGGCATGAGCTCGCGCTGGTGTCGCAACTGGTCGATCGTGGAACCCGGCGGGGAGGTCATGGCGCGCCGGATGCCGAACATCCGCCGCTCCCACGTCTCGTGGAAAACCGGCTCATTCGCCTCCGCGACGACCGGCCCGAAGCCGTGCATGCCGCCCATGTCGTGGATGCCGTTCACGGCCGTCCCCCCGGCGGGCTTAACTTGCGTGCGACGCCGATCATGGCGTCGCGGGTGACCAGGGCGGCAAGCTCACCCTCGCCCATCCCGTCCGTGTCCCGTGGGCGCTCCGGCAGGACCAGGTAGCGGACCTCCGCGGTGCTGTCCCAGACTCGAACCTCGGTCGCGGCGTCAAGCTCGACGCCGAACTCCCTGAGCACGCCGCGCGGGTCCGAGACGGCGCGCGAGCGATAGGGTGCGGACTTATACCAGACCGGGGGTAGCCCAAGCAGGGGCCAGGGGTAGCAGGAGCACAGGGTGCAGACGACGAGGTTATGCACCTCCGGCGAGTTCTCCACGACGACGACGTGCTGCCCCTGGGCGCCCAGGAGATCCATCTCGGCGATCGTCTGCGTGCCGTCGGCGAGCAGCCGTTCCCGAAAACCGGGATCAACCCAGGCACGAGCCACGACCCGGGCGCCGTGATGCGGGCCGAGGCGAGTCTCGAACGTCTCGATCCAGGCGTCGATCGTGGCGGGATCGGCCAGCCCCATCTCCACCAGCAAGCTCTCGAGCGCCTTGATCCGCAGCGCGGGATCGGAAGGCACCTGCCCAACGATCTCGTGGGCGAGGTGCCCGTGGTCATGCTCCATGGGGTCAGCCGGGCAGCCGATGCCCGCCCTCCTCTTGATCGAACCCTGGACCGACAAGGGCGTTGGCCACCGAGCACACTACGTCGATGCGGGCTCCAGGTCAATCGACCGGCCTGTCCGGCCGCCGCCCGACCTGGGCGGGGGGAGAAACGCCAATGAGAAGCACCGCAGCCGCTGCCGTGATCCTGGCCGCGGTTCTCGCAGCCATGTCCTCCGCCCATGCGGCGGGCGACAGGCCCGCGGTCGGTGGCGCCGCCCTGCTGCCGCGCGCGCCGGTAGCAGCGACCGGCAGTGCGCGGATCATGGCCCTGATCGCACCGGGCAGCGCGCTCCTGCGCAAGAAGGGCGTCGCGTCCGTGACCAATATCACCCTGGGGATCTACTGCCTGAAGCCGAGCTCGACAGCGATCAACCTCGCTACGGTCGTGCCGACCGTCTCGGTCGACTATTCGGCAACGTCGCGCACCGACGCCATCGTCCAGTTCCGCTCGGTCAATGCCTACTGCCCCGCCAAGACGCTGGAGGTGATCACGCTGGACCGCGTTTCCGGCAGCTACCTGCCCTCGAGCGGCGTCCAGTCCAGCGTGGTGGTTCCATAGCCGACCCGAGAGGCTCGAGAGCGCCCAGCACTTCAATCACCAGAGCGCCTTTTTCCAGGTCGCCGTGATCGGCGCCCGCTTCGCCTTCAGCTCGGCGACCTTGGCCGGTTGCGCGGCTGCGAGGTCCCTGGTCTCGCCGGGATCCGCCCGCAGATCGTAGAGCTCCTTGCCCATGGCGAGCTTCCAGTTGCCGCAACGGATGGATCCGTTGGCTGCGCTTTTCGGGCCCCAGGCCAGGCATTCGCGCGCCTGCCCAATGCCGCCGGTGGCGAGCGGCATCAGGTCGATGCCGTCGACGGCGGCCGGGACCGCAGTCCCGGGTGCGGCGGCCAGGAGGAACGTGGTGAACAGGTCGGCGGTGCTGATCGGGGTCGCGACCACACGTGGGGCCAGCGTGCCTGGCCAGGACAG
>JAXMCJ010000043.1:0-48287 GCA_046349415.1 Geminicoccaceae bacterium
GGCGAGCACGGCCCCCTTCGAGGCGGCGTAGGCGAGCAGCGCCGGATTGCCCGCGCCGCGCTGGGCGACCCAGCTCGACACGGTGACCAGGATGCCGCCGCTCTGGCCAAGATAGTGCCGCACCGCATGGCGCATCAGGCGGGTGGGTGCGAGGACATTGACGCGCAGCGCCTCGTCCCAGGCCTCGTCCCAGGCCGCGTCGTCGGCCTCGATCCCGCCATCCATACTCATGACGGCGGCGTTGTTGACCAGCACGTCGATGCGGCCGCGCCAGGCCAGCGCCTCGCGCCATAGCCGGTCGACCTCCGCACCGTGGCCGAGATCGGCCTGAAGAAGCAGAACGCGTTCGGGCGGCAGGCCCGTCACCGCCGCCTCGGCACCGCCCGCATCCGAGCCGTAATGCGCTATCAGATGAGCGCCGGCTTGGCCGAGCGCCATGGCAGTGGCCGCGCCGATGCCCTTGGAGGCGCCGGTAAGCAGGACGGTCTTGCCGCTGAGATCGTGCATGGCGCCGTCCTTCTGCAACCCGCCGGAATCGGCATTGACGGGCCGTCACCGGGCTTCCTACCGTCCCTCTCCAGCCTGCGGCAAGGGACTGCCGCGGCCGTTCCGTCCGATGCTCGGGCCACTCAGGAACAGAATTGGCTGACACTTTGAGTTCGAGTGCCATCGCCATCGTCGGTGCCGGCAGCATCGGCGTGGGCTGGGCGGTCGTGTTCGCGGCGGCCGGCCGTCCAGTCCGGCTGTTCGATCCCGCCGCCGAGCGGCTGCGCGCGGCCCCGGGAGAGATCGCCGCACGGATCGAGGACCTGCACGCTTGCGGCCTTTGCCCCGAGAGAGCCGCCGACGTGCTCGCACGGATCACGGCGGTCGCCGATCTGCCCCAGGCCGTGGCGGAAAGCATCCACATCCAGGAATGCGCACCGGAGCAGCTGGAGCTGAAGCGGCGGCTGTTCGCCGAGCTCGATGCGCTGGCGCCGCCCGGCTGCCCGATCGCCAGCTCGTCTTCCTTCATGCCGGCATCGCGGCTGGCTGCCGACCTGCCGGGGCGGGCGCGCTGTCTGGTTGTGCACCCCGGTAACCCGCCCTTTCTGCTGCGCGTGGCGGAGGTGGTGCCGGCGCCGTTCACGGCCCCGGAGACCGTCGAGCGCACCGAGGCGCTGCTGTGCGGTGCCGGCATGGCGCCGGTGCGGGTGGCCAGGGAGGTCGAGGGCTTTGTCTTCAACCGGCTGCAGGGTGCCTTGCTGCGCGAGGCCTACTGCCTGGTGCGCGACGGCGTGGCGTCGGTCGCCGACATCGACCGCGTCGTGCGCGACGGGCTGGGCCTGCGCTGGGCGGCGATCGGCCCGTTCGAGACCGTGGACCTCAATACCCGCGGCGGCATCGCCGCCCATGCCGAGCGGATGGGGCCGTCCTATGCCCGCATGGGTGCGGAGCGCGGCCAGGACGACCCCTGGACACCCGAGCTGGTGGCCGAGGTGACAGCACAGCGCCGGGCGGCGCTGCCGCTCGACGGATGGGCGGAGCGCGTCGCATGGCGCGACCGGCTGCTGATGGCGCTGCTGCGGGCGCGGCAGGGGGAGCGGTGATCCGCTTCGACGGCAGGCCTGTGCCGAGCCAGGCCGGGCAGACCGTCGCGGCAGCACTGACCGCGGCCGGCATCCGCATCTGGCGGACGACGCGCCGGGGCGCGCCGCGTGGGCTGTTCTGCGGCATGGGCGTCTGCCAGGACTGCCTCGTCACCATCGACGGCCGGCCGAACCAGCGCGCCTGCATGGCGAAGATCACCGGGCCGCACGAGGTGCGAAGCCAGGTTGCGCTGCCCGAGCTCGCGGCGGCTGCGGGCCGCGGGGCGGCGGCGCGGCAGGCGGAGCGGGTCGAGATCCTGGTCGTGGGTGGCGGGGCCGGCGGCTTGACCGCCGCCGCGGTCGCGGCCGAGGCTGGTGCCGAGGTTGTGCTGGTCGACGAGCGGCCGAGCCCGGGCGGGCAGTTCTACAAGCAGCCCCTGGGCACGCCGGTGCGGGACGACACGCAGTTCGCGGGCGGGCGCCGCCTGATCGCGCGCGCCCGCGCGGCCGGGGTGCGCTTCGTCGCCGGCATGGTCTGGAGCGCCTCGCTGCCGCTCCAGGTCGAGGTGCACGGCGAGGACGGGGCACGGTGCTTCCGGCCGCGCCGGCTGGTGGTCGCCACGGGCGCTTCGAGCGGCCGCTGCCCGTGTCGGGCTGGACCCTGCCGGGGGTGATGACCACCGGTGCCGTGCAGACGCTGCTGCGCAGCTACGCCGTCCTGCCGGGGCGCCGGGTGGTGATCGCGGGCAACGGCCCGCTGAACCTGCAGGTCGCCGACGAGCTGCGGCGGGCGGGTGCGGAGATCGTCCTGGTCGCCGAAGCCGCCTGCCGCCCCAGCGCCCGGGCGTTGGGCGCGCTCGCGGGAATGGCGGTTGCCGCACCGGCCTGACGGCCCGGGGTGCGGGCTATCTCGCGCGCAACGCCGGGCGCGTCCGCTGGGGAACGAGGCTGGCGGCGGTGAGCAGCGAGGGAGAGATGCTCCGCGCCGAGCTGGACGACGGCTCGCGCTGGCAGGCCGACACGGTCGCCATGGGCTACGGCTTCCTGCCGGCCAACGAGTTGCTGCGCCTTCTGGGCTGCCGGCACCGCTACGACCCCGGGCGCGGGCATCTGGTCACCGAGCGCGACGCGCAGTGCCGCACCAGCGTCCCGGACGTGCTGGCGGTCGGCGACTGCTGCGGCCTGGGGGGTGCCCAGGCCGCCCTGGCCGAAGGGGCGATCGCCGGTGCCGCTGCGGTCGGCCGCCCGCCCGATCCGCAGGTGTTGCGCGCGCTGGCGCGCCAGCGGCGGTTCCAGGCAGCACTCTGGCGGCTGTTCGCGGCACCTTGCCAAAGTCCCGTGCTTGCCGATCCGGTGTGCCGTTGCGAGGAGGTGGAGCTGGCCGCGATCGAATCCGCGCTGGCCACCGGCGCCACCTCGCTCGCCGCCATCAAGCACGCCACCCGCGCCGGCATGGGGCGCTGCCAGGGGCGCTATTGCGGCCCGCTGCTGGCGAGGCTGCTGCACGAGCGGGCCGGCCGCCCACTGGACGAGCTGGCCTTCTTCGCGCCCCGGCCGCCGGTCCGTCCGGTGCCGCTGGGCGCCATCGCCACGGCCGAGGAGACCGCATGACCGCACCAGAGCGATTCCAGGTGGCGCCGGGCCTGAACGTCAGCCGGGTGATCACCGGCCTGTGGCAGGTGGCGGACATGGAGCGCGACCACGGCCCGCTCGACCGGGCCGAGGCGGCGGCGGCACTGCTCGACTATGCGCGGGCCGGCTTCGACACTTTCGACATGGCCGACCACTATGGCAGCGCCGAGGACATCACCGGGCACCTGCTGCGCCACTTGCCGTCGGGTATGCCACGCCCGACCGTGCTGACGAAATGGTGCCCCGAGCCCGGCCCGATGACGCGCGAAACCGTGCGCGCGGGCATCGGCTGCAGCCTGGAGCGGCTCGGGGTCGAGCGCATCGACCTGTTGCAGCTGCATTGGTGGACCTACGAGCATCCGGCCTATCTCGACGCGTTGCGCGAGCTTGCCGTCATGCGCCACGAGGGCAGCATCGGCCAGCTCGGCCTGACCAATTTCGACACCGACCATCTGCGGCTGCTGGCCGGCCACGGCCTGCCGGTGGCAACCAACCAGGTCTCCTTCTCCCTTCTGGACCGTCGCGCCGGCGAAGCGATGAGCGCGTTCTGTCTGGAGCGGGGGACTCGCCTGCTCGCCTACGGCACGCTCGCCGGCGGCTTTCTCAGCGACCGCTGGGTCGGCCGGCCCGAGCCCGACCGGATCGGCGACTGGAGCAAGATGAAGTACCGCCGCTTCATCGAGGCGATCGGCGGCTGGGATGTGCTGCAGGCGGTGCTGGAAGCGCTGGCGGCGGTGGCGCGGCGGCACGGCGTCTCGGTCGCCAACGTCGCCACGCGCTGGGTGCTGGAGCAGCCGGCGGTGGCGGCGGTGATCGTCGGCGCGCGGCTGGGCGAGCGCGAGCACCGGGCCGATAATCTGCGCCTGTTCGGCTTCGCGCTCGACGGGGAGGACCGCGCACGGATCGATGCCGCGCTGGTACAGACGCACCGCATCCCGGGCGACTGCGGCGACGAGTACCGGCGCCCGCCCTTCCTCACGGCCTCGGGCGACCTCAGCCATCATCTGGCCTCGCTGCCCAGCGTCTACTCGGCCACGCCCATGGGTGGGCGCCTGCGCGTCGACACGGGCAGCGTCTGGGAGCCGATCGCCGGCTACAGCCGGGCGGTGCGGATCGGCGACCGCATCCTGGTGAGCGGTACCACCGCCACCCACGGCAGCGGCGAGGTGGTCTGCCCCGGCGACCCCTACGGCCAGACCGTCTATGTCCTGGACAAGATCGCCGCCAGCCTCGCGGCCCTGGGTGGTGCGATGGAGGACGTGGTGCGCACGCGGATCTATGTCCGCGACGCGGCGCAGTGGGAGCCGGTAGCACGCGCCCATGGCCGTCGCTTCGGCGACATCCGCCCCGCCAACACGCTGGTCGAGGCGAAGCTGATCGGCGATTACGAGGTCGAGATCGAGGCCGAGGCGGTGGTCGGCTGACGCAGGCTGCCAGCCGCGCCTTGCGGCCGACGCCCCGGCTCCCTAGGTTCGCGCCGGTCTGTCAATGGCGATGGGAAGCGGTGATGGCGGAGACCTCCGGCGCGGCGAAGGTGCGCGAGGCGGTGGCGGTGTTCAACGACGTGACGAGCCTGGAATCCGCCGTCGACGACCTGCACGCCGCAGGGTTCGCCAAGGATCAGATCAGCCTCCTGGCCGCTCACGACACCGTCGAGCAGACGCTGGGTCACATGTATGACCGCGTCGAGGAGCTGGAGGACGACCCCTCGGCACCCCGCACCGCGTTCGTCTCCGGCAAGAGCATGGACGCCCGAGAGAACCGCCTGCTCGGCTCGCTCACCATCCTGCCGACCGTGATCGCGGCCGGGACCGTGGTGGCCACGGCCGGTGCGGTCGCGGCCGCCGTCGTCGGCACCGCGGTGGCCGGCGCGCTGCTCGGCACGGTGTTCGCGCACTGGATGGACCGCCGCCACGCCGACTGGCTGCAGGAGCAGCTCGACCGCGGCGGCATCCTGCTCTGGGTGCGCACGCCGACCGAGGAGGACGAGCGCAAGGCCATGGAAGTGCTGACGCGCTACTCCGCCCACGACGTCCACATCCACGAGATCCCGGCGCCTACCTGAGCGCGGGCGGGGCCGTCGCAAGGCGGCAGCCGCGCCCTGGCGCGGCCCGGAAAGTCGTGGCAACAAAGGCGCACCGTCCGATCCGCGACGCGACGGCTGGGGGGCGCAAGAATGAAACGGATCGCTCGCGCTGGATTCTTGGCGGGTCCGCTCGCAGCCCTCGCCCTGGCTTGCGGCAGTGCCGCGCTCGCCGACGAGAGCGGCCCCTGCGCCGAGCTCGGCCGGCAGGTGGCGGACGCAGGCAAGATGGACCCGCGGCAGGTCAATCAGACGCTGTTCAAGGCGGCGGACCGCAACTGCGCCCCGCTCGCCGATGCGCTGCTCCAGCAGGGCGCCTCGGTTCATGCCCGGGACGGGCTGGGAAGGACGGCCCTGATCCATGCGGCGCGCGCCGGCGCCACCGAGACGGTGCGCCTGCTGCTCGACCGGGGGTCGGCCGTCGATCAGGCGGCGCTGAACGGCAGCGACGCCCTGTTCGTCGCGGTGGAGGCCGACAAGGAGGCGACCGTGGAGGTGCTGCTCTCCGCCCACGCCGACGTCAACCGGCTGGGGCGGAGCGGCCTCTCACCCCTGGCTGCCGCGGCATTCAATGCCGACGACGAGGTCGCGGGCCTGTTGCTCGATCGCGGTGCGGACCCGACCGTCGCCGACGCCACCGGTAAGACGGCCATCCTCTACGCGGCGGCGCGGGGTCGGGCGGAGCTCGTCGGGCGACTGCTGGATCGCGGCATCGATCCCAACCAGCGCTACGCGCACGACCTCACCGCCCTGATGTGGGCCGCAGGCCATCCGGACGAGGTGACCGAGCCGGATGCCCTCGCGGTGGTCGGCCTGCTGTTGCAGCGCGGCGCGCGCGTCGACGATGCCGACGATCGCGGCCGCACGGCACTGATGATCGCCGCCGAGCAGGACCACCAGGCGATCGTGGCAAGACTGCTGGAAGCCGGTGCCGTGGCGGACCGGCGCGACCATGACGGCAAGACCGCCTACGACCTTGCCGCCGCCAGCACGCGCGAGGCGCTGTCGACGCCGCGCTGACCGAACTCCCAGGGCGGCCTCGAACAGCGCTACAGGCTGGCGAGATAGGCCGAGATCGCGCCGATATCGTCGTCGGTGAAGGTTTCGATGATCCCGGACATGCCGGGATTGTTGGCCCGCTCCTTGGTCTTGAACTGGCCCAGCGTCAGGTTGAGGTAGGTCGCCTGCTGGCCGGCCAGCCGCGGGGCGGTGCTGGCGCCGACATAGCCTTCCAGGTGGCAGCCGGTGCAGCCTGCCGAAATGTTGGCCTGCTGGGCGACGCCCTTCTGCTCCGGCGTGGCCGACTGCGGGAGCCGCGGCCAGGTCTTGGCGGCGAAGTAGGCCGCCAGCGCCTTCATCTGGTCCTTGGTCAGGTCGGCCACGAGCGGGCTCATGACCTCGCTCTTGCGCGTGCCGAGCTTGAAGTCGCGAATCTGGAAGTAGAGATAGCCTTCCTGCTGACCGAAGATGATCGGGATTTCCGCGGAGACGGGCTGCCCGTCCTCGCCGTGGCAGGTGACGCAGGTCGCGGCTATGTCTTCGGTGCTGTCCTCGGCGCGAACGGGAGTCGTGACTGGCGTGCAGAGAGCGAGCGCCGCCAGAAGTATCCAACCCCGCATCGTCCGATCCCGCTTTTGGAGAGATGGGCGGGACCGTGCGGCCCCGCCCCGACGAGCCTCGCTGCCGCGGCCTAGTTCGCGAGCGTGAAGGCGATGATCGAGTTGCCGCGCTTGTAGTCGAGCTGTGTGTTGCCACCGGCACCGACGACGATGAACTGCCGGCCGTCCACCGTGTAGGAAGCGGGCGGCGCGTTGACGCCGGCGCCGGCCTGGAAGGTCCACAGCACGGAGCCGGTCTCCGAATCCAGCGCCTCGAAGGTGCCGTTGCCTTCGCCGGTGAAGACGAGGCTGCCGGCCGTGGCGAGGGCGCCGCCGATCATCGGCTGCGGGGTCTTAAGCTGCCAGCGGATCTTGCCGGTGCCGTAGTCGACCGCGGTGACGTTGCCCCACTGCTCCTCGGTCGGGATCACCTTGAACGCGCCGCCGAGCCACAGCTTGCCGCCGGGATAGGGCGAGCTGTCGACGTGGTAGGTCATCGGCTGGTGCAGGTTGATCGCATAGGCCAGCCCCAGGTTGGCATCGACCGCCATGGGCGACCACTCGACGCCGCCATTGGCGCCCGGCAGCATGCGCGCGCCGTCCTTGGTCGGCAGCACCCACATGTTCTCCTGCGGCACCATCGCCTCGGAGAAGCGGACCAGGCTGCAGTCCTTGCGATCGTGGACGTAGATATGGCCGGTCTTGCCGGCATGCATGACGCCTGGGATCGGCTTCCCGTCCTTGCCCGGGACGTCCACCAGGATCGGCGGGCTCACCGAGTCGAGATCCCAGACGTCGTGCGAGATGTACTGGAAGTGGCAGACATACTTGCCGGTATCGAGGTCGAGCGAGACCAGCGAATCGGTATAGAGATTGTCGCCCGGGCGCAGGCTGCCGTCGAGGTCGGGCGACGGGTTGCCGACCACGAAGTAGATGCGCCGGGTGGCGAGGTCGACGGCCGGATTCTGCCAGACGCCGCCGCCCAGGGTCTTGTACGGATCGCCGTTCTTGGTGAGGGCCGCCTTCTCGGCGGCGATGTCGCGATGCATGTCGCGGCCGGTGGCGTCGTGGGTCGCCCAGACGCCGACCGAGTTCTCGGGGATGGTGTCGAAGTTCCACACCAGCTTGCCGGTCTTGGCGTCGTAGGCCTTGACGAAGCCGCGGATGCCGTACTCGCCACCATTGGTGCCGATCAGGATCTTCCCGTCGACCGCGGTCGGCGCCATCGTCTCGCTGTAGCCGAGTTCGGGGTCGGCGATCTCGACGTCCCAGACCTTCTTGCCGGTCTTGGCGTCCAGCGCCACCAGACGGGCGTCGAGCGTCGCCAAGTAGACCATGTCGCCATAGACCGCGACGCCGCGATTGTTCGGGCCGCAGCAGAAGGTCGTGATCGGCCCCATCTCATGGGCGTAGGACCAGAGCTGCTTGCCCGTGCGGGCATCGAGCGCGAACACGTGGTCGAAGGCGGTCGTCACGTACATGACGCCGTTGATGACGATGGGCGTCGTCTCGAGGCTCTCGCGCACGTCGAGCTGGAAGATCCAGGCCGGCCGCAGATTGCGGACATTGTCGCGATTGATCTGCCGGTTGGGGTAGTAGCGGGTCTGCTCGTAATTGCCGTTGGTGTGGAGGAAATTGTTGCCGTCGCCGGCGGCGCGGTTGAGCAGGTCCTGGGTGACGGTGGTCATGTTGCCGTAGAGCGTGGCTCCCTTGACCTCGTCGGCCTGCGCCCCCGGAACGGTGAGCCCCGCCGCCAGGAGCGCCGCCGTGCCGAGCGCCGTCAGCGCGGATGATCGCGGCTTCGTCATCTTCTGCTCCCTGAGCCGGCGGCTTGTGTTGTTCGCCGAATTGCCTCTGCGCGCGCCGGTGACGGAATCGTGATCGACGCTTCTGCCCCCGTCAAGGCGGGTTGCGGAAGATGGCAAGTGATTCACACCGGGGCTTCATCCTCTAGACCGGGCATGTCCTGGGACTGCGAGGCGGAACGGCTGGCCATTCCACCCCGATGCCCGTTGCGGCGATCCGTCAGCAGGTCTTCTTGACGTCGATCTGCACGCCCAGGAAGGCGAGATTGATGGTCGGGCCATCGACCAGGACGTAATAGAACGCGTTGGCCTGGGCGACGGTGGGCTGGTTGATGGTGGTGGTCTTGGCGATCCGGACGGTGGCCGGCACGCCGGTGGCGCTGGTGGCGGTCGCGACCACGGTCGGGGCGGCGAACGGGTTGCCGCCATTGGTGAAGGACTTCTTGAACAGGCGGGCGCGGATCGCGTCGTTGCCGTTCACGTCCCGGTAGACCAGGGCGAGGCTGCAGATCTTCTGCCCCTCGGTGGGAAAGTCGACGGCCGCGTAGAAGGTGTTGTTCTGCCCGAGGAACTCCAACACGCCGTCATGGGTGTTGGATTCCTGCGTGCCGTCCTCCACGCACGGGCAATGGCGGACGAAGCCGGTGGCGGAAAGGCTGACGATCTCGGCTTTCGCCGCCGGGGCAAGCGCGCACAGGCCGAAGCCGAGGGCGAGGCCGATCGCGGCGGCCCAGAACGGGCGGGCGCGGCGCGAAGACCAGGTGCAGGACGCCTGATGGATGGTCATGACGATCGGAGCCTCATGAGTTCGGGTGCTCGCAGGCCATGGGGCAGGGCTAGCCGGCGAGGCATCTCCTCGCCGGCGCATGCCGTCGTCGCCGTGAGCGGACGCGGCCAATTAGCCAGGGCTGCCGCTGACGGGGGTGTGACGAAAGTCACATTCGCGGCGGTGCCGACTACCTGGAAGCGTTAATTTTTCGCCATATGATTGCGCCTCTTCTCGTCGTTTGCCTGACCGTGCTCGGTAGCCTTCGGCCGGCGCCGCAGGGGCGCCCGGCGCAGACGGGAGTTCACAATGGCCGCGGGAGCTGCTTGAGGTGCCACCCGTACCCCGTGGAGGAGTGTGGACCGGATGCGCCCCAACCGACTACGCGCGCTGCTGGCTGCCGGAGAGCCCACGGTCGGCACGCATCTGCTGTCCACCTGGCCGACGCTGGTGGAGCTGGTCGGCCATGCCGGCAACTACGACTATGTCGAGCTCACTGCCGAGTACGCGCCGTTCGACCTGCACGACCTCGACAATCTCGGGCGCGCCCTGGAGCTCGCCGGCCTCGTCGGCATGATCAAGCTCGAGCAGACCATGTGGACGCACCAGGCGATGCGTGCCATCGGCTCGGGCTTCCAGAGCGTGCTGTTCGCCGACGTGCGCACGGTCGCCGATGCGCGCGCCTGCGTCGCCGCGGTGCGCGCCGAGACGCCGGGCACCGGCGGCAGGCTCGGCGTCGGCATGCGGCGCGACGTCGGCACGGTGCGCGAGGCCGGCACGCCCGCCTATGTCGAGGCGCTCAACGAGGTGGTGATCGCGATCATGGTCGAGAAGCGCGAATGCGTGGAGGACCTCGACGCGATCCTGTCCGTGCCCGGGCTCGACATGGTGCAGTTCGGCGCGTCCGACTATTCCATGAGCCTCGGCCTCACCGGCCAGACCACGCATCCGGAGGTCAAGAAAGCCGAGCGGCGCACCATCGAGACGGCCCTCGCCAAGGGCCTCCACCCGCGCATCGAGCTCGCCGACATCACCCGTGCCGGCCCCTACCTCGAGATGGGCGTCAAGCATTTCTGCATCGGCTGGGACGTGCGTATCCTGCACGACTGGTGGCGGACCAACGGCGAGGGGATGCGCGCGATCCTGCAGGGCGAGCGCGCAGACCGCGCGTCGTCGGCAGGCCGGCAGGGCGGCGGCTACTGATTCAGGGCACCGGCGCTGGCCGGGTCATCAGGCCAATGAAGCTGTCGAGGACCGTCGTCCAGGCCTCGGCGATGTCGGGAAGGTAGCGGGTCGGCCCCAGGGTTTCTTCGATGGTCTCCAGAAGGGCCTGCCTGAACACGTCATAGTGTCGGGGCTCGACGCCATAGGCGACGTGCTTTTGTCCGAGGGTTTGCAGGCCGAGTGCCAGGTGATTGGTGCGGCCAAGACCAAAGACGAGGCTACGCAGCATGAATTCGAGCATCTCTCCCTGGGCCTCGGTGCCATTGACGAACAGGCGCTCGACCTCGGGTGCCGCGCGAAAGAAGCGAGGATAGAACCGCCGCGCGAACCCATTGGAGTCCAGGAGTAATGGCTTGATGGTCGACTGAACCAGCAGAACGTGGTTCGGGCGGGCAAAGTCGAGGATCTCGAAGAGCCGGACCGTGCGTGCCTTGCCACGCAGCGTTGTCTGCCGGACCTGCCCGAAGGCGAGGGTGCCTTCCGGAAGCTGGTCGACGACTTCACCGGAGACGAGCACTGTTGTTCCAAGTTCCTTGTTGATGGCCTGGATCCGGCTGGCGGTATTGACGCTGTCGCCGATGACCGAGAACTGCCGGTGTGCCGGATGGCCGAGCTCACCGATCACGACCGGGCCGAAATGGACGCCGATACCGACCGCGAGGTCGAAGCCGAAGTCGGCCCGGATCGATGCGTTGAGCCTGTCCACGGCCTCGGCGATCCCGAGCGCCGCCGTGACCGCGGCCCGGCAGGCGCGTTCCGCGGACCCGCCATCCAGGCCGAACGACCCCGAGATCTCGTCGCCGACGTAGAGGTTGATCACTCCGCCGTTCAACAGGATCGGCTCGCCGACGCTGGCGAAGAATCGATTGAGCACATGGACGACGTCGAACGCGCTGTGGGATTCGGCGAAGCCGGAAAAGTTGCGCATGTCGCAGAACAGGATCGCGACCGACTGGTCCACTCCCGTCCTGGTGTCCAGGGTCTCGATCTGGAGCTGGCTGATGTCGGCGCCGCTCAGCAGCACCCGCTCGAGCGTGACATCGCCGAGAACCTGGGCCTGGCACGCCAGCCGGATCGTGGGGTCCCACTTGCGGGCAGTGGCCAGCCGCCGCTCGATCGCATTGGCAGGGGACAGGTTGGCCGCACCGTCGAGCACGCGCACGCGACAGGTGGAGCACTTGCCCCGGCCGCCGCATTCGCGCCAATGCGGAATCTTGCCGGCAATCGAGATGTCCAGGATGGTCTGGCCAGGGCCGCCGACCTCGAGGTCCCGGCCGGCGCACCTATACCGTACCCGCAACGCCAAACCCGGCCTCCGCAACCGCGTGCTCCCGTACGGTCTCCGACAGTGCGAGTTGGCTCATCGCCCGTCGCTCAGATCCCTGTCGTCGCAGCCGGCATGGGCGCCTGGCTCCACAGCTGCACCAGCTCCACGCACAGTTCCGTCGCACGCGCCATGTCCTGCAGGCTGACCCATTCCAGCGGCCCGTGGATCTCCTGCATGCCGGTGAACAGGTTGGGCGTGGGGATTCCGAGCTCGGTTAGGCGCGAGCCGTCGGTGCCGCCGCGGACCGGGGTGGAGAAGGGCTCGACGCCGATCTGCCGGCACGCGGCCCGCGCCAGCTCGACCGGGCGCATGTCGTTCTCCAGCCAGTAGCGCATGTTGCGGTATTGCGGCGTGATCGTGCACCCGATCTTCGCACGCGGCTCGGTCGCCTGGATCGCGTCGCAAACCTGCCGCAAGAGCTCGCCGTGCGCCTTCAGCCCCTCCTCCTCGAAGTCGCGCAGGATGAAGCTCAGCTTCGCCGCCGCGGCGCTGCCGCTCATGTCGGTGAGGTGGATGAAGCCCTGGCGGCCGTCGGTGGTCTCGGGCGTCAGCGTGACCTGCGGCAGGGTGTCGACGATCTTGGCCGCGAGGTGCAGCGCGTTGACCAGCTTGCCCTTCGCCCAACCGGGATGGATCGAGACCCCCTCGACCTCGACAACCGCCCCGTCGGCCGAGAAGGTCTCGTAGACGATCTCGCCCAGATGCGCGCCGTCCAGCGTGTAGGCGACGGCCGCGGCCAGGTCCCTGGGCAGGTCGGGATGGACGCCGCGGCCGATCTCCTCGTCCGGCGTGAAGCAGATGCGCACCGACCCGTGCGGCAGGTCGCGGTGGCGCATGAGGCGGCGGGCAGCGGCCATGATGATCGCCACGCCCGCCTTGTCGTCCGCACCGAGCAGCGTCGTGCCGCTGGTGGTGACGATGTCGTCGCCGATCTTGGTCGCGAGATAGGGCAGCTCGGCCGGCCGCAGCACCATCTGCGGGTTGTCCGGCAGGACGATGTCGCCGCCCTGCCAGTCGCGATGGACGATCGGCTTGACGCCGGTGCCGGTGAACTGCGGCGCGGTGTCGACATGCGCACACAAGGCGATCGTCGGCGCGTCCGCCTGGACGGTCGCCGGGATCGTCGCCAGCACGGCGCCGTAGTCCGTCAGCCGCACGTCCTGGACGCCGAACTCCGTCAGCTCGCGGGCCAGCAGCCGCAAGAGATCATACTGCTTCTCGGTGGTGGGTCTGCTGGCGGACGATGCATCGGACTGGGTGTCGATCCGGCAGTACCGGTCCAACCGCTGCAGCAGCTCCTCCTCGAGTTCCGATTCCATCAAGCATTCCCCGTTCCGCGATGCTCCAGCGCAACGGCAGGCTTAGGCTCTGCGCGAGCCTTCGGCAGCCCTTTCTTTTGCGGCCAGCCTTCCGGCCCGAGCCGCACGGCCCCTGCCCGGGCATGACGCGAGAGCCTGGGCGGCGTAGCCTGCCACTTGGCCGGGAATTGTCCTTTCCTCCCGCCACGAATGCCCATATTGCTCGGGTACAGGGAGGTGCCGCACGTGGTGAAATTGCGTGCCAAGCTCGCGCTCCGGCTGACGCTGCCGGTGGCGATCCTGCTTCTTGCCGGGGCGGGCGTTCCGGCTTCGGCCCAGGATGCGGACGACGATCCGGGGGCCGAGGATCTCGACACGCTCGTCGCACCCGTCGCCCTCTTCCCCGACCCGTTGCTGGCGGCGGTGCTGCAGGCGAGCGTGGTGCCGCTCGACGTGGTGCAGGCGGCGCGCTTCCTCGACGACTACGCCAAGGACCCGTCGCTGACGCCGGACGCGAACTGGGATCCGGCGGTGCTCGGCCTGCTGTCTTTCCCGACCGTCCTGACGGGCATGAACGAGCATCTCGACTGGCTGCAGGACGTCGGCGACGCGGTGACCGAGCGGCTGCCGGACGTGCAGGATTCGATCCAGCAGGTGCGGTCCGAGTTCTATGCCGGCGGCGTGCTGAAGAGCGACGACAAGCAGACCGTCGAGGTCGACAGCGACATCATCCGCGTCACCCCCACCGACCCGAACCAGATCTTCGTGCCGCAGTACGATCCGCAGGCCCTGGTCGCGGCCGTGGAGGCGACCGACCAGGCCGCCACCGAGGTCGCGCCAGCGGAATCCGGAGCCCTGCCGACGGCCGAGGCCCCGGCACCGGTCGAGCCCCCCGCGACCGCCGCCCAGGAGCAGGCGGCGCCCGCCCCCGCTGAACCGCCACCGCCCGCCGAGGCGGCAGCACCTGCCGCGCCAGCGGAGGAGACCCCGGCGCAGACGGCGGCGGCGCCCCCGGTCGAGCAGGCTGCCCCGGCTCCCCCGCCCGCCGAGCCGGCGCCGCAGCCGGTCGCCGAGACGACCTACGCCGCCCCCGCCACTTATGCCGCCCCCGTCACCTATGCGGCACCGGTCGCCTATCCGACCACCCAGACCTCGAGCGCCCTGTGGCCGGCCGTGGGCGGCTTTGCCGGCGGCGCCCTGGTCGGCGGCATCCTGGGCTACGCCATAGGCGACGACGACGACGATAACGACGACAACTATCACGGCTGGCACAGCGACCTGGACGAGGACGACATCGAGGACATCGTCGACCGCATCGACGACGACCGCGACGACGCCCGCCGCGAGCGGCAGGACTATGCCACCAGCTCGCGCGAGGACCGGCAGCGGTTCGCCGAGGAGAGCCGCGAGGATCGGCAGCAGGCCCACGAGCAGGCCAGGGACAAGGCGAATCAAAACCGCACCGCGGCCCGCGAGGATCGCCAGCAGGCAAAGTCGGACGCCGCGGCCGGTCGGCAGAATGCGCGGCAGCAACGCGACGATGTGAGGAAGGCTCACACCAAGGACGCTCAAGCCAAGCTCGCGGCGCGCTCGCAGGGCTCGCGCAAGCCGGCCACCTCCGCGCAGCGCAAGACCCCATCGCCGACCCGGGTCCAGGCCTTGCCGGCAAAGGGGCAGGCGCATGCCAAGGCCGATCCGCCGGCGTTCACGCAGGCGAACCGCGGGGCGGCGGCCAAAGCCGGGGCAAAGTCCCTGCCGCGGCAGACGACGGCGTCGGCGGCATCGCATGCGCCGGCCCGGGCCGGCAATTCGCGGCCGCAGGCCTCGGCGAAGTCCGCCCTTTCGGGCGTCGAGCGCGGCTCGACCGTCAAGCGGCAGGAAGTACGGGGCGCGAAGAGTCGTCAGCAGGCGCAGCGCCCCGCGGGGCAACAGCGCGCCGCGGCAAAGCGGCCGCAGCCGCAGGCGGCGAGCCGCCCGCAACAGCAGCGGTCGCACCAGGCGTCGAAGCAGCGGGGCGGTGGCGGCGGGCATGCGTTGTCCGGGGCCGGCGGCGGCAAGGGCAAGGCGCAGGCAGCACGCGGCAAGCGCAGTCGGAACCGGTGAGGTGAACCCATGAGCCGCGGAGCCAACGCGATGTGCATGACGGCGAGGCTGGGACTGACCGCAGCGCTCGTCGCGATGGTCTGGGCGAGCGCCGCCCTGGCGCAGGAGGCGCAACGCTACTTCACCACGCCCGAGGAGGCTGTCAAAGCGCTGGTCCAGGCGGTGCAGGACCACGATCGCCCGACCATCGCCGCACTCGTCGGCCCCGAGTTCGCCGAGCTGATCGAGGGCCAGGGCTCCGAGGCCAACGCCGCCGACCGCGAGCGCTTCCTGGGTGCGGCGCAGCGGGCCACCGTCCTGCGCCCGGACGGCGACGACCGCCGCATCCTCGAAGTCGGCCTCGCCGCGTGGCCGTTGCCCGCTCCCCTGGTGCACGACGACCAGGGCTGGCGGTTCGACGGGGCCGCGGGCGTCGAGGCGGTCAAGGACCGGATCGTCGGCCGCAACGAGCTCGAGGCGATCCGGGTGCTGAACGCCTATGTCGACGCCCAGGTGGCGTATGCCAGCGAGGACCGGGACGGCAACAAGGTCCTGCAGTACGCGCAGAAGCTGGGGAGCACGGCGGGGCTCCACGACGGGCTCTACTGGCCGGTCACCGGCACGGAGGAGGCGAGCCCGTTCGGCCCCTTCCTGGCCGCGGCCGGCGTTCACCCGGAAAGCCGCGAGCCGGCAACTCCCTACTATGGGTATCTCTACCGGATCATGACCAGGCAGGGGCCGAACGCGCCGGGCGGGGCCTACGACTACGTGATCAACGGCAACATGATCGCGGGCTTCGCCATGGTCGCCTGGCCGGCCCAGTACGGCGAGACCGGGGTGATGACCTTCCTCGTCAACCAGAACGGCATCGTGCTCGAGCGCGACATGGGCCCGCAGACCGACGAGATCGGCCCGCAGATGCTGACCTACAACCCGGACGCGGGCTGGCTGCCGGCCGAGGACTGATCTCGCCCCGACCGCGAGGTCGCGGCAACCTCTCACGCTTGTGGCCCGACGGGATGGTGCGGAGCACATCAGTGCGCGCACGGGCCGTCGCCCCATGCTATGGTCCATCTCAGCGGCGGGCGTCGGCCCGGTGGCCGGCGACCTCCAGGCCAGGGGAGGATCGGGATGGCGACGCACGATCACATCCGCAATCCGATCGAATGGGGCGTGGACCAGGTCCGCGCGGCCGGCGCGGCGGTCGGGCAGACCACGCACGCGGTGCTCGGCCCGGACGTGGCCGGCGCCGAGGCGACACCGCGCGTCCGGCAGATCGGGCTGGGCGATCTCAGGGAGGCGCTCGCCCAGGGTTGGGCCGACTTCATGGCCTGCCGCAGCGACGTGCTCTTCCTCGCGATCATCTATCCGCTCGCGGGCCTGGTGCTCGCCTGGTCGGCGTTCAACTACGACTACGTTCCGCTCCTGTTCCCGCTCGTGTCGGGCTTCGCCCTGCTCGGCCCGGTGGCGGCCGTCGGCCTCTACGAGATGAGCCGGCAGCGCGAGGCCGGCAAAAGCGTCGGTTGGGGCGACGCCCTGGGCGTGGTGGCGACGCCGGCCTTCGGCGCGATCGTCGTGCTCGGCCTGATCCTGGTCGGCATCTTCCTGCTCTGGCTGATCACGGCCAGCACGATCTACCGCGCCACCATGGGCCAGGAGGGCATCGTCTCGCTCACCGCCTTTTTCCACGGGGTCCTCACCAGCGCCGAAGGGCGCATGCTGATGGTCGCTGGCATCGGCGTCGGTTTCCTGTTCGCGCTCGTGGTCCTCGCCATCAGCGTGGTGTCGTTCCCGATGCTGCTCGATCGCGACTGCGGCCTGGCGACGGCCGTGGAAACCTCGGTCCGCGCCACCCTGGCCAATCCGGTGCCGATCGCGGTCTGGGGCATGATCGTCGCCCTCGGCCTCGCCATCGGCTCGCTGCCGGCGCTGCTCGGCCTGATCGTGATCGTGCCCGTGCTCGGCCACGCCACCTGGCACCTCTACCGCAGGCTGGTGCCGAGGTGATGCGCCCTGCTCGGCTTCGCGCCGGACCGCGCCTGCGCGCGACCGGCACCGAGGCCGGGCTCGATGTGGCAGGCTGCCGGCGGCGCTTCCGGCTGAAGGGCGGGTAATCGCTCGGCGCTGGGCCCGATTGGCGCGCGTGACTTCCACGGCGCTCGCGACATGCTGCCATCTCCATAGCCGCACCGGGCCGACCCGTCGATGCGCAGCCGCGCCGGCCCCCCGCTCACCCGGCCAGTGCGTCCGGCAGCCCCCAGGCGGCGGCGACCTCGCGCACCAGCCCGTCCATGATGGCCGGGTCGCGCTCGGGATCGGCGAGCCGGGCGGCGTGCTCGGCCATCACCGCGGCGCGCAGCGCCACGACGCGCGGCGGGACCGGGTCGCCGGGTTCGTTTCGCGGCGGCTGATCGGTCGACAAAGCCGCGTCGTCGTTGGCCGGCGGCGGGCTCTCGGGTTCGTTTTCCACGCACTCCCCGGGTTCGTCCGTGCACGCCAGGGCGTCCTTCCGCAGCGCCCGCAGCTCGGCCAGGCAGTTCCTGATCTCGCGGCCGATCTGGGCCTGCTGGCCGCGGATGGCGTTGAAGCGGCGGACGTCGAAGGTGGTGAGCGGGTCGGCCTGCTCCCACTCGAAGCCGTGGGTCGGCGGGCGGAGCTTGGGGGCGGCGTCGAACAGGGCGACCTCGATCCGCTCCGCACGCTCGCCCTTCCAGAAGGCGATGGCGAGCCGCCGGGCGAGGCGGGCCTCGATCTCGGAGGCGGCGCCGACCTCGGCGGTGAGGTGGGCGATCAGCGCCGCGAGGTCGTCGGGCACCTCGTCCTCGAGCACGAGGTGGCGCATGGCGCACAGGCCGTGGGTGAGCGCGTTGCGCGAGGAGCGGGCCTTGCCCGCGGCCGTGACGGGGCCGTGCGAGCGGGCGCCGTTGCGGCGCGAGGCTGCGATCTGGGCGGGGGATCGGGTGGCGGGCATGGCGGTGGTCCGACGCTGCTGCGGGTCGGGGCGCAGGATAGCATGGATCGGATTATGATCCTAGCATCGCGAACGGCAAGTTGACGGATCGGTAACCGTCTTCATGGCATGGTGGGGATGGTGGAGCAGGTGCCGCGCGGGGGAGGATACCCGAGCGCAGCGAGGGCAGCGGGTGGGGTGGCGCGAGATCCAGGTTGGTGGTTTGCCCAGCCGGCCAGGAAGTATCAGGGGTCAGTCGCGCGTGGGCCGACGAGATCCGAGCCTCTGCTGCCCGAGCGTCGGCACTCCGTCCTGGTGAACGGCAACATTGCCGTCGATCGTGAGACATCGCACAGCAGCCCTCGTCCGCCGCGCGCAGGATGCGCGGCGCCGCCGGTGGAATCGGCCTGGCGCAGGGGGAAGCGATGCCTGATCGGATGGGGATGGTGCGGTTCGCGACGTTGGGTGCGGCCCTCTGCTGCGGCGCGTCGGCTCAGGCGCAGACCAGGATCCCGGGCCTGCCGGACAAGGTCCCCCACTACAAGATCGAGGCGCTCGGCTTCAGGTGCAACGACGAGACCGGCTACGACAGCCCCTGGTGGGCGCCGTGGCTCTCCGACGAGATCAAGGTCGCGATCGAGGCGCCGGCCGCCGGCAGCGTGTCGCGCGAGTTCGACGACGTCGACAGCGTCGAGCACCGCAATTTCGGGCCAACGGAGAGCTGCATCCTGCCGATGGCGGGGTCGGGCGGGCCGCTCTACCAGGCCCCGGAGGAGGGCTGGTCCTGTGCGCCCGAGGGCGTGCCCGGCCCGTTCGCCTTCACGGTCGTCATGGCCGAGAGCGACAGCGGCTTTTGGGCCGACTGCCTCAGCGACTTCCCGTTCGGCGGCTGCCACTTCGGCGGCGGCGTGCCGGATGCCAACGACGAGCTGATTGGCCATGCCACGCTGTCCTTCCCGCTCCAGGAGCTGGCCGCAGCCATGCCCTTCGTCGGCGACGTGGTCGAGGAGACGGCCATCCTTGGGCCGTGCCACGACGAGCGCGGCTGCGTCACCACGCCCCTCGGCCCGAGCCCGGCCGAATACACCTTCACCTACCGCGTGACCCGCCTGCCGGACGCCCTGCCGCCGCTCACGCCCATCCAATGAGCGGCAGGTAGGCAGGGCGGATGCCGAGGCCGCCCTGCTCACGGACGATAACGTCGTGTCAGGGGAAACCCATCGTTCCTCAACGCCGTTTCCGCTCCTGGTGTAGAACCTGGGGCAACGTTCCATGCGGAGACGCCGATGACCATCTCCCAACCCGACGACAAGCGCCCGACCCCGGATCCGGCCGAGGACAATGCCTTCTTTCCTTCGCCCCACTCGCTGCGCCAGTTCACCTCGCCCAAGTCCGATCTAAGTGGCGCAGACTATCCGCAACCCTACCGGGGCGGCCGCTGGAAGGTGTTGGTCATAGGTGCGGACGAACGCTATCTGCTGACCGACAATGGCACGATGTTCTCGACCGGCAATCACCCGGTGGAGACGCTGCTGCCGATGTACCACCTCGACAAGGCCGGCTTCGGCTTCGACATCGCTACCGTCTCGGGCAATCCTGTGAAGTTCGAGTTCTGGGCGATGCCCGGGCAGGACGACGAGGTGAAAGGCCTGTTCCGCAAGTATGCTGACCAGTTCAAGGCGCCCGCGAAGCTGTCCGACATCGTCGAGGCCGGGCTCGGCGAGGACTCGGATTATCTGGGCGTGTTCATTCCCGGCGGGCACGGGGCGCTGATCGGCCTGCCGAAAAGCAAGGACGTGAAGGCGGTGCTGCAATGGGCGGCAGCGAAGGACAAATTCGTCATCTCGCTCTGTCACGGGCCAGCGGCATTCCTCGCACTCGGCGAGGGCAGCCCATTTCGTGGCTACCAGATTTGCGCCTTTCCCGATGCCCTCGACGCCAAGACCCCGGATATCGGCTACATGCCCGGCCACCTGACCTGGAAGTTCGGCGAGCAGCTGAAGGCGCAGGGCGTCGAGATCCTCAACAGCGAGATCTCGGGCCAAGTCCACAAGGACCGCAGGCTGCTGACCGGCGACAGCCCACTGGCCGGCAACGCGCTCGGCAGGCTCGCCGCGGACGAGCTGCTGAAGGCGGCGCAGTGAGCCCGCAGCTGTTCGAGCAGGCGCCCCCCGGCGCCGCGGCTCACCCGGGGCCGGGCGGCGGCGCGTCGTCGCTGGCCGCAGCCGGGCAGGCCGCGCCCAGGAAGCCCACGCGGTCCGGCGGGATCCGGTCGGCCTGGGTGACGTAGCCGGCGAGGCCGTCGCCGACGCCGTTGACCCATTCGGCCACCACGGTGCCGCCTTGGGGCGTGCGGGCCAGCTCGAAGACGCGGCCGGCCTGCGCTTCGGTCACCAGGACGTTGCCGTTCGGCAGCGCCTCCACCTTGCCGCGCGCGTCGGTGTAGAACGGCTGCTCAGGCGAGCCCGCGAAGCTCCAGACCACGCTGCGGCTGCGCGGATCGATCTCCAGCACCCGACTCTGGCCGAACTTCCGCCCGGCGCCCCCCTTTCGGTTGTCGAACAGCAGGATGTGGCCGTTGGGCAGGAAGTCGGGGTCGTGCTGGCGCAGGAACGGGCCGGTCATCGACCACTTGACCCGGAGCGTCTCGCGGTCGAGCACGGCGATAGTGTCGAGGTTGCGCAGCGAGATCATGATGTCGCCCGCGGCGAACTGGGGGAAGGCCGTCGCCAGCTCGGGGCGCAGCGCCTCGATATCGTTGAGGTGCAGCGGGTCGTCGGTATGGCGCAGCGAGGCGTCGTCGAGCCCGTTGGCGTAGAGCAACCCGGCGAGCCCGCTGTCGAGCAGGATCTGCAGCACCGACCGCTCGGACAGGATGTGCCCGCTGGCGTCGGCGTGGACGATGGTGTCCTCCCACAGCCAGCCCCGGTCGCCGGGCTCCACCCCCGGCAGGCCGGGCCGCCCTTCCGTCAGGTGACGCCGGCTGGTGACCAGCACCCCGCCGTCGGGCAGCAGGTCGAGCGCATGGTGGCTCTGGGTCGGCAGGCGCCAGAGGATCTGCGAGCAGCGGTCGAGCTTGACCGTCCCCAGCCCCTCGAAATTGAGCACGACGCTGCCGTCGGCGAGCAGGGCCGCGCCATGCAGAGAGACGTCCCAGTCGGGCGGCGCCTGGGGGACGTGCGCGGCCTGCGGGAAAGCCTCGTTGAAAGAGGCCCGCCACTCGTGGACGACCTCACCCGCCGGATCGAGCAGGAAGGGATGGAACGAGCCGTCGCGGTAGCCGACGACGAAGGTATAGCCCGGGGCGACCCGCGCCGCATCGTGGACCAGCAGCCCGGCCGGCCGATCGGTCGCGGCCGTGAACTTCGAGCGGATACCCAGATAGTGGCGCCAGTTCTCGCGCCAGTCCTGCACCACCTCGGCGGCGGCGGCGATCTGACCGGCTGGAAACAGCCCGCTGCGACCAGCGAGGATGCCGCCAAGATAGGCGAGCACGAGCAGCCCGCCGACGCTGACCGCGATCGCCACGGTGGCACCACGCCCGGCACCGCCGGCGTGCTCCGCGGCGCGGGGCAGGGTCGTGCTCATCCCGGCGGGGACTTGCCGGCGAACGCCGCTGCCGGCGCATTGTCGGCGACGGCGTCCGGGCCGAGGAACGGCAGCTCCTCGGGGGTGAAGCGGTGCGCGGGGCCGACCACGCCGCCGATCGGCTTGCCGTCCTGTTCGCCGACGTGGTTGACCCAGGACCAGACGATGTCACCCTGGCGGTTCACCTCGAAGACGCGGCCGGCATAGCTCTCGGTGATCAGCACGTTGCCGTTGGGCAGGGCCTGCTGCTCGCCCCAGGCCTCGCTGTAGAAGCGCTCGCCGCGGGTGCAGCCGTCGTAGCTCCAGCCGGTGGCCTGGGTGACCGGGTCGAGCTCCAGGATGCGGGTGCGGCCGCAGGCGGGGTCGCCGCCGAGATTGTCGAACAGCATGACGTGGCCGTTGGGGAGCAGGTCGGGGTCGTGCTGGCGGCGGAACGGGCCGGCCATCGCCCAGTGGGCCTTGCGGGTCTGCGGGTCGATGGCGACCACCGAGCTGACGTTGCGCAGCGAGACCACGAGGTCGCCGGCCTTGAGCATGGGGAAGGCCGCGGCGAGCTCGGGTGTGACCAGCTCGACGTCGTTGAGGTGGGTGGGATCGAAGGAATCGCCGCGCGGCGAGACCAGGCCCGGCAAAGCGCGCATCGCCAGCAGGACGGAGATCTCGTCCTGGACCTGGCCGTCGGGCGAGAGTTTGAGGATGGTGTCCTCGTAGAACCAGGGCTCGAGGCCGGGGAACTCCGCCATGCCGTTCGGGCGGTAGTTGACCGCCGGCACCCAGATCGTCCCGTCCGCGGCCGCGACCACCATGTGGTGGGTGTTGCGCGCGAGCTTCCAGACGACCTTGGAATCCTTGTCGAGCTTCACCAGCCCGCCGCCGAAGGGGAAGAGCTGGCCCTCGAAGTTCAAGAGCAGGCTGCCGTCGGGGTAGAGGTGGGTGCCGTGCCAGGCGATGACCGAATCGTCGGCGGCGAACTGGACGTGCGCCGGATTCTTGCCGAACACCTCGCTGAAGCTGGTGCGCCAGCTGTGCAGGACGGTGCCGTCGAGCCCGATCAGGTCGGCCACGAACCGCTGGCCGTCATAGTGCGGGATGAGCGTCATGCCCGGTGCCGCGGCGGACGGATCGGGCGCGCTGACGCCGCCCTTGGGGTAGGCCGAGGCGAAGGTCATGTAGTCGGCGTCGGTGAAGTAGCGCGTCGCCGCCTGGACCGCGTCGCCGACCGGCTTGACCTGCTGGTAGGGCCAGAGCTTCCAGCCGCGGGCGACATAGCCGTAGCCGAAGGCCAGGACCAGCAGCCCCAGGACGAACGCGACGCGCGCTGCGCGCTCCATGACCTTCTCCGTCGCGGGCAAGTCGACGTTGTTCCTGCGACGCGCCGGTCGCAGCTTCGCCCATCGTTGTTCGGGCAAAGGATGAATTCGTCAATGCAACCGGCTGGGAAGCCTGGGTCCCGCAGCGATCATTGTGACAAAAATGGAGCGGCGAGTATAACTGAGGGTTGCTCTGCTTGGTCACATATTGCGCAGTGCACGAGCGAGGTCAGGGCTGAACCCCGTCATAGCCTTCGATGATCAGGATGTCGGCCTCCGAGGCGGCCGCGCGCAGGGCCTTGACCGGCTGGTATTCGGGCGAGCGGTAGCAGGCCAGGGCGTCGTCGTAGCTCGGGAACTCGAGCACGACGTTGCGCTCGCGGCCTTCGCCCTCGACCAGCTCGTGCCGCCCGCCGCGCACCAGGAACCGCGCGCCGAACCTGCGGAACACGGCGCCGTTGGCGTCGAGATAGGCGCGGTAGGCCTGCGGGTCGTGCACGTCGACCCGGGCGATCCAATAGCCCTTGGCCATGTTGCCTCCCTGTCGGATGGGCTACTGGGCGTAGCTGGGATCCTCGCCGTCGAGCAGCGCCTTCAGCTCGGAGAAATGGGCGGCGGCGAACTCGCCATACTCGGTCCAGTCGGCGGACACCTGGGCCGCCAGATTGTCCGAGATCAGCCGCAGCGGCCGGCCGGTCGAGTAGGCGAGCACGAGCTGCCGGCAGGCCTGCTCGAGATAGTAGAGCTCGTCGAACGCCTCGGCCACCGAGGGGCCGGTGACGATCACGCCGTGGTTCTTGAGGAACACGATCGGCTTGTCGCCCAGCGCCTCGGCGATGCGGCGGCCCTCCTCCTCGGCGAGCGCGAAGCCGCCATAGACCTCGTCGTAGGCGATCCGACCGTAGAACCGGGCGCAGTTCTGGTCGATCGGCAGGACCCGGCTGTCCTCGAGGCTGGTGAGGGCGGTGGCGTAGGGCATGTGGGTGTGCAGGACGCAGCGGATCTCCGGCCGCAGCCGGTGCAGGGCGCCGTGGATGCACCAGGCGGTGGGGTCGGGCGCGTCGGGCCGCTGCATCACCGCGGGGTCGGCGACGTCGAGCAGCAGGAGATCGCCGGCGCGGACGCGGGCGAAGTGGCGCCAGCGTGGGTTGATCAGGATGCGCCGGCCCTCCGGGTCGAGCGCCAGGCTGAAATGGTTGGCCACCGCCTCGTTCCAGCCGAAGCGGGCGGTCAGCCGGAATGCTGCCGCGAGATCGACCCTGGCGCGCTGCTCGCCGCCGTCGAACCGCATCGCCGCACTGGTCGCCATGCCGATCTCCCTCGCCCTGGTTGCCCGCCCAATATACCTACCTGGACGGGCGCGGCGAGGGGGGCATGATGGCGGTGGGTTCGGCCGGGCGACGGGTGCTGGTGACCGGCGCTGCCGGGCTGGTCGGCCGCCACCTCGTGCGCACGCTGGGCGAGCAGGGTGGGGTGGCGCTGCGGCTGCTGGTGCGGGGCGGCACCGCGGCCGACCTGCCGGAGCCGGCGCGCGGCTGCAGCGAGCTGCTGCACGGCGACCTGACCGACGAGGCGGTGCTGGCCCCGGCCTGCGCCGGCATCGACACGGTGTTCCATGCCGCGGCTGCGATGCCGGGGCGCCCAGGCGCGCCGCGAGCGGCCGAGGAGCTGCTGCGCGTCAACACCACGGCCACGCTGGCGCTGGCCGCGGCGGCGGCAGCGGCGGGCGCGCGCCGCTTCGTGTTCGTCTCCAGCCTCGCCGCCATGGGTACGCCACCCACCGCCCGGGTCGACGAGGCCACGCCCTGCCGCCCGGACAACCCCTATGGGGTCAGCAAGCGGCGGGCGGAGGAGGGCCTGCTCGAGCTCGGCAGCCGCACCGGCCTCGAGGTGGCGATCCTGCGGCCCTGCGTGATCGCGGGCGAAGGCCAGCGCGGCGGCGAGCTCCTGAAGCTGTTCAAGCTGTGCCGCAGGGGCCTGTTTCCCGTCTTCGGCGCCGGGCTCGAGGTGCACAAGCCGCTGGTCGACGTCGAGGACGTGGCGCGCGCCATGATCCTGGCGGCGGAGCGGGGCGAGGCGGGGGAGACCTATCTGATCACCTCGGGCACGCACTATCGGCTGGGCGAGCTCCTGGAGATCGCGGGCGCGCTGACCGGTAATCGGCGGCCCTATCGCCGGGTGCCCATGGCGCTGGCCCGCGTCGCGGCGGCCACGACCACGCCGCTCGCCCGACTGCTCGGCCAGGAGCCGCCGCTGTCGCCGGCCCGGCTCGAGCTGTTTCTCGCCGACCGCATGGTCGACATCGGCAAGGCGCGGCGCGAGCTGGGCTATGCGCCCCACTATCGCGACCTGCGCGCCATGCTCGCCCGGACCTACGCGTGGTACGGGATGAGCGGTCAACTGTAGGGCGAGGCGGGAGCCACAAGAAAGAAAGGCCGCGGTTGCCCGCGGCCTTCAATAAGGGGAGGAAACGCCTCAAGTCGGGTGTCGGGGGATGAGCCCCAAACACGGGAGGGATCATCAACCATAACGCTAGTTGTGTCAACCACTATTTTACCATAGAGCGATGACAGGCGTGCACCGCGCTGGCCCGGCGCTACGGCCAAGTGGTCACATCGAGAATGTCGTAGGGTGATGGCGGCCGGCGTCGGGCAGGAAGTGCGGCGATCAGGGGATGGTGGGCGCGACTGGGATTGAACCAGTGACCCCTACGATGTCAACGTAGTGCTCTCCCGCTGAGCTACGCGCCCGGGCCGCGCCTTACCTAGAAAGGATCTCGCGCCGCTGCAAGGCCTTTCCCCGCCGCTGCGCTTGCGGGTCGATCCGGCCTGTGGTCAGGTGCCGGCCGATCGGTGACAGCTGCGATGCCGCACGGACCTGCCGCGCCCTTCCTGACGATTGCGCCCAGCGTTCGCGCGCTGCCGGTCGTCCTGTCCTCGCCGCACAGCGGCCAGTGCTATCCGCCCGAGATCCTGGCGCAGCTGCGCCTGTCGCCCGAGCAGCTGCGCGTCCTCGACGACGGGCCGGTGGACGCGCTGCTGGCGCGGGCCTGCGCCGCCGGCGCCACCCTGATCGCCGCCACCTATCCGCGCGCCGTGGTCGATCTCAACCGCGACGCGCTCGAGCAGGATCCGGAGACGCTCGCGGACCCCACCGGGCTCGACGGCCTGCGTGCCACGCTGAAGGCCCGTGCCGGGCTCGGCGTCGTGCCGACCCGCCTGCTCGGCGAGCCGATCTATGCCGGCAAGCTCGCGGCGGCCGAGCTGCAGCGGCGGATCGAGCGCGCCCATCGCCCCTATCACGATGCGCTCGCCGGCCTCGCGGCCGACCAGCGGCGCCGGTTCGGTGCCTCGCTGGTGCTCGACTGCCATTCCATGCCGACGCTCCCGCCGGCCAGCGGCAACGACCCCCCGATCGACGTCGCCCTGGGCGACCGCTTCGGCCGCAGCTGCCACCCGCAGCTGGTGACCATCGCCGAGCGGGCGCTCGCGGGCGCCGGGCTGAAGGTCGCGCGCAACCGCCCCTACGCCGGCGGCCACATCACCGAACGGCACGGCCGGCCGGCACAGCACAGCCACGCGCTGCAGCTGGAGCTGCGCCGCAGCCTGTTCATGGACGAGGCCAGCCACGTGCCGCACGAAGGGCTGGTGCCGCTGCAGCATCTGCTGGGAGCCCTGGTCGAGGCGCTCGGGGCAGCTCTGCTCGCGCTGCCGCTGCCGGCGTCGCACAAGGCCGCTGCCGGCGGGCGCGCGCTAAGGTCGGCTTAACCGCCGCCGTGCCAGGATCGGGCCCTTGGCGAACGGGCCTGGAGCGGTGGTGCGAAACTGGGCGTGGCTGGCGGTGCTGTTGTGCTTGTGCCCCTTCTGGGCGTGGGCCGCCATCACCCAGGATGCCGATCTCTGCGCGGGCGCGATCGCACAGGCGGAAGCCTCCCGCGTGCTGCCCGGCGGGCTGCTGACCGCGGTCGCGGTGGCGGAATCGGGCCGCTACGATCGCGGCCGGCGCGGCGTGGCGCCATGGCCGTGGACGGTGAACAATGGCGGCGACGGCCGCTATTTCGGCTCCAAGGAGGAGGCGATCGCGCATGTCGAGCGGCTGCGCGCCGCCGGCGAGCGGAACATCGACGTGGGCTGCATGCAGATCAGCCTCTTGCACCATCCCGAGGCGTTCGCGAGCCTCGACGAGGCGTTCGAGCCCGGGGCCAACGTGGCCTACGGCGCCCGCTATCTCCGGGCGCTCGAGCAGGAGACCCGGTCGTGGGACCGCGCGGTCGAGCGCTACCACACCGCCGACCCGGAGCGCGGGCGGGCCTATCGCGAGCGTGTCTACCAGCGCTGGGCGGGGGCGTCGGCGACCGCCGGGCAGCCGGCATCGACCTCGGGGCAGACCGCGGAGCCGATCGTCGTGGCGAGCGCCGCCGCGGAGGAACCGAGCCGGGACCTCGGCGGGCTGCGGCGGTTGCGCCCCGTGCGCGAGCTGAATCTCGATGCTAGCCGCAGCGCCGGCACGGGGATCCGCACGGGCTATCTCAATCTGCGCGGCACCGACAGCCGCGTCGCCGTGCTCCGCCCGGCCGCCGACCGCCAGCTCCGGCCGATCGTCCGGCCGCCGCGGCGCTCGAGCGTCGGGCTGGTGCGGCTGAGCGGCTCGCGGCGGACCCTGGCGTTCCTCGGCCCCTGAGCGGCGGCCCAGCGACCCGGGTTCACGGGCCAGCCGCCCGCGCATTGTCACGCGCGGGCGTCCCGCCTAAGACGACCGGGGCCGCAGCCCCGGAGTCAGCAAGCCGTGTCGATCCTCGCCTCGAGCCTCGCCCGCATCAAGCCGTCGCCGACGATCGCCGTGACCAATCTGGCGCGCGAGCTGCAGGCGCAGGGGCGCGACGTCATCGGGCTCGGTGCCGGCGAGCCGGACTTCGACACGCCCGAGCACATCAAGGAAGCGGCGATCGCGGCCATCCGCGGCGGCGAGACCAAGTACACCGCGGTCGACGGCACGCCGGCGCTCAAGCAGGCCATCGTCGGCAAGTTCCGGCGCGAGAACGGGATCGAGTACCGGGCGGACGAGATCACGGTCGGCACCGGCGGCAAGCAGGTGCTCTACAACGCCCTGATGGCGACCCTGAACGCGGGCGACGAGGTGGTGATCCCGGCTCCCTACTGGGTGTCCTACCCCGACATGACCCTGCTCGCCGGCGGCACCCCGGTCGCGGTGAACTGCCCGGAGCAGACCGGGTTCAAGCTGCGGCCGGAGGACCTCGACGAGGCGATCACGCCCCGCACCAAGTGGGTGCTGCTCAACTCGCCGAACAACCCGACCGGTGCCGCCTACACCGAGGCCGAGCTCAAGGCGCTGACCGACGTGCTCATGCGTCATCCGCATGTCTGGCTGATGACCGACGACATGTACGAGCACCTCGTCTACGACGGCTTCCGCTTCACCACGGCGGTGCAGGTCGAGCCGGGCCTCAAGGAGCGGACGCTCACCGTCAACGGCGTCTCCAAGGCCTACGCCATGACCGGCTGGCGGATCGGCTATGCCGGCGGGCCCAAGGAGCTGATCCGGGCCATGGGCGTGATCCAGTCGCAGTCGACCTCGAACCCGAGCTCGGTCAGCCAGGCCGCGGCGGTCGCGGCGCTGACCGGGGATCTCGGCTTCCTCGCCGAGCGCAACGCGGTCTACCGGGAGCGGCGCGACCTCGTCGTCGAGCAGCTCAATCGGGCGCCCGGCCTGCGCTGCCATCGCCCCGAGGGGGCGTTCTACGTCTATCCGAGCTGTGCCGGCGCCATCGGCCGCCGTACCCCCGCGGGCAAGCAGCTGGAGAGCAGCGCCGACTTCGCCGCGGCACTGCTGGCCGAGGAGGGTGTGGCCGTGGTGCACGGCGCCGCCTTCGGCCTCGACCCCTATTTCCGCATCTCCTACGCCACGGGCACGGATCTGCTGGAGGAGGCGTGCCGCCGCATCATTCGCTTCTGCGAGCGGCTCGAGGACTGAGCGCGCGGCTCAGCGCGTGGTCAGCTTGATCTCGATCCGCCGGTTGCGGGCGTAGGAATCCGGGCCGTCGCCCGGATCGAGCGGCTGGAACTCGGCAAACCCCCGCGCCGCCACGCGATCGGGCGGGATGCCCTGGTCGACCAGATAGCGCGCCACCGCGATCGCGCGCGCGGTCGACAGCTCCCAGTTTGACGGGAAGCGCGGCGTGCTGATCGGGATCCGATCGGTGTGGCCGTCGACCTGCAGCACCCAGGGCAGGTCGGGCGGGATCTTGTCGACGATCTCCTTGAGTGCCGTGGCGAGCTTGGCCAGCTGGTCGCGGCCCTGCGGCTCGATGTCGGCCGAGCCGCTCTGGAACAGCACCTCCGACTGGAACACGAAGCGGTCGCCGACGACGCGCACGTCGCCACGCTCGCCGAGCACGCGCCTGAGCGCGCCGAAGAACTCGGAGCGGTACTGGGCGAGCTCCTCGACCTTGTTGGCCAGGGCCACGTTGAGCCGCTGGCCGAGATTGGCGATCGTGGCACCCTGGGCGTCGATCTCCGACTGCTTGAGGTCGAGCGCCTTGTCGAGCTCGCCGAGCTGCCGGCTCAGCGTCGCGATCTGGTCGGTCAGCTGGCGCACCTGGCGGACGGCGTCGTCCCGCTCGCCCGCCGCACCGCCGAGCTTGACCTCGATCTCCTTCGAGCTGCGCAGCAGCTCCTCGATCCGCACGTCGCGGGCGGCGAGCTCGCGCTGCGCCAGCATGGTCTTGTCGTTGGCGTCGGCCAGCCGCGCCTCCAGCGCCGAGGCCTGGTCGCGGGTCGAGCCCAGCTCGGCGAGCAGCCGGCGCCGCTCCTCGTCGGTGCTGCCGAGACTGGTGCCCAGCTCCGCCACCTTGGCCTCGAGCTCGGTGCGCAGCTGCTGCAGGGCCCCGATGTCGCGGCGCAGCTGGACGAGCTGGCCGAGCTGCAGCTCGATCTCCTGCTTGCCGGCGGCGACGGACTGCTGGGCCGTGGCGAGCTCGCGCTCGAGCTCACCCTGGCGCACGTCGCTCTGGCCGGCCTTGACCCGCATCTCGTCCAGCGTGCGCTGCATCAGGGCCTGATCGCGGGTGAGCGCCGCCATCTGCTCGGCGAGCTGGGAGCGCGCCGCCTCGCTCTCGCCGAGATCGGCCGAGACCTCGTCGCGGTCCAGGAACGCCTGCTGCAGGTCGGCGTTGATCTGCGCCATGGTGCGGCGCAGCTCGTCGCCCGAGTCCTGCTCGAGGCCGAGGCGCGTGCTGAGGTCCTGGACCTGGCCCTGCAGCCGCGTGACGGCCTCGGTGCGCCCCTGGAGCGCCTGGCCCATGAAGAACTGGGCCAGCACGAAGACGACCAGAAGGAAGATGATCGAGAGAATCAGGGTGGAGAGCGCGTCGACGAACCCCGGCCAGATGTCGACGGTCTGCCGGCCGTCGCGGCGCAGCCTCGCCATGCTAGTCCCCGACCACCTGCGGCTCGCCGGCGACGATGGCGATGGTCCGGGCGACCAGCTTGATCTCGTTGCGCAGGTCGCGGCTGAGCTCCGCACGGCCGCGACCCATCTCCTCGATCAGCCGGCTGAGCTGGATGTCGGTGTTGCGGATGTGATCGCGCGTCGCCTGGTCGAGCCCGCCCGCCTCGGCCCGCTGCGCCATGTGCTGGACCAGCGCCTGCTGGCTGCCGACCACCCGCTCGAGCAGATCCTGGTCCCGGCCCAGCCGGTCGGCCAAGGAGGCGAGGTTCTGGTTGAGCTGGGCGATGGTGCCCTGCAGCGCCCCCCGCTCGCTCTCGCCGCGGCCGACGACCTGCTGCAGCCGGTCGATATTGTCCGCCGTCTGCTGCAGCAGCGCGGACAGGTAGGCCGGCAGCGCCGGGCCGCCGCCGACCTCCGGCAGGCCGCCGTCCGGCATGGCGAGGCGGGTGATGCCAGAGAGCCATTCCTCGAGCTCGTTGTAGAAATGGTGCTCGGCCTGGCCGGCCTGCAGGTCGAGGAAGCCCAGGATCAGGGAGCCGGCGAGGCCGAACAGCGAGGCGCTGAACGCGGTGCCCATGCCGGTCAGCGGCTGCATCAGGCCGGCCTTGAACTCGTTGAACACCGCGGCGAAGTCGCCCTCGCCGACATTCAGGCCGGAGATCACGCCGCCGATCGAGCCGATGGCCTGGATCAGGCCCCAGAACGTGCCGAGCAGGCCGAGGAAGATCAGCAGGTTGCGCAGATAGCTGCCGATGTCGCGGTTCTCGTCCAGGCGGTTGCTGATGCTGTCGAGCAGGTGGCGCAGCGAGATCGCGGACAGAGCGGTGCGGCTGCGCCGCTGCCGCTCGCCCAGCACGGCGGCGATCGGCGCCAAGAGGCGCGGCGCGTTCTGCAGCGAGAAGCCGGGGGCGTTGGTGCGGAACGCCTCGATCCAGGCGGCTTCCGGCCGCAACCGGACGATGCGGCGAATATTCAGGAAGATGCCGATCAGCAGGATCGCCAGAATGACACCGTTGAGCCATGGATTATGCTGGAAGGCCGTCCAGATCACCTGATGCAGGGCACCGACGACGGCGGCGACGAACACGAGGAACAGGAGCGAGCGGTAGATGAAGCGCTGCGGGATCATCGCCGATTCCATGGCATCGACAGCATGCGGAGACGCCGCCGAGTCTACTGCGCGTCGCCGCCGACGCCACGGCATAATGGCGCCGATGTTGCCAAACGATTGATTTGCAGCCGTATTGTGCCGTCCTTGCCGACGTCGCGCCCCAAGCTAGACTGGCATTCGTATTTCCCGAGCCCCGCGGAGCGCCTTCATGCCGAGCATCGATCCCGACAAGGTCTGCCACATCATCGTCAAGGCGCGCGCCCTCAGCGCCAAGACCGATTCGGGCATTTCCGATTCCGGGTCGGACATGATCGACGACGACATGCTCGAGGTGCTCGACGAGGAGACGGAGGACGCCACCGGGCAGGAGCTGGCGGCGTTCCTCGACGGCCTCAACGTGGACGAGCAGATCGAGCTCGTGGCGCTGGCATGGATCGGCCGCGGCAGCTTCACGCGCGAGGAATGGGACGAGGCGGTCCGCGAGGCGCGCCATGCGCACAGCCGCCAGACCGTCGAATATCTGACCGGCATGCCGCTCCTCGGCGACTATCTCGCCGACGGCCTCGCCGAGTTCGGGCATACCTGCGACGAGTGAACGGCGAGCGGACAGGGGAGCCCGCCATGCTCTATCCGACCTCGATGCTGGCGGACGCGCTGGCCGAGCGCCTGCGCGACGGCTATCGCGAGATGTTCGGCTCCTGCGAGGCGCACCGGGCCGAATTTGTCGCCACCGCGGCCCACCTGACCTTGCACGTCATCGGCGACAGCGATGCGCTCTATCACAATGTCGAGCATACGGCGCTGGTCACCCTGGTCGGGCAGGACATCCTGCGCGGCCGGCTGCTCTACACCCATCTCCAGCCCGGCGACTGGATGCACCTGACGCTGGCGATGCTCCTGCACGACGTCGGCTATGTCCGGGGCGTCTGCCCGGGCGACCGGCCCGGCCATTGCGTGATCGACGAGGCGGGCACCACCGTGGCGATGCCGCGCGGCGCCAGCGACGCTTGGCTCGCACCCCACCATATCGAGCGGGGCAAGATCGCCGTGCGCGCCCGGCTCGGCCGGCATCCCGGCATCGACGTCGAGCGACTCGCCCGGGCGATCGAGCGCACCCGCTTTCCCGTGCCCGAGGATGCCGACCATGCCGGGACCGAGGACGAGGCGGGCCTGGTGCGCGCCGCCGACCTGATCGGCCAGCTCGCCGATCCGCAATATCTGCGGCGGGCGGGGGCACTCTACCACGAGCTGGCCGAGACCGGGGTGGCCGCGAAGCTGGGCTATGCCAACCCGGCGGACCTGATCGAGAAGTATCCCGCGTTTTACTGGAGCCGGATCGAGCCCTATATCGGCCCGGCCCTGCGCTGCCTGCGGCGGACGATGGCCGGCAAGAGCTGGGTGGCGCACCTCTACGCCAACGTCTTCACCGTCGAGCACCAGCTGCGCACGATCGGGCCGGAGCCCTTGGGCGCGAAGCGAGCCCGGCCGGCCGGCGACGCCGGCAGCTAGGAGGCCGGGGTCGGCTCGGCGAGGAGCTGGTCGAGACCGTCGTCGAGCCGGTCGGCGAGATAGGGCGGGATCTCGTAGGCCCAGCCGTCGACCCGTGCGGAGATCTCGCTCGCACGCTCGGCGGGCTTCTTCGCGTCCGCCGCCTTCGCCGCGTCGTCGGGAGCGGCGGCGGCTGGTGCATCGGGTGCGGAGGCGTGCAGGATCAGCCAGTTCTTGGCCGCCTCGCCTTCGCCCTGGCGCACGAGGGTCGCCTCGACCGCGAGGCCGTCGAAGGTCTCGAAGCGCGCGTGCGGGGCGTCCGCCGGCGCCGAGAGCTGCGAGGCCGGCAGGACGTCGGTCATGCTCAGCCCGGCCAGCGTGCCGGCGAGGCTCTCGAGCTTGACCGGGTCGAGCTTGCGCCCTTCGGGGAGCGTAGCATCGGTGGTGAACTCGGCCGCACCGTCGGCCCTGGCCAGGGTCAGCGCGGCGGCAGCGCCGGACTGCAGCGTGATCTTCGCGACCTCGCTCGTCGGCAGGTCGATCACCTCGTGCGGCAAGAGCGCCATGGCGTCGCCCGGCACGTCGAGCTCGCCGGCCGCCAGCCAAGCCTGGTCGTCGCCCGCCCGGCGGACATAGACGCCACCCCTGCCGCCGCCATAGAGCGACGGGCTCGCCTTGCCGACGACGGCCGCGGCCAGCGGCTTGCCGTCCGCACCCAGGAGCTCGATCAGATGCGACTTGGCGCCGTCGGCGGTGGGCTCGTCCAGCTCCAGCCGCGGCAGGCGCGCCGGATCGGCGGTCTTGGCCTCGACCAGCTGCAAGTTGGCCAGCGCCAGGGCGAGATTGCGGACGGTGGCGGCGTCGACCGGGTAGTTCGACTTCTCGGCCAGCACCCAGCGGCCGTCGACATTGTTCAAGGTGAGCGCCGAATCGTGGCCGGTCACGTGGATCGAGCGGGTGTCGTTGAGGCGATCGAGCAGGCCGGGGAACATCGCCTCGCCCGCCGTCACCGACTGCAGGGGCACGTCCCGCCGGGCGACCGCCTGCACGGCCAGGGCGACGCTGGCGACGGTGACCAGGGCGAGGATGGCGAAATTCCTGGGCTGCATGGGTCGAGCCTCGCGTCTCAGGCCGGAGCGTGGTCGAAGCGGCGGCGGTAGCGGACGCGCCGGACCAGCGCCACGACCACGGCCGCGGCGGCGATCAGGAGCGGCACCGCGGCGATGTTGAGGAACCGTGTGCGGTCGCGCAGGCGCTCGATGTCCTGGCGCAGGGCGAGCTGGACGTCGCGCAGCTCGCGGCGCGTGTCCAGCAGCTGGCTGCGGAAGCCGTCGATCTCCTTGCGCTGCGCGTCGCTGAGCAGGCTCGGGTCCTCGCCGTCGGCGACGCGCAGCGAGCTGAGCTTGCCCTGGAGGTCCTGCAGCCGCTGCAGCAGCTCCTGCTCCTTGGCGCGGTACTGCGCCTCGCCGGCACGCCGGATCTCGGCGACGCGCGTGAACGGCCGGACCGTCACCTCGCGGCCGCGCAGGCCCATCAGCGCGTCGCTGCCGACGAGATAGTCCAGCGCGTTGGCGACCAGGGCCGCGTTGTCGGCCACCGGCAGCGCCGTGCCCTGGCCCATCATGCTCAGCCAGTTGCGGTCGTCGAGCAGGTCGGTGTCGGCGACGACGATGATCTGGGCCGGCTCCTTGCTCTCGCTCAGATGCGCCGGCTCCTTGGCCACGTCCTGCGGAGCACTGTCGCCGAACGCCGACTTGACGGGGCCGGAGATGCGCGCGGCGAGCACGAGCTCCTTATCGCCCGGCTTGAAGTCGCGCAGCAGGGCCAAAGGATCGGGATACATCCGGATCTTGTCGGCCTCGATCGGGGCGGCCTGGCTGCTGGTCCTGACCAGCGGGGTGAAGGTGGTGGTGGCGCCCTCGTGCGGCGCCAGGGCGCCGGCCGTCGCGAAATTCACCCGGTCGAGCTGTGCCGTGACCACCTGATCGCCGGCCAGATAGTTGTGATCGAGCGAGAGCCACGGCAGGTAGTCGACGATCTGGTCGCGGCCGCCGCTGGGGAACTGCACCTGCCGGGCGTTCTGCGGATCGCCCACCACCTGGTTCGGGTCGTAGTCCACACCCCAAGCCGGGAACAGCTTCTCCAGGTTCGAGAAGGTGTCGCCGGGCTCGCCCTGCTGCTGGCGCATGGCCTGGGCCTCGGAGTGCGGGTCGACGAAGGCCAGGACCTTGCCGCCGCGCATCACGAACTGGTCGATGGCGTAGAGCGTCTTCTCGCTCAGCGCCTGCGGGTGGACCAGCATCACCACCTTCACATCGTCGGCGAAGCGGTCGATGTCGCCGGCCTCGACGCGCACCTCGAAGAACTCCTGCAGCTCCTGCATGACCTGCCACGGCCGATACTGCATCGCTGGGTCGCCATTGAGCGGCAGCTCGGTCACCAGCGCCACCACCGGCTTGTCGGGGTTGGCCAGGTTGTTGACCATCCGGGTCAGATCGTATTCGAGAAACGCCTCGCGCTCGGGCGACAGTGTGGGGATGACGTCGATGTCGTCGGTGCTGTTGGTGCCGGCGATGCCGAAATAGCCGGTGCTCGCCCCGCCATCGAGGCCCACCGGGTCGAGCCCGAAGCCGACGGCGCGGTCCTCCTCCGGCGAGAACGGCTCGGGGTCGAGATACTCGACCAGGATCTTGCCGTGCGCGGCCTCGGCGTAGGTGCGCAGCATGTCGTGCACCCGGTCGGCGTAGGAGCCGATGAACGGGTTGGCGTCGCGCAGCGCCCGCGAGACGTAGAGCCGCAGCGTGATCGGCTCCTGCACCTTGGCCAGGAGCTGCTCGCTGCCCGCCGACAAAGTGAACTGACGCGTCTCGGTCAGGTCCAGGCGGTCGCTGCGCAGGGTCAGGTTGCCCCAGACGTTCAGCGCCACGAAGGCGACCACCACCAGGACGATGCCGGCGATGGTCAGCTTCTGCCGGTCGAGAAGGAAGTTGGGCATCGGAATGCTACCCTCACGCCGCCTTCTTGAGGTCGACCAGGAGCGTGTTGAGGACCAGGCAGGCGACGATCAGCGAGGCGAAGAACAGGACGGTCGCGAGGTCGGCCACGCCCTTGGTCAGCTGGCCGAAATGGCTCAGCACGCTGAACGACGCCACCGTGTCGACCACGGCCGGCGCCGCCCAGGGGCGGAAGGCCGCGAGCACGAGATCGACCCCGCTCATCAGGAACAGAAAGCAGGCGGCCGCACCGACGACGAAGGCGATCACCTGGTTCTTGGTGAGGGCGGAGACGCAGGCGCCGATCGCGATGAAGGCACCGGCCATCACCCAGCTGCCGAGATAGGAGACCAGGATCACGCCGTTGTCGGGGCCGCCCAGCCAGTTGACCGTGAGCCACATCGGGAAGGTCAGCACCAGGGCGATGCCGGCGAACACCCAGGCGGCGAGGAACTTGCCGAGGACCGCCGCGAAGGTCGTCGTCGGCAGGGTCATCAGGAGCTCGATGGTGCCGGTGCGCCGCTCCTCGGCCCACAGCCGCATGGCGATGGCCGGCACCAGGAACAGGTAGAGCCAGGGATGGAACAGGAAGAACGGCGCCAGATCGGCCTGGCCGCGCTCGAAGAAGCCGCCGAGGAAGAAGGTGAGCGAGCCGGTGAGCGCTAGGAAGATGACGATGTAGACGTAGGCGAGCGGTGTCGCGAAATAGGCCTTGAGCTCGCGCAGGAAGATGGTCCGGACGGAGTTCATCGCGCGCTCCTCAAGGTGCCGGGCTGGTCAGCGCGCGGAACACGTCGTCGAGGCGCCCCTGCTCGACCGTGATCTCGTCGACCTCGAGCCCGGTCCGGCGCACCAGGTCGCCGACCTCGTGGACGATCGGCCGGCCGTCCTGCGGATAGACCAGCACGCTCGCCACGCCGTTGACCGCACCCGTCGGCTCGACCGCGGCGGCACCCGGCAACCCCTCCAGCATCGGCTGCAGCTTGGGCAGCAGGTTGGCGTTGGCGGTGACGCGCACCGCGTTGTGATGGCGCGAGCGACGCTTGAGCTCGTCGGGCCGGGCATCGGCGACCACGCGGCCGCGGGCGATGATCACCGCCCGGCTGCAGATCGCCTCGACCTCCTCCAGGATGTGGGTCGAGATCACGATCGCCTTGTCGTCCGCCATCTGGGCGATCAGCTCGCGCACGCCGTGCTTCTGGTTCGGGTCCAGGCCGTCGGTCGGCTCGTCGAGCACCAGCACCGGCGGGTCGTGCATGATCGCCTGCGCCAGCCCTACCCGCCGCTTGAAGCCCTTGGACAGGGTCTCGATCGGCCGGTGCGCCACCTCGGCGAGCTCGGTGCGCTCGATCGCGGCATCGATCCGGCTCTTCGCCTCGGCGCCGCCGAGGTCGCGCATCGCCGCGACGAAGCGCAGGAAGTCGAGTGCCGTCATGTCGCCGTAGAGCGGTGCCCCCTCGGGCAGGTAGCCGACGCGCCGCTTGACCTCGATCGGCTGCCGCACCACGTCGAAGCCCAGCACCGAGGCCGAGCCGGCGGTGGGCGGGATGAACCCGGTCAGCATGCGCATGGTGGTCGACTTGCCGGCGCCGTTGGGTCCCAGAAAGCCCAGGACCTCGCCGCGGGCGACGGTGAAGCTCACCTCCTCGACCGCGTGCACCGGGCCGAAGCGCTTGGCCAGGCGATCCAGCCGGACCATCTCGGTCATCGCGCAGCAACTCCCAAATCCCCGCACGGCACGAGCCGGGCGACCGCGTCCATATTGAGAGGCGCCCGGTGGATCAACCCCTTAGAAGATGAAAGCGCTGTCATGGGGAGCCTGAGCATGGTCGAAGAGGGCTGGATCGCCACCGTCGAGATGCACACCGGCGGCGAGCCCGTCCGGATCGTCACCGAGGGCTATCCAGCGCTGGAGGGCGCCACGCTGCTCGCCAAGCGGCGCTTCGCCCGCGAGCGCCACGACGAGGTTCGCCGGATGCTGATGGCCGAGCCGCGCGGCCATGCCGACATGTACGGCGCGGTTCTGGTGGAGCCGGACCTGCCGGGCGCGCACCTGGCGGTGCTGTTCCTGCACAACGAGGGCTACTCGACCATGTGCGGCCACGCGGTGATCGCACTCGGCCGCTTCGCGCTCGATCGCGGCATGGTCGCGGCTGCGGGTGACGCGACGGAGGTGCGCATCCAGTGCCCGTGCGGTCTGGTGACCGCTACGGTCGACCGCACCGGGGCGGTCCGCTTTTCCAGCGTGCCGGCCTTCGCCTTCGCCCGCGACGCCGTGGTGCTGACCGAGAGCTGGGGGCCGGTCACGCTCGACATCGGCTATGGCGGCGCCTTCTACGCCGTGCTGCCGGCCGCCACGCTCGGCCTCGATCTGGCGACGAGCCCGGTCGGCCGGCTGGTCGAGGCGGCGATGGCCCTCAAGCAGGCGACGGCGGCGCAGATTGGGCTCGCCCACCCCGACGATCCCGACCTCGCCTTTCTCTACGGCACGATCCTGACCGACGAGGCCGACCCGGCCGCGGGCGAGCCCACGACCAATGTCTGCGTGTTCGCCGACGGTCAGGTCGACCGCAGCCCGACCGGTTCCGGCGTCACCGCGCGCATGGCGCTGATGCACCGGCGCGGGCAGGTCGCGGTCGGCGAGAAGCGACGCTTTCGCAGCATCACCGGGGCCGAGTTCGCGGGCCAAATCGTCGGCGAGCTCCGGGCCGGCCCGCATCCCGCCGTCACCGTCGAGGTCGCGGGGAAGGCCTACTACGCCGGCCAGGGCAGGTTCCGGCGGGAGCCGGACGACCCTTTGGGCGGCGGCTTCCTGCTGCGGCGCTGACCGTCACGGCCGCACGTCGACTCCCGGCAAGGCCTTCTCGCCGAGCAGCTCGATCTCCAGCTCCGGCTGCGGGTCCGCATCCGTGCTCGCCCGGACGATGGTGTTCCCGCCGACCACGACGTAGCCGACTTGACCGGGGCCGCCGAGCGGGGCGTTTCCCACCCAGCGGAACGACTGAAGGCCCGGCGCCGTCGCATCGGCATCGATGCGAGCCAGGTCGAGCACGTCCTCGCCGGGCGTGAAGTCGGCGATCACGTCGCGCTTGCCGGCTCCGGGCGGGCTGTCCCGCACTCGGTCGTAGTAGAAGGTATCGCGCCCTGCGCCGCCGGTGAGGCGGTCGGAACCCAGCCTGCCCTGGAAGTAGTTGTCGTGCTCGTCGCCGGTGAGCCGATCGGCCGCGGCGGTGCCCACGGCCCCCTCGATGCTCGACAGCCGGTCGGTCTCGCCGCCACGGCGAGCTTTGCCGGCGACGAGATCGACGGTCACCGGCCCGGAACTGAAGGCGAAGGTAACGATGTCGACGCCGGCAGCGCCGTTGAGCCGGTTGTTGCCGCTCCCGCCGTCGAGATAGTCGCTGCCGGGCCCGGCATTGATCGTGTCGCTGCCCGCGAGCCCGCGGATCAGGTCGTTGCCGGCCCATCCCGCCAGGAAGTTGGCACCCCCATCGCCCGCAATGACGTCGTTCCTGACGGATGGTGCCAGTCCGTCCAGATGGCATCGTCGGGGTGCTCGCGGCACCGAGATCCGGCAGGCTGCCCGCAGGTTGCGGGCGCTGCGGCCCGCTGGTTGACCCGGCTCGCGGACAGCGGGTTGGCGGCGCTCAGGGCAGGGTTGGCGAGGCGAATCGCGTAGCGCGGACGATGCCCGCAGCGGAGAGCCTGCCGCCGCCGGTGCAGGGATCGATGTCTGCAAAGATCGCGGCTGGTATGTTTTCGATCGCCGTGCGATCGCCCCTCTTCAATACCAGATATGCCGATGCTGGTCACGATAGACCGTCGATGGCGATTTGAAGCTCGTTGCGCCAGTAGATTTCGCTGGCGATCTGCGGAATTTCTCCACTGAAGGATTTCCAGCCACGATCCGTTTGAGATTTCGATGAACCCGCCAGCGGCATGAATCCCACCGCCGCCATTGCCGCTGACTTGCCTGTTGATCAGCGTCACGTCAATATTTCCAAATATTCCACCACCTCCAGCGTGAGATCAATGCCAGAACCGTCCACCGTCACCTGTCGAGGCGAAGTTGCCTGCGATCGTACTGTCAACCAAAGAGCGATCGCGCTTCCCGCGCCGACCGCTCGCCGTAGTAGGTCGCCATTGTTGGAAATGGTGCTACGCGCTATTGGGTGACCCCTCCTCCTCCGCCGAAGAGCGCGATTGTCGCTGACATCGTTGATGAGCAACGTTGTTATTGAACTGGAATCCTTCGCCGCGGAGGGCGCCGCATTGACCCAACAAATATTAATCAATGTTGCATCGAGCCATAGCCGCCGCCGTAGTTGAGAGACCATTGTCGAGGACCGATGTTGATCGAGCGTCAATGTCGTCCCATTGCTTGCGGATGCCACCACTGCCGCGATTGATTGTCGGCTGCCTGCCCGCCGGTGATCGTCAGCCGCGAGGGTGACGTCTGCTGTCGACCCTGTACCAGGCACCAGGCTAGCCCCGCCGGCATCCCGGTCACTCCGGCACCGTCGATAATGACGTCGGCATGGACCTCGAGCTGACCCGCGCTCGAGCGTTCTTCCCGCGAGATCCGGCGCGGCAATCCATCCGGGTCACTGCTGGCGTTGAACCCATCGAGCAGCGTCAGGCCCGTCGCGGCAAGTCGGTCGCTCGTCGAGGTGACCTGCCGGCGACCGAAGGATCCGAGCTGCGATGGTCCCGCTCGACCGTCACCGGCGTCCGGCGTGGTCGGGGTCGCCGTCGATCGCCGCGCTGCTCGGTCGAGCTCGACGCATGAAGGACCAGCGTCGGCCCTTCCAGGGCCGGTTGTCGACGCGATCGCGTAGCGCGATCGAGGCGTCGGGCCATTGTCGCCCAGGAGGCCTCCCACTGAGTTTGGGGTCGCCGCGAATATCCGGTTCGGCGCTATGTTCTGCTCATGGGTGCGCTCCCGTCGACGTCGCTGCCAAAGAGGTTGGCGCCATCGCAATGGCGGGCCATAAACGTCGTGCCTTGCACCGCCGCCCGGTTGCCCGCGAGCGCATCTGTTGTACAGATAATGGCGTCCGTAACTGGCATCGATGCCGCCGCCCGAGGCGTGCACACCGTGCGCGTTGCCGCTGAGGTACGGCAAGGGCGAATGCGCCCACCAGGGCGATGCCGCACCCGCGCATCGGCTCGGCGACGGATCTGGCCGCCATCGACTGTCCAATGCGCCCATGAGGCGATCCGCCCGAGGCTTCGGCGCCGCGCGCGCTGTTGCCTGAAGTGCTGTTGTCGCGTGACATGCTCTCCAGCATCGATCCCGCCGCCGGCGCCTCCGTGCCCCTAAAATGTTAATCGCGGAAACTGTCCGTGGCGGAAACGTTGTATCCGGATATGCCTCCCCCGCCACCTGTCGCCTGGTTGCCGCTGACCTCGCTGCTGCTGAGATCTTTCGAAGAATTGATGCCGCCGCCCGCCCCTGCAGCGCGATTGTCGGAGACGGTCACATGGTCAAGCGTGACAAAATTGTAGCCGCTGTAGCCTGACACCCCGGAAATCCCGGCGCCGTTCCCGGACAATCGACCGCAGTTCATGGTACAGATGGTCGTAAGCTAAAATTGCGCGCTCCGCCGCAAACACCGCGGCTGCGCCCAGGCGCTCGACGGAACCCGGTACATCGGATGGCGACGTTGGCTGTCGACCGTAAGCTGGAGTGCCGCCATGCTGCCGATCGAGTCCGCCCATCCCAGGACCCGATCGTGTCCGGTGCCGTGCGATCCGGCGCCGGCTTCGCGCGCCCGCACCGCCCGTCGAGTCCACGACGTCGACCGTGGTGGTCCGTAAATGTGCTGATGCCGCGCTCGCCGGGTCCCGACAGGGCGATCCGCGCCGGACGAGATCTTGTCGCCGGCGAGCGGCTTGCTCGTGATCCAGACAGGAGATCCGGCACTGGTCGCCTCCGGTCGTTGACAGCAGCACTCGGACGTCTTTCGGTGCCCCGGGCAGGACGCGACAACAATGACGACATCGGAACTCCCGAAGCTGCACTTCATCTCCGGGCTGCCGCGCTCGGGCTCGACGCTGCTCGCCGGCATCCTGCGCCAGAACCCGAGGTTCCATGCCGCGATGTCCGGGCCGATGGCCGGGCTGGTGACGGTGCTGCTCAACGCCATGGGGCCGCAGAACGAGACCGCGGTGTTCCTCGACGAGGAGCGCAAGGCCGAGATCCTGCGGGCGGTGATGCGCGCCTACTACCGGCCGCAGGCCGGGCGCGAGGTGCTGTTCGACACCAACCGCGCCTGGTGCGCGCGGCTGCCGCTGCTGGTCAGCCTGTTCCCCGAGGCCAGGGTGATCTGCTGCGTGCGCGACGTCGCCTGGGTGCTCGACAGCTTCGAGCGGCTGGTGCGCAAGAATCCGCTCTCGCCGACCAAGCTGTTCGCGACGGCCGAGGAGCGGCAGACGGTCTACAGCCGGGTCGACGCGCTGGCGCACCGCGACCGGGTGGTCGGCTTCGCCTGGTCGGCGCTCAAGGAGGCCTATTACGGCGAGCATTCGCGCTCGCTGCTGCTGGTCGAGTACGACATCCTGTGCCAACGGCCGCGCGAGACGATGCGGCTGGTCTACCAGTTCCTGGGCGAGCCCTGGCACGAGCACGATTTCGAGCAGGTCGAGTATGACGAGCCGGAGTTCGACGCCCAGCTCGGCGCCCCCGGCCTGCACAGCGTCAAGTCCCGGGTCGAGTTCACGCCGCGCCGCACGGTCCTGCCGCCCGATTTGTTCGAGAAGTACGCCACGCTGGCCTTCTGGCGCGACCCCAAGGGCTCGGCCGCCTGGCGGATCACGGCGCAGGCCGAGGAGGCGCGCGCCGCACCGGCAGGGTAACGCCCGGGTCGCACATGGCTGCTGCGCCGTCGCCCGTCTTGCCCCGCCCGCCGAGCGCACTACTATGCGACGCCAGCGTCAATCGTCGACGAGCGCCGAAGCGCCGTGACCGGGAGGATCGCATGAGCAGGTTTGGAATCGGGCAGCCGGTGCGGCGGGTCGAGGATCAGCGGTTCATCACCGGCAACGGCCGCTACACCGACGACATCAACCAGCCCGGCCAAGCCTATGGCTATGTGCTGCGGTCGCCGACCGCGCACGCCAGGATCGCCCGCATCGACACGGCAGCGGCCAAGGCCGCACCCGGCGTGCTGCTGGTGGTCACCGCCGCCGACTACGACGCCTCGATCCCCTGCCTGATCCCGATGCAGAACCGCGACGGCACCGACCGCGCCGACCCGCGCCACCCGGTCCTGTGCAAGGACGAGGTGAACTATGTCGGCGACCGGGTGGCTTTCGTGGTCGCCGAGACCAGGATGCAGGCCAAGGACGCGGCCGAGCTGATCGAGATCGAGTACCAGGACCTGCCCTCGGTCGCGGACACCGCCGGGGCGCTGGCGAAGGGTGCGGGCCAGGTCCATCCCGAGGCCCCGGGCAACCTCGCCTTCGACTGGCACTTTGGCGACGAGGCCGCGACCGACGCAGCCCTCGCCAAGGCCGCCAAGGTGGTCGAGCTCGAGCTGATCAACAACCGGGTGATCTGCAACGCGATGGAGCCGCGCGCCTGCGTCGGCGTCTGGAACGCGGCCGACGGCAAGCTGACGGTCGAGACCTGCACCCAGGGCGGCTGGGGCCATCGCGACATCCTGGCCCAGAATCTCGGCCTCGAGGCGGATCAGGTCCGGGTGATCACGCCCGACGTCGGCGGCGGCTTCGGGATGAAGGCGTTCTTCTATCCCGAGTACTCGCTCACCGCCCATGCCTGCCGCGCCCTGAACCGGCCGGTGAAGTGGACCGCCGAGCGCGGCGAGAGCTATCTCTCCGACGTCATGGGCCGCGACCACGTCACGACCGCACGGGTCGGGTTCGATGCCGACCACCGCATCGTCGGCCTCAAGGTCGACCTGATCGCCAACATGGGCGCCTACTACTATCAGTTCGCCCCCTACATCCCGACCGGGGCGGCGCTGAAGGTCCTGCCCGGCGTCTACGACGTGAAGGTGCTGAGCTACGGCGTGAAGGGCGTGTTCACCAACACCTGCCCGGTCGACGCCTATCGCGGCGCCGGCCGCCCGGAATCGATCTACTGCATGGAGCGGCTGATGGACTACGCCGCCGACCAGCTCGGGGTCGACCCGATCGAGCTGCGGCGCCGCAACTTCATCAAGCCCGAGCAGATGCCGTTCAAGACCGCCGCGGGCGAGCTCTACGACACCGGCGAGTTCGCCAAGGTGATGGACACCTGCCTGAAGAAGGCGGACTGGACCGGGCTGGCGGCGCGCCGGGCCAAGTCGCAGGCCAAGGGCCGGCTGCGCGGCATCGGCATGTGCTACTACATCGAATCGACCATGGGCGACCCGACCGAGCACGCGGCGATCGAGTTCACCGACGACGGCTTCGTCAACGTGCTCGTCGGCACCCAGACCAACGGCCAGGGCCACGACACCGCCTATTCCCAGGTGCTGCACAGCCGGCTCAACGTGCCGTTCGAGAAGATCCGCATCGTGCAGGGCGACACCGACCGGATCCGGGCGGGCGGCGGCACCGGCGGGTCGCGCTCGCTGACGGCGCAGGGCATGGCGATCAACGACGCCTCGGACCTGGTGATCGAGCGCGGCAAGGCGTTCTCGGCCCAGCATTTCGAGACCGCGGCCGCCGACATCCAGTTCCAGGACGGCACGTTCCGGGTCGCCGGCACCGACCGGGCGATCGGGATCATGGAGCTGGCGGGCAAGGCCAGGGCGATGGCGCCGGCCATGGGCATGGAGGGCGGCCTCGACGCCGCCGCCACGACCAACCTCAGCGCCTGGACCTTCCCCAACGGCTGTCACATCGCCGAGGTCGAGGTCGACCCGGACACCGGCATCATCGACATCGTCGACTACAACATCGTCGACGATTTCGGCGTCGTGCTGAACCCGATGCTGGTGGAGGGCCAGGTGCATGGCGGCATCGTGCAGGGCATCGGCCAGGCCCTGCACGAGGGGGCGGTGTACGACGACAACGGGCAGCTGCTGACCGGCTCGTTCATGGACTATACGATGCCGCGCGCCGACAACATGCCGTCCTTCGACTTCTCGACCGTCGAGGTGCCCTGCAAGAACAACGCGATGGGTGTGAAGGGCTGCGGCGAGGCGGGCTCGGTGGGCTCGCCCGCGGCGGTGATCAACGCGCTCGTCGATGCGCTGGCGCCGCTCGGGGTCGATCATGTCGACATGCCGGCGACGCCGGAGAAGGTCTGGCGCCTCGCGCAGCGGCGGCTGGCCGCCTGATCTCCGCACCCGGTGGTGGAACCGCGCGGCCCGTGCCGCGTTCTGGTCCCATCGTCCATCGTTTCTCTTGCCTCTCCCTCGTGCACCTGGGCCCCCCTTCGCGGGGGCCTTCTTTCTGTGGTCCCGCCAAGGGCAAAATCCTCCAGCGGTAAAGCTACTATAACGATTTTCGCCGTGTACGTTCCGGGCGCCCCCATGCTAGCCTTGCGCAAAGTCGGGAGCGGAGTGAGCCCATGGCGATCTTTCGCGAGGAGGTGACGGCGCTGGTGCCGGTGCTGCGCGCGTTCGCTCGGGCGCTGACCGGAGGCGAGCGGCAACTGGCCGACGATCTAGTTCAGGACACCATGGTGAACGCGCTGCAGGCGCATCACCAGTACCGGCCCGGAACCAACCTCGAGGCATGGCTGTTCACGATCCTGCGCAATCGCCACCGCAGCCTGCGCGCGCGGCGCTACGTCACCGCCGAGGTCAGCACCGACGATCTGGGTGCCCTGGCCTGGGTGGCGCCGCCGCAGGAGCACCGCCTTGAGGTGATCGCGTTCCGGCACGCCTTCGCCCAATTGCCGCGCTCCCAACGGGAGATGTTGGTGCTGGTGACGGTGCGGGGCCTGTCCTACGAGGACGCGGCCGCCATCTGCGGCTGCGAGATCGGCACGGCGAAGAGCCGGGTGCATCGGGCGCGCATGGCCTTGCGCGCGATGCTGCTCGGCGACGGACCCGCAACCTCGAGGGCCAATCCCGGCGGCAGACGGACCTTGCGGCCGGAGCGCCGTGCGAACGGGATCTGGCGGCGTTCGGGCATGGTCGCTCGTTCGGGCCCGCGGCCCGGCCACGCCCTGCGCTCGGGCTGAGCGGCACCGCTTTCCCGTCGGAAGGTGGGACTTCCGGTTTGGGGCCGGCTAAGCTGGGCCATGCCCACGCCCCGACAACGCTCCGACCGGCTCGGCCCACCCAGCGAGATCGCGCGATGAGCGACGCGATCGTGATCGTCGGTGCCGGTCAGGCCGGCTTCCAGGTCGCGGCGTCGTTGCGCGGCGAGGGTTTCGCCGGGCCGATCCGCCTGCTGGGCGCCGAGCCGCACCCGCCCTATCAGCGCCCCCCTCTGTCCAAGGGCCTGCTGCTCGGCAAGATGGAGCCGGAGCGGCTGTTGTTTCGCCAGCCCAGCTTCTATGCCACCCAGGCGATCGATCTCGACCTCGGTCGGCCGGTCGCGGCGATCGATCGCCGCGAGCGCAGGGTCGTCGACGCGGCGGGCGTGGCCGAGCCCTACGATCGGCTCGTCCTCGCCACCGGCACGCGGGTCCGGCCCCTGGCCGTGCCCGGCGTCGAGCTCGACGGGGTCCTCTACCTGCGCACGCTCGACCATTCGGGCGAGCTCGCGCGGCGGGCGGCGGGCGCCCGGCGCGTGGTGGTCATCGGCGGTGGGTTCATCGGGCTCGAGGTGGCGGCCGCCCTGCGCATGCTCGGCCTCGAGGTGACCGTCCTGGAGGCAGCCGAGCGGCTGATGGGTCGGGTCGTGGCGCCGCTCATCTCCGAGTTCTACGCCGAGCTGCATCGCGGGCGCGGCGTCGAGCTGGTGCTGGGCGCGCGCATCGCCGAGCTGGCGGGCCGCGACGGCCGCGTGCGCGAGGTCGTCATGGCGGACGGCAGCCGGCACGCGGCGGATCTGGTCGTCGTCGGCATCGGCGTGCTGCCCAATGTCGAGCTGGCCCAGGCGGCCGGTCTCGTCTGCGCCAACGGCATCGTCGTCGACGAGCATGGCCGGACCTCGGATCCGGCCATCTACGCCGCCGGCGAGTGCACCAGCCATCCCAATCGCTTCGCGGGCGGCCCGATCCGGCTCGAATCGGTGCAGAGTGCGGTCGACCAGGCCAAGGCGGTCGCCGCCTCCCTGCTCGGCCGGCCCGTCGCCTACGACGAGGTGCCCTGGTTCTGGAGCGACCAGTACGAAGTCAAGCTGCAGATGGTGGGCATCTCGGCGGGGCACGATCGTCAGGTGCTGCGCGGCGATCCGGCGAGCGGTCGCTTCTCGGTGTTCTACTTCAACGGCGAACGGCTGCTCGCGATCGATTCGATCAATCGCGCCGCGGATCACATGGCGGGCCGCAAGCTGCTCGGCAGCGGCGCCGCGATCACGCTCGAGCAGGCGGCCGACGAAGCCTTCGACCTGAAGACGGCGCTGGCGGCGCCGGCCTGAGCGGTCACGCCGAGTCGGGGCGCTCCACCGTCGCGCGCCAGCCCTGCGCCTCCCGACAGGCGACGCCGGTGCGCCGCTCGTTGCCGCCCGGCATGGCCAGCAGCTGCTCGTACTCGCGGCAGTAGCGGCCGTCGGCGGCGCGGAAGGTGCGCAGCGGGGTCACCGAGCCGCCGCTGCCGGTATCGGGATTGTGCCAGGCGACGCTGTGCCCGGAGACCTGCCGGTCCAGCGCGTCGGCGAAGGCGGCAGCACTCATCGCGCGATCCTGCGCGAAGGCGGCGATCATCCGCGCGGCGGTGTCCTCGGCGCGACGCTCGGCGAGATAGATCGCGCCGCCGCCGACGACCAGGGCCGCCGCCACCGAGGCCGCGATCGGCAGCCCCGACCAGCTGCGCTGCCACCGGCGCCGCCGGGCGGCAAAGCCGGCATCGATCGTGCGGTGCGCGGCTTCATGACCCTCACGCTCCAGGGGAAATGCCGCGCGCAACAGCGCCCGCTCACCGGCCAGCT
>JAXMCJ010000044.1:0-46391 GCA_046349415.1 Geminicoccaceae bacterium
CTCTCCAGCCTCAACGTCTCGGCCCAGATGGCGCTGCCGGCCTGGGTCCGCTCGCGCGGGCTCGCTGTCAACCTCGCCGTGTTCTTCGGCAGCATGACGGTCGGCAGCATCCTGTGGGGCTGGCTCGCCGGGCGGTTGGGCATCGACCGGTCGCTCCTGATCGCCGCCGCCGGCGCTCTCGTGGCGATCGCCGCCACCTGGCGCTGGAAGCTGCTCGGCAGCGCCACGCTCGACCTCGCGCCCTCGGCCCACTGGCCAGTGCCGGTCACCGCCGCCCCGGTCGGGGACGACACCGGCCCGGTGCTGGTCACGGTCGAGTACGAGATCGACCCCTCCGATCAGGCCGCATTCCGGGCCGAGATTGCGCTTCTCGCCGAGGAGCGTCGGCGCGACGGCGCCTTTCTGTGGCAGGTTTTCACGGATGCCGACGATCCGCGCCGCCAGGTCGAGGCCTTCATGCTCGAGAGCTGGCTCGCCCATCTGCGCCAGCATGAGCGGGTGACCGAGGCCGACCGCGCGGTCCAGGCGCGCGTGCACGCCTTCCACCGTGGCCCGGGCCAGCCCCGGGTCACCCATCTGATCGCGCGCTGAGCCCTATTCCGCCAAGATCTCGCCCGAGCCGCCGAACTCGGCCGGGAAGTCCTTGAGCTTGGGCAGCCCGTCCTTCAGCGGCAGCACGGTCTCGGCATAGTTGACGTGCACCACCGGCTGGAACTCGAGGTCCGGGATCATCGCGGCGAAGACGTCGACCAGCCCGATCGGCGGGTGGTTCGCCATCACGTGGCCGCCGCATTTGCTGCAGAACTGCCGCTCGGACATCGGCGTCTTGGCGAAGGTGGCGAGGTTCTCGGCCCCGGCGGTGACCTTAACCGCCTCGGGCTTCCACAAGGTGAACGCATTGACCGGCCCGCCCGACCAGGAGCGGCAGGACCGGCAGTGGCAGTAGCCCATCGCTTCCGGCGCGCCTTCGACCGCGATCGTCACCGCACCGCAGAAGCAGCTTCCCGAGATCGCCATGATCCCTCCCTGAGGTTCTGGTACCCGTGCCGCGCCACCATGTGGCGTGTATCGTCGCCCGCAACAAGCTCTGGACCCGCCGCCGCATTCCGGCCTTGATTGGCGGCGGGCTGCGGTTGGAGAGAACGGCATGCGGGTGGTCGTGCTCGGCGGCGGTGTGGTCGGCGTGGCCAGCGCCTGGTACCTGCGCGAGGCGGGCCACGAGGTCGTCGTCCTCGACCGCCAGCCCGGCCCGGCGCTGGAGACCAGCTTCGCCAATGCCGGCGAGGTCTCGCCCGGCTACTCCTCGCCCTGGGCCGCCCCCGGCCTGCCGATCAAGGCGCTGCAGTGGCTGTTCATGCACCACCGGCCCCTGGTGATCTGGCCCAGGCCCGACCCGGCCATGATCGCCTGGGGCCTGCGGCTGCTGCTCAACTGCACCGCCGCCCGCTACGAGCTGAACAAGTCGCGCATGGTGCCGATCGCCGAGTACAGCCGCGACTGTCTGCGCGAGCTGCGCGACCGGCTCGGCCTCGCCTACGACCAGCGCGCCCAGGGCACCCTGCAGCTGTTCCGCAAGCAGGCCCAGCTCGACGGCACCGGCCGCGACATCGAGGTCCTCAAGCGCTACGGCGTCGCCTGGGAGCTGCTCGACCGCGACGGCTGCATCGCCGTCGAGCCGGCCCTGGCGCGGGTAGGCGAGAAGTTCGTCGGCGGCCTGCGCCTGCCCGGCGACGAGACCGGCGACTGCTTCAAGTTCACCAACGCGCTGGCCGCGGTCTGCCACGGGCAGGGCGTCGAGTTCCGCTGGGAAACGCCGATCCACGCCATCGGGAGCGACGGCCGCCGCATCACCGGCATCGCCGCCGGCGAGGGCAGGGTGCGGGGCGACGCCTATGTCGTGGCGCTGGGCAGCCACTCGCCCTCGCTGCTGGCGCCGATCGCCGTCAAGGTGCCGGTCTACCCGGTCAAGGGCTACTCGATCACCGTGCCGATCACCGACCCTTCCGGCGCACCGGAATCCACGGTGATGGACGAGACGCACAAGGTGGCGATCACTCGACTCGGCGACCGCATCCGCGTCGGCGGCACGGCCGAGCTGGTGGGCTTCGACACCACCCTGCGCCAGGGCCGCCGCCGCACGCTGGAGCATGTCGTCTCCGACCTCTACCCGTCCGGCGGCGACGTCGCCCGGGCCGAGTTCTGGTGCGGGCTGCGGCCGATGACCCCGGACGGCCCGCCGGTGATCGGCCCCACCGCCTATCCCAATCTGTGGCTCAACACCGGCCACGGCACGCTCGGCTGGACCATGGCCTGCGGCTCCGGCCGTGTGCTCGCCGACCTCGTCGCCGGCCGCACGCCCGCGATCGACACCGCCGGCCTGTCCCTCGCCCGCTACCGCTGATGCGCCCCGCCAAGGCGGTCATCGACCTCGCCGCCCTGCGCCACAATCTGCGCGAGGCGCGGCGCCGCGCCGGCGGGGCCAAGGTCGCCGCCATCGTCAAGGCCGACGCCTACGGCCACGGTGCCGCGCGCGTGCTGCCGGCCCTGACAGAGGCCGACATGCTGGGTGTCGCCTGCATCGAGGAGGCACTGGCCCTGCGCGAGGCCGGGGCGGTCCACCCGATCCTGCTGATGGAGGGCGTGTTCGAGGCCGACGAGCTGCCGCTCTGCGCCCGGCTCGATTTCCAGGTCGCCGTCCACGAGTTCGGCCAGATCGCCATGCTCGAGGCCGCCCGCATCGACCGCCCGCTCGCCGTCTGGCTCGACCTCGACACCGGCATGAACCGCCTCGGCTTGCCGCCCGAGCAGGCGGCCGAAGCCTTTACTCGGCTCAGCGTCTGCCCGGCCGTGGCCGAGGTGCGGCTGATGACCCACTTCGCCAGTGCCGACGAGCCCAGCGACCCCGCCACCCGCCGCCAGATCGCGCGCTTTTCCGCCACCGCCGGCCGCCTCGGCCTCGCCCGCTCCTTCTGCAATTCCGCCGGCATCCTCGCCTGGCCCGAGGCGCACGCCGAGTGGATCCGCCCCGGCGTCATGCTCTACGGCATCTCGCCTTTGCCCGGCCGCACCGGCCCGGAGGAGGGCCTGCGCCCCGTCATGACGCTGACCACCGGCCTGATCGAGCTGCGCGACGTCGCCCCTGGCGAGGCGGTCGGCTACGGCGCCACCTGGCGCGCCGCCACGCCCTCGCGCATCGGCATCGCCGCCATGGGCTATGCCGACGGCTACCCGCGCCACGCCCCGTCCGGCACGCCGGTCCTGGTGAACGGCCGGCCCTCGGTCACGGTCGGCCGGGTCTCGATGGACATGCTGGCGGTCGACCTCTCGGCCCAGCCCGAGGCCAGGCTCGGCGACCCGGTCCTGCTCTGGGGCGAGGGCCTGCCCGCCGAGCGCGTCGCCGCCGCCGCCGGCACCATCGCCTACGAGCTGCTCTGCCGCCTGGGCCACCGGGTCCGCGTCGAGGTCCGCGACGTTTCGTGCTAGGCACGGGCCTCAGGGGAGGCACCACCATGTCCGAGCTCTATCTCGTCGGCGTCGACGGCAGCGACTGCAGCCGCCGCGCCCTGCACGCCGCGGCCCGTGCCGCCAAGCGGGCCGACGGAAGCCTGCTGCTCGCCCACGTCATCGCCGAGAGCCCCGGCGGCGACCTCGCCCCGGTGGCTCCCGAGCTGGTCTTCGGCCAGCAGGAGCAGGAGCTGGAAACGGCCCACGCCCACCTGCTGGAGCCCCTGGCCGCGGAAGCCCGCGACCTCGGCGTCCCGGTCGAGCTCAAGACCCTGCACGGCGAGCCCGCCGCCATGCTCGCCGAGCTCGCCGCCTTCCGCGCCGCCGCCCAGATCTTCATCGGCCGCACCGGCCACTCCCGCCTCCACGAGCGCCTGTTCGGCAGCACGCTGGCCGAGCTGGCGCGGCGCACGACGGTGCCGGTGACGCTGGTGCCGTAGGGCGGCTGCCACATCTGCGCGAGGGCGTTCAGTCGCCGATGCCGGCCTTGGCGAGCCCCTCCCGCAGGTGCGCGCGATCGGCCTCCGAGCGCAGCTGGCCGAGCAGCAGGTCGCGATCGAAGAAGGGAGAAACCTTCGCCAGCTCGGCCCTCGCTCGCGCTGCGGCTGCGGCATTGCCGAGCTGCGCCTGACTGGCGGCGAGGAAGGCAAGGTTCATGGCGCGCGCAAAGGGGACGGGCTCGCTCGGCAGGCCCCGGTCGAGCATCGCAATCGCGTCCGCATAACGGCCGACGAGGTAGTAGCTGCCGCCGAGACTGCCATAGCCGAGGCCCGGGTTGAGCTTCTGCGCCGCCTCCAGAGAGGCGACCGCCGCGGTCTGGTCGCCAACCCATAGCAAGCCATCACCACGAGACAGGTAGCTTCCGGCGTCGCTGGGGTTGGCTGCGATGGCACGATCGTACTCCGCCAGTGCCAGATCGTACTGGTGTCGCGTCATGAAGATGTCGCCAAGCAGCCGGTGGGCGCCGGCGAGGCCCGGGTCGAGTGCCAGCGCTGCGTGCGCCGCTCGCTCCGCCTGGGTGCTGGCGTCCTCGGGAAACTCGGTCCAGCCGCTGATCCCGTACTCGCGCAGGGCGTCGCCCAGCGCCACCTGCGCCGGGGCGTAGGATGGGTCCTTCGCCACCGCCTCGGCGAGGATGGCGCGCGCCTCGCGGTTGCTCGCGCGTGTCCCCTGCCGCAGGAGCTGGCGGCCGCGCAGCACGAGATCATAGGCCTCGAGGCTGCCCGGGGGCTTCGTCGCGATGCGCGCCAGCTCGAGCTGATCGAGCCGCACGGCCATCGCACCCGCGACCTGCCGGGTGATGTCGTCCTGCACGTGGAAGATGTCGGACAGTGCCACGTCGTAGCGTTGCGACCACAGCAGGGCGCCGGTGCCGGCCTCGACGAGCTGGACGCCGACGCGTACCTGCGGCCCGTCGCGACGCACCGACCCGCGGACGAGATACTGCGCGCCCAGCTCGCGGCCGATCTCCGCGACGCTGGCGTTCCGGTCGCGCTCGGCGAGCGACGCTGCCGAGTCGATCACGGCGAGGTCGCCGAACTTGGCGAGTGCCCCCGCCACGTCCTCGGTCAGGCCGTCGCTGAAATAGGCCTCCGTGGACTCGGCGAGATTGGCGAACGGCAGCACGGCGATCACTGGCCGCTCGCTCACCGGCCTGGGCTGCGCGCCCCCACCTGGCGACGACGCCCGCTCGAAGGTCCAGATCGCCCCCGCGGCCATGGCAGCCAAAAGCGCCAGCGCCGCGAGCACCGGCCAGCGCTTCCGGGCGACAATCGGCCGCGTGCCGGCAGCCACCTCGCCGATCGCGTAGGCATGCACGGGTCGGGCGATGTTCTTGAGCGCCTGCTCGCCGAGGTCGCGGGCCGTGACCGGCAGCTTGCCGACCACCTGGTCGAACGCGGCGGCGGACAGCACGATTCCGCCCGGCTCGGCCAGGCCTTCGAGCCGGGCGGCGATGTTGACGCCGTCACCGTACAGATCGTCGCCGTCGACCAGCACGTCGCCGAGATTGATGCCGATGCGCAACCGGATGGCCTCGTCGCCCGGGCGGCCGGCCTCGCGCTCCGCCATGCCGCGCTGGATGTCGACGGCGCAGGCGACGGCCTCGACCACGCTCGGGAACTCGACCAGCGCCCCGTCGCCCATGAGCTTGATCAGGCGCCCGCCATGGCTCGCCAGCAGCGGGTCGATCAGCTGGGCGCGATGCGCCTTCAGCCGCGCCAGCGTCGCCGCCTCGGCCGTCTCCATGAGCCGGCTGTAGCCGACCACGTCGGCCGCCAGGATCGCCGCCAGGCGACGCCGGGCCACCGCTTCGCCCATGTCCGCTCCCCCGACCGGCGGTGAGAGGTGCACCCAGACAGAACGAGCCGAGGCGCCACGCCCAAAAAACGGCTTGCGCGGGGCAACGGCGGTGCAATGATCGCACACTGACCGTGCTTGGACCATTGGTGAGGCGGGTGGTGGCATGCCGATGCAACTCGAGCGCTTGTCTCGCCGGATGGCTGGCTGTGGGCTGGCCCTGGCCCTCGCATCTTTTGGCTTGACCGTCGCCGCCGCCGAGACGACGCACCTCGCCATCAAGGGCTACGATCCAGTCGCCTACTTCACGTCCGGCAGGCCGACTCCTGGATCACCGGACATCTCCTACGAGTGGGATGGTGCCCGCTGGCAATTTGCCGATGCCGCTCACCGCGAGCTGTTCCGGAGCGACCCGGACGCCTATGCGCCGCAGTATGGCGGCTACTGTGCCATGGGCATGACCAGCGGGAGCCAGGGCGAGACTGATCCCGAGGTCTGGGCGATCGTCGACGGCAAGCTCTATCTCAACTTCGACCGGACGGCATTCCAGGAGTGGCGGCGGAACCAGGCCGCCAACATCGCGCGGGCCGACTTTCAATGGGCGAAGCTGAAGCAGTGAGCCGGTAGTGGGATCGACCCACTGTTTCAGTTCGGCACGATTGCCCGCGCGCCGGATCGCTCGGCCCTTCCGCTTCTCGGCGACCCCGGCCGCCAGGATCGCCACCCGCTGCCTCTGGGCCGCCCGCCTCGGTCAAATATGACTTGCGCAACCGCGCGGCGCTGCGATCATGCCAGATCGACCGTCGGTCTTCACGGCCCAAGGTGGATGCGGGAAGGATGTCTGCTCTGACGAATCGATGCGGCCTCGCTCTGGCTGCCCTCCTGGTCGGCTCGACCGTTGCCGCAGCCGAGCCGCGCCTAGCGATCAAGGGCTACGATCCCGTCTCCTACTTCACCCCGGGCAAGCCGATGCCGGGCTCTGCGGACATCGCCCTCGACTGGGACGGTGCCCGCTGGCAGTTCGCCGACGCGGCCCATCGCGAGCTGTTCAAGAGCGACCCCGACGCCTACGCGCCGCAATATGGCGGCTACTGCATGCTGGGCATGACGGTGGGCAATCGCGGCGACGTCGACCCGAAGGTCTGGGCGATCGTCGACGGCAAGCTCTACCTGACCTACGATCAGGCGAGCCTGGACGAATGGCGCCAGCACCAGGCCGCCAACATCGCCCAGGCCGACCGCATGTGGGCGCAACGGCAGCACTAGGCTGCGGCCAAGGCGCCGGCCGGCTATCCTAGCGGGTGCAGGAAAAGATCGGCGGGTCGTCGACGCCCACGGCCCGCAACACCAGCTTGTGCCGGGTCAGCTCCAGCACGTCGCCCGACCCCGCCGGCTGGCTCTTCGCGAAGGTGTTGACGATCGAGCTGCCGATGCCGGCCATGACGTTGGTGAACTCGTCGGCCGAGTCCGCCTCGGTCTGGATGTCGCTGGTGACGATCCGGTCGCCCTCGACCGTCCATTTGCCCGTGCTCTTGATGGTCATCGCCGCGAACGGCGGCCTCGCCTGGGAGTGGGCTATGCCGGACAGCGCGCCGTCCTCGGCGTAGGTCAGCGTGGCCGTCTGCGTCGGCACCTCGGGATAGGGGTTGAGCTCGCGGCACTCCCAGCTGCCCACCACCATGCTGCGGTCGACCGTCTGCACCTGGTCGGCGACGGTGACCGCCGGTCGCTTCGGCGTCTCGCCCCCACCCATCCCGGTGCAGCCCGCCAGCCCCGCGGCGGCGGCCAAGGCGACGATGTGGCCCGCAGTGCGCATCCGACCCTCCCGGCCGCTGGCTGGCCTTCCTCGTAGGTCCTGCCACGCATGCTCGCAAGCCTGCGCGCGGCCGCGGCGCAGGCGGCAGGGCGCTTGCCACGCGGACGCCCGGCGTTCATCGTCCGCGCATAAGCTCAGCTCTCGCGCGACCGGTGGAGCAGACCGTCAGGATATGCGCGAGTTCGAGGAATCCGCGGCACCGTTCGTCCGCACGGCGGTGACCGACGTCTTCATCAGCTACAGCCGCGCCGACGCGGCCGCGGCCCTGCGCCTGCGCGAGCGGCTCAAGGCCGCCGGCCTCGCCACCTTCCTCGACCGCGACCAGCTGGCGGCCGGCCAGGAATGGCAGCCGGCCCTGGAGCGCGGCATCGCCGGCAGCGCCGCCGTCGCCGTCCTGGTCGGCAAGGCCGGCCTCGGCACCTGGCAGCAGCGCGAGGTGCAGCTGGCGCTGGACCGCGCCGCCGAGCTCTCCCGCCGGGGCCGCGGCTTCCCGGTGATCCCGGTCATCCTGCCCGGCGTCGACGACCCGCCCGGCGGCTTCCTCAAGCTGCGCACCTGGGTCGACCTGCGCGCCGACGAGGGCGACCCGGCCCAGCTCGACCTGCTGCTCAAGGGCATCCGCGGCGAGCCGGCGGCCGGCGCGGCCCTGCGCGAGGCGATCTGCCCCTATCGCGGCCTGCTCGCCTTCCGTGAGGAGGATGCCGGCCTGTTCTTCGGCCGCGAGGCCGAGGTGGCGGGCCTCGTCGACCGGATCCGCCGCCAGCCGCTGCTGACCCTGGTCGGCCGCTCCGGCAGCGGCAAGTCCTCGGTCATCCAGGCCGGCCTGATCCCGGCCCTGCGCCGCGGCGCCGACGGCTGCCGCTGGGCCGTGGTGACGCTCCGCCCCGGCGACGCGCCGCTGCACGCTCTGGTCCGCGCCTTCGACCCGCCGCCCGCGGACCTCGCCCCCCTGGAGGCCACCGCCCGCACCGAGCGCCAGGTCGAGCTGTTCCGCGAGGATTCCCGCCTGCTCGCCGCCCATGTCCGCGAGTTGCTCGCCGCCGCGGAAGAGCGCGGCACCGACCGGCTGCTGCTCTATGTCGACCAGTGGGAGGAGCTCTATACCCAGGCGGTGCGGACGGCTGACGCCGACCGTTTCATCGACCTGTTGCTGCACGCCGCTGCGGCCAGCCCCTGCACCGTGGCGCTCTCGGTCCGCGCCGACTTCTACGGCGACCTGCTGCGCCACGACGGGCTCGCCGCCGCGGTGCCGGCGGGACTGGTGAATCTCGGCCCCCTCGGCCGCGAGGACTTGGCGCTCGCCATCGAGCAGCCGGCGCGCGCCGTAGGCCTCGCGGTGGACCGTCCGCTCACCGAGACCCTGCTCTCTGCCGTGGCCGAGGACAGCGGCAAGCTGCCGCTCCTGCAATACGCGCTCAAGCAGACTTGGCAGCAGAGCCGGCGGCGCGACCCGCCGGATGCCCGGCTGAGCCTCGACGATTACGGCAATGCCGGCGGGATCGACGGTGCGATCGCCCGCACGGCCGACGAGGTCTACGCCAGGCTCGACGGCGCCGCCCAGGCCGCGGCACGCCGCCTGTTCGTCAGCCTGGTCACCCCGGGCGAGGGCCGCGAGGACACCCGCGCCCGCTTCGCCCTGCCGGACGACCGGGCGACGGCCGACATCGTGCGCGCGTTCAGCGCCTGGGACGCCCGCCTGCTGGTGACCGGCAGCCAGGCGGTCGTCGGCGCTGCCCAGCCGGCCCGCTTGGTCGAGATCAGCCACGAGGCACTGATCCGCGAATGGCAGCCGCTCAAGGACTGGGTCGCCGCCAACCGGGAGACGCTGCGGCGGCGCGAGCGCGTCCAGGACTGGCTGGCCGCCTGGGAGGAGGGCGGCCGCGACCCGTCGCTGCTGCTGCCGCCGGGCTTGGCCCTGGAGGTCGGCCGCAAGCTGCTGGACGATCACGGCGACGTGCTGATCGACGAGGTCGAGCCCTACGTCCGGGAGTCGATCGCCGCCGACGAGGCGCGGTTGCGGCGCGAGGTGGATGCCACCGAAGCCGAGCGCCAGCGCGAGATCACCGCAGCTCAGCGCCTCGTCGCCGAGCAGCGCAAGCGGGCGCGGATCGCCACCGCACTCGGCCTACTCGCCCTGCTAGTGGCGGGCGTCGCCGGCTGGCAATGGCGCGAGGCTGGCCGTCAGGCCGCAATAGCTGCTACCGAGCGCGACCGGGCGCAGGTCGAGCAGGCGAGGGCCGAATACAATCTCGCCGCCGCCGCCCGCGCCGCCAACGGCCTCGTCTTCGATCTGGCCCAGGGCCTGCGCAACGTCGCCCGCGTGCCGGTCGCGACCATCCGCCTAGTCCTGACCCGTGCCGATCGCCTGCTTGCCGATCTCGCCCCCGGCGACGACGCGCCCGCGGAGCTGCGGCGGACCCGCGCGGCGGCACTCAACGAGTTCGTCACCACCTACCTGGACCAGGGCGATGCCACCGCTGCCCAAGCGGCCGCCGAGCAGTCGCGTGACATCATGGAGAAGCTCGCCTCCGGCGATCCTGCCAACATGGAGTGGCAGCGGGACCTGTCGGTGAGCTGGGAGACACTGGCCGAGGTGCGGGACGCGCAGGGCGACCTCGCGGGGGCACTAGACGCCTATAAGCAGAGCCAGACCATCGCCGCCCGCCTGGCGGCGTCGGACCCCACCAATGCCGGCTGGCAGAGCGACCTGTGGATCATCCTGAGCTATATCGGTGACGTCCTCAGGTCTTAGGGCGATCTGACAAAGGCATTGGATGCGTATAGCCAGGGCATGCAGATCAACACCCGTTTGGCGGCGTCGGACCCCGGCAATGCCGTCTGGCAACACAACCTGTCGATCAGCTGGGATAAGCTCGGCATGGTGCGGAAGGCGCAGGGCGACCTCACGGGGGCGCTGGACGCTTACAAGCAGTGCCAGACCATCCGTGCGAATTTAGCGGCGGCGGACCCCAGCAATCCCGACTGGCAATGGGACCTGTCGATCAGCTGGGATAGACTCGGTGAGGTGCGAGAGGCGCAGGGCGGCCTCGCGGGGGCACTAGACGCCTATACACAGAGCCAGATCATCCGTGCCAAATTGGCGGCGTCAGATCCCGGCGATGTCGGCTGGCAGCATGGCCTGTCGATTAGCTGGGATGAGCTCGGCGGGGTGCGGAAGGCACAAGGCGATCTCACGGGGGCGTTGGACGCCTACACGCAGAGCCAAAGCATCACCGCCGGGCTCGCGGCGTCGGACACCAGCAATGCCGTCTGGCAGCACGACCTGTCGATCGGCTGGGACAAGCTCGGTGGGGTGCGGGTAGCGCAGGGCGACCTCGCCGGGGCGCTGGACGCCTACACGCAGAGCCAGACCATCCGCGTCCATCTGGCGGCGGCGGACCCGGACAATGCCCGCTCGCAGCGCGACCTGATCGTGTCGCACTGGAAGCTCGCCGATCTCATGGAGCAAATGCCCGAGCGCGCCGGCGAAGCGGCCGACCATTGGGCGCAGGCCCTGACTATCGCCCGCGCGCTCGCCGACACCGGCCGCCTCGCCCCGCGCGACGCCCACTTCGTCGCGACCCTGGAGCAGCGCCTCGCCGCCGCCCGCGCCGCCGGCTCCCCGCCGCCCTGACACCCAGGCGCCCTGCCGCCCTGACACTCCACCGTCCTAACGGCCCGCCCGACCCTTTCGCTCGTCATAGACCCGACCGTTCATCGAGCAGCCATCAGAACCTGCCCGCCCTCGCTCCGCTCGGGCTCCTGCCCGGCGCGGCCCCTGGTCCACCATCCCCACGATCGCATGAACCCCACGAACGCCCGGTTAACGCCCTCGCCGCTCGTCCGCATTCATGCTAGGATTGTTGACCTATCAACTGCAGCCGATGCCCACCCATGCCGCCACGCCAATCTCTCCGCCGCGACACGCGCGAACCCGACCGCCGCCTCACTCTTGCCGCCCAGCGCGCGACGCGCCGACGGCCTTTTTGCACAAACGATTTCCCGCGCGCACGCCCGCACCCGAGCGCTGCCGCCCGGCAAAATCTCGCGAACGAACTGCGCAATGGCACATTCGAACCGAGCCGGCCCGCCGCGACTGGCAGCAAATCGAACCCGAGCGGCCGCCCCGCCGAGGCGGCACGAACGAACCGATCCGCCGCGCTCGCTGCCGCGAAACGAACCCGAGCGATGATGCACCACGAATCGCACGAACGATTTCGCGCCCGCACGAACGAACCGGCGCTAGCCGGCGGCGTGCAGGCGGTCCCGGCCGTGCGGTGCTGCGAGGTCGAGCAGCGGGCCCATGGGCACGATGCCGGTCGGGTTGATGGTCAGGTGGCTGCCGTAATAGTGGCCCTTGATGTGTGTGAGGTCGACCGTCGCGGCCACCCCCGGCCACTGGTACAGCTCGCGGGTGAAGCCCCACAGGTGCGGGAAGTCGGCGAGCCGGCGCAGGTTGCACTTGAAGTGGCCGTGATAGACCGCGTCGAAGCGCACGAGCGTGGTGAACAGCCGCCAGTCGGCCTCGGTGATCCGCTCGCCGGTCAGGTAGCGCTGCTCCGCCAGCAGCCCTTCCAGCCAGTCGAGTGCCGCGAACAGCTCGGCCACCGCCTCGTCATAGGCGGCCTGCGTGGTGGCGAAGCCGGCGCGATAGACGCCGTTGTTCACGGCCGGATAGACCCGCGCATTGACGGCCTCGATCGCCGCGCGCAGCTCCGCCGGCCAATAGTCGCCCGGCGCGGCACCGCAGCCGTCGAACGCCTCGTTGAGCATGCGGATGATCTCGGAGGATTCGTTGCTGACGATCGTCGCCCGCTCCCGGTCCCACAGCACCGGCACGGTCACCCGCCCGCTATAGTGCGGCTCGGCGCGGGCATAGACTTGGTGGAGGCATTCGCTGCCGAACAGCAGGTCGCCGGTGGCGCCGGGGGCGGGTGCGAAGGTCCAGCCGTCCTCGCGCATCAGCCAGTGCACCACCGAGACGCCGATCATGCCCTCCAGCCCCTTCAGCCGGCGGAAGATCAGCGTCCGGTGCGCCCAGGGGCAGGCCAGGGAGACGTAGAGGTGGTAGCGCCCGGGCTCCGCCCGGAAGCCGCCCGCGCCCGACGGCCCGGGCGCCCCGTCCGCCGTCACCCAGTTGCGGAACTGCGAATCCCGCCGCACGAACCGCCCGCCGGTGCTGGCCGTGTCGTACCACTGGTCGTGCCAGACCCCGTCGATCAAGAGGCCCATGCGCGGTCTCCCGGAAAGATGGTCAATTGCCGGTCCCGGCCTTGCCGAGAAGAATAGTGCGCTCGAAGCGGGGCGAAACCCCGGCCAGCGCGCCTCTGCCGCAGCCCGGCCGCGGCCGGCCATGCCACGGGCTGGAACTGACAAGCGACATCAGCTACGCTCGCGAACCATCTGACACAGCGCGGGGAATCCCTGTTTGCTCATGGCAACCATCGCGGCGCTCCTGCTCGCCCTGACCTGGTGGGGCGTGCTGCGCCAGCGGGCGCGGGAGCGGGCGCGGGCACGGTTCGACGCGCTGGTGGCGGAGCACCTGCCGGCGCTGCGGCGCCGGCGGCGCCAGCTGCTGCGGGCGGACGATTACGGCCAGGTCGATGCCGGGCGCTGGGAGCGCGAGGCGGGCTACTTCCTGGAGCGGGTGGCGCTGGCCGGTCTGGCGGGGCGCGACGCGGCGGTGGTGCGCGAGGACCTGGCGGGCTTCCGCGGCCGGCTCGAGGCGGCGGTGCTGGCCGGCGAGCCCGAGGCGGCGGCCAGCGAGCGGTTCGCTGGTGTGCGGACCGGGCAGGAGTTCGAGCATTTCTGCGCCGGCGAGCTGGAGCGCGGCGGCTGGCGGGTGGCGCTGACCGAGGCCACGGGCGACCAGGGGGCGGACCTGATCGCCGAGCGCGGCGGCGAGCGGCTGGTGGTGCAGTGCAAGCTGCTCGGCCGACCCGTGGGGAACGGGGCGGTGCAGGAGGTGGCGGCCGCCCGCTCCCATCGCGCGGCCAGCCGGGCCCTGGTGGTGTCCAACCAGCGCTTCACCCCGCGCTGCGGCGAGCTCGCCGCCGCCACCGGCGTGGAGCTGGCGCACTGGAGCGAGCTGGCGCGGCTCTAGCCTTCTTGGAGCCTACCGGCCTTCGGCCTGCTCGAGGCGGTCTGGCCCGTGCGGGCCAGCCGGGCGCGGGCGAGGGCCAGGAACTCGGCGACCTCCAGCTCCTCTGCCCGCCGGCTGCCGTCGATCCCGGCCGCCGCCAGCAGCGGGGCGGGATCGCCGCCGAGGCCGCGCAGGCTCGCCCGCAGCATCTTGCGGCGCTGGCCGAAGGCGGCGCGGGCGACCTCGCCCAGGGCGGTACGCAGCGGGGCCGGCGGCCGGTCGGGCAGCGGCGTGAGCCGGACGACGCTCGAGCTGACCTTCGGCGGCGGGGTGAAGGCGGCCGGCGGCAGGTCGAACAGGCGCTCGACCCGGCACAGCGCCTGCGCCATGACCGACAGCCGGCCATAGTCCGGTCCGCCGGCCGGGGCCGCGAGGCGCAGCGCCACCTCCTTCTGGAACATCAAAACCATGAGCCCGATCGCCTCCAGCCGGTCGAGCCAGCCGAACAGCAAAGGTGTCGCGACGTTGTAGGGCAGGTTGGCGACGAGCCGCACCGGGCCGGCCTCGGCCCAGGCCGCGGGATCGACGTCGAGCGCGTCGCCCTCGACCAGGACGAGCCGCCCGGCAGCCTCGGCCGCGAGGCCCTGCAGGTGGGCGACGAAGCGCGGGTCGCGCTCGATCGCCACCAGGCGCTCCGGCCCGGCGGCGAGGATGGCCCGGGTCAGGCCGCCCGGCCCGGGGCCGACCTCGACCACCGTGACTCCGGCGAGATCGCCCGCGGCGGCGGCGATGCGGCGCAGGATCGACGGGTCGAGCAGGAAGTGCTGGCCGAGCCGCTTGTCGGCGCGCGGCCGCAGCTCAGATGCGGACGTCGATGTAGGCCTCCCGGCGCAGGTCGCGCAGGTAGCGGCTGGCCTGCCGCTCGAGCTGCTGCTGCTCGAGCCGTTGCCGGACGGTGTTGCGGTCGGCCGCACCCTGGCTGCGCGAGCGCTGCTCGCGGACCAGGAAGATGTGGACGCCGGCCGGGCTGACGAAGGGGTCGGAGACCTGGCCGACCGGCAGGGACGCGATCCGGTCGCGCAGATCGGGGATGATCGCCGCCACCGGCACCCAGCCGAGATCGCCCCCGTTCTCCGCGCTCGCGGCGGCCGACACCTGGCGGGCGACGGCGGCGAAGTTGCCGCCGCCGCGCAGGCTGGCGACCAGACCCTGCGCGTCGGCCAGCACCTTGTCCTCCTGGTTCCGGTCGTAGACCGGCAGGAGGATCTCGCTCAACGCCAGCTCGCGGTCGTCCGCACCGGCCTCGCGCCGCATGGCGAGGTCGATCTGCTCCTGGCTGACGACGATCTTCGGGCGCAGCTCGCGGCCGACCACCTTGATCCAGGCGATCTGGGCGCGCAGCTGGTCCTGCAGGGCGCGCGAGCTCAGGCCGCGGTCGCTCAGGAACCTGGTGAGGTCGGCGACGCTGGTACGGTTGCGCTGGGCGATCGTCTGCATCGCCTGGTCCATGTCGCCCTGCGTCACGTCGATGCGCAGGCGCTTGGCCTCCTGCAGCTGCAGCTTCTCGTCGATGAAGCCGCGCAGGATCTGCGGCGCCAGCCGCTGGCGCGTGGCGTCGTCGTTCGGCAGGCCGCTGGTGGCGATGCCGAGATTGATCCGGTCGAGCAGGTCGCCGGTCGTGATGACGTCGTCGTTGACCACGGCCGCGATGCGGAGGCTCGGCGCCTGCGCCAGCGCCGCTCCCGGCAGCAGGGCGACGACGAGCGCCAGCGCCAGTCGCCGGCTCCAGGCATCGAACGGGCGCAGGATGCGCGTCAAACTCACTATTGCGACTCCGAGCCGAACACCGAGCCTCCGGTCTCGAAGTCGGCGAGGTTCTTGAAGGCGATCCGGAACAGCACCACGGTCTCGTCGCCCAGCTCGGCGTCGGGCGTGAAGCGCTGCTCGAATCCCAGCGCCAGGGTCAGGCAGGGGTGCGTATAGATCAGCCCCGCCTGATTGGCGATGGTCTCGTCGGCGCTGAGGTCGCGGCGGGTCTGGCCGCCGATCGCCAACTGGTCGGTCAGCTTGACCCGCACGCCCAGCGTCACCTCCTCGCGCGATTCGAAGCCGAACGGGTTGGCGCCCGAATCCCGCTCGTCGTCGAACGCCTCCGGCTCGCGCGACAGGTTCACATAGCCCAGGTTGAACCGCAGGAAGCTCGGCCCGAAGGTGGCATTGGCGTCCTGCCGGCGGAATTGCAGATCGCTCTTGCCGAGGCGGAAGCGGTAGGCGAGGTCGAGCAGGGGGCTGGGGCGGGCATAGAGCGCGCCGACATAGTCCGAGAGATTGTCCTGGACGCCCGATTCCGGCGGCATGAACTTGTTGACGGCGAACGAGTAGCTCTGGCCGAGCACGCCGCTGAACTCGGTGGCACGCGGGCCGTAGGAGCTGAAGCGCATGCCGTAGGCGACCTTGGTGCCGGTGTCGATCCGGTCGAGGCCCGCGAAGCGGTCCTGCTCGAACAGGTTGGTCTCGTCGAACTCGAAGTCGGAGCTGTCCTCGTTGGGGATCTGCCGCGTGTTGCCCCAGGTCGGCGCCAGATTCAGGCTCACGGTCGGCTCGATCTGGTTGACCCAGGAACCGGTCCAGTTCGCCAGCGGCCAGCTCCACGTCCCGGCGATCCGCGGCAGCACGCGGCCCCGCGTCGAGGTGCCGCCGTCGGAGCTGAACGTGCTGGGGTCGCCGTCCGTATTGTAGACGTCCCCGCGCAGGCTGACGTCGAGCGAGTATACGTCGCCAATGTTCCCGACATAGGGCAGCGTCCAGCCGATCCGGTTGGACAGGCGCCGTGTATCGAGGCCCTTCTTGCGGGTCAGCGCCAGAGCATTGGAATCGGCGGTGAAGTAGGAGCCGCCCCAATAGCGGTCGCTGACGAACCGCGTCTCGCCCAGCGGCAGCGCGATCGGGATGGTGTCCTGGTCGTAGAACTCGGCCAAGCCCTGGAAATAGTAGGCGTTGAGCGACCAGAAATTGCGGTCCTCGAAGCCTTCGAGGAACGTGCGGTTCCGCAGCACGCTCGCATCGTCGATCTGGTAGCGGTCGAGGAACGTGTTGTCCGAGGACAAATAGAGATCGTAGCCCGCCTGCGAGTGATCGCTGACCCCGTAGCCGCCGATGCCGCGGAAGTAGCCGCGGAAGCCGTGGCCCTGCTCGCTGTCCACGTCGCTGTCGTCGCGCACCGCGTAGGTCGCCGCACCGGCCAGCTGGGTGTAGCCGTTGCTGTGCAGGCGGCGATATTCGCCCGCCATCACGGTGCCGCCCTTCTGGGTGAAGATCGGTGCGATGGTCGCGTCGGAACTCTGGTCGATGACGTAGTAATAGGGGATCTGCGCGGTGAGCCCGAGCTCAGAGGTCGTGCCGAAGGTCGGCGTCAGGAAGCCGGACTGCCGGGTCACGCCGGGCGCCGGGTGCCGGAACCAAGGGGTGTAGGCGATCGGCAGGCCGAACATCTCCATGCGCGCGTCGTTGTAGGTGAGGGTCTGGGCCTTCTCGTCGAGGACCACGCGCCGGGCCTTGATCTGCCAGAGTGGCCCGCCCTTGCCGTCGTCGCACAGCGGGCAGGGCGAGTAGACCGCGCGGTCGAACACGATGATGTTGCCGTGGCTGCGGTCCGCACGGTTCGCGGCGATCCGCGAATCGTCCTTGAGCAGCATGCCGACCGCCTGGACGAAGCCTTCCTCGAGATCGCCCGTGACCTCGACCTCCTTGCCGAAGATCGCGTCGCCGTTGGGCTGGATCAGCACCACGTTGCCGGTGGCGAACATCTTGTCGGTGCGCTGGTCGTAGCGGACCTCGTCGGCCAGCAGCCGCCGTCGCCCGGTGCTGATCTCGACGTTGCCCGTGGCGGTCACGACCTCGTTACGGGAATCGTAGGTCAGTGTGTCCGAGGTGAGGACGGAGGGCGACTGGCCCGGCGAGTTCGGATCATGCGGCTGCGCCGTGCCGGTCTGCGCCAGCGCCGTCGCGCTGGAGGCGAGCAGCAACGCCGCGACGAGCGCGGCCGCCGCCACCGGCCTTTCGCGCGCTCGGTCTTGGCTCATCGGCACGGGTCCGTCCCGGGTCGGCTTCGTCTGGGGCAAGAACGCCCTTCTAGTCAGCGCAGCGGCCAGCGTCCATGTCGGTGGCGCAACGTTGACAAGGCACGACGTGCCACGCAGGGATAAACGCGAGACCCGCGGCCGCACGGCCCAGGCGGGCCAGCGCTCGGAGGCCTATCCCCGATGGAAGTTCTGGTCGAGGCCGGCGGCCTGCCGGATCGTGGCACACTCGTCGTTCCGATCGGCCAGGACGGCACGCTGAGCGATGCGGCCACGACCCTCGATCGTGCCTCCGACGGACTGATCCGGCAGGCGATCGCGGTGGCGGAAGGCGGCCTCAAGCACGGGCGCCTGGTCGATCTGCTGCTGCCGCGGGGCCTGAGCAACGATCGCCTGCTGCTGCTGCCCCTGGGCAAGGCCGAGGGAGTGAGCCAGCTGGATCTGCTCCAGGCGGGCGGGTCGATCGCCACGAAGCTGCGCCAGCTCAAGGTCCGGGACGCGGTGCTGGCGGCCGCGGACGGTCTGCAGCTCGGATTGCCATCGGCGGAGATTTCGGCGGCCCTCGCACTGGGCGCGCAGCTGCGCTCCTATCGCTTCACCCGATACCGCACCGATGCCAAGGACGACGAGGAGCCGATCGAGGAGCGCCTGCACGTCCTGGCGCCCGCCTCGCCTGCGATGACGGCCGGCGCCGCGATGGCCTCGGCGATCGGCCGCGCCCGCGACCTGGTGTGCGAGCCCGCCAACGTCCTTACCCCGAAGGCGTTCGCGGACCGCTGCGCCGAGCTGCGCGACCTGGGCGTCGAGGTCGAGCTGCTGGATCGCGACGCCATGGCGGCGCTCGGCATGAACGCGCTCCTCGGTGTGGCGCAGGGCAGCGCCGAGCCGCCGTTCATCGCCATCATGCGCTGGAACGGCGGTGGTGCCGAGGCGCCGCTGGCACTGGTCGGCAAGGGCATCTGCTTCGACACCGGCGGCATCTCGATCAAGCCCGCCGCGGGCATGGAGGAGATGAAGGCCGACATGGGCGGTGCCGCTGCCGTATTCGGGGCCATGGCGGCGCTCGCCGGCCGCAAGGCACGCGCCAACGTGGTGGGCGTCGTGGCCCTGGCCGAGAACATGCCCTCGAGCAATGCCCAGCGGCCGGGCGACGTGGTCCGCAGCATGGCCGGCAAGACGATCGAGGTGATCAACACCGACGCCGAGGGCCGGCTGATCCTGTGCGACGCGCTCTACTACACCTGCGACCGCTTCAAGCCCAAGGCGGTGATCGACCTCGCCACGCTCACCGGCGCCGTGATCGTCGCCCTGGGCCACGAGCGGGCCGGGCTGTTCAGCAACGACGAGGCGCTGGCGGCAGCCCTCACCGCCGCCGCCGACGCGACGGGCGAATTGCTGTGGCGCCTGCCGCTCGGCAAGGACTACGAGAAGCACATCAAGTCTGACATCGCCGACATCAAGAACGTCGGCCGTGGCCGGGAGGCCGGCAGCACGGCCGGTGCGGTGTTCCTCCAGCAGTTCGTCGGCGACACGCCCTGGGCCCATCTCGACATCGCCGGCACCGCCTGGAGCAGCCGCGACCTGCCGCTGTCCGGCAAGGGTGCCACCGGTTTCGGCGTGCGGCTGCTCGACCGGCTGGTGGCCGACGGCTACGAAGCCGGCGCTTGACCGAGATCGGCTTCTATCACCTGACGCGCAGCACGCTCGACGAGGCGCTGCCGCGGCTGCTGGAGAAGGCCTACGCCGCTGGCAGCCGGGTGGTGGTGCGGGGCAGCGATCCGGAACGGATCGAGCTTCTGAACCGGGTCTTGTGGACCTATGGCAAGGACAGCTTCCTGCCCCACGGCGCCCGTTCGGACGGGTTCGCCGAGGACCAGCCGATCTACCTCACCGCCCAGGTCGAGAACCCGAACGATGCCACCATCCTGGTTCGCGTCGACGACGCCGAGGCGCCGGATCTGGCGGGCTTCGCGCGCTGCCTCGATCTGTTCGACGGCGGCGATGCCGATGCGGTGGGTCGAGCCCGGCAGCGTTGGCGCGAGGCGCAAGGCGCTGGGCACAGCTGCACCTACTGGCAGCAGGGCGAGCGCGGGGGATGGGTCAAGGCGGCCGGTTGATTGCCTCGGCTGCCAACTGCTGCAGCTCGACTGCAGGCAACCCGCAGCATACGCCTGTGTCGAAGGAGTTCGAATGGGATCGTGCCAAGGCCGATGGCAATGGGGCGGTCGGGTCGCAGGGTCCTCACCGTGGTCTTTGTCGAACGCAGGATCGAATTCGGATCATCTTCGCCCGTGAGGCAACTCGTGAAGAGCGACGACAGTGCCATTCGCTACCGGCGCAGCCGCGGGGGCGCGAGCGCTGCTGCGGGCGACCGAGGGCGAGCCGGAGGTGCTGGCGCGCGTGCTGGCGGAGTGAATGAGGCTATGGCTGACAATGGCCTGAGCAGGCCAATCAACTGGCTTTGATCATCGACCTGCGCCGCGCGGACACCGAGCCGCCGAACTGCTGACCCATGCAGGATCGCCCGGCTATCGCGTCGCCTTTGCCGCCGCTATAAGGCGCGCGCCCTGCAACGAGCCTCAGCGGATGCGACCCATGCCCAGCGAGCGTACCCTGTCGATCATCAAGCCCGACGCGACCCGGCGCAACCTGACCGGGGCGATCAACGACCGGTTCGAGAAATCGGGCCTGCGGATCGTCGGCCAGAAGCGGCTGCAGCTCAGCCGTGCGCAGGCCGAGGCGTTCTACGGCGTGCATCGCGAGCGGCCGTTCTTCGGCTCGCTGGTCGAGTTCATGACCAGCGGCCCGGTGGTGGTCCAGGTGCTCGAGGGCGAGGATGCGGTGGCGCGCAACCGCGAGGTGATGGGGGCCACGAACCCGGCCAATGCGGCCGCCGGCACGATTCGCAAGGACTTCGCCGAAAGCATCGAGGCCAACTCGGTCCACGGCTCCGACAGCGCGGAGAACGCGGCGATCGAGATCGCGTTCTTCTTCGCCGGCACCGAGATCGTCGGCTGAGACGTCGGGGGAGCGGGGATGGTGGCAGTGATTGGCTTGCGGCAAGCGACGGCGCTGCTGGGCCTTGCGCTCGGCCTTGCGGCCGGAACGGCACGGGCGACCGAGGAGCTGAACGCGCTGGTCTGGTGCGATCACACCGATCCCGCCCTGCTCGAGCCGTTCGAGAAGCAGTTCGACGTCAAGGTCAACGTCAAGGACTATGAGGGCACCGGCACGGCGCTGGCGCTCATCGAGCAGAGCCGGCCCGGCGACTGGGACGTGTTCGTGGTCGACAGCGTGGACGTGCCGCGCGTCGTCGAGGCGGGTCTGCTGGCGCCGCTGCCGGAGGCCGAGTTCCCCTGGGCGGACATCTTCCCCGAGCTGCGGCAGGAGCAGCTGCACTTCAAGGACGGCAAGATGTACGCCGCGCCGGAGAAATTCGGCTACAACACGCTGGCCTACAACAAGGCCAAGGTCGATCCCGCCGACATGCGCCACACGCCGGTGCTGTGGGACCCCAAGTACAAGGGCAAGATCGCGGTCTACGACTATTACATCCCGCTGATGGGCATGGTGGCGATCGGGCTCGGCATGAAGCCGTCCGACATCAGCGAGGCCAACTTGCCGCAGATCCGCGACAAGCTGTTCGAGATCAAGGAGAACTCGGCGCTGGTGGGCGACGTCGTCACCTCGCAGACGGCACTCGCCACCGGGCAGGTCGACATCATCGCGGGCGGCGGGGAGTATGTGACGGCCGGGCTGCACAAGGAGAACGCCGATCTCGACTGGGTGCTGCCCGACGACGGCGGCGTCCGGTGGATGCAGGCGATCGGCGTGTTTGCGACCAGCGAGAAGCAGAAGCTGGCCACCGAGTTCGTCAAGTACATCTTGAGCCCCGAAGGCCAGGCCAGGCTCGCCACCTCCTCCTGCTACTGGGCCATGCCCGCGAACGCCAAGGCCGAGCTGACCGACGGGCAGAAGCAGGTGCTGCGCTGGGACGAGCAGCCGGGCTTCATCGCCAAGTCCTACCCCTATTTCATCCCGGACGCCGAGCTCGACGCCAAGATGCTCGAGGTCTGGACCGAGTTCCTGCAGCACTGAGCGCCATGCGCCGGGGCAGGGCGGGGCTGGCGCTGGCGGCACCGGCGCTCCTGTTCACCGCCCTGTTCTTCCTCGTCCCGCTCGCCGTCATGGCGGTGCAGAGCCTCGGCCAGCGCGTCGCTGGCAAGCCGCTGCCCGGCAGGACGCTCGCCAACTATGCCCGCTTCCTCGACAAGGATTATTTCCACCAGGCGCTGGTGAACTCACTGGAGGTGACCGTGCTGGTCACCCTGGCGAGCCTCGTGCTGGCTTATCCGCTGGCATGGATCATCGCCTTCCGCGTGCCGCAGCGCTGGCAGCGCGTGGCGCTGCTGCTCGCCATCCTGCCGTTCTGGACCTCCTATCTCGTCCGCTCCTACAGCTGGCTGCTGGTGCTCTCGCCCGAAGGCGTGGTGCCGTCCGCCCTGCGCGCCTTGGGCCTCGACCTCGGCCTGCCGCTGGTGAGCAACCGCACCGGCACGGTGATCGGCTTCGTCCATTTCTTCACCATGCTGCTGACGCTCACGATCTATGCCAGCCTGGTGCAGATCCCGCCGAGCTGCCTGCGCGCCGCCGCCGATCTCGGCGCCTCGCCCTGGCAGGCCTTCTGGCGCGTGACCCTGCCGCTCAGCGCGCCCGGCATCGTCGTCGGCGCCTTCCTCACCTTCGTGCTCACCATCGGCGACTACATCACGCCCCAGATCCTGGGCGGCAACCGCGAGCTGCTGCTGCCGCAGGCGATCATGCTGCAGATCGGCCGCCAGGCGGACTTTCCCATGGCTGCGGCCCTGTCGCTGATCCTGATGCTGGTGATCAGCCTCGCCTATCTCGCTTGCGCGCGCTGGCTCAGGCTTGGCCGATGACAGTCGATAGTATAAAATAGAGTGTTTCGAACGCGATGTGTCGCGATTACGCCTTTCTACCGGAAAGGTCACAAGATGCGCTCAATCCATTGTTTTTCGACTTCGGTCTGCTTGCTGGGCCTGTTGTGCGGGACGAGCAATGTCGCCCAGGCTGCGATCAGCGCCGTGAGGGTCTCCTCGACCACCGACGCGGGCAGCTTCCGCGGCCGCCCCTATCAGCGCTACGACGGACGGATGGAAGGCACGGCCCCGGGCGGCGGATATTCGGTGCCGGTGACGGTGTTGCTGCCCGCCAACCTCTCCGACGGCAACGGCTTCTCGGTCGTGGACGTGCTCAACACGGTGGCCGTCGGCAAGGACAGCGTGCTCGGCCCGGACCCGCTGCCGCTCGCGCGCCACCATATCGGCGACGACTATCTGTTCGGCACCGGCCACGCCTATGTCGGCGTGCTCTGGGACAAGGGAGCGGCCGAGGCGTTGGGCGCCGGCATGATCGCGCAGCCGGCCGACGGCTATACGATCCTGGCGGACGCCGCCGAGCTCGCTCGCGCGCCGCGTCGCCATCTCGGCATGGCTGATGAGGCGGGCCGACTGAAGGTGGTCGCCTTCGGCTTCTCCCAGACTGGCGCCGTCCTGCGCGACTTCTATTTCTCGCATCACAACAGCGCCGGCGGGACGCCGGTGTTCGACGCGGCGATCGTCGGCGGCGCCGGCGGCGCCTGCTTCCGGGTGGCGACGCTGTCCTGGGACGGCTGCGAGGGGCCGCTCGCGGACGGGGGTAAGGTGATCTCGGTGCTGGCAGAGGGCGACGCGCAGATGGCCGGCGGCTGGGAGCGCGGCGAGAACCCGGACTACCGGTTCATCGAGGTCGCCGGCGTGTCCCATATCCCGGCCACCATCAACGACTTCCGCGGCCGCGGCCTGCCCGAGCAGAATCCCATCGGCTTCGAGCCGGTGATGCGCGCGGCGCTGGCGAACATCGAGGCCTGGCTCGACGGCACGGAGCCGCCGCCCAGCATCGCTCTGGAGCTGAGCGATGCGGCGCCGACCAAGCTCAACGACATCGAGATCGTCCCGCTGGCGGTCGATGGCGACGGCAACGCCCTGGGCGGCCTGCGGCTGCCGCACATGGCCGGCGTAACCTCGGACGGGCGTCCGGCGGGCGCTCCGCTCGGGCGCTATGGCGGCCTCGCCTCCGAGCACGCCGACAATTTCTTCCTCGCCCTCGGCGGCACCTTCACGCCGTTCCCGCCGGACAAGGTGAAGGCGCTGTACCCGACCCACGCCGCTTATGTCGGTGCGGTGAAGGCGGCGGTGGATGATCTGGTCGCACGGCGCTACATCCTGCCCGAGGACGGAACCGCCTATGTCGAGGCGGCCGAAAGGGCGAACGTCGGAGCGCCATGACCGCAGCCGGCCCCGGTGGCAGCCGTAGCGCGATCCTGATCTCGGCTGCCTATCTGGCGCTGGCGTATCTGTTCATCTTCCTGCCGGTGGCGGTGCTGGTCCTGTTCTCGTTTCAGGCCTCGACCCTGCCGGTGCCGCCGTTCACCGGGCCGTCGCTGCGCTGGTACGCGGACGTGCTGCAGGACGGGCGGCTGCTTGGCGGGCTCGCGCACTCGCTGCTGGTCGGGCTGCTGTCTTCGCTTGCGGCGACGGCCCTGGGCTTTCTTGCCGCCTATGGCCTTGCCCGTGACCCGCCGCGCTGGGCCGGTGCCATCCATGGGCTGCTGCTGGCGCCCTTGACCGTCTCCTACCTGATCATCGGCCTGGGCCTGCTCGCCACCTTCAACGCGCTGGGCCTGCCGCGCTCGCTGCTGGCTGTCGGCATCGGCCATGTCGTGATCAACCTGCCGCTGTGCTTCGCGATCCTCCATGCGCAGATGAACGAGCCCCAGGCGCGCATCGAGCGGGCCGCGCGCGACCTGGGTGCCGCCGAGTGGCAGGTGCTGCTGCTGGTCACCGTGCCGATGCTGTGGCCGGCGCTGTTCGCCGCCTTCTTCCTCGCCTTCACGCTGTCCTGGGACGAGTTCATCATCGCCTTCCTGCTCACCCGCTTCGACGTCACCCTGCCGGTCGAGATCTGGAGCGCTTTGCGCACCGGCCTCAATCCGGCCACCAACGCCGTGGGCTCGCTGGTGTTCGGCGTCTCGATCCTGCTCGTCCTGCTGGTCGAGCTGGTTCTGCTGCGCCGGCGGCCGGCGTGAGCGCCTCGCTCGAGCTGCGCGCCATCGAGCAGCGCTTCGATTCGGTCCAGGCGCTGGCGGCCGTGGACCTCGCCGTGGCGGCCGGGGCCTATGTCGTCCTGCTGGGTCCCTCGGGCAGCGGCAAGACCACGCTGCTCTCGATACTCGGCGGCTTCCTCTTGCCCACCGGGGGCACGGTCCTGATCGACGGTGCCGACGTCACGGCGGTGCCGCCGGCGCGGCGCCCGACCGCCACCGTGTTCCAGGACTACGCGCTGTTCCCGCATCTTTCCGTCGCCGGCAATGTCGGCTTCGGGCTGGCGATGCGGCGGGTGCCGCGCGGGGAGCGCGCCGCACGGATCGAGGCGGTGCTCGCCCTGGTCGGCCTCGACGGTTACGGCCGCCGCCGCATCCACGAGCTGTCCGGCGGCCAGCGGCAGCGGGTGGCGCTGGCTCGCGCACTGGCGGTCGAGCCGGCGGTGCTGCTGCTCGACGAGCCTTTGGGGGCGCTGGACGTCGCCCTGCGCCGGCAGGTCCAGGGCGAGCTGAAGGCCCTGCAGCGGCGGGTCGGCACCACCTTCGTCCACGTCACCCACGACCAGGAGGAGGCGATGGCGCTGGCCGACCTGCTGGTGGTCATGAACGGCGGCCGGATCGAGGACCAGGGGCCGCCGGACCGGGTCTATCTCCGCCCGCGCACCCGCTTCGCCGCGACCTTCCTCGGCGACAGCAACCTGATCGAGGGCACTGCCGGCACGAGCGGCATCCGCACGCGGTACGGCGACGTGCCGGTTTTCTCCGGCCCGGGCAACGTCACGGTTGCGATCCGGCCGGAGCAGATCGAGTGCGGCGTCGCGCCACCGTCCGTCTGGCCGATCGGCGAGGCGGTCGTGGCGGAAACCATGTTCCTGGGCAGCCATTGGCGCGTGTTGACGGAGCATGTCGCGGATGGGGGCCGGCTGCTGGTCGAGCTGCCGCCGTCGTCGGCCCCGCAGATCGGCGAGCCGTTGTCCTTGTGGGCTCGACCCGAAAGCGTGGCGGTTCTGGCCGGCTGACCCGCCCTCACGCGTCGTGGGTGCGCAGCCATTTCGCCACGATGACGCGCATCCGCTCGCCGGAGCCGCTCGGGAAATGGCCACCGTGCATGATCCGCACCGGCAGCTCCAGCAGGCGCCGCATGCTGCGGACATAGTCGGCGGGATCGGCGCCCGGACAGTCCTCGATCAGCGGGCCATCATAGACGATGTCGCCCGAGAACAGGATGCCGGTCGCATGCTCGAACAGCGCGATGCCGCCGGGCGAGTGGCCGGGCGTGTGGAGCACCTCGAGCACCCGGTCGCCCAGATCGACCACGTCGCCGTCCTCCAGCAGGCGCACGGCCGGCGCCGCCTTCGGGCAGTAGGTGGCCGAGGCGTAGGGCAGGGGCGGCAGCGCCTCGAACGCCTCGTCGGTGGCGTAGGGGTCGGCCAGGGTGGCGAGGCGCGTGGGATGGGCCAGGATGGCCGCTTCCGCCCGATGCACCCAGCGCTCGGCGAACTCGTGGTGCCCGGCGATATGGTCGAAATGGGTATGGCTCGCGACCGCGATCAACGGCCGCTCGGTCACCAGCGGGATCTGCTCGCGCAGGCTGACCACACCCCAGCCGGAATCGACCAGCAGGTCGCGGTCGCGCCCACGCAGGTGCCAGATGTTGCAGCGATAGAACTCGCGCACATGGGGCTCGTCGATCCAGGTCACGCCGTCGGCCAGCGGCCGGACCCGGAACCAGTCGGCGGCGGCGATCCGGCGCACGGCTCAGCGGCCGTCGAGCGAAGGATGAAGCACGAGCCGCTGGGCGTCGCCGACCACGAGCCCATCCTCGACCCGCAACGCCCCGGAGGCGAGCGCGTCGACGGCCAGCGGATAGCACCGGTGCTCGACCTCGAGCACGCGTGATGCGAGCGACTGGGCGTCGTCACCGGCGAGGACCGGCACCACGCCCTGAGTGATGATCGGCCCGTCGTCGAGCTCGGGCCGGACCAGATGCACGGTGCAGCCATGGACGCGCACGCCCGCTGCCAGCGCTCGCTCGTGGGTGTGGAGGCCGCGAAACGCGGGGAGCAGGGAAGGGTGGATGTTCACCAGCCGGTTCTGCCAGCGGGCGACGAAGGTTGGGGTGAGGATGCGCATGAAGCCGGCGAGGCAGATCAGGTCCGGCTGCGCTTCTTCCAGGATCCCGTCGATCGCGCGCTCGAAGCTCGGCCGATCCGCGAAGTCGCGATGGCAGACGGTTCGCGTCGCGACACCGGCACGACACGCGCGCTCCAGCCCGAAAGCTGCCGGCTCGTTGCTGAGCGTGAGCACGACTTCATAGTGGGAGTCCGCGGCATGGTCGATCAGCGCCTGGAGGTTCGACCCGCCGCCGGAGATCAGGACCGCGACGCGCCGCCGGGCCATCCGCTCGCCTGTCCGACCAGCTCGACGCGCGGGCCGTCGTCGACGGCAGCGATCTCGCCGACCACCCGCACCGTCTCGCCGCATGCCTCGAGCGCCGAGCGGCAGGCCGCCACACTCTCCGGTGCCACGACAAGGATCATGCCGATCCCGCAATTGAAGGTGCGCAGCAGCTCGTGCCGGTCGAGCCTGCCGGCGCCGGCGAGCCAGGCGAATTCCGCGGGCAGCTCCCAGGCGTCGAGCCGCAGGCGCAGCGCGTGCCCGGGTCCGAGCACGCGCGGCGGGTTCTCGATCAGCCCGCCGCCGGTGATGTGCGCAAGCGCCTTGACGCCGCCCGCCGCGATGGCGGCGAGGCAGCTGCGGACATAGATCCGGGTCGGGGCGAGCAGCGTCTCGCCGAGCGACCGTGCTTCGTCCCACGGGCACGGGTCGCTCATTCCGAGGCCCTGTTCCCGCAGGACCAGCCGCACCAGCGAGAAGCCGTTGGCGTGCACGCCCGAGGAGGCGAGGCCGAGCACCACGTCGCCCGGCTCGATCCGCTCCGTCCGTGGCAGCAGACTGTCGCGCTCGACCGCGCCGACCGCGAACCCGGCGAGGTCGAACTCGCCCGGGCGGTAGAGACCCGGCATCTCGGCGGTCTCGCCGCCGATCAGGGCGCAGCCGGCGTCGCGGCAGCCCGCCCCGATGCCCGCGATCACCTCGGCGGCAGCGCCGGGCTCGAGCGCGCCGGTGGCGAAATAGTCGAGGAAGAACAGCGGCTGCGCGCCCTGGACGACGAGGTCGTTGACGCACATCGCGACGAGGTCGATGCCGACGCCGTGCAGCAGACCGGCCTCGGCGGCCAGGAGCACCTTCGTTCCCACCCCGTCGGTGGCCGCGACCAGCAGCGGGTCCGTGAACCCGCACTGCGCGAGATCGAACAGGCCGCCGAAGCCGCCCAGGCTCGGCATCGCTCCGGGCCGGGCCGTGGACCGGGCGATCGGCCCGATCCGGTCGACCAGCTGCGAGCCGCGATCGATGTCGACGCCGGCCTCCGCGTATCGTCCGCTGCGGGGTGTTGCTTGAGTCGTCATGCCCAGGTCGCTAGGTGACGCATGGCGCCAGATGGACGGGCGCTGGAAACGCTTACCGAGTGGCCTCGCGATGCGCAACTTGGCTCGGCAGGGGTTGGAATGGGTCGCGGTCGCGTGCGCGCTGGCCGCACTGCTTTGGCTACCGGCGCCCGCGCGCGCCGCGGACATCTACCGCATCGACAGCGTTGCCGTCGATGCCACCGGCGACAGCGGTGTCGCCGCGCGCGACGCGGCGCTCGCGGCGGGCCAGCGTGAGGGTCTGGTCCGCCTGATGCAGAGGCTGACCTCGCCCGCCGATCACGGTCGTCTGCCCGACGTGGCCGGCGTGCCGATCGAGCAGTACGTCAACAGCTTCGAGATCGCCCAGGAACGCGTCGGACCCAACCAATATCTCGGCGTCATCAATGTCAGCTACGTCGCGGGCCGCGTGCGGGGACTGCTGTCGTCTGCCGGCATACCGTTCGTAACCCGGCGATCGGACCCGATCCTGGTCGTCCCGCTCACCGTCGTCGCCGGTCGGCCGGACGTCTGGGCAGAGACCAGTGCCTGGCGGTCGGCTTGGCTGGCGGGAATCGACTCCGCCACCGTGATCAACGTGACCCTGCCGCTGGGCGACCTGGCCGACATCGCGGCGGCGACGCCCGAAGCGCTGGCCGCGGGTGATCCTGCGACGCTCGAGACGCTGGCAACGCGATATGGAGCCCTGACGACAGTTGTGGCGACCGCTACTGCAGCGGAGCCCGATCTGTCTGGAGCGGTCGCCGTCGAGCTGCGGACCTCAGACGACTGGGGCAAACCTATCTTTGAGCACACCGTCGAGATGCCTCCCGGGACCGATCCGGGCGAGGTGCTGAAGCCGGTGGTCGCCGACGCGATCGTGGCGATCGAGAACGACTGGAAGCAGCGTACGGCGCAGCAGGCCGCGGCGGTGTCCACGATCGATGCGACGGTGCCGCTTGCCGGTCTCGGCAGCTGGGTGCAGATAAAGCGCGAGCTGAATGATCTGCCCGAGATACGCTACGTGTCCGTGGAATCATTCACGCAGAGCAGGGCCAAGGTCACCATCGGCCATCTCGGTGATCTCGAGCGCTTGAAGGCGGCGGTCGCCCGGGCGGGATTGGCACTGAGCGAGGAGACCGACGGATGGCAGTTGCTACCGGCGGCGGCGCTGGCGGAGCCGTCGGTGATTCCACTCGAGCCGGCCGCCACGCCCTGAGTGCGATCGGCGCCCATCTCGCAAACGTCCTGACGGTGGCGCGGCTGTGCTCGGCCGTGCCGCTCGTTCTGCTGGTCCGCGCCGGTGCTTTTCCCGAGGCGGCAGGCCTGTTCCTGGTCGCCGCGCTCTCCGACGGGCTCGACGGCTTCGTCGCCAAGCGCTTCGGCGGCATCACGCAGTTCGGCACGGTGCTCGACCCGGTCGCCGACAAGGTATTGATGGCCAGCCTGTTCCTCACGCTGGCGCTGACGGGACATCTGCCGGTCTGGATCGTCGCTCTCATCCTGGCGCGCGATGTGCTGATCGTCGTCGGCACGCTGGTGCTGCGCTGCGTCCACGGCCGCTTCCGCGTCGAGCCGCTGCTGGTCGGCAAGGCCTCCACCCTGATGCAGATCCTGCTCGGCGGCGCCGTCCTGGCGCAGCTGTCGGTGCTGCCGCAGCTCGCCGCTTGGCTCACGCCGCTGCTGCTGCTGACGGCGGTGACCGTCCTCGCGTCGGCTGTGGCCTACCTGCGGGCCGCGAGTCGCATTTGGGTTTCCGCGCGCGCGCCTCAGTGAGCCGGACCGGGGACCACTCGCAGATGCCGGTGACGCAGCTTGCGCTGGATCTGCCGCACGACGATGGTGATCGTCTCAGCGATTTTCTGCCGGCCGACCCGAATCGAGCGGCATTCGGGGCGGTCCTGCGTTGGCCCGACTGGCCCGGTGGCGCCTGCCTGCTGCTTGGCCCGACCGCCAGCGGCAAGAGCCACCTCGCCCGGATCTGGGGCGATCGCGCCGGTGCCGTGTTCCTGCGCGGCCCGGATCTGTGGGGACCGGCGCAGCCCCTGGTGCGTGTGGGTTCGGCAACCGCCTGTGTGGTCGACGACGCGCATGAGGTTGCCGACGAGCCTCAGCTGTTTCACTTGTGGAACCGCGTGATCGGCGCGGGTGGCAGCATGCTGCTGACGGCACCGCAGCCGGTGGCCGGATGGGGGCTGATGTTGCCCGACTTGCGCTCGCGACTGCTGAGCGCCTGGTCGGTCCGGATCGAGCCGCCCGACGACGGCCTGTTGGGGGCCCTTCTGGTCAAGCAGCTCGCCGACCGGCAGATCCGCACCGATCTCGAGGTGGTGACGTATCTCGTCCGCCGCATGGAGCGCTCGTTTGCGGCCGCGCGCGCCCTGGTGCGGGAGCTGGATCGCGCGTCGCTGCGGGCGCGGCGCCCGATCACCATGCCACTCGCCCGCGCCGTATTGGACGAGCTGGCCGCCGTACCGAATCTGGAGGAGGGCTGACCATGGATCTGGGCATCGGCGGGAAGCGGGCGATCGTCTGCGCGGCTAGCAAGGGGCTCGGGCGGGCCTGCGCCATGGCCTTGGCCGAGAACGGGGTCGACCTCGTGATCAACGCGCGCGGCAGTGAGGCGCTCGAGGCCACGGCGGCGGCGATCCGGTCCGCTCACGGCGTCACCGTCACGGTCGTTGCCGGGGACGTCGCCACCGAGGCCGGGCGCGCGGCGCTCCTGGCCGCCTGCTCAGAGCCCGACATCCTGGTCAACAATGCCGGCGGCCCGCCGCCCGGCGACTTCCGCGACTGGGGCGAGGAAGCGTGGCTTGCCGCACTGCGCGCCAACATGCTGGCGCCGATCGCGCTGATCCGCGCCACCGTCGACGGCATGGGCGCGCGCGGCTTCGGCCGGATCGTCAACATCACCTCGGCGGCGGTGAAGGCACCGATCGCCGAGCTCGGCCTATCCAACGGCGCCCGCGCCGGGCTCACCGGCTTCGTCGCCGGCGCGGCACGGCAGGTCGCCGGCACGGGTGTCACCATCAACAATCTGCTTCCGGGCCGGTTCGCGACCGACCGGCTGCGCGCAAACATCGCCGGAAACGCCAAGCGGCGCGGGGTGAGCGAGGCCGAAGCCGAGCGCGCCGCCATCACCGCCGTGCCCGCCGGCCGCTTCGGCGATCCGGCCGAGTTCGGCCAGTACTGCGCCTTTCTGTGCTCGCAGCAGGCCGGCTACATCACTGGGCAGAACCTGCTGATCGATGGTGGCTCGTTCCCGGGCACCCTGTGAGCGGCGCACCGGCGATGTCGCGCGTTCGCTTGGACGAGGTGCGCGTCGCGCCGACGCGCGTGGTGGCGGGCCTGATCAGCGGCACCTCGATGGACGGGATCGACGTCGCCGTCTGCCGGATCGGTTCAGGCGAGCCGCGGTTGCTGGAGCTGCTGGGTGCCCGGACGGTGCCCTGGTCCCCGGAAGTGGCGGCGCGGCTGCGGGCGGCCCATGGCGCGGGTGCTCTGGAATTGGCGCGGCTCAACCGGCTGGTCGGCGAGGCGTTCGCGGCGGCGGCCGAGGAGGTCGCGCGCGAGGCGGGGATCGGCCTCGATTTGGTGGGCAGCCACGGCCAGACGATCGCGCACGAGCACGGATATACGACGCTGCAGCTGGGCGAGGCCGCCGTCCTCGCCGAGAGGCTGGGCTGCCCGGTGGTTTCCGACTTCCGTCAGAACGACATCGCGGCCGGCGGCTGCGGTGCGCCGCTGGTGCCGATCGTCGATCGCTGGCTGCTGGCGCGGCCCCGTGCCGCTGTCGTGGCGCTGAACATCGGCGGCATCACCAACCTGACGGCAATTCCCCCGCGCGAGCAGCCGCAGCGGCCGCTGATCGGCTTCGACTGCGGGCCGGGCAACATGATCCTCGACGAGCTCGCCCGGCGCAGGACCGATGGCCGGGAGAGCTGCGACCGCGACGGGCGATGGGCCGCAGCGGGCGAGGTCGACCGGGTGCTGCTGGCCGAGCTGCTGGCCGACCCGGCACTGCACGCGCCGCCGCCGCGCTCCTTCGGTCAGGAGCAGTATGGGCCGGAGTTCTGCGAGGCGCTGTTGGCGCGGGCGGCTCCAGCGGACGACCGGGCCTGGTGCGGCCTCTTCGCCACGGTCAGCGAGCTCACGGCCCAGGCGGTGGCTGCGGCCTATCGTGACCATGTCGCGCCGCTGCTGCCCGCCGTCGAGCTGGTCGCCAGCGGGGGTGGGGTGCGCAATCCGGACCTCATGCGGCGCCTCGCGGCGGCTATGGCACCGGTGCCGGTGGTCGCCAGCGACGCGCGCGGCCTGTCAGCGGATTACAAGGAAGCCATCGCCTTCGCCCTGCTGGCATCCGCGCGCGTGGACGGCGTGCCCGGCAACGTGCCCGAGGTTACCGGCGCGGCGCGGCGCGTGCTGCTCGGCAAGATCACCGAGTGCTGAACGTGCCGCCGCATTAACCAGAACCTAAGGGTTGGCCGCGATGGTAGGGCCAGCGTCGAATGGTCCTGGAGTCCGCGATGGGCGTGCCGACCCTGCCTGTCCCCGTGTTGGCACTGGCCTTGGCCCTGGCCCTGGCAGGGTGCGGCGGCGTGCCGAAAGGACCGGTCCTGCCCGATGGGCCGCCCGAAGGTCCGGCAGGCTCGGATGCCCGTGCCCGTGCCGTCAGCCTCTCGCGGATCGCCGATACCGCGCTGCGCAGCGGCGACTCCGAGACGGCGGTGGGCCTGTTCCAGGAGGCCACGCTCACCGACGGCGGCAGCCTGCCGGCGGCACTCGGCCTGGGCGAGGCCCTGCTGGTCGTCGGCCGCGACCTCGAGGCGACGCGCGCGTTCGAGCGCGCGATGCAGATCGAGCCCAAGTCGCCGGAAGCCCGTTACGGCTACGCGCGCGCGATGATCGGCATCAACCGGCCGGAGGTGGCGGCAGAGCAGCTACGGACCATCGTCGCCGCGACCCCGACCAACGTCGCGGCGATCAACGCGCTGGGCGTCGCGCAGGATCTGCTGGGCGACCACGCCGCCGCGGAGGCCACCTATCGCCAAGCGCTGACGGTGATGCCCGGCGCAGAATCGGTGCGCAACAATCTGGCGCTGTCGCTCGCCCTGCAGGACCGGTTCGGCGAGGCCCTGGACCTTCTCCGGCCGGTGGCGGAGGGACCGAACGCCACGCGCCGCTCGCGCCAGAACCTCGCCCTGGTCTATGGCCTCGAGGGCGACATGGCGGCCGCCGAGCGCATCAGCCGGATCGATCTCGGCGGCGAGGAGCTGGCCAACAATCTCGCCTATTTCGCCGCGCTGCGTGGCATGCCGGCGCCGAACCTGCGCGCGCTGGCACTGGCGCCCGAGAACGATCCGGTCCTCACCGAGCCGCGGCTGACGCGCAAGAGCAAGTCCGTGCGCCGCGCGACGCCGCCCACGACCGACCAGATCGCTCCGCCGGCCGCCCAGCCGACCGCTCCCGCGAGCGGTCCCGGCGCGCCGACGCCCCTGGTGCCGATTCTGGGCGAGGCCGGCCTTTCCGGGACCTCGGCGGGAGACTGGTTCGTCGACCTCGGCACCCTCGCTCCGGCCGCGGCGGCCGAGAGCTGGCGGCGGCTGCGGGCCGAGCACGGTGCCGACCTGGGCGGTACGGAGCTTCTCGCCGGCGCCGGCGCCGCACCGGGGCCCATGCTGGTAGGGCCGCTGGCCAACGAGGAGTCGGCTGTCGCCCTGTGCGGCCGGTTGGCAGGGGCGACCGCCACGTGCCAGCCCAGCAAGCTCTAGTGATCTTGCCGCGATTGGCGCAGCGAGGCCCCGCCATCCCGACGTTCGGGTAGTGGTCGGGGCAATCGGCCGGCGTGTTGCGGCAAGTCGAGCGTCACGGCGAGGAGATGCTCAGCCGAAATCGTGGTTTTGAGGATCGGTGCCGCCTAAGGGGCGATGGGGCAGGGACCTGCCTGAGCGTCAACGGCGCCGAGGATGAGCGCCTGTCTCGCTCCGCCCGGCCCGCAGCATCCACGCCCCTGTCCAGAAGTCCGTGGCCTGCCGGGTCATCTCGCGCCATAGCGCCTGCTGCTGTCTCTGCATCTCGGCGGCCGCGTAGCCGCGGGCCGCGCCGGCGGCGCTGTTGAAGGCGCTGAGCCACATGCTCAGGAACGGGTTGGTCATGTCAGAACCTCGTCGTTGCGGGGAGCGGTGCCGACCTCATGACGCGCGGCGGGGCGCCATCACGCCCTCCAGGCTGTAGATGACCAGCGCACCCCAGATCATGATGAACGCCGCGAGGCGCCAAGGGTTCAAGGGCTCGCCGAACCAGAGCACGCCTTCGATGAACAACATCGACGGCGCGATATACTGCAGGACGCCGATGGTCGAGAGGCGCAGGCGCTTGGCGCCCATGCCGAACAGGAGAAGCGGCACGACGGTCACGAATCCCGACAGCATGAGCAGCAGCAGGGTCCAGGGATCGCCGTCCAGGGTCCGCAGGTCGCCTGCGGCCGCGAGCCAGAGCGTGATCGCCATGCCGGCAGGGATCAGCAACGCGCATTCGAGGAACAGCGCCGTGGCCGGGTCGACGGGCAGCCGCTTGCGCACGAGCCCGTAGAGCCCGAAGGAGATGGCGAGGAAGAGCGCCGTCTTCGGCACGACCCCGAGCGCGACGATCAGCATCAGGACCGCTGCGGCGGCCAATGCCACGGCGGCGGTCTGCCGCTGGCTCAACCGTTCTTTCAGGAACGCGACCCCGAGCGCCACGTTGACCAGCGGGCATAGGAAATAGCCCAGGCTGGCATCCAGCACGTTGCCGCTGGTGACCGCGAGCACGTAGGCGAACCAGTTGGACGCGATCAGCAGGGTGGACGCGGCGAGCCCCCAGCGCAGCTGCCGGTCGAACAGGACGGCGAGCACCGATTGCCACGCCCGGCGCGCCTGGATCAGCGGTGCCAGGAGCAGGGTGGACCAGAGGATCCGGTGCGCCACGATCTCCAGCGGCGGCACGTGGCCCAGCGCCTTGAAATAGAACGGATAGACGCCCCACAGCGTGAAGGCCGTTGCGGCCATGATCAGGCCGGCGCGCGAATCCTGCTGCTCAGCCATGATCGAGCAGCCGCTCCGCCTCGACCAGATCCTCGGGGCGATTGGCGTTGAAGAACGGGTCGAACGGTGCAGCCGGGAACGCCACCGTTGCCAATCGGTAGCGCGCGGTCCAGAGATCGACCCGGCGCAGGCTCTCGTGTGTCAGCGCGTGGCGCAGCTCCTCGCGCAGAGCCACCGGCCAGAGCCCGAAGACCGGGTGGGCGCGCCCGTCGCTCGCCGCACAGGCGAGATCCGTATTCCGGTCCGTCACCGCCTCGAGCAGCCGCGCCCCCAGGTCGCGCGGAAAGAAAGAGTGTCGGTGGCGATGCTCAGTACCCAGCGCGGCATCGGCCGTAGCCGTGCCGCCCAGTCGAGGCCCGCCAGGATGCCGGCGAGCGGGCCCGCATAGTCCGGCAGGGGGTCGGCTACCACCGGCAGACCGAACGATGCGAACCGCTCGGGATCGCCGTTGGCGCTGAGGACGAGCGTGTCGACCTGCGGTCGGGCGCGGTCGATCGCATGGGCCAGCAGCGGCCGCCCGCCGAGCGGACGCAGGCACTTGTCGCCGCCTCCCATGCGCCGCGCCCGCCCTCCTGCGAGAAGCAGCCCGATGCATCCTGCGGCGGCAGGCTGGTTGAAGGTAGTAGCGATCTGCACGGTCTGTCGCCGGGTCGGCGCCTGAGCTTGGGTTGCACGTCCATACAGCCGCGGCGGGCAAGCGCGTGCAGCGAAAGCGACCATGCCAGATATGCCGACGCGCCAACAGGTGGGGCGGCCTGTCTGCCGACCGGCTCCCGTCTCCGCCCCATTTCCTTCGCGGTGTGCTGTCGGTCGGGCGTACACTCCAGTGTCCCGTGCGCACGGTGCCACGGACACGCGCAGGATCGGACCGCCTTGCCCGCCAAGGTCCGCCGCCCCATTCCGCCGCGACCGCGGCGTGGCTTGGCCCGCCGGCTGATCGGCCGTCTGCCCGCCCTCGTGCTGACCGGCCTGGTGGCGTGGGTCGTCCTGTTCGTGGCCATGGCGCCCAGGCTGCCCGACACCGGCGAGCTGTTCGCCGACAGCGCGGAGGCCAAGGTCACGGTGCTTGCGGCCGACGGTGTGCCGATCGCCGTGCGCGGCGGCGGGGGCGGGGTCGTGCCGCTGAGCGAGATCTCGCCCTGGCTGGTCGATGCGGTCGTGGCGACCGAGGACCGGCGCTTCTTCCATCATGTCGGCATCGATCCGGTCGGCCTCGCGCGCGCGGCGCTCGACAATCTGCGCGCGGGCGAGGTCGTCGCCGGCGGCAGCACGATCACGCAGCAGCTCGCCAAGAACCTCTATCTCACGCCCGAGCGCTCGCTCGGGCGCAAGGTGCAGGAGCTGGCGCTCGCCCTCTGGCTGGAGGCGCGGCTGAGCAAGAACGAGATCCTCACCCTCTACCTGAACCGGGCCTATCTCGGCGCCGGCGCCTACGGTGCCGAAGCGGCGTCGCGCCGCTATTTCGCCAAGCCGGCGGCCGATCTGACCCTGGCCGAGGCGGCGATGCTGGCGGGCCTGCTCAAGGCCCCTTCGGCACTGGCGCCGACCAGCAATCTCGCTGCAGCGCGCCAGCGGGCGGGCGTGGTCCTGGCGCGGATGGAGGCCGAGGGCTTCGTCACCCCGGCCCAGGCTCAGGCGGCCCGCGCCAAGCCGGCGAGGCTGGCGCCCGAGGCCGAGGCGCTCGGCGCCTGGTTCGTCGACTGGGTGCTCGACGGCCTGACCGACCATCTGGGCAAGCCGGGCGAGAACCTGGTCGTCCGCACCACGCTCGACCGACGTGCCCAGCGCGCGGCCGAGCAGGCGGTCGAGCATACGCTGCAGGAGGCAGCGACCAGGAACCGGGTCGACGAGGCGGCGGTGGTGATGCTCGACGCTTCGGGTGCGGTGCGCGCCATGGTCGGCGGCCGCGACCACGCGGACGGGCCGTTCAACCGGGCGGTCGCCGCCCGTCGCCAGCCCGGCTCGGCGTTCAAGCCGTTCGTCTACGTCACCGCGCTCGAGGCCGGCTGGCTGCCGGGCAACACCATCGACGACCGCCCGCTGCAGCTCGCCGGCTGGCGGCCGGAGAACGTCGACCGGCGTTTCCGCGGCCAGATCACGCTGACCGAGGCGTTCGCCGATTCGGTCAACACCGCCGCCGTCCGCCTTGCCCAGACGGTCGGCCCCGCGCGCGTCGCCGCCAAGGCACGCGAGCTCGGCGTGGTGTCCGCCATGCAGCCGGTGCCCTCGATCGCGCTCGGCACCTCGGAGGTCAGCCTGCTCGAGCTGACCGGCGCCTACCTGCCCTTCGCCACCGGCGGCATCCGCCGGCCGCTCTTCGGCGTGACCAGCGTCGAGGACGAGGCCGGCAAGGCGCTCTACCGCCATGTGCCGACGGAGGTCAGGGTGGTGCCCGCCGCGGCCGCCGCCGGCATGCAGCAGCTGCTGACCGCGGTGGTGAGCGACGGCACCGGGCGCGCCGCCCGCCTGCCCGACCGCGTCGCCGCCGGCAAGACCGGCACCAGCCAGGACGGCCGCGATGCCTGGTTCGTCGGCTACGCCGGCAGCTGGATCGCCGGGGTCTGGCTCGGCAACGACGACAATCGCCCGATGAAGGGCGTCCATGGCGGCGACCTGCCGGCCCGGATCTGGAAGGAGGCCATGCTGGCGACGCCCAAGCCCGCCGGCCCGCCGCCGACGCCGTTGAAGAAGCCGGAGCCGGAGAACGGGCTGGAGTGGCTGATCGATCTGGTCACGGGCGGCGGCGCGCGGAGCTGAGGCCGCGGCCGATGCGCCGGCTCATGGCACCAGCACCGCCGCACCCTGGAGACGGCCCTGGCGCAGATCAGCCAGTGCCTCGTTGGCACGGGCGAGCGGATAGGGCGTGACCTCGGTGCGGATCGGCGTCCGGCCGGCCAGGGCCAGGAAATCGACCGCGTCCTGGCGGGTCAGGTTGGCGACCGAGCGCACGACGCGCTCCCCCCAGAGCAGGCGATAGGGGAAGCTCGGGATGTCGCTCATGTGGATGCCGCCGGAAACCACGACGCCGCCCTTGCGGACGGCTGCCAGGGCGAGGGGCACGAGGCCGCCGACGGGTGCGAAGATCAGGGCGGCGTCTAGCTCCATCGGCGACAGGGCATCCGCGTCGCCGGCCCAACAGGCCCCCATGTCGCGGGCGAAGTCCTGGGCCGCCCGGTCGCCGGGGCGCGTGAAGGCGTAGAGCTCGCGGCCTTCGTGACGCGCCACCTGGGCCACGATGTGGGCTGCGGCGCCGAACCCCCAGATGCCGAGGCGGCGCGGGTCGCCGGCCATGCGCAGGGTGCGAAAGCCGATCAGCCCGGCGCAGAGCAGGGGCGCGGCCTCCAGGTCGCCATAGCCCTGCGGCAGCGGAAAGCAGTAGGCGGCATCGGCCACGGTCAGCTCGGCATAGCCGCCATCCAGCGTGTAGCCGGTGAAGCCCGGTGCGTCGCACAGGTTCTCGCGGCCGTCCCGACAATAGGGGCAGGTCCCGCAGGTGTGGCCGAGCCACGGGATGCCGACGCGGCTGCCGGGTGCGAACGCGGCCGGGCCGGGGCCGCAGGCCAGCACCTCGCCGACGATCTCGTGACCCGGGATCAGCGGCAGCTTGGGGTGCGGCAGCTCGCCGTCGACCACGTGCAGATCGGTGCGGCAGACCGCGCAGGCGCGCACGCGGACGAGGACCTGGCCGCGTCCGGGCATCGGATCGGGCAGGGCGGTCGGGCGTAGTGGTCGGCCAGGAGCGTCGAGGACCATGGCGAGCATGGCGGCACCATCCGGCAAATCGGCACCGAAACCACCGTGGAACTGCGCTGATGTGCGAAATGTCACAGCCATCCTGACCTGCGGCAATCTCAATGGATCGCGAGGGATGGTGGAGGTCGTCCGTGACCGATCCTCCTGGGCCGGACTTCGCTGCGCGCCGCATCGAGGTGGGCAGTGCCACCTTGCTGCGCGAGTGTGCCGACGAGGCGAGTGCGGCAGAAGCCGTGCAAATCGGTGTCGCCAGGGCGGCTCCGGACGGTGAGACGCAATCGCGCCGCAACCCCGTCTGGCTCTATCCGGTCGCCGCACTGCTCTTCCTCCTCTACGCGGCGTGGATGCTCGGGCCTTACCTGCAGTCGATCGTCGTTCGCGACGCGGCCGTCACCACCTGGTCCCGTGTCGCGACCGCCCCGATCGGGGGCAGCTGGCTGCCGTGCCGATCGAGGTGGGGCGCAGGGTCGATGGGACGGGTGTGCTCACGAAGATCCGCAACCCGCTCCTCAGCCGGGAGACGGTGGTCGAGGCCGAGATCAGGGTGCGCCGCGCCCAGTCCCGCCTGGCACGGGCGGAGGAATATCTGTCCGAGATCAAGCTTCTGGACACCGGCCGTGCCGACCTCAAGTCCCACTATGCCGAGGTGTTCCGCCGGCAGATCGATGCCGACCTCGCCCGCTGGAGCAGGGAGATCGCGCTGGCCAAGGCGCGCCTCGCGACGATGCAGAAGATCGCGATGCGCAGCGAGGAGCTGGAGCGGCGGGGCACCGGCACCACCGCGGCGAGGGACGAGACCGCGCTGCGTGTCGCCGAGCTCGAGCTGGAGATCAACGAAGCCGAGGCTGCTCTCGATTATGCCGGTGTGCGCCGGGCCGCCGCCGGCCAGGGCGTCTTCATCGACGCGGACGGCGACGATCCGGACTGGGCGCGTGGCTCGCGCCTGGAGCTCAAGATCGAGAAGGAGCGTGCGCATCAGGCCCGCCATGAGGCGGAGACCGAGCTCGAATTCGCTCAGGCGGCTCTGACCGCCGCACGGAGCGATCTGCAGCTTCGCTCGGAAGCGGCCGTGACTGCGCCCGAAGGCAGCATCGTCTGGAGCCAGCCCACGAGCCCCGGAACGACCGTGGAGGCCGGCGCGCCGGTCGTGGAGTGGCTCGACTGTGACCGCGTGCTGGTCGACGTACCGGTCTCGGACGCCGAGGTGTCGCTGCTGCGGCCGGGAATGACGGCGAGCGTGGTGCTCGAGGGGAGCGCGACGCCCGCATCGCCACGGTGCTCCTGACGCGTGGCTCGGCGTCGGTGCTCGGCCGCGACAGTCTGGCTGCGCTCGCCAAGGGTCGTGGCCCGGGCGTGGCCCAGGCCCTGCTCGAGCTGCGGGCGGACGAGCCTCTGGACGGCGAGTGCCCGGTCGGTCGGGCGGCACATGTCGATTTTCCGGGCGTTGGCCTGTTCGACGTGCTGCGCGCGCGGCTGCGCCTGTGACGCCCGCGTCGCGTATCGGGCGCGCCCCTACCGCGGATCAGCGCGCGAAGGAGCGCGCCGTCCTGGTCACGTCGATCGCGGACGTGGCCATCGTGCTGGGCATGATTCTCGCCGCCTTCGCCACGGGCTCGCTCACCATGCTCGGCGAGGCCACCCGCGGCGGCCTCATGACTGCGGTCGAGATCTACGCGCTCGTCGTGCTCTGCGCCGTGCATCGGGATCGCCTGCGCCGGTTTCGCTACGGCATCGGCAAGATCGAGCAGATCTTCAATCTGGTCATCGGCCTCACTCTCTGCGTGAGCGGGCTTTGGATCGCCGAGCGCATGGGTGCGACGCTGCTCGACGAGCGGCCCGCAGCCTCGCAGCTCGGCATGGCGATCGCCGCCGTGGTCAACGCGATCAATCTGTTGATCAACCTGCTCGGCTGGGCGGCCATGGCGGCGGCAGGGCGCCGCGACGATTCGCCGATCTATCGCGCGCAGCGGCAGGCGAGGGGTGTCAAGGCCGTCTGCTCAGTGTTGCTGCAGTCCGCACTGACCATGGCGGCGCTGACGGGCGATCCGGTGATTGCCCTTGCGCTCGATGCCGTGGGAGCGGCCTTCGTGTCCGGCGTGATGCTCGTCATCGGCTGGCGCATGATGGCCGAGTGTGCCGCCGATCTGCTCGACCATGCGCTGGCGCCCGACGACAAGGAGCGGCTCCGGGGTGCCGTGCTCGCGCAGCCGAGGCTGCCGGGCGAGCACATCCGGGTGAGGACGCGCCGCTGCGGCGGCTCGGCCCAGGCCGAGCTGATCCTGACCGTGACCTCCGGATGCCGTTGCAGCGAGGTCAAGCGGCGCGTGGCGGAGCTGCAGCAGGCTATAGCGGAACGGCTGCCGCAGGCCGATGTCGCGGTGTCCGTCGTTCTCGCTCCGGCATGAGCCGCCCGCTCGCCAGAGCAGCGGTCCTCGGCGCGATGCTGCTCGTGGCCGTCGGGAGTGGCTCGTTGACGCTCCTCGCCGAGGCCTGTCGTCGGGGCATCGGCTGGGCCTGGACCGGTTGGGACGCCTGGTCGCATCGCCACGGGCAGAGGGCGACGGCGTCCTATGAATATGGCGCCGCCAAGCTCGGCCATGCCGGCGGTCTGCTGGTGGCGGTCGCAGGCATGGCGGTCGGTCTGTGGATCGCGGGCTTGGCAATCGAGCGCCTGCTGGTCGGCAGCGATCTCGGTCAGCGCGCCCTCGCCGTCGCCGCCGTGGCTTCCGCGCCGCTCGGTGCTCGCGCCGCCTTGGCTCGGCGATGGGGCGCCCGGGGTCGGCCCATGAACGCGAGCCTGGCCATTCCCATGCTCGTCCCGTTCGGTCTGACAGTTGCTGCGCTCGCCCCGGACCGCGTGATTGCCGTCACCGTCGACGCGCTGCTCGCCTGCGCCCTTTCCTCGGTGGTCATCGCCCGCGCCATCGGCGATGCGTGTGCTGCCGTCCGGGATATGATCGACCATCCCCTGCCGCCGGACGAGGAGCAGCGCCTCGCCGGTCTGCTGCGGGCATCCGGGATCGAGCCGGGCGAGCTGCTCTCGGTGCGATCGCGTCGGGCCGGTCGGCAGCTGATCCTCGAGGCCCTGATCGACCCGCACGACATTCTCGTCGATGACGCCTGGCCGAGAATCGAGCGTGCCCGTGCGCTCGTGGAGCGGCAGACGCCTGGGCTCAGCGTCGCGATGCACTGGGCGCCGGCGGCCGGGACCGCGCCCTTGCCTTGATCCGGTGCCCGCGAGGCGGCAAGACCTGCCCCATGGTCAAGGCGCTGATGATCCAGGGCACCTGCTCGAACGCGGGCAAGTCGCTGCTGGTGGCGGGCTTGTGCCGCGCCTTCAGCCGGCGCGGCCTGCGTGTCCTGCCGTTCAAGCCGCAGAACATGAGCAACAATGCGGCCGTGACGGCCGACGGTGGCGAGATCGGCCGCGCCCAGGCGCTGCAGGCGCGCGCCTGCGGGGTCGAACCGCTGACCGACATGAACCCGGTGCTGCTCAAGCCCCAGAGCGAGACCGGTGCGCAGGTCGTGGTGCAGGGCAGGGTGCGGGCCAGCTGCGACGCCCGCGCCTATCACGCGCTCAAGCCGACCTTGCTGCCGGCCGTGCTCGACAGCTTCGCACGCCTGAAGGAGCGCGCCGACCTCGTCCTGGTCGAGGGGGCAGGCAGCCCTGCCGAGGTCAACCTGCGCGCCGGCGACATCGCCAACATGGGCTTCGCCCGCGCGGCCGGGGTGCCCGTCCTGCTGGTGGGCGACATCGAGCGCGGCGGGGTGATCGCGCAGCTGGTGGGGACTTCTCTGCTGCTCGAGCCCCGTGAGCGGGCGCTGCTCGCCGGCTATGTCGTCAACAAGTTCCGCGGCGATCCGGCGCTGTTCGCGGAGGCGCATCCGATCATCGCGGCGCATACCGGTCTGCCCTCGCTCGGTGTGGTCACCTGGCTCGAGCGGGCGCGGGACCTGCCCAAGGAGGACATCCTGGGGCTCGCCGAGCTGTCGGCGCGGGAGACGCGGCGCGACGGCCCGATCAAGGTTGCCGTGCCGCGCCTGCCGCGCCTTGCCAACTTCGACGATCTCGACCCCTTGGCCGCCGAGCCCGCCGTAGACCTCCAATTGTTGGAGCCGGGCGATGTCCTCGCGGGCGACACGGACCTGATCGTCCTGCCCGGCAGCAAGGCGACTCTCGGCGATCTCGCCGCGCTGCGCGCCGAAGGCTGGGACGTCGACATCCTGGCCCATGTCCGGCGCGGCGGCTGGGTGCTCGGCCTGTGCGGCGGCTACCAGATGCTCGGGCGCCGCATCACGGATCCACTCGGGCTCGAGGGCCGGCCCGCGGAGGCCCCGGGTCTGGGCCTGCTCGGGGTCGACACGGTGCTGGAGCCGACCAAGGTGCTGGCGCTGCGCGAGCGCCGCTGCGCCGTCTCCGGCGAGCCTGTCCGCGGCTACGAGATCCATATGGGCCGCACCACCGGCCCTGGATCTCGCCCGCCCGATGCTGCATGGCGGCGATGGCGAGGACGGGGCGACGAGCGCCGACGGTCGCGTGATGGGCTGCTATCTGCACGGGCTGCTGGCCGCCGACGGCTATCGCGGCCTTGCTGCGGCGCATCCGCTCGGACTTCGGCATGGCCGCGGCCTACGAGGCGGGCGTCGAATCGGCGCTCGATGCGCTGGCCGGGCATGTCGAGCGCTGCCTGGATCTCGATCGTCTGCTGGCCATCGCCCGTTAGGCCGCAAGCGCCAGCCCGGCCACGCCGGCGACGAGCAGCCACCAGACGCGCCAAGCAAGTTCGATGCCCCGCTCGATCGCCTGGGGCCTGACCTCCGGAGTGCCGTCGCCCATCCACCCGTCCTCGACCAGCCGGCCGCCATAGACCCGCGGGCCGGCGAGCCGCACATCGAGGGCTGCGGCCATCGCCGCCTCGGGCCAGCCGGCATTGGGCGAGCGGTGGCCGGGCGCGTCGCGCAGCATGGTGCGCAGGCAGCGGCGCGGCCGGCCGCCTACCAGGCAGACGAGCAGGCCGGTCAGCCGCGCCGGGATCAGGTTGGCGAGGTCGTCGAGGCGGGCGCTGGCCCAGCCGAACTCGCGATAGCGCTCGTTGCGATGGCCCACCATGCTGTCCAGCGTATTGAGCGCCTTGTAGGCGAGCATGCCCGGCAGCCCGGCCACCACGCCCCAGAACAACGGCGCCACCACGCCGTCCGACAGGTTCTCGGCCAGCGATTCTACGGCACCCCGCCCGACACCCGCCGCGTCCAGCGCCTCCGGGTCGCGCCCGACGATGTGCGCCACGGCCGCCCTGCCTTGGGGGAGCCCATCGCGCAGCCCGTCGGCCACCGCCCGGACGTGGGTGACGAGGCTCCGCTGGGCGAGCAGCGTGCTCATCAGCAGCCCTTCCAGCAGCCAGCCGCCAGGAGCCTTGCCGCACCAGTGCGCCAGCGTCGCGCCGAGCAGCAGCGCGATGCCGGTCGTCGTGAGGACCAGGGCGACACCCGCGACGCGCCGCAGCCCACTGGAAGCCGAGCGGGGATAGAGCGTGCGCTCGAGCAGGCCGATGCACCGGCCGAGCGCCACGATCGGATGTGGGACCCGGCGATAGAGCCATTGCGGCTCGCCCCATGCAGCATCGGCGAGCAGCGCCACCAGCAGGCTGGCCCACGCCGCGCCACCAGGGTGCAGCAGGTCCATGCGGGCTTAATCCTTCGTCAACGAATTGCGGGGATGCTGCACGGACGCGGGCCTGGATGGGCTCGGGCGGTCACCGTCGAGGAGCGGAGCCATGGCCGGTCGACACTGGCTGAGCCGGTTGTTCAGGGCGATCTCCCGCGATCAGAGCGGCAACGCAGCCGTGGTCTTTTGCTTCTGCGCCGTGCCGCTCGCGGCGGGCGCGGGCCTCGCGATCGATACCATGCTCGCCTATTCGGTCGAGGATCAGCTGCAGAAGTCGCTCGACGCGGCCGGTCTAGCCGCCGGCCGCACGGCATCGCCCGAGGACGTCGAAGCCGATGCGCGCAGCTACTTCAACACCAACTTCGACGCCGGCACCGGCTTTGCCCACCTCGACGATTTCGACGTCGTGGTCAACGAGGTCGGCGACGAGCTGACGCTCACTGCTTCCGCGCAGATGCAGACGCGCTTCATGCGCCTGTTCGGCAAGGACACGGTCAACGTGGCCGCCCGCACCGTGATCAACCGCCAGACCAGGGGGATGGAGCTGGCGCTGGTTCTCGACAACACCGGCTCGATGGTCGACGACAACAAGATCGGCGGCCTCAAGACCGCGGCTCACGATCTGATGACCATTCTCTACGGCGATAAGAACACGGCCCGCGATCTTTGGGTAGCAGTGGTGCCCTACATTGCCGCGGTCAATGTCGGGACCGGAAACAAGTCGTTTCTCGCGGCGAGCGACCGGGTGAACACCAAGCCCGGCGATTTCTCGCCGGATAGCTGGGAGGGTTGCGTGCTGGCGAGGGCGACCCCGCGCGACCAGAACGACGATCCGCCCTCGGTGGCACCATTCTCGAGCTACCTCTATCCGGACGTCACCAGCCCATCGACCACGGGTTGGCAGAACGACTGGGGTACGGGGCGTTCGCCGAAGACCCGGAAGTACGTCACCTCCAAGAGCGGGGTGGAGTATTGGGAAGGCTACGGGCCCAATGTCGGCTGCCCGAGCGCCATCACCCCCCTGGTGCCCGAGAAGAGCACGATCACGGCGGCGATCGACGCACAGCGGCCCTGGTACCGCGGCGGCACCATCATCAGCGAGGGTCTGGTGTGGGGCTGGCGGGTGCTGTCGCCGCGCTGGCGCGGGCTGTGGAGCGGCGCCGACGCGACGCTGCCCTTGGACTACGCCAATGGCGACACCGACAAGGTCATCGTCCTGCTGACCGACGGCGACAACCAGATGCTGGTCCAGCAGGACAGCAACAAGCTAGTGTCCCCCTACACGGCCTATGAGACCCACACCAAGCTCGGGGTCACGATCACCGACAAGAACAAGGGAACTGAGGCCACCGCCGCGGCCAAGACACTTCTGGATACGAAGACGACCAACATCTGCACCGCCATCAAGAATCGCGGCGTGCTGATCTACACGATCTCCTTCGGCAGCTCGCCCAGCACGGCCGGCCAGGCGCTCCTGCGCAGT
>JAXMCJ010000045.1:0-45961 GCA_046349415.1 Geminicoccaceae bacterium
TGGCCGATGCTCCGGCGCCGGCGCAGGGGTCGAGGGCGGTGCCGGCTCGGCCATAGGCCGCCTTGCGCGGGCGGCGCCTCGGCACAGGCTGGCCGCCCAGCTGCGCCGGATGCCGGCGCCGGTGGAGCGGGATCGGGCCGACCGGGGGGCGGGCGCAGGCGACATCGCCGGGGCGAGCCCGCGCCTCGGTCGCTCACTGCGGGCGCGTGGTCCGGGCAGCGTCTTGGCTCTAGCTCACAGCAGGAAATCCGCGGCCGCGCCGCGACCCGGCCGATCGTCGGTGCGCCCCTCGTCGACGCCGTATTCGATGTAGTGGATCCGGGCGGCGTTGAGGTCGTCGCCGAAGGCGGCGCGCAGGTCGGCATAGTTGGCGAGGTACTGCTCGGCATCGAAGCTGTCCGTCTTGCGGTGCTCGTCGAAGCCGTGCTCGATATAGTGCGTGCTGCCCGCGTCGCGATCGGCCCGGAAGGCCAGGATCAGGTCCTTGTTGGAAGCGATGTACTCCAGCGGGTCGAACGTCACCTTCAGCCCGTCGGCCCGGCCGATGTTGAGGTAGTGCGAGGCCCCGGCATCGTCGTCGGCGCCGAGGGTCCGGATCAGCTCGCGGTGGCTGGCGATGTAGGCCAGGCCGTCGAAGGTGACCTGGCGGCCCTCGAACCGGCCGTTGGTGATGTAGTGGCTGGCCGCCGCCGCGTCGCCGCTGGAGCCGAACGCCGCCTCGAGGTCCGGATAGGAGGCAAGATATTCGAAGCCGGAGAAGCTCACCTGCCGGCCTTCGTAGGCGCCGCTGTAGATGAAGTGGTCGAAGCCGGCGGAGGGATTGGCGCCGAAGGCGGCCATCAGGTCCTGGTAGGACGCGAGATAGTCCAGCGGCTTGAAATTGTCCGCCCCCACGGTCACCGTCGAGCCGTCGCCGAGGAACGCCAGCTGCTCGACCGCCGTGGCCTTGTCGATCCCGTCGGCGCCGAGCGCCGCCCCGGTGAGCGGCACGGCCCCGACATTGCCGCCCCAGATCACCAGGAGGTAGTCCGCCCGGCCGGCCGAGAGCAGCATCTGGTCCGTGCCCGACCGGCCGTTGATCAGGTCGTTGCCGGTGCTGCCGAAGGCCGTGTCGTCGCCCGCCCCCAGGTCGATCTGGTCGTTGCCGCCATAGCCGATGACGAAGTCGGCGAACGGCGAGCCGGCGATCCGGTCGTCGCCGGCGAGGATGGTCGCGAGCCCGAGCTGGCTCTGGCCGGGCGCCGACCAGGCGCGGAACTGCTCGACCGCGACCGCGATCTCGCTGAACCGGCCGAGGCGCACCCCGCCGACGGTCTCCTGGAAGGTGGTGATCGTCCCGGTGGCGAGCTGCCCGGCGGCGTCGTAGCCGAAGCGGTCGCCGAAGAACTCGACCTCGTGGTCGGGCAGGCCCAGCAGGCGCAGGTCGCCGGCATGGTAGCGCGGCGCCCGGTCGGTCACCGCCAGCGTCAGATAGCGCGCGAAGTCGAACGTGCGGAAGTCGAGCGGAGCGAGCGCGCCCCAACTGATGCTGGCCATGGCACCGTCTCCACAAATCGGCCGGCCGAACCCCTGCTGCCGGCCTTCATGCCCGCTGTCGGAATCTCATGCAACCGCCGCGCCGCCTCGAGGATGGACAGCGGGACCCGGATCGGGCACTGCAGCAATCGGCCGAAAGGGGGTATGTTCCGTGGCGTCCGCAGCACCGCATGCCCACGCGCCGGGCGTCCCGTGGCCGGCGGCACAGGCCATGGCCGAGCGCATGGCGGCACTGGCCGGCGCCTTGGCCGCGCGACTCGACCCGCAGCAGCGCCGGCTCGCCTGCCTGCCCATGCTGCCCGCTGCCCTGGCCGACTGGGACTACCGCCCGCGCCGGCGCCCCGGCCTGCCGCTCCGTGCCATGCGCGAAGATCAGCGCGCCGCCTGCTGGCGCCTGGTCGACTGCGCCCTCAGCGCCGCCGGCGCCGCCAAGGTCCGCGGCGTCCTGGCGCTCGAAGCCGTGCTGCAGGAGCGCACCGCCAACAAGGCCTTCCGCGACCCGCTCAACTACGCCCTGGCGCTGTTCGGCGAGCCCGGCGCCGGGCCGTGGGCCTGGCGCTTCGAGGGCCACCACGTCTGCCTGACGCTGACCATCGTGCCGGGCATCGGGCTGGCGGCGACCCCGCACTTCCTCGGCGCCAACCCGTTCTCCGGGCGGGTGGTGGCGCACGGGCACGACGCCCTCGAGCGGGTGCTGGAGCAGGAATCAGGGCTGGCCTTCGCCGTGCTGCACGCGCTGCGCCCCGACCAGCTCGCCGGCACCATCATCGCCGCCGAGCCGCCGCCGGACTTCCTGACCGGCCCGGGGCGCGAGCGCAGCCTCGGCCAGGCGGTGGGCCTGCCGCTGGCGGCGATGGGTCACGCGGCGCGCGCATCGGCCGAGCGCCTGATCGACGCCTTCTTCGGCCATCTGGCGGCGGAGCTGGCGCAGCCGCTCGCCCGCCACCTGCGCGCGGCCGACCCCGGCAGCCTGCGCTTCGCCTGGGCCGGCGCCACGACGCCCGACCGGCTGCACTATTGGCGACTGCACGGCCCGACCCTGCTGCTCGAGTACGACCGCACCGAGCCGGATCACGCGCATTCCGTCTGGCACGATCCGAGCGACCATTTCGGCGAGGACCAGCTGCGGCTACACCGCGAGGCGGCGCACGGCCACCATGAGCACTCCTAGCCGCGCCCGCCCGGCATCACCGCGAACGCGCGGGTGAGGAAGTCGCGGCCGCCGAAATTGCCGGACTTGAGCGCCAGTGCCAGCTGCGGCTCGCGGCCGATCGAGACCGTCGCCGGCACGCCCGGGTCGATCGTGGGGCCGATCAGGAGGCCCTTCACGTCCAGGGTCTGGACGACGGCACCGCTGGTCTCGCCGCCCGCCACCACGAGTCGCCGCACGCCCGCCTCGACCAGCCCGCGCGCGATGCCGGCGAGCGCCCGCTCGACCAGGGCACCCGCCTGCTCGCGGCCGAGCCGCTCCTGCGCCGCGCGCACCTCGTCGGGCGCGGCGCTGGCATAGATCAGGACCGGGCCGTCGCCCAGCCGCTACCGCGCCCAGGCCACCGCCTCCCCGGCCGCGAAGCCCGCGGCGAGGCGCTCCGGCTCCAGGCGCAGGGCCGGGCGCAGCTGCGCCATCGCCGCCACCTGCTCCAGGGTCGCCGCCGAGCAGGAGCCAGCCAGCACGGCCTCGCCGCCCGTCACCGCCGGCAGCTCGCCCGAGGCGGTCCCGCTCGCGAGCAGGCCGGCGCGCCGCAAGTTCTCCGGCAGCCCCATGGCGATGCCCGAGCCGCCGGTGAGCAGGGCCAGGTCGGCGCAGGCCTCGCCCAGCCGCCGCAGGTCCTCGTCCTCGGTCACGTCGGTCACCGCGTAGGCGCAGCCGGCGGCGCGCAGCTCGGCGAACCGCGCCCGGATGGCGTCGGCGCCGCGCCGCACCACGTCGTAGCGCACGAGGCCGACCTTGCGCCGGGTCTGCCGGCCGAGCACGCGGACCAAGTTGGCATCGGTCATCGGCGTCAGAGGATGGTGGCGCATGTGCGTGTCGGAGAGCAGCGCCTCGCCGACGAACAGATGGCCGAGGAAGATGGTGCGGCCCGTCTCCGGAAAAGCCGGGCAGGCGATGGTGAAGTCGCCGCCGACCGCATCGAGCAGCGCGTCGGCGACCGGGCCGATATTGCCTTTGTCGGTGCTGTCGAAGGTCGAGCAGTACTTGAACAGGTACTGGCGTGCCCCCTGCCCCGCCAGCCAGCGCTGTGCGGCGAGCGATTCCGCCACGGCTTCCGCCATCGGGGCAGTGCGCGACTTCAGCGCCACCACCACGGCGTCGGCCTCGGGAACCTCAAGGCCGGACTCGGGCACGCCGATCAGCTGGATGGTGCGCATGCCGTTGCGCACCAGCATGCTGCACAGGTCGGTAGCGCCGGTGAAATCGTCGGCGACCGCGCCGAGGAGGACGGGCATCGCCGTCAGGCCAGATTGGGGCGACGGTCGAGAGCGTGCCGGACGATCGCCTCGACCTTGGCCCGCTCCTCGCCGACCAGCGGCAGGCGCGGCGGCCGTGTCCATTCCGCACCCATGCCGGCCAGCTGGTTGGCGAGCTTGATGTACTGGACCAGCTTCTTGTGCACGTCGAGATGCAGCATCGGCATGAACCAGCGATAGAGTGCTCTGGCCTCCTCGATCCGCCCGGCCTTGGCGAGCTCGAACAGCCGCACGCCCTCGGCCGGGAAGCTGTTGACCAGCCCCGACACCCAGCCGACACCGCCGCACAGCACGTTCTCGAACAGCAGGTCGTCGACGCCGCAGAACATCAGGAACCGGTCGCCGAGCACGTTCCAGCTGTCTGTCATGCGCCGGCTGTCGTGCGAGGACTCCTTGATGGCGACGATGTTCGCCGACTCGACGAGCCCGAGGAAGCCCTCGGGCTTGAGGTCGACCTTGTAGGCCAAGGGGTTGTTGTAGATCATGATCGGCAGGCCGGTTGCCGCCGCCAGCGTGCGGAAGTGATGGACGGCCTCGCGCTCGTCCTGCTCATAGACCATGCAGGGCAGCGCCATGATCCCGGCACAGCCGGCGCGCTCGGTGCGCCGGGCCTGGGCGATGGCGAGCTCGGTCGTGTACTCGGCGATGCCGGCAATCACCGGCGCGCCGTCGGCGGCCTCGACCGCCGCCCGCAGTACCGTCTCCTTCTCCTCGGGCGACAGCGAGCTGTTCTCGCCCAGGGTGCCCAGCATGATCAGGCCGCTGCAGCCGGCTTCCAGGCAGGCGCGGGCATGGCGCTGGGTGCTCTCCAGATCGAGCCGGCCGTCCTCGTGGAACTCGGTCATCAGCGCCGGAAAGACGCCCCGCCAGTCGACCCGCATCGCCGCACCTCCTGCCCCTGTCGCGGGCGACAGATACAGGATCGGCAAGGACTCGCCCAGGGGAGGTGGTGCCGAGGTCGGCGGCTCAGGCGGCCCGTACGAACGGGATCGGACGGAAGCCGTTCTCGCGCAGCCAGCGCTCGAGGGCGGCTACGCTGTCGGCCTCGACGCGGAAGCTGCCGGTGCGGCCGGCGGTCGGCGAGGTGCGGTAGAACTGCTCGCCGCGCCCGCTGCGATAGATGCTGAGCTCCTGAACCATGGGGATCTCCGCGCTCGGGGCGCCACCTCACGGGCACCCACGCCGCCCTCATCGCCCGAAGCCGCGATTCGGGCTTGGTTAACCCGCCGCTAACCGTAGCGCGGTATCGCCTCAGCGGGTCGCCAGCAGCAGCTCCGCCACCTGGGCGAAGCCGTGGCCGCCCTCCGCGTCGGTCAGCCAGCGTGGCGGGGTCGTGAGCGAGGCCAGGAAGCGGGCGAGGTTGGCGACCCCGACGCTGTTGGGGAAGTGCGCGAACATCGGCTGGTCGTTGGGCGAGTCGCCGACGAAGACGAAGCGGTCGAGTGCGGTGTCGAGCTCGACCCCGAACACCTCGCGCAGCAGCAGCCGGGTCATGGTCAGCTTGTCGTAGTCGCCGAACCAGCCGTTGATGTGGATCGAGCTCACCTTGGCGGTGCAGCCCGCCGCCTCGAACAGCCGCACGATCCGGTCGACCTCGGCGTCCGGCAGCGGCGCCACGTCCTCGCAGAAGTCGATCGCGAGGTCGGCCTCGCGGTAGAGCTGGTCGGAAGCGAGCGCGCAGCCCGGCACCTCCGCCAGGATCTTCGCCGCCAGCGCCTCGAGCTTTGCCCGGTTGGCCTTGCGCGTGGCGTCGTCGACCAGGAACCGCCGCACCAGCTTGCGCTTGTCCGGGTCGTGGCGGAACCACAAGGCGCCGTTCTCGCCCACCACGCCGTCGACCGGCCACATGCGGGCGATGTGATCGCACCAGCCCGCCGGCCGGCCGGTGATCGGGATCACCTTGCAGCCGGCCTCGGCGAGCCGCTCCATGGCGGCATAGGCGACCGCCGGCAGCCGACCGTGCAGCGTCAGCGTGTCGTCGATGTCGGTCAGGACGAACTCCACCCGCGACCGGTCCGTCTCCGGCCAGCCCTGGATGGAAGGGATCGAACTCACCGCTCTTTCACTTGACATTCACACCGTCCGCCCTGAACCTCTGTCGCGAGATACGACAAATGTTCAGACCCCGCAATGCGGTCGCCAGGGAGGCGCGCTGGGTTCGATGAGCAGCATAGCCGCCCGCGGCGCCACCGCGCCGAGGCCGGGCTTCCGGCCGCCGCGCTGGCTCACGGCCGAGCATCCGCTGCCCTGGCTGCTGCCGATGACCGTGCTGGTCCTGGCCTGCGGCATCTATCCCCTGCTCTACAGCGTCTGGCTGAGCTTTCAGGAGCGCAGCCGGGTCACCCGCCAGTTCGAGTTCGTCGGGCTGAAGCAGTGGCAGGCCGCCTTCGCCGACGAGCGCATGTGGCACGCGCTGTCGGTGACCGTGACCTACACGCTGGTGGCGCTGGCCATCCAGCTCGTGCTCGGCATGGCGATCGCACTCCTGCTCGACAGCGACCGGCGCGGCTACGGCGTGATGCGCGCCCTGATGACCCTGCCGTTGGTGGTGCCGCCCGCGGTCACCGGCATGATGTTCCTCTTGATGCAGGACGGGCAGTTCGGCGTCCTCAACTACTACGCCGTCCTGCTCGGCATCATCGACCCGGCCAAGCCCATCCTCGGCAATCCCGCGACGGCATTGGCGGGCCTGATGCTGGCCGACATCTGGCAATGGACCCCGTTCATGGTCCTGATCTTCGTGGCCGGCCTGCGCGCCCTGCCCAAGGAGCCGTTCGAGGCGGCCTCGATCGACGGCGCCTCGGCGGTCCAGCAGTTCCGCCACATCGCCCTGCCCATGCTCGGCAAGGTGATCGCGATCGCGGTGCTGATCCGCAGCATCGATCTCTTCCGGATCTACGACTACGTCTACATCATGACCGGCGGCGGGCCGGGCACCACCACCGAGACGCTGAGCTTCTATGCCGGCCGCGTCTTCGGCGTGGCGAACTTCCCCTATGCCGCCACGCTCAGCCTGATCACCCTGATCGTGCTCAACATCTCCATGACACTGTTCATCCGGCTGGCGAGGATCCGCCTGTGAGCGGGCTGGGCCACCGGCACCAGCTGCTGCGCGACCTGCTGGCCTGGCTGATCGTGCTTGCTTTCATGTTCCCCCTGTTCTGGTGGGCGCTGGCCTCGATCAAGCCCTACACCGCGATCTTCAACACCACGCCGGTCTACGCCGGCTTCGAGCCGACGGTGAACAATTACGAGGTGACCCTGCTCGGGCGCTCGCGCGTGGTCGCGGGCGAGGGCGTCGGCGGCACCGCCGGCGGCGGCTCGTCCTACAACTCGCTGCCCTCGATCTACGACAGCCTGATCGTCGCCATCGGCGCCACCGCGCTGACCCTTGTCCTCTCCAGCCTCGCCGCCTACGGCCTGTCGCGCTTCCGCTTCAAGGCGCAGCAGCACTTCATGTTCTTCGTCCTGTCGCAGCGCATGATGCCGCCGATCGCAGTCGCCATCCCGCTGTTCTTCATCTTCCGCGACATCGGACTGCGTGACACCCATCTGGGCCTGATCCTGGCGCACACGCTGATCAACCTGCCGCTCGCCGTGCTGCTGATGAAGAGTTTCTTCGACGACATCCCGGTCGAGCTCGACGAGGCCGCGACCATCGACGGCGCCGGCCGCGTGCAGAGCTTCGCCAAGGTGATCCTGCCGCTGGTCAAGGGCGGCCTCGCCGCCACGGCCGTGCTCTGCTTCATCTTCTCCTGGACCGAATTCCTGATCTCGCTGCAGCTGACCACGAGCATCCGCACGATCCCGGTGAAGATCTCGACTTTCGTCACCTCGACCGGCACCGAATGGGGCTTCATCACGGCTCTGGGGACCGCCGCCCTGCTGCCGAGCTTCCTGTTCATCCTGCTGGTCCAGAAACATCTCGTCCGCGGTCTGACCCTGGGCTCGCTCAAGGACTGACCGCCATGCATCGTCCGCCGGGGCAACATCAGAGGAGGTAACTACCCATGAGCCTGCGGGACCATGATCGTCGCACCTACATCGCCGACGCCGCGCGCGAGTTCACGCAGCGCCGCATCGGCAAGCGCGAGTTCCTGCGCCGGATGACGCTCGCGGGTGTCGGCCTGTCCGGCTTCGCCACCACCTTCTTCGGCCAGGGCCGGCCGTTCGGCGGGCTGACGCATGTCGGCACCGACCTCGCCGCCGCCGAGACGCCCGAGGACGTCAAGAAGTGGCTGGCGGACGTCTCCAAGCCCTTCAAGGGCACCACCATCCGCTTCACCAGCGAGGCGACACCACCCACCATCGTCGCCAACCAGATCACCAAGGACGAGTTCACCGCCGTAACCGGCATCGACGTCGAGATCGAGATCGTCCCGCTCGAGCAGGTCCTTCAGAAGGCCACGCTCGACGTGCAGGGCCAGCTCGGCACCTACGACCTCTACTATCTCGACCAGTCCTGGATGGCGACCTTCGCCCAGGACACGATCGACCCGTTCGAGAAATACAAGGCCAACGCCGAGCTGGCGATGCCCGGCTTCAACTGGGACGACTTCTCCAAGCCGCTGGTCGAAGGCATCTCGATGTATGACGGGAAGATGGTCTCCATCCCATTCGACATCCCGATCTTCATCCTGATGTACCGCAAGGACCTGTTCGACAAGCACGGCGTCAAGGTCCCGACCACCATGGAAGAATACATGGCGGCGGTGAAGGCGATCGACGCCGCCGAGCGCGGCAACGGCATCTTCGGCACCACCGGCCAGCTCAAGTCGGGTCATTACTCGCTCAACTGCGACTGGACCGCCTGGCTGTGGGGCAATGGCGGCTCGATCTTCGACGCCAGCCAGATGTTCTCCGGCGGCGACGCCGACGGCATCGCCGGCCTCGAATACATGCTCGAGCTGGTCAAGCACATGCCGCCGGCCGCCACCACCTGGACCTGGGACGGCGAGGGCCAGTCGGTCAGCCAGGGCACGGCCGGCATGCTGATCTCCTGGGGCGAGTTCTTCCCGGGCTTCGACGGCAAGGACAGCAAGGTCGTCGGGCTGATGGAGGCGGCGCACCCGCCCAAGGAGACCAAGCTGCGCACGCCCGAGCAGGCGGGCTTCGGCGAGATCCCCCACATCGGCCACCAGGGCGGCTCCGGCCTGGCGCTCTCGGCCTACTCGAAGAACCAGGACGCCGCCTGGATCTACATGCAGTGGATCTGCTCGCCCGACGTGATGGCGCGCGTCTCGACGCTGGGCGGCGGCGCCTCGCCGATGCGGCTCTCCTCCTTCAAGGATCCGCGCGTGCTGGCCGCGGCCAAGGTCGGGCCGGGCACCACCCGCCACTTCCCGGCGATCGAGTGGACCATCAACAACGCCATGGGCTCCGAGCCCGACATGCCGGCCTGGGCCGAGATCTCGAACAACGTGATCCCGGTTGAGCTCGGCAAGCTGCTGGCCGGCCAATACTCCAGCCCGCAGCAGTGCATGGACGCGATCAAGGGCAAGGCGGACGAGCTCGCCGCGCCGTTCCGCAAGGCGTAGCACCCCGGGCGGGGCTCCGGCCCCGCCCCTCTTCCCTCGGCTGGACCTGATGGATCTCGTCCTCGGCATCGACAGCAGCACGACCTCGACCAAGGCGATCGCCTGGGATCGCGCCGGCACGGCCGTGGCCGAGGGCCGCGCCACCCTGCCGATCCGCGATCTCGGCCGCGGCTGGATGGAGCAGAGCGTCGAGGATTGGTGGCGCGGGCTGGGCGATGCGCTGCGCGACCTGTTCCGGCAGGTCGACCCGGCACGGGTGATCGCCCTGTCGATCAGCAACCAGCGCGAGACCGTGGGCTTCCTCGACGAGGCGGGTGCGGAAGTCCGCCCCGCGATCCTCTGGCTCGACGAGCGCTGCCGCGCCGACATCGACCTGTTCGGCCAGAAGCTGCCGCCCGAGCGCTTCCGCGCCATCACCGGCAAGACGCCCGACCCCACGCCCGCCGTATTCAGCCTGCACTGGCTGCAGCGCTGCGAGCCCGAAAACTGGGCGCGCACGGCGAGCTTCGTCGACGTGCTGGGCTATCTCGGCTGGCGCCTCACCGGCCGGCGATTGACCAGCTGGGGCAGCGCCGATCCGCACGGTCTGATGGATCTCGCCGCCCATCGCTACAGCCCCGAGATCCTAGGCGTCTTCGGCCTGTCCGAGGACCGCTTCTTCCCGATGGTCCGGCCCGGCGCCGTGGTCGGCGAGGTCGGCGAAGCGGCTGCGGCCGCGACCGGCCTGCGCCCCGGCACCCTGGTGGTCGCCGGCGGCGGCGACGGCCAGGCCTCCGGCCTCGGTTGCGCCACACTCGGCGCCGGCCGCGCCTATCTCAATCTCGGCACGGCCGCCGTCTCCGGCGTCTGGGGGCCGGCTTCGTCACCTCGCATGCCTTCCGCACGCTCACCAGCCTGTCGGGCGAGGGCTACATCTACGAGCTGTGCATGCGCACCGGTGCCTTCCTCACCGACTGGAGCGTGCGCCAGCTGTTCGGCACCGATCCCGCCGCCGACCCCGGCGTCTACGACCGGCTGGAGGCCGAGGCCGCGACCCTCGGCCCCGGAGCGGACGGCGTCCTGCTGCTGCCCTACTGGTCCGGCACCATGGCGCCGTTCTGGGATCCCGATGCCGGCGGTGCGGTGGTCGGCCTGCGCACCGGCCACGGCCGCGCGCACTACTGGCGCGCCATGCTGGAGAGCGTCGCCCTGGACTGCGCCATGGGCTACGCCGCGATCGACGAGCTGACCGGCGAGCCGGTCCGCGAGCTGCTGACCATGGGCGGCGGCGCCCGCTCGCGCCTGATGCGCCAGATCGTGGCCGACAGCAGCGGCCGCACGGTGCTGATCTCCAGCACGCTGGAGGCGAGCTGCCCGGGGCCGCCATGCTCGCCGCCGCCGGTGCCGGCTGGTATCCCACGCCGGTCGCCGCCGCCCAGGCGATGCAGGGCACCGTCACCGCCACCGTCGAGCCGAACCCGCGCAATCTGGGCGCCTATGCCGAGCTGCTCGCCATCTACCGCGAGCTCTATCCCGCCTTGCGCGCCACCTTCGCCCGTCTCGCCGACTACCGTGCCCGGGATTTCCGATGACCGCCTCGTTCCATCCCCTGCCGATCATCGACGACGTCGTCGCCCAGCGCTACCAGGCGCCGGAGCTGGGCGGCCCGCTGCGGCCGCCCTTGCGCCGCATCGCCGTCGCCGACAGCCTGGAGGGTGCGGAGGCCGAGCTGGTGGCGGGCCTCGAGCTCGGCGCGCGCCTCGCCGTGGTCGGCGACGAGAACACCTGGCCGGTCCTGGGGGCCCGTGTCGCCGCCGCCCTGCCCGGGGCCGAGCAGATCGTCCTCGACCACCCCAAGGCCGACGAGGCCAATGCCGACCGGCTGCAGGAGCGCGCCCGCCACGTCGACGGCCTGGTCGCGGTCGGCTCCGGCACCATCAACGACCTGTGCAAGTACGTCACCCACCGCACCGGCCGCCGCTCCGCCGTGTTCGCCACCGCCGCCTCGATGGACGGCTACGTCACCACCACGGTCTCGATCACCCGCGGCGGCTTCAAGCTCAGCCTGCCCGCCCAATCGCCCGCGGGCGTGTTCTTCGACCTCTCCGTCCTCGCCGCCGCCCCCTTGCGCATGATGCGCGCCGGCCTCGGCGACACGGTCTGCCGCAGCACCGCCCAGGTCGACTGGCTGCTCTCGCACCTGCTGCTCGACACGGTCTATGCCGAGACCCCCTACCGGCTGATGGCCGAGGACGAGCCGCAGCTCTATGCCCTGGCCGACCGCCTGCCGGAGCGCGACCTCGCGGCCATGCTCTCGCTCACCCGGCTGCTGATCCTCTCCGGGCTCGGCGTGCTGGTCACCAACACCAGCCATTGCGGCTCGATGGGCGAGCACGCCATCAGCCACTTCATCGACACCTTCGCCAAGCCGCATCCCAAGACGCTGCATGGCGAGCAGGTCGGCATCGCCACCTGGAGCATGGCGCGCCTGCAGGAGGCGATGCTCGCCTCGCCGGACGCACCCGTCCTCGAGGCACTGCCGGTCGACGAGCAGCGCTACACAGACGATTATGGCCCCCTGGCGCCGAGCTGCCTGGAGGCCGTGCGCCGCAAGCCGTTCGACCCCGCCGGCACCGAGCGCCTCAACCGCCGACTTGCCGAGCGTTGGCCTGCCATCCGCGAGCGGCTGCTCTCGGTGATCCTGCCGTCCGTCGAGATCGCGCGCGCGATGCGCGCCGCCGGGGCGCCGCTCACCGCCGCCGAGCTCGGCGTCGACCCCGTCTTCTACCGGCGCGCGGTCGGCCACGCCCACGAGCTGCGCGACCGCTACTGCTTCCTCGACCTCGCCGCCCAGTCCGGCCGGCTCGCGGAGTTCGCGGCCGGCGAGGGCTGATGCCGGCCAAGGCCTCCCCGCTCGCCGACGAGGAGCGCTCGCCGCTCTCCACCGTGCTCGACCTGCTCTCGACCGACGAGCAGCGCCGCACCCGCATCGCCTGGCTCTATCACGTCGAGGGGCTGACCCAGGCCCAGATCGCCGACCGCATGGGCCTGAGCCGGGTCAAGGTGGTCCGCGACCTGCAGGTCGGCCGCCAGACCGGGCTGGTCCAAATCCAGATCAACGGCCGCCTCGCCCCCTGCGTCGCCCTGGAGCGTCGGCTCGAGAAGGCAGCGTTCGCGCTCAAGGAGGCGGTGGTCGTCCCCACCCCGCAGGACCCCGCCCACCTGCCCGCCACGCTCGGCATCGCCCTCGGCTCCTGGCTGTCCGACCGGCTGCGCGCCGGCCAGACCCTGGCCGTCGGCTGGGGCCGCACCCTGCACTGGAGCGTGCGCGCCCTGCGCCGCCGCGACCTCGCCGACCTGACCGTGGTGGCGCTGCTCGGCGGCATCGGCCGCGGCTCCGAGATCAACATGTACGAGACCGCCTCGCGCGTCGCCGAGACGCTGGGCGCGCAATGCTACTACCTCGCCGCCCCCGCCTTCGCCGCCTCGCCCGAGATGCGCGACATGCTGCTGGCCCAGGCCGGGCTGCGCGACGTGCTGGAGCGCGCGCGCCGCGCCGACATCGCCCTGGTCAGCGTCGGCACCCTCGGCCCTGCGGCCACCAACCGCCGCATCGGCCTGCTCGGCGACACCGAGACCGCCGAGCTCCTGGCGGCCGGTGCCGTCGGCGACCTGCTCTGCACCTTCCTCGACCCCGCCGGCCGCCCCGTCGACCATCCGCTCAACACCTGCTCGGTCGGCCTGCCCGTCGCCGACCTCGCCACGCTGCCCGCCGCCGTCCTGGCCTCGGGCGGCGTCGAGAAGGTGCCGATGGTGCGGGCAGCACTGGCCGGCCGATATGTGAACCACCTGATCACCGACGAGCGGACGGCGGAGGCGCTGGTGGGTTGAGGCGACTTCACGCAGCGACGGTCCGCGGCTAGGCTGGCTCGCCGAATCGGCCGGCAGGGAGGGCCACGAATGACCACCGTCCGTCTCACCATGGCGCAGGCGCTGGTGCGCTGGCTGATGGCGCAGCGCACCGAGATCGACGGGGCCGAGGTGCCGCTGTTCCCGGGCGTGTTCGCGATCTTCGGCCACGGCAACGTCACCTGCCTCAGCGAGGCCTTGGAGGCGGTCAAGGACGAGCTGCCGACCTGGCGCGGGCAGAACGAGCAGTCGATGGCGCTGGCGGCGGTCGGCTTCGCCAAGGCCAAGGCGCGCCGCCAGATCATGGTGGCGGCGAGCTCGATCGGGCCGGGTGCCACCAACATGGTGACCGCGGCGGGCGTCGCGCACGTCAACCGGCTGCCCGTGCTGCTGCTGTCGGGCGACTACTACGTCTCGCGCCTGCCCGACCCGGTGCTGCAGCAGGTCGAGCATTGGGGCGACCCGACGATCAGCGTCAACGACGCCTTCAAGCCGGTGACCCGCTACTGGGACCGGATCACCCGGCCGGAGCAGCTGATCCAGTCGCTGCCGCAGGCGCTGGGCGTGCTGCTCGACCCGGCCGACTGCGGCCCGGCCTTCATCGGCCTGTGCCAGGACGTGCAGGCCGAGGCGTTCGACTATCCGGCGCGGTTCTTCGCCAAGCGCGTGCACCACATCGCGCGGCCGCGGCCGGACGAGCGGCAGGTCGAGGAAGCGGCCGAGCTGCTGCGCACGGCCAAGAAGCCCTGCTGATCGCCGGCGGCGGCGTGCGCTACAGCGCGGCCGAGGCGGCGCTGGCCGAGTTCGCGGGCCGGCATCGCGTGCCCGTGGTCGAGACCATCGCCGGGCGCACCGTGCTGGTGCACGACCACCCGATGAACGCCGGGCCGATCGGCGGGCTCGGCTCCAGCTCGGCCAACCATCTGGCGGCCGAGGCCGACGTGATCCTGGCCGTGGGCACGCGGCTGCAGGACTTCACCACCGGCTCCTGGTCGCTGTTCGCCGACGACGCCCGCTTCATCGGCCTGAACGCCGCCCGCTTCGACGCGCGCAAGCATCTGGCGCTGCCGGTGGTGGGCGACGCGCAGGCGGGGCTGAAGGAGCTGGGCACCGCCCTGCACGGCTGGCAGGCAGCCGAACCTGGCTAGGCGACGCGCGCCGGGTCTATGGCGAGTGGAACGCCTTCGTCGACCAGCGCAGTGGCCCGACCAACGCCGAGCTGCCGACCTATGCCCACGTCGTCGGTGCCGTGAACCGGCTGGCCGAACCGCGCGACCTGGCGCTGACCGCGGCCGGCGGGATGCCGGGCGAGCTGTGCATGTGCTGGCGCGCCAAGGAGCCCGCGACCTTCGACTGCGAGTTCGGCTTCTCCTGCATGGGCTACGAGATCGCCGGCGGCTGGGGGGCCAAGCTCGCCGATCCCTCGCGCGACGTGATCGTCATGGTCGGCGACGGCAGCTACCTGCTCATGAACAGCGACATCTACAGCTCGGTGCTCACCGGCATGAAGCTGATCGTCGTGGTCTGCGACAATGGCGGCTTCGCGGTGATCGACCGGCTGCAGCGCGCCAAGGGGATCCCGTCCTTCAACAACCAGCTGGCCGACACGCGGCATATCGGCGAGCTGGCCAGGGTCGACTTCGCCAAGCATGCCGAATCGATGGGGGCGGTCGGCATCAACGTTTCCGGCATCGGCGAGCTCGAGGACGCGTTCCGCCGCGCCAAGGCGGCCGACCGGACGACGGTGATCCACATCGACATCCACCCCACCGACTGGACCGAGGGCAACGGCTCCTGGTGGGAGTGCGGCACGCCCGAGGTGTCCGAGCGCGCCTCGGTCCGCGCCGCGCGCAAGGAGCACGAGGCCGGCAAGAAGAAGCAGCGGGTGGGCGTGTGACAGGCCGCCTGCTCGGCATCGCTAGGCGCACCCGGCCCAAGGCGCCGATGGAGGAACTGGCCGAGGCGGAGCTGTCGCCTGAGCGGGGCGTGGAGGGCGATTTCCGCGGCCGGCCCGGACGGCGGCAGCTCGTGCTGCTGGCGGCGGAGGACTGGGCCGACGCGCTGGCCGACCTTGGCGAGGAAACTTCACCCTGGACCGTCCGGCGAGCCAACCTGCTGGTCGAGGGTGTCGAGCTGTCGCGCGGGCCGGCGGCGCGGTTGCGCATCGGCGAGGCGCTGGTCGAGCTGACCGGCGAGTGCGACCCCTGCGAGGTCATGGATCGCCAGCGGCCGGGCCTGCGCGCGGCGCTGGAGCCGGACTGGCGCGGCGGGCGCACGGCACGGGTGATCGAGGGCGGCCGGCTGCGGGTGGGGGACGCGGTGGTCGAGGCGGAGGACGCGTGACCACGCCGCCGAGGCCATCAGAACGATCGCGGCAGGCCCAGGACCTTCTCGGCGACGTAGCTCAGGATGAGGTTGGTCGAGATCGGGGCCACCTGGTAGAGGCGGGTCTCGCGGAACTTACGCTCGACGTCGTACTCGACGGCGAAGCCGTAGCCGCCATGGGTCTGCAGGCAGGCGTTGGCGGCCTCCCAGGAGGCGTCGGCGGCCAGCAGCTTGGCCATGTTCGCCTGCTCGCCACAGGGCAGCCCGGCGTCGAAGCGGCGGCAGGCCTCCCAGCGCATCAGGCTCGCCGCCTCGATGTTGACATGCGCGCGGGCGATCGGGAACTGCACGCCCTGGTTCTGGCCGATCGGCCGGCCGAAGACGCGACGCTCGCGGGCATAGGCGGTGGCCTTATCAACGAACCAGCGGCCGTCGCCGATGCACTCGGCGGCGATCAGGGTGCGCTCGGCATTGAGGCCGTCCAGCACGTGGCGGAAGCCCTGCCCTTCGGTGCCGATCAGGTTCTCGTGCGGGATCTCGAGCCCGTCGATGAACAGCTCGCAAGTGTCGTGGCTGACCATGTTGGCGATCGGCCTGATTTCGAGCCCGTGCCCCGCCGCCTCACGCAGGTCGACCAGGAACAGGGACAGGCCCTCGCCCTTGCGCGCGACCTCGGCGGCCGGGGTGGTGCGGGCGAGCAGGATCATCAGGTCAGAATGACGGACGCGCGAGATCCAGACCTTCTGGCCATGCACCAGCCAGCGGTCTCCCTGGCGGACGGCAGTGGTGCGGGTGGCGGTGGTGTCGGTGCCGGCCTCGGGCTCGGTGACTCCCATGGACTGCAGGCGCAGCCGGCCGGCGGCGATCTCCGGCAGCCAGCGCGCCTTCTGCGCGGCCGAGCCGTACCGCAGCAGCGTGCCCATATTGTACATCTGGCCGTGGCAGGCGCCGGCATTGCCGCCGCAGCGGTTGATCTCCTCCATGATCACCGAGGCCTCGGCGAGGCCCAGCCCCGCGCCGCCATAGTCCTGCGGGATCAGGGCGGCGAGCCAGCCGGCCTCGGTCAGCGCCTGGACGAAGGCGTCGGGGTAGGTGCCGGCCTGATCCACGGTCTGGAAGTAGCTGCCCGGAAAGCGGGCGCAGAGGGCGCGGATCGCCTCGCGCAACTCGCGGAAGTCGTCATCGGGCTCAGTGCTGCCGATCATCCGGGCGTCACCACGCGACCGGCACGCCGTACTGCGCAATGCCGGCATCGGAGGTCAGTACCGTCCGGCCGCTGCGCTGGGCGATAGCGACCAGGGCGCGATCGAACGGGTCGGCGTGGAATGCCGGCAAACCGCCCGCCTGCTCGGCCGTCGCCGCGTCGAGCGGCAGAAGGTCGAAGCCGTGTGCCCGCAGCATGCCGGCGAGGGTGGCATGCCCGCCCGTGCGGATGTCGGGAAGCTTGCCGCGCGCGGTCTTGATGGCGATCTCCCAGACCGTCGTGGCCGCGACGGCGACTGCCGCGGGCTCACTTTCCAGGATCTTGCGCACGCGAAACGGGAATCCAGGAGCGGACCGGTAAAAGCCGATCACCGCACACGCATCCGCGAGCCATCGGCTCAATCGATGCCCCACTCGCGCAGCTCTTCCTTGCCCATCGGCGCCAAGGCCTTGGCGATGTCCTCCTCGGTCAGGCCCGACCGCTCGAAAGCCTCGCGCGCCGCGCCGAAGACCGGCCGTTCGCGGGGCAGGTCGGCAGGGACCAGACGGGCGACAGGACGATTGCGGTTGGTGATGACGACCTCCTCGCCGGCTGCGACGGCCTGGATGAGGGCGGAGAGGCGCGTCTTCGCTTCGTAGATGCTCACCGATTGCATGGTCTCGAACCTAGTCAGATATTTGACCAGATTTTAATCTGGAGAACGGTGCGGCGGCAAGAAGCCCCCACCCCGGCCCTCCCCCGCCAAGCGGGAGAGGGAGGGATGCAGCGGCGGCTCAGACCAGCGCCAGCACCCGGCTCGGGCCGCCGGTGCCGCCCTTCACCTTGGGGCCGCCGAGGACCAGGATGGCGCCCTTGGCCGGCAGGCTGCCGAGATTGGCCAGGCACTCCACGCCCCAGCGGCCGCTGCCGAGCCAGGAATAGTGGACCGGGAACGGACCGGTATTCATGCCGGTGTCGAGCGAGAGCGTGTCGACGCCCAGGCCCTTGACGTTGCGCTCGGCCATCAGCAGGTGCGCCGTCTCGCCGTGGAAGCCGGGCGTGTGGTTCTTGCCGGCATCGTCGCGGCCGGCGAAGCGCGGCGTCATCAGGAGCTTGTCCCAGCCGGAGTTCATGGCGACGCAGCAGCCTTCGGGCAGGGGTCCGTTGGCGGCCTCCCAGGCCTTGATGTCGTCGGGCGTGACCGAAGCGTCGGGATCGTCCTGGGCGCGCTTGGAGATGTCGACGATGGCCAGCGGCACGACCAGGTCGGCGATCGGGATCTGGTCGACGCTGATGCCGTCGGCGGTGAAGTGCAGCGGCGCGTCCATGTGGGTGCCGGTGTGCTCGACCAGCGCCCAGCGGTTGATGTTCAGCTTCTCCTTGGCGAAGGTGAGCATCGGCTCCATCGTGAACCACTTGTCGCCACCGAAGGTCGGAAAGCCCTCGAACAGCGGATGGGTCAGGTCCTGGACGCCGCTGAAGCTGTGGGTCGCAGGCGTCGCCGCATGGGCCGGCGGGGCCAGGGCGGCGCCGCAGGCCATGGTCGCGGCGGCGGCCGTGCCGGCGCCGAGGAACGAGCGGCGGCCGGTGCGCTGGTGCAGGCTGGCGAGAAAGCCGGGCGGGCACATGGTTCTTTCCTCCCTGGTTCGCGCTCGGCGCGGCGCTCCGAAGGCGCGCGCGACGTCAACGCAACGTTAGAGCAGTCGCCATCTGGGTGAAATAGCGAACCCCAGCCCCACCCCGGCCCTCCCCCGCGGCGCGGGAGAGGGAGGAGACAGGTGGCGTTCAGGCGGCGGCGTCGAGGCCGCCGGCTTCGGCGATGAAGTCGATGACCTGCCGCACGCCCACGCCGCCGCGCAGGTTGGCCATGACGTAGGGGCGGTCGGCGCGCATGCGGCGGGTGTCGGCCTCCATGACGGCGAGGTCGGCGCCGACCAAAGGAGCCAAGTCAGTCTTGTTGATGACCAGCAGGTCGGAGCGGGTGATGCCGGGGCCGCCCTTGCGCGGGATCTTCTCGCCGCCGGCGACGTCGATGACGTAGATGGTGAGGTCGGCGAGCTCGGGGCTGAAGGTGGCGGCGAGGTTGTCGCCGCCGGATTCGATCAGCAAGAGCTCGAGGCCGGGGAAGCGGCGGGTCATGTCGCGCACGGCGGCGAGGTTGATCGAGGCGTCCTCGCGGATCGCGGTGTGCGGGCAGCCGCCGGTCTCCACGCCCATGATCCGCTCGGGCGGCAAAGCGCCGGCGACGGTGAGCAGGCGCTGGTCCTCCTTGGTGTAGATGTCGTTGGTGATCACGGCCATGTTCCAGCGCTCGCGCATGGCCTTGCACAAGACCTCGCACAGCATGGTCTTGCCGGAGCCGACCGGGCCGCCGATGCCGACGCGGAGCGGGCCGTGGGATGGGGTCATGAGCGGAACAGCCTCGTGTACTGGGTCTCGTGGCGCATCGAGCAGAGATCGACCATGAGGGTCGAGGTGCCGAGGTCGTCGAGCGGGCAATCGCGCGCGGCCAAAGCCACCTCGGCCACGATCGGCTCCAGGGCCGCCAGCGCCTTCTGGCCGTCGGTCTGACCGAGCGGGACGGCGCGGACGGCGGCAGAGACGAGGTTGGCGGCGAAGGCCTGAAGGTAGGCCGGCAGGACGAGCGTCAACGGCACCTCGTGGGCTGCGGCGACGGCGGCGACGGCGAGCGGGTAGGTCAGGCCCGGACCATCGTCGAGCAGGCGGGCGAGGCGGCCGGCGGGGTCGGGCCAGGAGGCGAGGCTGGCGGTGGCGAAGGCCTCGCCCTGGGCGCGGGTCTCCAGCGCCAGCTCGGCTGTCGGCGTCCAGGCTTGGGCGGTCGCACGCAGCTCGCGCCAGCCGGCATCATCATCCTCCGCGACAGCGCGGTGGGCGTGGGCCAGGAGCACGGCGTCCTGCCAGCCGCCGCCCGAGCGCAGGACGGTGCCGAGCCAGGCGACGAGGCCGGCGCGGTCGCGGAGCAGACCCGCCTCGACCGCCCATTCGAGGCCGTGGCTGTAGGTGTAGGCGCCGACCGGGTAGGCGGGCGAGAGCCAGGCGAGCAGGCGGAAGAGGGCGGCGTCAGTGGTCATGGCCGTGGCCGTAGGCGCCGCCCTCGGGGTCGAACGGTGCGGTGGCGGCGGTGACGGCGGCACCCAGATGGTCGGTCAGGAGATGCTCGAGGACATGGTCGGCGCGGATGCGCAGGGCGCCGGGCAGGATCTGGGTGGGGGTGTGGCGGTTGCCGAGGTGCCAGGCGATGCGGGCCAGCGCCAGGGGGTCGGGGGCCGAGACGTCGAGGACGGATTCGGGGGCGGCGCGGACCTGGAGCAGGGTGCCGTCGTCCAGCGCCAGGAGGTCACCGTCGCGCAGAACGCGGGCCTCGGGGAGGTCGAGGAGGAAGGCGCGGCCGTCGTCGGCGGCGAAGCGCAGGCGGCGGCGGTGGCGGTCGTCGTAGGCGAGGGTGACGGTGGTCGCCGGCGTTCCCTCGGAGACGATGGCGGTGGCGCGGGGGAGATTGCCCCCACCCCGGCCCTCCCCCGCTGCGCGGGAGAGGGAGTCCGATTCGCTCCCTCCACCGCCGGAGGCGGGGGAGGGCCGGGGTGGGGGCCGCAGGGACTCGGCGATGCGCTGGGCGACACCTTCCGAACTCTCCAGCACCTCGTTGTTCCAGAAGCGCAGCACCCGCCAGCCGTGCCGCGCCATGTACGCATCCCGGGCGGCATCGACGCTACCATGCTGGCCGCCGTCGACCTCGACGACGAGCTTGGCGGCGACGCAGGCGAAGTCGGCGACGTAGGGCGGGATCGGGTGCTGGCGGCGGAAGTGGGCGCCTTCGAGCTGTCGGGCACGCAGGATGGACCAGAGGCGGTTCTCGGCCTCGGTGGGCTCACGCCGGAGCTGGCGGGCGCGGTCGCGGAGATTGGTGTCGGTGCGCGGCAAGGCAGCCCCCACCCCGGCCCTCCCCCGCTCGCGCGGTGGAGGGAGGGAGATCAGAACAGGAAGTAGCGCTGGGCCATCGGCAGCACGGTGGCGGGCTCGCAGGTGAGCAGCTCGCCGTCGGCGCGGACCTGGTAGGTCTCGGGGTCGACCTCGACCGCGGGCGTGGCGGTGTTGTGGATCATCGCCGCCTTGGAGATGCCGCCGCGCGTGTTGCGGACGGCACTGAGCTCGCGCTGCAGGCCGAGGCTATGGTGGATGGCGTCGTTCACCGCCGCCGCGGAGACGAAATGGACGGCGCTGGCGGTCGCCGAGCGGCCGTAGCTCGCGAACATCGGGCGGTAGTGGACCGGCTGCGGGGTCGGGATCGAGGCGTTGGGGTCGCCCATGGGTGCGGTGGCGATCGAGCCGCCCTTGAGCACCGCCTCGGGCTTCACGCCGAAGAAGGCGGGCTGCCAGAGCACGAGGTCGGCCAGCTTGCCGACCTCGACCGAGCCGACCAGATGGGCGACACCCTGCGCGATGGCCGGGTTGATGGTGTATTTGGCGACGTAGCGCTTGACGCGGAAATTGTCGTTGTCGCCGGTCTCCTCCGGCAGGCGGCCGCGCTGCGCCTTCATCTTGTGGGCGGTCTGCCAGGTGCGCAGGATCACCTCGCCGACCCGGCCCATGGCTTGGCTGTCCGAGGACATCATCGAGATCGCACCCAGGTCGTGCAGGATGTCTTCCGCGGCGATGGTCTCCTTGCGGATCCGGCTCTCGGCGAAGGCCACGTCCTCGGGGATCGACGGGTCGAGATGGTGGCAGACCATGAGCATGTCGAGATGCTCGTCGATCGTGTTCACCGTGTAGGGCCGGGTCGGGTTGGTCGAGGAGGGCAGGACGTTGGCGAGGCCGACCACCTTGATGATGTCCGGCGCGTGGCCGCCGCCCGCACCCTCGGTGTGGAAGGCGTGGATGGTGCGGCCCTTGAAGGCGGCCATGGTCGATTCGAGATAGCCCGATTCGTTGAGCGTGTCGGTGTGGATCGCGACCTGCACGTCCAGCTCGTCGGCGACGGCGAGGCAGCAGTCGATGGCGGCCGGCGTGGTACCCCAGTCCTCGTGCAGCTTCAGCCCACAGGCGCCGGCCGCCACCTGCTCGCGCAGTGCCTCGGGCAGGCTGGCATTGCCCTTGCCGAGCAGGCCGACATTGATCGGCCAGGCTTCGACCGCCTGCAGCATCCGGCCGATGTGCCAGGGGCCGGGGGTGCAGGTGGTGGCGCTGGTGCCGGCGGCCGGGCCGGTGCCGCCGCCGAACAGGGTGGTGAGGCCCGACGCCAGGGCCTCGTCGAGGATCTGCGGGCAGATCATGTGGACGTGGGCGTCGATCCCGCCGGCGGTGACGATGCGGCCCTCGCCGGCAATCACCTCGGTGCCGGGGCCGATGATGATGTCGACGCCGGGCTGGGTCTCGGGGTTGCCGGCCTTGCCGATGGCGGCGATGTGGCCGCCCTTGAGGCCGATGTCGGCCTTCACGATCCCCCAATGGTCGAGGATCAGCGTGTTGGTGATCACCGTGTCGACGGCCCCGGCGGCACGGGATTCCTGACCCTGCCCCATGCCGTCGCGGATCACCTTGCCGCCTCCGAACTTGACCTCCTCGCCGTAGACGGTGCGGTCGGCCTCGACCTCGATGACCAGGTCAGTGTCGGCGAGGCGCACCTTGTCGCCGACCGTCGGCCCGAACATGTGGGCATAGGCGCGGCGTGGCATGCGGTAGGCCATCACAGCGCCCCCATGATCTTCTGATTGAAGCCGAACACCTTGCGCTGGCCGCCATAGGCGACGAGCACGACCTCGCGCGACTGGCCGGGCTCGAAGCGCACCGCGGTGCCGGCGGGGATGTTCAGCCGCATGCCGCGGGCCTGGACGCGGTCGAAGGCCAGAGCCTCGTTGGTCTCGAAGAAGTGGTAGTGCGAGCCCACCTGGATCGGCCGGTCGCCGGTGTTGGCGACGGTGAGCGCCACGGTCGGTCGGCCGGCGTTCAGCTCGATCTCGCCGACGGCGGGGATGATCTCGCCTGGGATCATGGGGGTTTTCCTCTATACTGCCGTCATGGGCGAAGGGAGTGGCCGATGGCCGACCAGGCGCTGCAGTTGATGACGGTCGATGAGTTCCTGGCGTGGGACGACGGGACGGACACGCGCTACGAGCTGTCGGATGGCGTGGTCCGGGCGATGTCGCCGCCGTCCAACGCGCATGGCACCATTGCCGGGAATGCCTCGCTGGCGATTGGAACCGTACTCAGGAGCAAACGGCCATGCCGATTTCAGCCTGACGCCGGCGTAAGGATCGACCAGACTACCTGGTGGCAAGCGGACATTGCTGTCAGGTGCAGCCCGATTACTTCCGGCGGCGAGATCGACCAGCCGGTGCTGATCGTGGAGGTGCTCTCGCCCAGCACTCGCACGCACGACCTGGGCGAGAAGCTCGTCGACTATAAGACCCTGCCGTCCGTCACCGAGATCTGGATGATCGATTCCGTGCGGCGCTGGGTCCAACATTGGCGGCGTGACCAAAGCGGCTGGATCGGGCAGGACTTCGTCGGCAGCTCGGCGTTCGACAGTCCCATGCTGGGTGCACGGGTAACGCTCGACGAGCTCTATGACGGCGCCGAGCTCTGATCTTACCTCACCGGATCGGCTCATGCACCGTCACCAGCTTGGTACCGTCGGGGAAGGTGGCCTCGACCTGGACCTCGTGGATCATCTCGGGCACGCCCTCCATCACCTGTGAGCGGGTGATGACCTCGGCCCCGGCGGCCATGAGCTCGGCGACGCTGCGGCCGTCGCGGGCACCCTCGACGACGAAGTCGGTGATCAGGGCCACGGCCTCGGGGTGATTGAGCCTGACGCCGCGCTCTAGGCGCCGCCGCGCCACCTGCGCCGCCATGGCGACCAGCAGCTTGTCCTTCTCGCGCGGGGTGAGCAGCATCGCGTTCCCTCAGACGTGCCAGAGCCGCGGCAGGACCGGCGGCAGGCCGGCGACCGCGGCGCGAAAGCGGGCCCAGAACAACGTGAAGGCGCGGCGCAGGGCAAGCGGGTCCTCGCCGATCAGGCGCGCGACCAGCACTTCGTCGACCACCGTGGCCCCGGCGCGGACGGAGGCGTCCGGCAGCAGCTCGCGGGCGAGATCGAGCCGGTCGGGCGCGTCGGGGCCGACATAGGCGAAAGTGGTCACGACGCGCGCCCCGGCGAGCCCGGCGGGAGCATCCACGGCCTGGGTGATGTCGCCGGCGAGGCGGAAGACGTCGCGCCAGAGCCGCCGGCCGCCGGCGCGGATCTCGATCCGGTCGTGGAGCAGGCCGGAGGCGATACGCTCACCTGAGGCCAGGCGGCCCAGCACGAGCGTCTCGCCGAGCATGGCGCGGGCGCCCGGTGCCAGATCGAGTGCCAAGGAGCGCCGGAGGCGCGCACGGTCGAAAAGGATGGTCTCCTGCGGGCACCATTCGAGCCAGCCGCGCTCGCCGACGGCGAGGCGGGTTTCGACGAGGCAGTCGGGGCCGAGCGAGCGGTAGACCTTCTCGGCGGCTTGGCTGGTGACCAGCGCCGCGGCCCCCAGGCCGAGCTCGATCTCGACGGTCGAGCGGTCGCCGCCGACCAGGCCGCCGCCGACATTGGCGATGGCGGCGACGACGAGGTCGCCGCAGTCGTGGCGCGGCAGGAAGGCGCGCAGGGGGGTCTTCTGGTAGAGGCGGGCGAGGCGGGTGGAGCCGTCGCGATACACGAGGGAGAGCGAGAGGTGCCCCCACCCCGGCCCTCCCCCGCCGGCGGCGGTGGAGGGGGCAGGAAGGACGGCGTCCAGCGCCCCCTCTCCCGCGGCGCGGGGGAGGGTCGGGGTGGGGGCGTCATACGGTGAGGTAGCGGCGTACATCCTGGTCGTCGAGCTGGTCGGGCCGGCCCGACAGGACGACCTGGCCGCGGTCCATGATGGCCAGACGATCGGCCAGACCGCGCGCGAAGTCGAGATATTGCTCGACCAAGAGGATCGCCATCTGGCCCTGCGCGCGCAGCAGCTCGAGCACGCGGCCGATGTCCTTGATGATCGAGGGCTGGATGCCTTCCGTGGGCTCGTCCAGCACCAGCAGCCGGGGTTTCATGATCAGAGCGCGGCCGATCGCCAGCTGCTGCTGCTGGCCGCCGGACAGGTCGCCGCCGCGCCGGCGCAGCATGGTCTTGAGGATCGGGAACAGCTCGAAGATGTGCTCGGGGATCTTGCGCTCCGGGCGCGGCAGGACACCGAAGCCGGTCTGCAGGTTCTCCTCGACGGTGAGCAGCGGGAAGATCTCGCGGCCCTGCGGCACCAGCGCAATACCGCGCCGGGCGCGCTCGACCGTCGACAGGCCGGTGATGTCCTGGCCGTCCCACTCGATGCGGCCGCCTGAGGGCCGGACCTGGCCCACCACCGCCCGCAACGTGCTGGTCTTGCCGACGCCGTTGCGGCCCAGCACGCAGGTGATCTCGCCCGCCACCGCATTCAGCGAGACGCGCCACAGGGCCTGGCTGGCGCCGTAGTGGAGATCGATGCCGTCCACCTTCAGCATGGTCATCGCCCCAGATAGACCTCGATGACCCGCTCGTCGTTCTGCACCTGGTCCAGATTGCCCTCCGCCAGCACCGAGCCCTCGTGCAGCACGGTGACCTTGGAGTTCAGCCCGCGCACGAAATCCATGTCGTGCTCGACCACGACCACCGAATGGCTCCTATTGATCTCGCGCAGGAGCTCGCCCGTGCTCTCGGTCTCGGCGTCGGTCATCCCGGCCACCGGCTCGTCGACCAGCAGCAGCTCCGGGTCCTGCACCAGCAACATGCCGATCTCCAGCCACTGCTTCTGGCCGTGGCTGAGCTCGCCGGCCAAGCGCCGGGCGGAATCCCTAAGCCGCACTGTGGACAGGACTCGGTCGATCCGGTCGCGCTGCTCGCCCGACAGGCCGAAGAACAGGGAGCGCCAGAGATCGCGCTCGCCCTTGAGCGCTAGCTCGAGGTTGGTCCAGACGGTGTGGCTCTCGAACACGGTGGGCTTCTGGAACTTGCGGCCGATGCCGAGCCGGGCGATGTCGGCCTCGTCGTGGCGGGTCAGGTCGACATCCTCGCGGAACAGGACGGTACCCTTGTCGGGCCGCGTCTTGCCAGTGATGACGTCCATCATCGTGGTCTTGCCGGCCCCGTTCGGGCCGATGATCGCCCGCATCTCTCCCTTATCGAGATAGAGCGACAGATCGTTGAGTGCCTTGAACCCGTCGAAGCTGACCGATACGCCGTCGAGATAGAGGATCGTGCCGGGGGCGCGGCCGTCGTGCACGGTCTCGGTGACGACACTCATCCCTTGACCCCCTGCCCCGCGGCCAACGTCGGGGCGATGCGCGCGGGCGGGCGGCGCTTGCTCAAGAGCCCTGTCAGCAGGCCGGCGATGCCCTTGGGCAGGAACAGCGTCGTGGCGATAAATAAGGCACCGAGCGCGTACAACCACAGCTCGGGGAAGCTGCCGGTGAGCCAAGACTTGATGGCGTTGACGCCGACGCCGCCGAGGATCGCACCCCAGAGCGTGCCGCGGCCGCCGAAGGCGACCCAGATCACGGCCTCGATCGAGTTGGCGGGCGCGAACTCGCTGGGGTTGATGATGCCCGCCTGGGGGACGTAGAGGGCGCCGCCGATGCCGGCGAGCATGGCCGAGAAGGTCCAGACGAACAGCTTGTAGTGCTCGACGCGGTAGCCGCAGAAGCGGGTGCGGCTCTCGGCGTCGCGGATCGCCACCAGCACCTTGCCGGTGCGCGAGCCGACGATGAAGGCGCAGACGGCAAAGCCCAGGGCCAGCGCCACGGCGGTGGCGGCGAACAGGGCCGCGCGCGTGCCGGCGGCCTGGATGTCGAAGCCCAGGATGTCCTTGAAGTCGGTCAAGCCGTTGTTGCCGCCGAAGCCCATGTCGTTGCGGAAGAAGGCGAGCAGGAGCGCGAAGGTCATGGCCTGGGTGATGATCGACAGGTAGACGCCGGTGACCCGGCTGCGGAAGGCGAACCAGCCGAAGACGAAGGCGAGTGCCCCCGGCACCAGGACGATCATCAGGGCGGCGAACCAGAACATGTCGAAGCCGTGCCAGTACCAGGGCAGCTCCTGCCAGTTCAGGAACACCATGAAGTCCGGCAGCTCGGGATTGGCGTAGACGCCGCGGGCACCGATCTGGCGCATCAGGTACATACCCATGGCGTAGCCGCCCAGCGCGAAGAAGGCGCCGTGGCCGAGGCTCAGGATGCCGCAATAGCCCCAGACCAGATCGAGGCTCAGCGCCAGTATCGCGAAGCACAGATACTTGCCGAGCAGCGAGACCATGTAGGTCGGCACGTGCCAGGCGCTAGAGGGATCGGTGGCGAGGTTGAGCAGCGGCACCACCACCGCGACCGCCAGCAGCAGCGGCACGGCGACCCAGGTCGAGGCGGGCAGCGATCGGAGCATCAGGCCTCCACGGCCCGGCCCTTCAGGGCGAACAGGCCCCGCGGCCGCTTCTGGATGAACAGGATGATGGCGACGAGCACGAGGATCTTGCCGAGCACCGCACCGACCGTGGGCTCGAGCAGCTTGTTGACGATGCCCAGCGTGAAGGCGCCGGTGAAGGTGCCCCAGAGATTGCCGACGCCGCCGAACACCACGACCATGAAGCTGTCGATGATGTAGCTCTGGCCGAGATTGGGGCTGACATTGTCGATCTGCGACAGGGCCACGCCAGCGATGCCGGCGACGCCCGAGCCCAGGCCGAAGGTCATGGCGTCGACCCAGGCGGTGCGGATGCCCATGGCCGCCGCCATGCGCCGGTTCTGGGTGACGGCGCGCATCTGCAGGCCGAAATGGGTGTAGCGGATCACCGCCAGCAGGGCCGCGAATACCACGAGGCAGAAGATGACGATGACCAGCCGGCTCTCGGTGATCGAGAAGCCCATGAGCTCGACCGAGCCGCTCATCCAGGAGGGGGTCGAGACCTCGCGGTTGTTGGGGCCGAAGATGTTGCGGACCAGCTGCTGCAGGATCAGCGAGACGCCCCAGGTCGCGAGCAGGGTCTCCAGCGGGCGGCCGTAGAGGCGGACGATGACCGTGCGCTCGATCAGCACGCCCATGGCCCCAGCCACCAGGAATGCCGCCGGCACGGCGACCAGCAGCGACCATTCCAGGCCGGCCGGGAAGCTGGTGCGGCAGAACTCCTGAATGACGAAGGTCGTGTAGGCGCCCAGCATGACCATCTCGCCATGCGCCATGTTGATGACGCCCATCACGCCGAAGGTGATGGCGAGGCCGATGGCGGCCAGCAGCAGGACCGACCCCAGGCTGATGCCGAAGAGGACGTTCTGTGCTGCGGCGATGAGGCTGAGGTGGCGCTCGATCGACGCCGCCGCGGCGGCCGCCGCGTCGTGCACCGCTGGGGGTGCGGTCTCGGGCACCGCCGTCAGGATGGCCAGCGCTTCGGTGTCGCCACGCGAGCGCAAGGTGTCGATCGCCGCGAGCCTGATCGGGTCGGCAGCCCCGGGCATCGGCAGCAGGATCGCCGCGCGCGCCTCGTCGAGAGCGCGCTTGACCGTCGGGTCCTGCTCGGCCGCGAAGGCCTGCTCCAGGGTCGGCAGGGCCGTGACGTCGCGCGAGCGGAACACCGCTTGTGCCGCCTCGAGCCGCCGCTTCGGGTCCGGGCTCATCAGGGTGAGATTGCCGGTCGCCGCCTCGATCGCCCGCCGAATGCGGTTGTTGACCCGTACCGGCTTGAGGGCGGACGCCATCAGGTCGGCGGGTGCGGCCTCGCCGGTGGCCGCGGCCACCAGGCTGCCGTCGGCCTGCTTGATGTAGACCTCGCTGCCCCCCGGCTTGAACAGCAGCTCGCCGGCACCGAGCGCGTCGAGGATGGTGGTCGCCCGCGGGCTGCCGCTGGCGGCGACGGCCGCAATGCCGGCCTCGATGTCGTCGAACTTGGTCGAGCCGAACTTCGCCACCCCCTCGTCCAACGTCTGCGCGGCGACAGGAAGGACCAAGGCGAGGGCGAGAGCGAAGGCGGCGATCAGGCGGCGCATGCGGGGCGGCACTCGTCCGGTAATGGTGCCCGGGGCAGCGGACGCTGCCCCGGGCCGGTCACTGGCGATCGGTGGCTCAGCTGCCGCCGGTGCCGCCGCACTTGCCGGTCTTGACGTTGAAGTTGCCGCACGACAGCGGCGCGCGCCAATCCGAGATCAGGTCCTTCGAGCCTTCCAGATAGTCCGACCACTCGTCGCCCGGGACCAGGCCCGAGGTCTCGTAGACGGTGTTGAACTGGCCGTCGTCCTGGATCTCGCCGATCAGCACCGGCTTGGTGATGTGGTGGTTGGGCATCATGGCCGAGAAGCCGCCGGTGAGGTTTGGCACCGCGACGCCGATCATGGCGTCGATCACTGCCGCCGGGTCGGTGGTGCCGGCCTTCTCGACTGCCTTCACCCACATGTTGAAGCCGATATAGTGCGCCTCCATCGGGTCGTTGGTGACGCGCTTGTCGTTCTTGATGAACTTGTGCCACTCGTCGATGAACGCCGCGTTCTCGGGCGTGTCGACGCTCATGAAGTAGTTCCAGGCGGCGAGGTGGCCCAGCAGCGGCTTGGTGTCGAGGCCGGCCAGCTCCTCCTCGCCAACCGAGAAGGCGACGACCGGGATGTCGGTGGCCTTCACGCCCTGATTGCCCAGCTCCTTGTAGAACGGCACGTTGGCGTCGCCGTTGATGGTCGAGACCACCGCCGTCTTCTTGCCGGCCGAGCCGAACTTCTTGATGTCGGAGACGATCGTCTGCCAGTCGGAATGGCCGAACGGCGTGTAGTTGATCATGATGTCCTCAGGAGCCACCCCCTTCTGCTGCAGGTAGGCCTCGAGGATCTTGTTGGTGGTGCGGGGATAGACGTAGTCGGTGCCGGCCAGGACCCAGCGCTCGACGCCTTCCTCGTTCATCAGGTAGTCGACGGCCGGGATCGCCTGCTGGTTGGGCGCGGCGCCGGTGTAGAACACGTTCTTGCTGCTCTCCTCGCCCTCGTACTGGACGGGGTAGAACAGGATGCTGTTGAGCTCCTCGAACACCGGCAGCACCGACTTGCGGCTGACCGAGGTCCAGCAGCCGAAGGTGGCCACGACCTTGTCCTTCTCGATCAGCTCGCGCGCCTTCTCGGCGAACAGCGGCCAGTTCGAGGCCGGATCGACCACCACCGCCTCCAGCTTCTTGCCGAGCACGCCGCCCTTCTTGTTCTGCTCGTCGATGAGCATCAGCATGACGTCCTTCAAGGTCGTCTCGCTGATCGCCATGGTGCCGGACAGCGAATGCAGGATGCCGACCTTGATCGTGTCGTCCTCCGCGCGGGCGGCTTGCGCGCCCAGGGACAGCGCGGCGAGCAGGCCCAGGGCCGTGAGCGACCGGAACCGAAGCTTCATCGGGTACCTCGTGCGGAAGTGTTATCGTTGCGGCGCCGGCGCAGCGATTTCCGTGCCACGCATGCTGCGCGCCCAGAGCGCCGACGGGCCGGCGAGCCACGCCTATATTTTAGGCAATCTCGCGACAATGCCGCTAAAATGCGCTGAGAGTTGCGCCGCTCGGCGCGCTGGCGGATGCGCGGAGCGGGTGCTACCTCCCTGCGCCAGCGGCACCTCCAGCCTGGACGACGCGCTTGCGCCGCATCTGCGCCCCGGCCCTGACGGTCGCCCTCCTCGCCGGCTGCGCGGCGGGGGGCGAGCCCAAGGTCACCAGCTTCGACGGCTCGATGGTCACCATCGTCCAGCCGCACGCCATCCCGCAGAAGAACGCCAAAGCACTCGCCGACCGGACCTGCGGCCGGAGGGCGACCCAGCTCAGCAAGCTCTGCACCGACCCCAAATGCGACACGGAGCAGATGGTCTATTGGTGCCGCTGACGGCCGTGCTCAAGCCCCGCGAGGGATTTGGCCGCTGACGTAGCCAAGCCCGCGATTGACTAAGCCGCCGATGCGCGGCCCAATCGACCCATGTCGGGTCCATTGAATCTGCGGATATTCATCTCCTCCCCCGGCGACGTCCAGGACGAGCGCAACCTCGCGCGCCAGCTGATCAAGGACGAGCTGCCGGTTGACGGCTCCCTGATCGGCAAGGTGAGCCTCCTGCCGTTCAGCTGGGACGATCCGCATTCCGCCGTACCGCTGCTGGCGACCATGACGCCCCAGGAAGCAGTCAATCGAGGCCTCGGGCGGCCGGCCGACTGTGAGATCGTCGTGGTCATATTCTGGAGCCGCATGGGCACACCGCTGCCGGACTCGCATCGAAAGCCGAACGGCGAGTGCTTTCTTTCAGGCACAGAGTGGGAATTCGAGGATGCGCGCGGGGCGGGCAGAGACGTGCTGCTCTACCGTCGAAGCGAAGAGCCGGTAGTCGGCTTGCGAGATCCCAACCGCGATGAGAAGGCCCGGCAGTTTGAATTGGTCGACAAGTTCTTTGAGCAGTTCAGGAACGCGGACGGGTCATTCAATACGGGTTACGAGACATACTCACGCCCTGGCGAATTCAAGGATAAGCTGGAACAGCATCTCCGTGTTCTGATACGCCAGCGGCTGGATCGGGAGCCTTCTCGGCCGAGTATAACACCCGAGCCGCCCACCAAGCGCGATTGGCGTTCGCCATATCCCGGCCTCCGCGCATTCACCGAGGCCGAAGCGGACATCTTCTTCGGCCGTGCCCGTGAGATCGACGAGCTGCTGGCACGCCTGCGCGACCCTACCTGCCGCTTTCTCGCCATTGTCGGCGATTCCGGCACCGGCAAATCTTCTTTACTCCATGCTGGGCTGCTGCCTCGATTGCGCGCCGGCGCCCTGCCCGGCAGCGACCACTGGCGGTTCGCCTCCTTCACTCCCGCGGGACAGATGGGCGACCCGTTACTGGCACTCACGACCGCTCTGCGCGATGCGCTGCCTGCGGCCATGCGTCCGGCTCCAAGAGCGCGGAGCCGGGAGCTGGCGGACGATGAAGCGGTGTTCCGTCGCGTGGTCGACAAGGTTCTGACCAGCACGCCGGAAGCGGCGGAACTCGTGCTTGTCATCGATCAGTTCGAGGAGTTGTTCGCGCTCGGCCGTCATAGGCCATTCATCGAGCTGCTCGGCCGCGCAGCTGTAACGCCCAAGGTCCGCATTCTCGCCACCATGCGGGCCGACTTCTTGCCGCAGGCGTTGCGCCATACCACGCTGGTGGCCCTTCTGCGCGCAGGCAGCTTTCCCGTCGGTGCACCGACGACGCTCGCCCTGATCGACATGATCCGTCGCCCGGCGGACCGCGCTGGGGCGAAGCTGCCTGACGATCTGTTGGACGCGCTGCTGGCGGACGCCGGCAACCAGCCCGGTGCCCTGCCGCTGGTAGCCTTCGCGCTGAGCGAACTGTGGCCGGAAGCTGCCGAGAAATCCGACCTCACGCTCGCCGCCTACGAGAGCATCGGCCGCCTCGGCGGCGCCATCGGTCGGCGGGCGGCGGCGCTAGACCTCGACGTCAAGCAGCTCTATCGCTTGTTCCCGGACTTGGTGCAGATCAACCCCGAGGGCATCGCGACCCGCAAGCAGGTCGACCGATCCACACTCGCCGACGCCGACCTGCTGGAGCTGATCGACACACTTGTCGAGGAGCGGTTCCTTCGCCCCGGTAGCGACCTTTCGCTGCCCATCGTTGAACTGGCTCACGAGATCCTGCTCACCGGCTGGCCGGCGCTAGCGATCTGGCTCGGCGAGCGTGGCCCGCACATGCGAGCCCGCCGAGAGCTGGATAGCGCGCTCGCGCGGTGGATAGCCTCTGAGACGAACGAGCAAGAGCTGATTCCGCCCGGATCGCGCCTGCGGGAGGCGCAGGAGTTGCTGCTCGCCGCTCCCGATCTTGTCGCCAATCCTGCACTCCGCAAGTTCATCGAGACTTCGGTTACTCGCGCCGAACACATCGACCACGAAGCGCAGGCAACGCTGCGTCGCGAGACTCGTCGGCTGATGCGGCTCGCAGAGGAGCAATATAAGGCGGGAGATGCAGTTACCTCAATCTTGTTGGGGATCGAAGTGGTAGATCGCGCTCAGCTCATTCACGATAAATCCGCGCTTAGTGAAGCGTTGGCGGCCCTATCAAATGTCGCTTTATCCCAACGCGAGACAACGATTTTTCGAGGACATGAGGACACTCTATGGTGCGTTTCGTATTCACCAGATGCCAAGCGTATCCTCACAACTTCCTGCGACAATACAGCGCGAATATGGGACTTCGACACCGGCAATTTATTACAGGTCCTGACAGGACATACTGCCACCATATATTTTGGTGTATTCTCCCCAGATGGCAATCGAGTTATTACGGTCTCCGGCGATAATACAACGAGAATTTGGGATGCCACTTCTGGTCAAGAGCTTCAGATTTTGCGGGAACATCTGGGACCAATCTACTACGTAGCTCACTCTGCGGACGGCCGCCTTATTGCCACCGCATCGGGCGACAAGACAGCGAGATTATGGGATGCGATATCTGGTCAACCGATCCAAATCCTAAGAGGGCACGAGCAATCCTTGTATTGCATCTCTATCTCACGCGACGGGTCGCTGGTGCTTACTGGCTCTTGGGATCATACCGCTAGGCTCTGGGATGCGTTCTCCGGGGAAGAGATACATAACTTGCGCGGTCATAGCAATGTCGTGACGTCAGTTCAATTTTCGCCCGATGAGACGACCATTCTCACTGGCAGTTGGGATGGTAGTTACGCCTGTGGGACGCCAAGACAGGAGAGGAACGCTCTGTCACACTCTGCCATCAGCCAATTCACTCCGCCACATTTTCTCCGGATAACCGACTCATACTCACATCATCGGCAGACAAGACAGCACGGCTGTGGAACCGACGGTCGGGAGAATTGATGCAGATTTTGGGAGGCCACGATAGCTCTGTCTACTCGGCCACTTTCTCGCCAAACGGCAGGCATATCGTCACAGCTTCTGGCGACAAGACGGCTCGTCGTTGGAGTGTAGAATGTGGACCGTGGACTGATATTATAGATTGTCACGATCCAGCGCCAGCGTCAGCGACATTTTCTCCGGAATGTCGCTATTTGTTTACCATACATTCCAATAACGTTCTTAATGTTTGGGACATTGACATCAAGAAAATAGTCAAATGTGTAAATGGAAATTCATATGCTATTATATCCATTGTGGCTGTGCAAGAAAAAAACTATCTATTTACTACGTCTCATGACTACTCGATCCAATTATGGAATGCAGCAACCTGTCATAAAGTTATAGAATTGCAAGGGCACACCAACCGCGTGTTTGCGGCAGCAATGTCGCCTAATTTTCAAAGAATTCTTACAACGTCTGCTGATACCACTGCCAGAATATGGGATGTTGAATCAGGACACGAAGTCCATTTACTTTACGGCCATGAGAATGCAATTGTCTCTGGTAGATTTTCACCTGATGGGAATCGAGTTCTCACAGGTTCAAGAGACGGCACTGCGCGGCTTTGGAATGCTGTTACCGGACAGCTATTTCAGGTTTTCAGAGGCGGTGATCATCCTATAAGCTTTGTGACGTTTTCGAACGACGGTATGCTAGCGCTCGCAATCAGAGAGTCGGGACTTGTACAAACATGGGATGCTGAAACTGGAAAGTTACTCCAAGATTTTCGCAGTCATGAAGCAGTCATTAATTGCGCCGCCTTTTCTCCCGATTCCAGTTGCATTGCTACTGGAGCAAGTGACAACATAGTGCGAGTCTGGACAACTTGGTCTGGGAAACAAATTCGAACACTGCGCGGCCACGGAAATATAATCAACTCCGTTGCTTTTTCCCCAGATGGTTCCCGTTTGGCTACCACATCAAGTGACGGGACTATTAGAATATGGCCGCGCCTCACATGGTCGGACGACGCCATCATGCAGGTGAGCGATTATTTACCCCGCGATTTTAATACGATTCAGCGCGATCGCTTTTTCCTACCATAAATTGGAATAACAGGCCATTATTTAGTTTGAGTGCTATAACATTCATGGAAAGCGTCTGCCATCACCTCCAGTGATCGCCAAGTCTTATCCAGCCTGAAGCACCTCCCCCTGCAATCGCCGATATGCAGCCAATGCACGCTCGCGAACCCGCGCATGGTCGACGATCCGCTCGGGATAGGACTTGCCCAGCGTCACGCCGGCGGCTGCCCGCGCATCGGCCGGGGCGTCCCACGGCGCCTGGATCATGTCGCCCGGCAGCTTCGCTAACTCCGGCACCCACCGCCGCACATAGTCCCCGTTCAGGTCGAACTTCTCGCCCTGGCTCACCGGGTTGAAGATGCGGAAATAGGGTGCGGCGTCGGTGCCGCTGCCGGCGACCCACTGCCAGTTGGCGGAGTTGTTGGCGAGGTCGGCGTCGCACAGCGTGTCCCAGAACCAAGCCGCACCCTGCTGCCAGGGGATCAGCAGGTCCTTGGTCAGGAACGAGGCCACGACCATGCGCACCCGATTGTGCAGGTAGCCGGTGTGCCAGAGCTCGCGCATGCCGGCGTCGACCAGCGGATAGCCGGTGCGGCCGCGCGCCCAGGCGCGGAACAGCTTTCGGTCGTCGGCCCAGGGAAAATCGGCGAACTCCGGCCGCAGCGGCTGCTCGGCGATGTCGGGGAAATGGAACAGCAGATGATGGCAGAACTCGCGCCAGACCAGCTCGCGGACGAAGGATGCGGCACCGCGCGAGTGGCGGGCGTGGGCGGCGTGCCAGACCTGCCGCGGCGATAGCTCGCCATGGTGCAGCCGCGGCGACAGCCGCGAGACGCCGGCCTTGGCCGGATAGTTGCGGTCGGCGGCGTAGCGATTGATCGGCCCGTCGAGGAAGTCGGCCAGTGCCGCCTGCGCCGCCGGCTCGCCGGGCTGCCAGGCCTCGCGCAGGCCGCCGGCCCAGTCGGGCCTCGTCGGCAGCAGCTCCAGCGCCTGCAGCGCCTCGCGATCCGGCCTGCCCGCTCGGCCCAGCGGTTCGGGCGCCGGCAGCGGCCGGGGCAATGCGCCCTGACGCTCCCAGGCGCGCCAGAACGGCGTGAACACCTTGTAGGGCTGGCCGCCGTCGCGCGCGACCTCCCAGGGCTCGCGGCCGAGCGCGGCGTTGAAGCTGCGGGCGCGAACCCCCCTGCCCTCGAGGGCCGCCTTGATCGCCTTGTCCTGGGCGATCGCCCAGGGCTCGTAGCGCCGGTTCCAGAACACGGCCGCCGACTTGGTCTCGGCCAGCAGCCGGTCGATGGCCTCGCCGGAGTCGCCGCGCAGGATGCGCAGACGGAAGCCGAGGCCGGCCAGGCCGTCCTGCAGGCTCGCCAGGGAGTGGTGCAGCCACCAGCGCGCGGCGCCACCGATGCGCCACTGGCCCGCCGCCGCATCGTCGAGGATGTAGACCGGGACGACCTCGCCGCCGGCGGCCACCGCCTCGCCAAGCGCCGGATTGTCGGCGAGGCGCAGATCGTTGCGGAACCAGACAAGGGTGGGCTGGGTCACGCCCTGAGCCGATGACTGAGGGTGTCGGGCTCGGGCGACAATACGTCGTGCGGGAAGCGGTGGACGCGCCGCTCGCCGAGCAGGTAGGCGTCGAAGGCCCCCGGGAACAGGCGCGCGATCGCGGGGTCGCGGACATTCAGGCCGCCGGTGAAGCTGCCCAGCGCCGGCAGCAACAGGCGGTCCTCGTCCGCCGCGAAGCAGCGGCAGGAGAGCTGGCGGCGGCGCGTGGACAGGCGCGCCTTGGGGTGCAGATGGCCGGCGATCTCGCCCGTCTCCCCGCTCGGCATATGGCGCAGGACGAGTCCGCCGACCGCGAGCTCCGGCACGACGGCACCGCCCAGCGACAACGGGACAAGCGGGTCGTGGTTGCCGGTCACCCAGACCCAGCGCCGGGGGCGGGTCAGGGCACAGAGGCGGTCGTGAAGGTCGGGGGAGATCCCGCTGCCGCCGTGGCGGTCGTGGAAGCCGTCGCCGAGGCTGACCACCGTGTCGGGCCGCAGGCGGTCGACCAGGGCCTCCAGCCGCGCCAGCGTGGCGTGGCTGTCGTAGGGCGGCAGGAGGCTGCCGCGGCGGGCGAAGGCTCCCCCCTTCTCCAGATGCAGGTCGGCCACGACCAACATCGCCCAGCGCGGCAGGAACAGCGCGCCGGAGGGATCGAGGTCGAGAGTTTCGCCTTGGAGCTGCAGTCGCATCAGGCGGGGGTAGTTAGTCCGCCATGGCCTCCGCGGCCAGCTCCGCCACGGCCTCGTCGAGCGACTGGTCGAGCTCCTCGCCCGACACGAACTCCTTGCCGATGCCGGCGATGATCGAAACCGCGAAGGGTGAGATGCGGTCGAGCCGGACATGGCGGATGCGGCCTTCGACCGCGACCAGCAGGTCGGCGAGGCGGCGGATGTCGGTGAGGCCCGCGGCCGCCTCAGCCCGTGCCGCGCGCAGCAGCACGTGGTCGGGGTCGTATTTGCGCAGCACGTCGTAGATCAGGTCGGCGCTGAAGGTGACTTGGCGGCCGGTCTTCTCCTGGCCGGGGTGGCGGCGGTCGATCAGGCCGGCGACGACGGCACAGTTCCTGAAGGTGCGCTTGATCAGCGAGCTCTCGGCCATCCACTCCTCGAGATCGTCGCCCAGGATGTCGACCGCGAACAGCTCCTCGACCCGGTCGACCGGTACGGAGCCCCAGGTTGCGATGCAGTAGTCCGAGGCGACGAAGCCCAGGGGTCGCAGGCCGCGCCGCTCCATGCGGCGGGTTAGCAGCATCCCCAGGGTCTGGTGCGCGTTGCGGCCGGCGAAGCAGTAGGCGACCAGATAGTGCCGCGCCCCGCGCGCAAAGGTCTCGACCAGCAGCTCGTCGGCGGCGGTGAGCCGCGAGCGGCGCGCCTGGGCCGCCAGCCACTCGCCGACCTGCTGCGGCAGGCGGTGCCAGGTGGCGGGCTCGGCCAGCAGGTGGCGCACGCGGTCGGCGAGATGGGTAGTGAGCGGCAGCCGGCCGCCGGCGTAAGCCGGGATCTTGGGGTCGCCGCCGGACTTGGCGAGAGCCGCGATCACCTCGTTGTTGCGGATGCCCTGGAACTCGAGCAGCCGACCGGCGAACAGGAAGGTGTCGCCGGGCACCAGCATCGAGACGAAGTATTCCTCGACCTCGCCCAGGGAGGGGCCGCGGCCGAGCCGTACCCGCATCACCGGCGCCTCGACGATGGTGCCGACGTTCATGCGGTACTGGCGGCGCAGCTTCGGATCGCGAAGATGCCAGAGCCCGTCGGGCCCCTGCTCCAGGCGGCGGTAGCGGTCGTAGGTGGCGAGCGCGTAGCCACCGGTGGCGACGAAGGCGAGCACGGCGTCGAAGTCGGCGCGGGCGAGGTCGGCGAAGGGCGCGGCGGCGCGGACCTCCTCATAGACCGCGGCGGCGTCGAACGGGCCGGCACAGGCGACGCCGGTCAGGTGCTGCGCCAGCACGTCGAAGCCGCCGGGGAAGAGCTGGCCGCCGTCGAGGGTGTGCTCGCGCAGGGCGTCCTGGGCGGCGATGCACTCCAGCACCTCGAACCGGTTGGCCGGCACCAGTGCGGCGCGGCTCGGCTCGTCCAGGCGGTGGTTGGCGCGGCCGATGCGCTGCAGCAGGCGGGCGGCCCCCTTGGGGGCGCCGACCTGGACCACGAGGTCGATGTCGCCCCAGTCGATGCCGAGATCGAGCGAGGAGGTGCAGACCACGGCGCGCAGGGCTCCCGTGGCCATGGCCGCCTCGACCCGGCGCCGCTGCTCGACGGCGAGGCTGCCGTGATGCAGGCCGATCGGCAGGTTCGCCTTATTGAGCCGCCACAGCGCGCCGAACATCAGCTCGGCCTGGGCGCGGGTGTTGACGAAGACCAGCGTGACCCGCCGCTCCGCGATCAGCCGGTAGACGTCCTTGGCGGCATAGAGCGCCATGTGGCCGCCCCAGGGCATCTCGCCCTCGGGCAGCATCAGGGCGACCTCGGGCTCGGCACCGTGATCGCCCTCGACGATTGCCACCTCCGCGGGGCGCGGCGAGAGATAGCGCTGCAGCCGCGCCGGCACCGCCACCGTGGCCGAAAGGCCGACGAAGCGCGCCTGCGGCGCCAGCCCGCGCAGACGGGCGACCGCGAGGCTGAACAAGGCACCGCGCTTGCTCTCGGCCAGCGCGTGCAGCTCGTCGAGCACCACGCAGCGCAGGCCGGCGAAGTAGTCGGCGGCGTTGTCGTAGGAGAGCAGCATGGCCAGCGATTCGGGCGTGGTCAGCAGCAGATCGGGCGGGTGCGTGCGCTGGCGGGCGCGGCGATTCTGCGGCGTGTCGCCGGTGCGGGTCTCGATCCGCACCGCGAGCCCCATCTCCTCGACGGGCCGGGTGAGATTGCGCGCGATGTCGGTGGCCAACGCCTTGAGCGGCGAGACGTAGAGCGTGTGCAGCCGGCCGGAGGAGCCCTGCTCGTGCAGCTCGACCAGGCTCGGCAGGAACCCGCCCAGCGTCTTGCCGCCACCCGTGGGCGCGATCAGCAGCGCGTCGCGGCCCCGGCGGGCGAGGTCGAGCATCTCGGCCTGGTGCCGGCGGAGCTTCCAGCCGCGGGCGGCGAACCAGACGGCGAAGGGCGCGGGAAGCAGGCTGCTCGTCGGCTCGGCTGAACGCTCGCGAGGTGCGGCGCTAGCGGGTGACATGCAGCTCCAGCGGGAGATGGAGCGCCGGCATGGCGCTACTCACGTGTCGCCTCGGCCCGACGGTCCGCAATCAGGCTGTCCGCGAGTCTGACATCTCGGCCGACGCAGCGGTCGACCATGCGTCTGGCGCGCTCGATCGCGAGCCTGGGGCTGGTCACCTGGATTGCGCCGTCTGTAAGCTAGATGATCAGCTCATCGCCGGGGCGGATGCCGAGGGCCTGGCAAAACGGTGCCGGAACCGAGATCCGGCCCTTCGTACCCAGCTTCGCTTTCCGCACCGACAATGGCGGGATCCTCGATCATGCCACAGCGTCGAAATCATGGCATGAGCGGGAGTTCCCGTCACCATCGGCACCATCCGACGCAGCGGTCTAGGTGTCGTTGCTGTGGAGGTTGTCCCCCGGCAGTCGGGAAAGGGGCGGTTTGCCGCCCAGGGCCGAGTGGGGTCGCCAGCGATTGTAGCCGTGCAGCCAGGGGCGCATGGCCTGGGTCCGCTCGGCCGAACTCGAGAAGGCTTGCAGGTAGGTCCATTCGCGCAAGGAGGTCTGGATGAACCGCTCCGCCTTGCCGTTGGTCCTGGGCGTGTAGGGACGGGTGCGCTTGTGCCTGAGGCGGGCGTCCTCGCAGGCCTGGCGGAAGGCGTGGCTGCGATAGGCCGAGCCGTTGTCGGTCATCACCCGCTCGACCGTGACCCCGAGGCCGGCGAACCAGGCCAGCGCCCGCTTAAGGAAGGCCACTGCACTTGCCTTGCGCTCGTCGGGCAGGATCTCGCTGTAGGCGAGGCGCGACGCATCGTCGACGCAGACATGCAGGAAGTCCCAGCCACGGCCGCGCTTCTGGCCGCGCCGGTCGCCGGTGATCGCCTCTGGCGCCGGCAGGCGCCAGCTCCTACGGAGACGAACGACCGCGTCGCGGTCGATGCCCGACCCCGTCGATCCGCCCGAGCTTCTTGATGTCGATGTGGATCAGCTCGCCGGGCCGCTCGCGCTGGTAGCGCACGATCTCCGCCTTGGGCTCGAGCGCGGCGAGGCGGCCCAGGCCGTGCCGGCGGAGCACCAGACCCACGGTGGCGAGCGGGCGCCGCAGCCGGCAGGCGATCGCCGGCCCGGTCAGCCGCTGCCGCCGCAGCGCCAGGATCTCGGCCTCGGCCGCCTCGCCCAGCCGGGTCGGGCTGAGGTGCGGCCGCGAGCTGCGGTCGCGCAGGCCCGCCTCGCCTTCGCTCACGTGCCGGGCTTGCCATTTGCGCACCGTCTTGGCGGTGATGCCGAAGGCGGCCGCGACCTCGGCCACGGGCCACCCGTCAGCCAGGCGCCGCACCATCGGGAGTCGACCGCTGGGCGTGGTCTTGGCATGCTGGTGGATGTCCATCCGGTGCCTCCGCGGCGCCGTTGTTGGCTTGGCAGCGACAACCTCCCACCGCAGACCCGGGTGGACAACCTCCATAGCAACGACAGCTAGCAGACTACTTCGTCGTGTAGCCGCCGTTCACCAGGATGGTCTGGCCGGTCATCCACCAGCCCTCCGAGACCATCAGGCGGATGTAGGGGACGATGTCCTCGATGTGGGTGAGGCCGGTCGGGGAGAAGCCGGACAGGGCCGCAGCCGAGCGGTGGTAGGCCACGGCCTCCTCGCCCTCGGCGGGGTAGAAGAACGGCGTGTCCATCGGGCCGGGGCCGATGGCGTTGACCGAGATGCCGCGCGCGCCGAACTCCTTGGAGGCGGCGCGGGTGAAGTGCTCGACGGGCGCCTTGGTGCCGGCATAGGCGGCGTAGAACGGCGTGTAAGCGCCGAGCAGCGAGGTCACCAGGGTCACGATCTTGCCGTTGTCGTTGAGGTGCCGGCCGGCTTCCTTGAGGAAGAAGAAGGCCGACTTGGCGTTGACCGCCGCCATCTCGTCATATTCAGCTTCGGTCACCTCGCCGATCGGCTTCTTGAGTACCTTGCCGACGGTGTTGATGGCGATGTCGGGCCGGCCGAAGGCGGCAACCGCCTGGTCGAACAGTTCAGCCACCGCTCCGGCGGTGGTGAGATCGGCCTGGAACCCGGCGGCCTGGGCACCCGCTTCGCGCACGGCGGCGAGCGTCTCCTCGGCATCCGCCTGCGAGGTGGGGCTGTTATAGTGGATCGCCACCGCCTTCGCGCCGTGCGCGGCGAGGTCGCGGGCGATCAGGCCGCCGAGATTCTTGGCACCCCCGGCGATGAGCACCGTCTTGCCCGAAAGGCTGTGGTCGGCCATCCGGCCCTCCTCCATCCGATGACATCGTGACGCCGAGAAGGTATCGTTCATGTTCGGCGGATAAAGCCGGCCTCTTGGACAAGTTCGGTCAGCCTGGGCGAACAATGGACCGCATCGACCTGTTCCGTGTCTTCGCCCGCGTCGTCGAGAGCGCCAGCTTCACCCGCGCCGCCGCCTCGCTCGGCCTGCCGCGCTCGTCGGTCTCGGCCGCGGTGCAGGAGCTGGAGGGGCGGCTGGGTGCCAGGCTGCTGCACCGGACCACCCGGAAGGTGGCGCCCACCCAGGATGGTGCGGCCCTATACGAGCGCTGCCTGCGCCTGATCGCCGACGTCGAGGAGACCGAGGGCCTGTTCCGGCGCTCGGCGGCCGGCCCCACCGGCCGGATCAAGCTCGACGTGCCAGGCCGGATCGGCCGCCTGCTCTTGGCGCCGGCGCTGCCCGAGTTCCTGGAGCGCTATCCGGGGATCGAGATCGAGCTCGGCGTCACCGACCGGGCCGTCGACCTGATCGAGGACAGCGTCGACTGCGTGGTGCGGGTCGGCACGCTCGGCGACTCCACCCTGATCGCGCGGCCGGTGGGCGAGCTGGCACTGCTGAACCTGGCGAGCCCGGCCTATCTCGCGCGGCACGGGATACCCGGCTCACCGCTCGACCTCGAGCACCATCTCGCGGTGGGCTACGCCTCGCCCTCGACCGGCCGGCGCGAGGACTGGGAATGGGTGGAGGGCGGCGAGGTGCGCAGCCTGCGCCTGCGCAGCCGGATCACGGTCAACGGTGCGGAGGCCTACATCGCCTGCTGCCTCGCCGGGCTCGGCCTGATCCAGCTGCCTGCGTACGATGCGGCCAGCCATCTGGCGGCCGGCGAGCTGGTGGCCGTGATGCCGGAGCACCGCGCGCCGCCGATGCCGATCACCCTGCTCTACCCGCACCGCCACCACCTCGCCCGCCGCGTGCAGGTGCTCATCGACTGGCTCGCACAGCTTCTCGGGCGCACCATCCATCGCCACCGGTCGGACGCCCTCCCTTGCGCAGCGGCGGATTCCGCCTAAACACCGTCGCCACGCGCCTCCAACCCGACCGGTTGCCATGTCCCCCGACCGCGACGTCATCGCCGCCAGCAAGGCTTGGCCCATCATTGAGGCCCAGCGGCTGCTGGCGCGGGTGCAGAAGCGGCCGCCGGCCAAGGGGTTCGTGCTGTTCGAGACCGGCTACGGCCCGTCCGGGCTGCCGCATATCGGCACGTTCGCCGAGGTGTTCCGAACGACGCTGGTGCGCCGGGCGTTCGCCCTGCTCTCGGACCTGCCGACCGAGCTCTACGCCTTCTCCGACGACATGGACGGGCTGCGCAAGGTCCCGGACAACGTCCCCAATCAGGCGATGGTGGCCGAGCATCTCGGCCGGCCGCTGACCCAGATCCCCGATCCGTTCGGCACGCACGAGAGCTACGGCGCGCACATGAACGCGCGGCTCAAGTCGTTCCTGGACCAGTTCGGCTTCGGCTACAGCTTCAAGAGCGGCAGCGAGGAGTACAGGAAGGGCACCTTCAACGCGACGCTGCGCAAGGTGCTGGAGCGGCACGAGGCGATCCGCGCGATTGTGTTGCCGACCCTGGGGCCGGAGCGGCGCGAGACCTACTCGCCGATCCTGCCGATCTCGCCCAGGACCGGGCGCGTCCTGCAGGTGCCGATCGAGGAGTGCCGTCCCCAGCCTGGTACCGTCGTGTTCCGCGACGAGGACGGCACCCTGACCGAGGTGCCGGTGACCGACGGCCACTGCAAGATGCAGTGGAAGTGCGACTGGGCACTGCGCTGGGCGGCGCTGGACGTCGACTACGAGATGTCGGGCAAGGACCTGATCGATTCGGTCAAGCTGTCGAGCCAGATCTGCCGCATCCTCGACGGCACGCCGCCCGAGAACCTGACCTACGAGCTGTTTCTCGACGAGCTGGGGCAGAAGATCAGCAAGTCCAAGGGCAACGGGCTGACCATCGAGGAGTGGCTGCGCTACGGCACGCGCGAGAGCCTGCAGCTGTTCCTCTACCGCGAGCCCAAGAAGGCCAAGCGCCTGTTTTTCGACGTGATCCCCAAGCATGTCGACGACTACGAGACCTTCCTCGACGCCTATCCGCGCCAGCTCCCCGCCGAGCAGGTGGGCAACCCGCTCTGGCACATCCATGCCGGCGCACCGCCGATCGACGACCCGATGCCGGCCGGGCTGACCTTCGGCATGCTGCTCAACCTCGCTGCGGTGGTGAACGCCACCGATCCGGCGGTGCTGTGGGGCTTCATCGGCCGCTACGCGCCCGGCACCACGCCCGAAACCTCGCCGCGGCTGGCCGCGCACGTGGCGCACGCGCTCGCCTACTATCGCGACTTCGTGGCACCGACCCGGCGGCATCGGTCGCCCTCCGAGCAGGAGCGCGCGGCGCTCGAGGAACTGCAGTCGTGGCTGACCGCGGCGCCCGAGCTCGCCCCCGCCGAGGCGATCCAGTACGAGCTCTACGAGATCGGCAAGCGGCACCAGTTCGCCAACCTGCGCGACTGGTTCAAGGGCCTCTACGAGGTGCTGCTGGGCCAGAGCGAGGGCCCGCGCTTCGGCACCTTCGTCGCGATCTACGGCACGGCCGAGACCCGGGCGCTGATCGCGGCAGCACTGGCGCGCCCGGCCGAGGCGGCGTGAGCACGCGCGCGCCCGAGCGCCGGGCCTCCGGTCGCGACGGCGTGGTCCGCCGGCGGGCGGGACAGGAGAAGCCCGCCGAGCCGGCGGCGAAGACCGCGCGCCCGGCCGGGCCAAATGCCCGCCGCGTGGCGCTCGACGTGCTCGACCGGGTGCTGGGGGCCGAGCACCGGCCGTTCGACGAGTCCTTCCAGGGCCACCCGCAGCTCGAACGGCTGGCGGTGCGGGACCGCGCCTTCGCCCGCCTGCTGGTGACCACCGTGCTGCGGCGGCTCGGCCAGATCGACCACACCGCCCTGCCGCTGTTGCGGTTCCGACCCAAGGAGTTGACCGTCACCAACCTGCTGCGGCTGGGCGCGGCGCAGCTCCTGTTCCTGTCGACCCCGCCGCACGCGGCGGTGGCGGAGACGGTGCGGCTCGCCGCCGGCGGCTTCCGCCGCGAGATGCCGATGCTCAACGCGGTGCTGCGCCGGCTCGCCGCCGAAGGGCGGGCGCTGCTCGAGGGCCAGGACGCCGCGCGGCTGAACACGCCGAAATGGCTGTGGGACAGCTGGGCCGCCGCCTATGGCGAGGCGCGCGCCCGAGCCATCGCCCTGCAGCACCAGGTCGAGCCGCCGCTCGACCTCTCGGTGCGCCGCGACGCCGAGCATTGGGCCGAGGCGCTGGGGGCGGAGATCCTGCCGACCGGCACGCTCCGCCGGCGCGCCGGCGGCCTGGTCGACGCGCTGCCCGGCTACGACGAGGGCGCCTGGTGGGTGCAGGATGCGGCAGCCGCCCTGCCGGCGATGCTGCTGGGCAAGGTGGCGGGCCGGCGGGTCCTGGACATCGGGGCGGCACCCGGCGGCAAGACGGCACAGCTGGCAGCACTCGGCGGCATCGTCACCGCGGTCGAGCGCTCGCCCAGGCGTGCGGAGTTCCTGGTCCGCAATCTCGGCCGGCTGTCGCTCGACGCCGAGATCGTCGTGGCCGATGCCGGCGAATGGCAGCCGGCCGCACCGTTCGCCGCGATCCTCCTGGACGCGCCCTGCACCGCCACGGGCACCATCCGCCGCCACCCGGACGTGCCGTGGGCGAAGTCGCCGGCCGACGTGACCCGGCTCGCCGAGGTGCAAGCCAAGCTGCTGGAGGCGGCCGTGGGCTTTCTGGAGCCCGGCGGCACCCTGGTCTATGCCGTCTGCTCGCTGCAGCCCGAGGAGGGGCCGCAGCGGATCGCGGCCCTGCTCGCGGCCGATGGCCGTGTCGCGTGCGACCCGATTCGCGTCGAGGAGCTGCGCGGCCTGCCGGTGGGGCTGACGGAAGCCGGCGAGGTGCGTACCCTGCCCGACGAGCTCGCCGCCTCCGGGGGGATCGACGGCTTCTTCATCGCGCGGCTGCGCCGCGCCTGACGATCGGAACGACATGACCTTCCGCCCGATCCGGCGCGCCCTGCTATCGGTCCACGACAAAGCGGGCCTCGTCGAGCTTGCTCGCGCGCTGGCGGGCA
>JAXMCJ010000046.1:0-43274 GCA_046349415.1 Geminicoccaceae bacterium
TCAGCCCGCAGATCTTGACCTGGGTCGCCATGTCATGCGGCGGGCCGCAGCCCGTGCCAAATGGCGGCCGCAGCCGCGGCCGGTGCCGGCGCCCGCGTGATGGGGCGGCCGATGACGAGAACGTCGGCCCCGGCCGCCAGAGCGTCCGCCGGCGCCAGCACCCGCTTCTGGTCGTCGCCGCTCTGCGCCGGGCGGATGCCGGGCACGACGATCCTCGGGCCGGGCCCCAGAGCGCGGCGCAGCGGCGCGATCTCGAGCGGCGAGCACACCACTCCATCCAGCCCGGCCGCCATCGCCAAGCTGCCCAGGCGCAACGCCTGCTCCTGCGGCGGAGCGGAAACGCCGGTCTCGGCGAGGTCGGCCGCATCGAGGCTGGTCAAGACGGTCACGCCGAGCAGTGCCGGCCGGCGCGGCGCTGCCGCGGCGGCCGCGACCGCCGCTGCCAGCATGGCGCGCCCGCCGGCGGCATGCAGGGTGAGCATGGCGACGCCGAGCCGGCCCACCTGCCGCACCGCGCCGGCCACGGTGTTGGGGATGTCGTGCAGCTTGAGATCGAGAAAGATCGGCAGGCCGAGCTCGGCCACCGCCGCGACGCCGCGCGGCCCCTGAGCGGTGAAGAACTCGAGCCCGAGCTTGATACCGCCGACATGCGGGGCAAGAGCACGGGCGAGCTCGAGCGTGCCCTCGAGATCGGGGCGGTCGACGGCGCAGAAGATCGGATTGGTCAAGGTCGGGATCGTTCCGTCGGACAGGCTGCAGCGACGCAGGCCGCGGGCTTATAGCAGAGGGCATCCGTGCTGCCAAAGCCGGTTGCGGTGCGCAACCGTGGCCGATGCCGACACCCGTGCAGCCGCTCCGGATCAACCGGTTGCGCCGGCCGACCCCCGCGAATAAATCTCAGGTGCAAGCTCGCAGGCACAACGCCCTTTCCGGTCGGGGTCCGTGGATTGGAACGCACCTTTGCGGCCATACTCGCGGCCGACGTCGCCGAGTACAGCCGCCATATGCGGCGCGACGAAGAAGGCACGCTGGAGCGCCTGCGCGAGCTGCGGGCGACGGCCGAGGACGCGATCACCCGGCATGGGGGCCGGCTGTTCGGCCTTGCCGGCGACAGTTTCATGGCCGAGTTCGCCAGCCCGGTCCAGGCGGTCCGCTGCGCCGTCGACCTGCAGGCGCGTCTGAATCCGGCGCAGGGCCAGCAGCCCGAAAGCTCACCGCTGCTGCTGCGGATCGGGATCAACCTCGACGACGTCATGCACGAGGGAGAGAACACCTACGGCGATGGCGTGAACATCGCCGCCCGCATCATGGTGCTGGCACCGCCCGGGGGCATCGTCGTCGGCCGCGCGGTCTACGACCATGTCCGCACACACTTGCCGCTGCGCTTCGAGGATCTCGGCCGCAAGACGGGCAAGAACCTGGCGGAGCGCATCCACGTCTACCGCATCGTCGACGGCCCGGTTTCGAAGCCCAAGGTCGCGCGGCGGCGCGTCCTCGCGACCGCCGCCGTGCTCGGCCTCGCCTTGGTCGTCGCGCTCGCCTGGCCCCGGCTCCGCGAGCACCACGTCACCAGCCTGAGCTCGATCGAAGGCATGGCGCCTAACCCGCCCTCGCCGAACTCGATCGCCGTCCTGCCGTTCGTCACCGCGAGCCTGAACCACGACCCGGAGCTCGATCTGCTGACGGACGGCCTCACCGAGGACATCATCACCGACCTGTCGAAGATCCGACTGCTCCTCGTCATCGCCGAACATTCGAGCTCGACCTTCAAGGGGCAGGACGTGGCACCCGAGGCTGCCGCCGCCAAGCTCGGCGTACGCTTCATCCTCGACGGCACGATGCGGCGGATGGGCCAACGGCTGCGCGTGAACGCGCAGCTGGTCGACACCCGCAACGGCCAGCACGTCTGGGGCGACCGGTGGGACATCGATCCGCAGGGGTTCTTCGACGTCCAGGACAAGGTGGTCGACAACATCGTGCGCGCCCTCGCCCTCAGCCTGTCGTCGGAGGAGCGGGAGCGCATCGGGCAGCAGGACACCCGCGATCTCGGTGCCTACAAGACCTTCAAGCGCGGCTGGGCGCACCTGCTGCGGCAAAGCCCGGAAGGCCTCGCGGCGGCGTTGGCGGACTTCAAGGCCGTGTTGCAGATCGACCCCAACTTCACCCGCGCCTACGCCGCAATCGGGCAGGTCTACTGGAACGCCTGGGTCTGGGGCTGGGAGGACAGCGTCGGCGAGACCTGGGAGACAGCGCCAACGCGGGCCGCCGAGTATCTGAAGCTCGCCATGGTGGCGCCGTCCGCGATCGCCTACCAGCTCGCGGCCGACGTCAACCTGTACGCTCGGCGATTCGACGAGGCGGTGGCGTTCGCCCGGCAGGCGATCGAGTACGATCCGAACGACCCCGTGAGCCACGTCAAGCTGGCGGAATCACTGATCTATTCCGGCCAGCCGGCTCCGGGGCTGGAGTCGATCCATACCGCGATGCGGCTGGATCCGTTCTTCCGGCCCTACGATACCTTCGTGGAAGGTTTGGCGCTGTTCGGCATGAACCAGTTCGCCAATGCGGTGCCGCTGTTCCGCACGGCGCTCGAGCGCAACCCGGAAGACTTCGCGCCGGCGGCGCCATTGGCGGCTGCGCTGTGGAAATTGGGCAATCAGGACGAGGCGCGGGCAGCCCTGGAGACCTACAAGGCAGGCTGGCCCGAGGCCAATATCGAGGAGATCATGATCTATTGGCCCTTCCGCGAGGAGGCCGACAACGATCGCCTGACCGGGCCGCTGCGCACGATGGGCCTGCCCGAGAAACTCGAGGAATGAGCGAAGCGGCGGTGCTCCGCGCGGCCCGCCGCGCTTTTCGCTCCGTCCCGCTCTATCGCAATCTCTATGGCGAGCTGCCGCGGGTCGCCGACGACGTGCCGTTCGTCGATCGCCGGACGTATGCCGACTGCCGGCGCCTGTCCGATTGCATCGACGGGGCGCTGCCGCCCTGCAATGCCGTACCCTCGTTTCACCGCCGGCGCCCGCATTTCCCGACCACGATCGTGGAATGCCCGGCCGATCGGCAGGCGCGAACCGATCGGCTGCGTCGCGCCCTGTCCCGGCTCGGCATCGGCGCGCGCCGGTTTCTGGCCGACGTCGTGATCCTGGCGAGCGACGAGACCGGACCCTTCGCCTGCGACATCGCCGACCTGCTGGCCCTCTGCGGCGGTCAGGTCGCGGTGGGCTTTCCGGCCTGCGCCCACGACGCGGCGGCGCTGACCGGACAGGCGACGCTGGTGCTCGTCCTCCAATCGCCAGATACCACCATCCCGCCACCGACGCTGGCAGCCGCGGTGGTGGTCTGCCATGCCGCCGAGGCGAGCAGGTGGGGCGCCGCAGCGCACCGCATCCTGATGTGCGAAGGGCCGCATGCCCTGGCCGTCGCGCCGCGCGGTGCCACCACATTTGTCGCAGTCGATGGGGATTGGCTGGTCGAGCCTACCTTTAGCGGCACGGCCCTGACCAACACACGACGCTCCTGCTTTCCCCTCGTGCGGTACGTGGTCGACATCGACGTCGCGATTCAGCCCTAAGATTCCGTGGGGGCCGCTCCGTACCGCTTCCACCGCCATCGCAACGGGCAGCATACGCTCGTCGACGGCGATGGCGGTGTCGAGGCGGTGCTGCGGCGATGCCTGCTCGCCCAGGCGGCCGATTCGCATTTCGGTCGATTGATCGCGATGGCAGGCGACGCGGTCCCCCACCCGCTCGACGTGCTCGGCGGCCTGCCGCAGTCGGACCGGGCGACATTCGGCGGCGTATTGGCGCGCGAGGCGTTGGCCTCCCTGGGCACCGAGCCATTTGCGTTCGACCCCAGCTCGGGCTCGACCGATCATCCCGTCGCGCGCATCTACCAGCTCCGCGACGATCGTCGCGATCTGGCTTTCTCCGCCCGCGTCTTCAAAGGCCTCGGCGTCGACTCGGATGCCACCTTCGTCTGCCTCGACGTGGATGCGGCCCCGCTCCACGATTTCTATCTGCGCGCCGCCCGGCTCGCGGGCGCAAGGCACACGGCCCTCCTGCTCTGCGCCCGCGACCTCGACACGGGCGTGGCCCGCCTCGGGCCGCTCGCGCCGACGCATCTTCTCACGGTACCCAGCATCCTCTCCGCCGGCTGGCCGCGTGCGACCCGCTTATGGGAAACCGGGCGCGCCCCGGTGCGGGCAGTGGTGGCGATCGGCGAGCCCACCTCGCCCCGACTTCGAGACGCCGTTCGACAAGGCTGGGGCGCGACCGTGACGTCGTTCTACGGTGCCACCGAGGCCGGCGGCATCGGTGCCGAATGCGAGGTCGGGGACGGCCATCACGTCGACCCACGCCACACGATCCTGACCGTGACCGCCGGCCGCCGTGTCGGCCACGAGGTCAGTGGCGAGCTGCTGATCACCGTACCGTGGCAGCTCACCCATCCGGTCATCAAATACGCGCTGGGCGACCTCGTGCGCTTGTCGCTGGCCCCTTGCCCGTGCGGCGATCCGCGGCCGCGGATATGGGTTCGGCGCCGGATTCGCGACGCCTTTACCTACGCGGGAAACAAGATCGACTGGCAGGTCATGGCGGATGCCCTGCGGCGCATCGCGCCCGATCTCGCCGGCGTCGCGTTCGAGATCGAGGACGGGGAAGCCTCCCAGCTGGTCATCCGCCCGCGGGTCCCGGAGCACCTCCGTCCCCAAGCCTCGGAGCTGCGGCAGGCGATCGTCGCCAGCGACCATCGCCTCGCCACCTGGTGTCGACGAGGGCTGATCGAGGTCGCCGTCGGCTTTTATCCGGGGCGCGCCGCGGCGGCGCGCAAAAGCTACCGTGTCGTCGACCGTCGTGCGGCAGCGCCGGCTCAGCCGCCGCCGAGCGCCGCGACGAAATCCTCGTCGGACTGAGCCTCGACCTCGAGATCGTTCAGCCACGACTGAATGGTCGCCTGAACCACCGGCGGCCGGCTGGCGGCCTCGGCGAGCTTCGCCTTGAGAGTTGCCGTCAGCGCGCCGGCCAACTCCAGCTCGGTCCTCGCGGCCTGCAGAGTCGGGCTGTCGGGCGCATCGATGCCCTCCAGCCATTGCTGGGTCATGGTCGCGTGCTCGTCGAGCGCCTGGACCCAGTAATTGTTGATCCACGCCTGGACATGGGCCTGATCGGCGCGCGCCGCGGCGGCAGATGCGGCGCGGCCAAGCTCGCGCACGAGGCTTAGCTCCGCCTCGAGCACCTCCTTGGCCTGACCGGCACTGTTGAGTTGCACGCGGAGCTGGCCACGCGAGACGGCCTGCACGGACTTGTTGGCGGGCATGGGCGCTTCCTTCCGACGGCGACGTTCCTGGCTAACCCATGCAGTCGGAAATTGGAAGTCGGGCTGGACAGGCTTCGGCTCGCGCTCTGGTCAATGACCAACCGGATTGCGCACGCGATAGACCTCGCCCGGCCACGGCGCCGCCGAGCCGTCGAGCACGCCAGTGATATAAAGCACGCTCGCGTCAGGGCCGAAGCCGACGTTGGAAACCTTCGGCGCCGGGGGATCGATGGTGGCCAGCAGCTTCCCCGCCGGGTCGGCCACCAACACTTTTCCGCCCTCATACAGCGCGATGTAGAGATTGCCTGCAGCGTCGGTCTTCAGGCCGTCGGGCGCCAGGGGCGGCCCGGCGCCGGCGATGTCGTTGACCCGGGCGAACTCACGGCGGTTGGACAGGCTGCCATTCTCGCCGACGTCGAAGGCGACGATGCGGAAGGCGTAGGTCTCCGAGCAGTAGAGCGTCTTCCCGTCGGGTGAAAGCGCGAGCCCGTTGGCGTAGTGCAGGTCGTCGGCCACCGGCTTCAGGCTGCCATCCGGCGCCCGATAGAGGATCTTGCCGACGATCGGCGCCGTCTCCCACGGGCCGGAGGCCGACATGTACACGCCGCCCTGTGCGTCCACGACGAAGTCGTTCGGTCCGACGAACTGCTGGCCGAGATCGTCCCTGTCGTAGACCCGCTTGGTTTCCCCCGCCATCGTCACCAGGACGAGGGTGTTCTCGTCGTAGCAGGTGACCAGGAGATCCGACCCGGCCTTGGCGAGGGCGGCGGGGCCGCAGCCTGGCCGTTCCCAAATGGTGGACAACCGCCCGTCAGCGCCCAGGCGCAGGATCGTGTGGCCGCCATACTCCACGAACAACAGCGAGTCGTCGGCCCAGAGCGGTCCCTCCGGGAACCTGACGTTCTTGGCGACTACTTCCACGTCGTCAGCGCCGGCCGCACCCGACCAGACCAGCGTTGCCACCGCCAGAGCGGCGCCGATCAATCTGCCCATCGCCCTTCGCCTCCCGGTCGGCAATGCGACGATGCTCCCGCGCAGGAGCTAGGCGTGCGGCGCCGCCAGCACGAGATCCTTGGTCTTGCGCCGGGCCTGCTCCAGCGCCTCCTGCTCCTGCCGCTCGCGCGTCAGCCGCTCCTGATACTCCACGGCCCGGACCTTGCGGCGCAGCGCTCGTGCGTCCCGACGGCTGGCGTGGGCCGACAGCCAGGTGGACATGCCACCGAGCAGTGCGCCTGCGAACAGCCCGATCAGGAACACCACATAGAGCGGCAGCTGATGGGTGAAGGGCAGCGGCCAGAAGACGAGATCGACGGTCTGCCGGTTGTCGACCGACAGCACCACGATGACGAGCGCGCCTACGAGCGCGATGAGGATGGTCAGCAGCTTGGACATCGGCGGCAGTTCCTTGGCGGCAGGCGGGGTCGGTTTCAGTCGACGACGTTCAGACGGTCGCGCAGCTCCTTGCCGGTCTTGAAGTAGGGCACCACCTTGTTCGGGACCGCTACCTCGTCGCCGGTGCGCGGATTGCGGCCCACCCGCTCGCCGCGCGCACGGACGGAGAACGCGCCGAAGCCGCGCAGCTCCACGCGGTCACCGCGTGAGAGGGCGGCCCCGATCTCCTCGAACACGCGCCCGACGATCCGCTCGAGGTCGCGTACGTAGAGGTGCGGGTTCGCCTCGGCGAGCCGCTTGATCAGATCCGACTTGGTCATGCCTCCGATCCGTCGCCGGGGCCTGTCCGACCGACGGCCGGCCCCTTTCGCCGGACAGTGCCAAAGGGCATTCGGAGCGTCAAGAAAAGGGGGCGCGGCCTTGCGGCGCGCGCCCCCGCTCCGTCGCGGCCGGGGCGAGCCCCGGCCGATCGCGTCAGTCTCCGCTCTTGGTCTGCTCTTCCTGCTTCTGCCGGAAGGCGGCACCCAGGATCTCGCCGAGGCTGGCGCCGCTGTCGGACGAGCCGAACTCGGCCATGGCCTGCTTCTCGTCCTCGATCTCCAGCGCCTTGACCGAGAGGCCCAGGCGGCGGCTGCTCGGATCGACGTTCATCACCTTGGCGTCGAGCTTCTCGCCGGGGGCGAACCGCTCCGGACGCTGCTCGTCGCGGTCGCGGGCGAGGTCGACCTTGCGGATGAAGCCGGTGGCGCCGGTGGTCGTCTCGACCTCGATGCCGCCGGCGTTGACCTCCTTCACCGTGCAGGTGACCCGGTCGCCCTTCTTGATGCCGGAGGTGGCGGCGCGGAAGGGATCCTCCTCGAGCTGCTTGATGCCGAGCGAGATCCGCTCCTTCTCGACGTCGACGTCCAGCACCTGGGCGCGGACCGTGTCGCCCTTGCTGTACTTCTTGACCGCCTCTTCGCCCGCCAGCTGCCAGTCGAGGTCGGAGAGGTGCACCATGCCGTCCACGTCGTGGTCGACGCCGACGAACAGGCCGAACTCGGTGATGTTGCGGACCTCGCCCTCGACGATCGTGCCCACGGGATGGGTCTCGAGGAACGCCTCCCACGGATTGCCCAGGCATTGCTTGAGACCGAGGCTGATGCGGCGCTTCTCGGGATCGACCTCAAGCACCATGACCTCGACCTCCTGGGACGAGGACACGATTTTGCCGGGGTGCGTGTTCTTCTTGGTCCAGCTCATCTCGGAGACGTGGACCAGACCCTCGACACCGGGCTCCAGCTCGACGAAGGCGCCGTAGTCGGTGATGTTGGTGACGCGACCCGTGAACTTGGCACCGACCGGGTACTTGAGCTCCACGCCCTCCCAGGGATCGGCCTCGAGCTGCTTCATGCCCAGACTGATGCGCTGGGTCTCGCGGTTGAAGCGGATCACCTGGACGCGGACGTTCTGGCCGACGCCGAGCACGTCGCTCGGGTGGTTGACGCGCTTCCAGGAGATGTCGGTGACGTGCAGCAGGCCGTCGAGGCCGCCCAGGTCGACGAAGGCGCCGTAGTCGGTGATGTTCTTGACCACGCCGTCCAGGATCTGGCCCTCGGCCAGGGTCGCCAGGAGCTCGTTGCGTTGCTCTGCCCGGCTTTCCTCGAGCACGGCGCGCCGGCTGACCACGATGTTGCCGCGGCGCCGGTCCATCTTGAGGATCAGGAACGGCTCGGGCTTGTTGATCAGCGGGCCGATGTCGCGCACCGGCCGGATGTCGACCTGGCTGCCCGGCAGGAAGGCCACGGCACCGCCGAGGTCGACGGCGAAGCCGCCCTTGACCCGGCCGAAAATATTGCCCTCGCACTTGCTTTGGTCGGTGAAGGCGCGCTCGAGCCGGTTCCAGCTCTCCTCGCGCCTTGCCTTGTCGCGGCTGAGGACGACCTCGCCACCCCGGTTCTCGAACCGCTCGACGAACACCTCGACCGCATCGCCGACCCTCACCTCGGGCGGCTGGCCGGGCGTGCCGAACTCCTTGAGCGGCACCCGGCCCTCGGACTTGAGGCCGACGTCGACGATCACGATGTCGTCGTCGAGGCCGACGACGGTGCCTCGGACGACACTGCCCTCGAGCCGGGCCGTGGCGCCCAGGGTCTCGTCGAGCATCGCCGCAAAATCGTCGAGCGACGGGCGCGGCTGGATGGCTTGGGTGGCTTCCTGCATCTAGGCTCCAACGATGGCGCCGCCGGTGTGACGAGGGCGCCGCCCGGCCGACGGGGCCGGGGCCAGGGGTTGCAACAGATCGACTGGCTCAGCGGCCCGGCTGCGCGGCGGCCATCCCAGCCTCGATGTGGTCGCGGGCGGCGGCGAACGCCGCCTGCGCATCGAGGGAGGTCGTGTCGAGCACCCAGGCGTCCGGAGCAACACGCATCGGCGCGACCGCCCGATCCGCATCGCGGCGATCACGCTCGTGCAGCTCCGCCAAAACCGCGGCGTATATAGGCGTGTCGCCGCGCCCCCGCAACTCCTCGAAGCGGCGACGGGCGCGCTCCGCGTCGCTCGCGGTCACGAACAGCTTGAAGGTCGCATCCGGGCGGACGACGGTGCCGACGTCGCGCCCCGCCAGCACGGCGCCGCGCGCCCCTTCCCCGAACCGGCGCTGGAACGGCAGCAGGGCCGAGCGGACCTCGCCGACCGAGGCAACGATCGAAGCGCCCTGCCCTACGCCCTCGCCGCGCAGGCGGCCCGGCTCGACGTCGTCCGGCGCCAGCGCGCGCGCGGTAGCCACGGCCGCCGCAGCATCGGTGAAGGCGAGGCCGCGATCGAGCATGGCCCGTGCGACCGCCCGGTAGAGCAGGCCGGTGTCGAGGAAAGTGAGCGCGAAATGCTCGGCGAGACGCCGCGCCAGCGTGCTCTTGCCCGACGCCGCCGGGCCGTCGACGGCGACGATCACAGGTCCGCTCAACCCGCGTCCCCGGCCGGCCCGATGCCGGCGCCGAGCGCGTTCATCAGCGCGGGAAAGCCCGGAAAGCTGGTTTCGATCGCCTCCGCACCGATGACGGTGACCGGCTCTCGGGCCAGACCGCCGAGGACCAGGAAGCTCATGGCGATCCGATGGTCGAGCTTGGCATCGATCGTGACCCTACCAGCGAGCGGCTGCCCGCCATGTACGATCAGATCGTCGCCCTCGACCTCGACCCTGGCGCCGCAGGCGGCGAGGCCCTCGGCCATGGTCGCCAGGCGATCGCTCTCCTTGACGCGCAGCTCCTTCAGGCCGCGCATGGCGGTCGTGCCGCGCGCGAAGGCCGCGGCGACCGAGAGGATCGGATATTCGTCGATCATCGCCGGCGCCCGCTCCGCCGGCACCTCGACGCCGCGCAGCTCGCCGCCGCTCACGACGAGGTCGCCCACGCTCTCCCCGCCCACGATCCGCTCACGCTCGACGGCGATGGCGGCGCCCATCTCGCGCAACGTCGCATAGAGGCCCGTGCGCAGCGGATTGAGGCAGATTCCCTGCAGCCGCACCGAGGAGCCCGCCGCCACCGCGGCGGCCACCGCCGGAAAGCCGGCCGAGGACGGATCGCCGGGTACGACGAAGCTCTGCGGCAGCAACTCGGGCTGGCCGCGGAGGGTGACCCGGCGACCGCCACTCGTCAGTGGCTCGACCACGACTTCCGCACCCATCGCCGCCAGCATCCGCTCGCTGTGGTCACGCGAGGATTGGGGCTCCACCACCGTGGTTTCACCCGGGGCGTGCAGACCGGCCAGCAGCACGGCCGACTTCACCTGGGCCGAGGCGACCGGGCTCTCGTAGACGATCGGCAGCAGGTCGGTGCGGCCGGTGAGCGCCAGCGGCAACCTGCCGCCGCTGCGCGCAAGGAACGCAGCGCCCATCCGGCTCAAGGGCTCGATCACCCGGCGCATCGGCCGCGAGCGCAGCGAGGCGTCGCCGGTCATGAAGCTCGTGAAGCCGTGGCCGGCGAGCAGGCCCATCAGCAGCCGGGCGCCAGTGCCGGCATTGCCCATGTCGAGCACCTCGGCGGGCTCGGCGAGGCCGCCGACGCCGACCCCCCAGACGCGCCAGGCGCCGGCTGCCGTCCGCTCGACCTCGACACCCATGGCACGCAGGGCACCCGCGGTGGCCAGCACGTCCTCGCCCTCGAGCAGGCCCTCGATCCGGCTCTCGCCCACCGCCATGGCGGCGAGCATCAGCGAACGGTGCGAGATCGACTTGTCGCCCGGCACCGTGGCCGCACCGGAAAGAGCGCCGTGCGGCGCCGCCCGCAACAACATGACCCGGGAACCTGCCGGAAGAGAGAGGCCGCAAATGCCTCGCCCGCGCGAGGAATTTGCTTTTGACAGCTCGGATGGCGCATGGCAATTGCCCGCCTCGCCTTCGCACCTGCCACCCGGAGACTGCCTTTGGCCAAGCCGGAATGGGGCACGAAGCGGATCTGCCAGAGCTGTGGCGCCCGCTTCTACGACTTCGGCCGTTCCCCAATCGTCTGCCCCGCCTGCAGCGCCGTATTCGACCTCGAGGTCCTGAACCGCGCCCGCCGGGCACGGCCGGGCATGCGCGCCGCCGTGACCGAATCCGTAAGCGGCGGCTCGGCGCCGGAGGAAGCGGAGATCGAAGCGGAGAGCGAGGTCGAGGAGGTCGACGAGGAGGTGGCCGTCGAGGAGGACGACACGGCCATCGAGACCGAGGACGGCGAGGAGGACGACAGCCTGATCGAGGACGCGTCCGAGCTCGGCGACGACGAGGACATGTCCGACGTGATCGAGGGCGGCATGGACGAGGAGACGCGCTAGCGGGGCGCACTTGCCGCTTGCGCCCCCCCGGCGGCTTGCCTATGTAACCGCCACTTCGACGACGGGGCCGTAGCTCAGTTGGGAGAGCGCCTGAATGGCATTCAGGAGGTCGTCGGTTCGACTCCGATCGGCTCCACCAATCAGGTCAGCGATCTGGCACAGAAGTTCCACGTCACGCGCGATGGTCGATGACGTGGCTACCGGGACGCGGGGCGCCGCAGCAACTCCTCTTTGATCGCGCGCGCGATGACGCGTTCGGCCGGGTCGCCCTGCGGGGGCCAGCGCCATGCCAGCCGCCGCAATGTCTCGCTTGGCAGATCGCGCAGCGACGTGGCCACGACGGCGCGAAACTCCTTGCCGCCGAGCGGGCGATCAGGGCCGTCGAGGAGGCTGGTCGGCATCGCGAGGTCCCTCCTGGATGTGCGGGCCGAAGCGACTGCGAATAGGGCCGGACCCCCACCGCACGCTGTGGCGTCTCGCACAACAGGAGAAATCGGTTAAGGCCGAGTGAAGGCTGGGCGAATTGGGTGGATTTGATGCCCGTCTGCCCTCCCTCAGGTCGGATCGCCGGCTGCCTTACCCTCGAGCGTTCGCAGGCGCTCGCTGCCACCCGACAGATGGGGATCCACCGCCAGCGCGGCCTTGAGGCTTCGCACCGCCTCGCCGAAGCGGCCTTGTCGCTCGAGGATCAGGGCCAGGCCCGACAGGGCACCGAAGTGGCGGGGCTCGAGCATTAGGGTCCGACCGATGTCGGCGATCGAACCTTCGTCGTCGCCCATCAGGTATTTCAGCGTCGCGCGCTTGTTCCACGCTTCCGCAAAGCGTGGCTGAAGCTGGACCAGCAGATCGAATGCCGCTGCAGCCGTCTGCGCATCGCCGCCGGCCATCGCCGCCATGCCACGCGCGTAGAGCGATCGCGCATCCGCCCCGGTGGTCTCGCCCCAGATCCCCCAGATCTCCGCCTCGATGCCGGCGGCATCGGCTGCGTCGGCGGCCTCGCGCAGCCGCGCGAACAGCTTGCCGAGCCGAGCGTCGGTCTGATCTGCCAAAGCCGGGTGGAAAAGCACCGATACGGCGATCAGCGCCGGGTACAGACCCCCAAGCAGGACTCGCAACCAGGTCCGACCGGCGCGCAGCGGCACGCTACCGTGGTCCCGGCTTGGCGGTCTCGACCATCTCGCGCAGGCCCAGCCCCCAGGAGGAGAGCGCCTTCATGAACGGCAGCAGCGGCACGTCGAGAAGGGTCACCCGTTCGACCGCGAAGATGTAGATGGTGCCGCTCATCGGCGCGGGCGAGCTCGGCACGAACACCAGCAGGCGACCGTCGGCGAACTCGTCCATCACCAGCGCCGGGCACTGCCCGTCCTCGATCGCGGCCAAAGCCGGCCGCATCGGTCGATCGCCCGCCGCCGACGGTCCGTCGCCGGCGAAGGCCTTGGCCAGACGGTAGCCCGGCAGCTTCTCGAACAGCAGGGATTCCAGGCCGCGACGCACCCAGCGACCCATCGCCGAGCGTACCAGCAGACCGACCACGAGGCACAGCACCACCAGGGCCGCGACCGCCACGACCGCGGGATGGGCGTACCGGCCCGCCAGCGGGTCCGCCGCCTGCTCAAGCCGGTGCACGATGCCGAGCACGAGCAGGACGACTGCGCCGATCGGCAGCACCACGAGAGCCCCATCCAAGAGCGCACGCTTGAGGTTCGTCACGAATTTTCCCCTGCAACCTCACACATCGATCGCAGCGCCCCGGCAACGTCGGGAGCTGCCGCCAACCCATCAATGCGCGCGATTGCCGGGGGTCGCGAGCGCTTCCTGCCAGCATGGCCGCGCCCGGACCGACATCACGCCACACGCCGAGCGGGCGGTCTCTGACAGCATTCTCGATTTGCGGTGTTGCTGCGTGATGTCACCGCCTGTGGCTGATGCTCACTGGCACCGCCGTCGGGCGCGGCAGCTATTCGCTGGTGATCCGCCCGTTGCCGCCCCTGTAGGGCGCGGAAGAGGGGCGCAGTCTTCCGCCCCTCCACCTCGATCGGCTCGTCAGGCGGCGCCTGAGGGCTGGTCCTGCTGGCTCGCTGCCAGAGACATCGAGCACCAGTGACATTCGTCACAGCAATTCGCGTCGGCCGGGCCCAACGTAGCGTCAAGAGTTATCGCTTGCGCGGGGTGTCCGACGATGATGACCTACAGTTTCGACAAGTCGCCGATCTATTCCGCCGGGAACGCCGCCGCCGCATGGGCGGTGGTAGGCCTGCTGCTCACGCTGCTTGCGCTCGCATGACCACACCGGCTTGCTTCTCATTTCGCTGAGCGGCCGGCGCGGCGCGCCGGAGGCCGACGCACGGCTCTGACCTTTCCGCTCGCGCCCCCGCCGCAGAAGAAATGGTCGCCGCCGTCGGACTCGAGCCCTGAGACTGCCATGCCGGCGGGCATCTCGAGGCTGTGCAGCACCTCGCCGGTCGCCGGGTCCAGCCGTCTGAGCTCGCTCTCCTCGCCTTCCCAGGTGCCGTGCCACAGCTCGCCGTCGACCCAGGTCACCCCGGTGACGAACCGGTTGGACTCGATGGTGCGGAGGATGGCTCCGGTCTCGGGGTCGACCTGGTGGATGCGCCGGTCGCGATACTGACCCACCCACAGCGTTCCCTCGGCCCAGGCCAGCCCCGAATCGCCCCCGCCGGGTGACGGGATCGTGTGGATCACCCGCCCGGTCTGCGGATCGATCTTCTGGATGCGATCCTCGGCGAGCTGGAACAGGTGCCTGCCGTCGAAGGCGGTACCGGCGTGGGCGGCGACATCGAGCGAGCGTACCGGCCGGCCGCTCGCCGGATCGAGGGCGTTCAGCCTGTCGCCCGACGCGAACCAGACCTGTCGGCCGTCATAGGTGACCCCGTGCACGGCGTCGGCGCCGGGAAAGGGCCCGTACTCGCGGAGGATCTCGGCGGCTGCGCGTTTCATGTCGCCACGCTAGTCGCCGGGCGCCGGGCCGGGGAGTAACAATACCGTCGGGAATCCGGGTACGACCGGGGCCAACCAGCGGCGGGCGCGCCCGCGGCCGAACCACTGGACCCGGCCGGACGCGACCAGCAGGTCGAGCGCCCGCTGCACGGTCCGCTGGCTGGTGCCGAGCGCGATCGCCAGAGCCGAGCTCGACCAGGCCTCGCCGTCCGCGAGCAGCGCCAGCACAGCCCCGTGCTCCTGCTCCTCCGGCTGCGCCAGCACGACGAGCTCACGCTCGTGAAGCGGTGCCAGCGCATATCCGCGCCGCGTCGCACCTACCTCGGCAATGCCCCGCAGCAGGGCACGCAGCCGCCCGACCTCGACCCGCAATCGAGCGCGATGCGATTCATCGGCGGATTTGGCGCCGAACGCCCGTGCCACCAGCGCATCTCGGGAAAGGTCCCCGGGCCAAGCCTCGCCCAACGCGCGGACGATGGCGAATAGGACCGGCCGCCGCGTCAGCGACACCACCGCCCGCGGAGCCCGCACCAGATGCCGGCAAGCGTCCACGACGAGCACACCTGAACGGTGCAGCGCCTCGACCTCGTCGAACAGCAGGAGGCGCTTGCGACCCCGCGTGAGCAGACGGGCGACGGGTCGGTCGAGCGCCCGCGCCACGCTTTCCACCTCCGCCATCAGCCCGGCGATGCCGGCCTGCGCCGCCGCGCGCTCGGCGCGAGCCAGCGCCGCCCGCGCCGCCTGCGCCTGGAGGCGGCGCATGGCGATGCCCGCGGCCGCCAACTCGTGCGCCGTGCGCAAGGTCGGCGGGAGACCGGCGGGGTCGAGGGCGGCAAGGCGTCCCTCGGCCTCGTCGAGGCGCCCGAGCAGGAGCAGGCGCCTGACCTCCAGATAGCCGGCATGCGCGGCGTTCACCCGGTCGCCATGACGCGCCAGAGTGGCCCGCGCCGCGTCGAGCGCCTTCACCGGCCAGCCCAGGTCGCGCGAGACGAAGGCGATTTCCGCCTCGGCGACGACGCAGCGCGCACGAGCCACCGCTTCCTGCGGGCCGAAGGCGCGCGTGGCACGGAGGAGGAGGGCTCTGGCCCGCTCCAGATCGCCGAGCTGCGCCATGGCGATGCCGCGGAGTGCCAGTGCCGGCGCATCCTCGCGCAGAGCGACCCGGTTCAAGGCGCCGAGCGGGTCGCCCGCGGCCAGCGCCCGTGCCGCGGCAGTGATCAGCGAGTCCACCGCAATCGCGCCAAACTTGTCACTCTCCCAACCGGAGGCACGCCATTAGTCCACGGCTCCAGCGAGCAACTGCATGTGAAGCGGAGCAGGATCGATGCTGGACCACAACCCAGATCCATTGTGGACCGGACTGGCGGCGCGCCTGCCCGGCACGGCCCAAAGCCTGAGCCTGGCGGCTGCCCCGACCTTCGCCGTCATGGCACTGTTCGCGAGCAACGCCGACCATGATTCGATGGGCATGATCTGCGCGAGTGGGCAGGCTTGGTCATCGGTCGACGGGATGTCGGCGATGTATCTGCTGATGAGCGCCTTTCATCTGCCAGCATGGCTGCGGCTCGTGGTCGGCGAGCGGAACTCTTTACCGGGGAACGCGCTCGAATCACGCCACACTTGTCACTCACACAGCGCGCCGCACGACCCCAACCTGCCCTCGACCACCATTGAGCGGAAACCGACATGACGACGAGCCATCCCACCGCCACACGCGACGAGTGGCTGACCGCGCGCCTGGACCTGCTCGAGGCCGAGAAGGAACTGACGCGGCGCAGCGACGAGCTGGCCCGCCGCCGCCAGGCGCTCCCCTGGATACGGGTCGACAAGCAGTACCGCTTCGATACCGAGGGGGGCGAGATCTCGCTGACCGACCTCTTCCGTGGCCACTCGCAGCTTCTCGTCTATCATTTCATGTTCGGGCCGAACTGGTCCGCAGGCTGCCCGTCCTGCTCGGCGATCGCGGACGGGTTCAACGGCATCGCGAGCCACCTGGCCAATCACGACGTGATGTTGTGGGCCGTCTCTCGCGCGCCCTTGGTCAAGCTCCAGGCTTACAAGAAGCGGCTGGGCTGGACGTTTCCCTGGGCGTCCTCACTGAACGGCGACTTCAATTTCGACTTCAACGTCGCGTTCACCGAGGAGCAGCAGCGGACCGGCGACATCGACTACAATTTCCGCCGCGCCGGCCACGCGATGGACATGAGCCCGGTCCCGGAGCCGGTCGCGCGCTTCGCCGCCAACTGCGGCACCGACGCCGCGTCCTTCTCTCGCGACCGACCCGGCATGAGCGCCTTCGTGCTGGAAGACGGCGTCGTCTATCACACCTACTCGACCTATGCCCGTGGGCTGGACGGGTTGTGGGGGATGTACCAGTGGCTCGATCGCGCGCCCAAGGGCCGCAACGAGATAGGCCCCTGGTGGCGCCGCCATGACGAGTACGAGGAGCGCGCAGCGGGCTGAATTGCTACGACGTCCAATAGACACCGGCCAGCACCGCATTCTGGCCGGTGCCGCCGGCCCCACCCCAGGCGGTGCGGCTCAGGCCGACGGGCTCACCGGTGGGCGAGGCTCGCGGGGCGGCTTGGGCGGCTGGGTCAGCACCGCGACGCGATTCATGAACCCCGCCTCGTCCCCCTTCGCCAGGAGCGGCGCGGCGTCGGCGATTGCATCGAGCAGGGGCTCGAGCCACATCCGGTCCGCCTTGTGGAAGTCGGACAGCACGTGCCCGGTCACCCGATCCTTGTGGCCCGGATGGCCGATGCCGATGCGGACGCGGCCGAACTCCCGCGAACCCAGGCAGGCGTCGGCGCTGCGCAGACCGTTGTGACCCGCGACGCCGCCACCCAGCTTGACCCGCACCTTGCCCGCCACGAGGTCGAGCTCGTCGTGGAAGACGAGCAGGTCGCCCAGCGGCAGCTTCATGAAGCGCACGGCCTCGGCGATCGACCGGCCCGACTCGTTCATGAAGGTCTGTGGCTCGAGCAGCCAGACGCGCTCGCCGTCGAGCGAGCCCTCGGCGAGACGGCCGCGGAAGCGCGAGCGCCAGGGGCCGAAGCCGTAGCGCCCGGCGATCCGCTCCACGGCCATGAACCCGACATTGTGGCGATGGCCGGCATAGCGATCGCCCGGATTGCCGAGCCCGACGAACAGCTTCATCGGGCGCGGTTCCCGGCGCCGGTCAGCTCGCCGGCGTCTCGGCCGTCCCGGCCGCCGCCTCCGTCACCACGGTCGGCGGGACGATCGAGCAGATCGTGAAGTCGCGCTCGGTGATCGTCGCCTTCACGCCCTCGGGCAGCACGACGTGGCTGATGTGGATCGAATCGCCGATCTCGCGACCGGCGAGGTCGACGACGATCTCGCCCGGGATCGCGTCCGCGGGGCAGATCAGGTCGAGCGTCCGGCGGACGACGTTCAGCACGCCGCCACGCTTGATGCCCGGCGACTGATCCTCGTGCACGAAGCGCACCGGCACGTTGACGTGGATCAGCGCACCCTGCTCGGCGCGCAGGAAGTCGACGTGCAGCGGCACGTCGGTCACGGGGTGCAGCTGCGCCTCGCGCGGCAGGACCTTGAGCTTCTCGTCGCCGAAGTCCAGCTCGAACACCGTGCTGAAGAAGCGCGGGTTCTTGGTCAGCTCGAGGCTGATCTCCTTGATCGGCATCGCGATCCGCTGCGGCTCCTTGGCGCCGCCATAGACGATCGCCGGAATCTTGTTCTCGCGCCGCAGCTGCCGCGCCGGGCCCTTGCCCGTCCTCTCGCGTCGCTCGACCTGGAATATCGTGGTCATCCTGCTTCCTTCCGCCCCTCCGGCACGTCGGCGACGCCCCGGACAGACCTGTTGCCGATCCTCAGTCGAACAGGCTGGAAACCGAGCTTTCGCTCGAGATCCGGCTGATCGCCTCGCCCATGAGCTGCGCCACCGAGAGCACGTGCACCTTCGAGGTGACGCGCACGCCCTCGCTCGGTCGGATGCTGTCCGTGATCACCAGCCGCTCGAGCGAGCTGGCCGCGACCCTGGCCACCGCCCCCGCCGACAGCACGCCGTGGGTGACGTAGGCCTGCACCGACACCGCCCCCGCCTCCAACAGCGCATCGGCGGCGTTGCACAGGGTGCCGCCGCTGTCCACGATGTCGTCGACCAGAATGCAGCGCATGCCTTCGACGTCGCCGATCACGTTCATGACCTCGGAGACGCCGGCACGCTCGCGGCGCTTATCGATGATGGCCAGATTCACGTCAAGGCGCTTGGCGAAGCCGCGCGCCCGGGTGACTCCGCCGACGTCGGGCGAGATCACCATCAGATGCTCGCTGCCGACGCTGTCCAGGATGTCCGGGACCATCAGGGGCGCGGAGTACAGATTGTCGACCGGGATGTCGAAGAAGCCTTGGATCTGGCCGGCATGCAGCTCCATGGTCAGCACCCGGTCGGCACCCGCCTCGGTGATCAGATTGGCCACCAGCTTGGCCGAGATCGGGGTCCGCGGGCCCGGCTTGCGGTCCTGGCGGGCGTAGCCGAAGTAGGGGATGACGGCGGTGATGCGTCTGGCCGAGGCGCGCTTGAGCGCGTCGATGATGACCAGCAGCTCCATGAGATTGTCGTTGGCCGGATAGGAGGTCGACTGGATCACGAACACGTCCTCGCCCCGGACGTTCTCGTGGATCTCGACGAACACCTCCATGTCGGCGAAGCGATGGACCGTGGCCTTGGTCAGCTCGACCCGCAGCGAGGCCGCGATCGCCTCGGCCAGGGGACGATTGCTGTTGCCGGCGAGCAGTTTCATGCAGGAGCGTCCGGACGCGGCGGGCGAGCAGGGCGGCGGGTTCTACCAAGCGTAGGCGGGTGAGTAAACGCCGGCGCGCCCGGGACGGCCCGGTCAGTCTGCCGCGAGCCGCCGTTCCGGCGCGCCGCCGGCAATCTCCAGCAGCAGCTTCTTCCGTACCGCCTCGGCGAAGCTCGTGTCGCCGTCGACCGTGACCACGAAGCTCGCGGGGCCGCCGACGATGCGGCGCGCGAACTCGCCCTCCAGATCACCGCCCACCGGCCGGCCGGAACAGACGCGGCAGAGGACCGCGAGGCCGTTGATGGTGATCCCCGCCTCGAGCGCCCGGTCCCGCGCCATCGCCAGCGGCACGCCGCCCCAGCTGTACGCGCTGTCTGCAGACACATCGATGACCAGCCGCTCGCCTTCGAGCGCATTGCCTTCGATCTGGCGCTGGGCGTAGTCGATCACGCTGCCGATTGCATTGCGCCCGAAGGCCAGGCGTGGCTGGGCCATCAGTTCGGCGGCGAACGCATCGGCACTGTCTTGTCCATCGATGACGCGCCAGGGGACGACGGTCACCTGCGAGTTCTGATCGCCCCATTCGACGTAGGTCACCGCGATCTTGCCGAGATAGCCAACCCCGATGGCGTCGAGGATCTCGCCGGACGACAGCGCCGTCGCATAGCCCTGGCGCTGCAGGCGGATCTCGCCGTCGTCGATCGAGCCCGATGCGTCGGCCGCCAGCACCAGCTCGAGATCGACGGGCTGCGCCCGCGCCGTGCCGGGCGCGAGGCCCAGGAGCAGAACGGCCGTGGCGACGCTCCTCATCGGGGCTCCCTCAGTCGATCAGCTCGCGAAAGCGCATGACGCCCCCATCGGCGAGGGTCAGGGTCAGCGCGTTCTCGTCGACGACGTAGCCCTCGGTCCGGCCCAGTGCCTCCAGAAAGGCGCGCTCCTCGGCCATGGCGGGCTCGGGGCATGCCATCATCGTGGCGCCCATTCCGCTGAACTGCAGGTTCACACCGTGCACTTTGGCCCCGGCAAACCATCGATTGCAGCCACCTTTCCCGGAGGCCCGCTCCGCCGGCGTGTCGATCGCCAGCGTGATCACCCCGCTCGGCCGCAGGACGTCCGCGCCCGCCCGCGGCTGCAGCTCGTACAGCCGCCAGACCTTGCCGGCGAATGGATCAGCCGGCGGCTCGACCGCGAGTTTGCGCACCATCTCGACCAGAACGGTGCGGACACTGCTCGCGTCGGCGGGCGGGTTCTCGACCGGAATCTCCTCGACCTTGAGCCGGTAACGATAGCCCGGCTCGAAGGTGAAGCCTTCGATCGCGCCATAGAACAGCCGCCAGGGCTGGTCGCTCCCGTCCCGCACGCGCATGCACTGCTGGCGGCCGACGCCGCTGCACTCCGCCAGCCGGCTGTCGACCTCCAGCATCCTGGTGGCGGACCAGGCGGGTGTTGCAGCCATCAGAAGAGTGACCAGGGCGAACGATAGGCTGTGCATCTGACCATTCCCGAACCTCGCGCTGGTCCGTTAACAGGGAAACCGGGCCTGCGGCACCCCCGGAGCGTCCGCTTCTTCTCGCGGGCGGCACGATGACCTACATACCGCGCGCCAACCCGGAGCCAGTTCCTTGACCGTCGCCGCCTCCCCCGCCGCCGCGGCCGCCGCCCGGCGGCGCACGCTCGCCATCATCTCCCATCCCGACGCCGGCAAGACCACGCTGACGGAGAAGCTGCTGCTGTTCGGTGGCGCCATCCACCTCGCCGGCGAGGTCAAGGCCAAGGGCGAGCGGCGCCGCGCGCGCTCGGACTGGATGAAGATCGAGCAGCAGCGCGGCATCTCGGTCACCACCTCGGTCATGACCTTCGAATATGGCGGCTGCACCTTCAACCTGCTCGACACCCCCGGCCACGAGGATTTCAGCGAGGACACCTACCGCACGCTGACCGCGGTCGACTCGGCGATCATGGTGCTGGACGCCGCCAAGGGCATCGAGCCGCAGACCAGGAAGCTGTTCGAGGTCTGCCGCCTGCGCGACATCCCGATCATGACGCTCGTCAACAAGATGGACCGCGAAGCGCGCGATCCCATCGAGCTGCTCGACGAGATCCACGACCAGCTGGCCCTCGATACGGCACCCATGAACTGGCCGATCGGCATGGGCCAGAACTTCAAGGGCGTGTTCGACCTGGTCGCACGCAACTACGTCCTGCTCGGCCAAGGCAGCGGCCTGGATTCCGAGGACGTCGTGCCCGAGCGTAGCAACAGCTTGGCCGCGCGCGTGCCCGAGGGGCAGGTGGCGGAGCTGCGCGAGCAGCTCGACCTGGTCGAGGGCGCCCTGCCCGCCTTCTCGCTCGACAGCTACCGCGAGGGCCATCTGACGCCGGTCTTCTTCGGCAGTGCCCTGCGCAATTTCGGCGTCCGCGCGCTGCTCGACGCGCTCGCCGCCTACGCCCCCTCGCCGCGCCCGCAGCCGACCGACCAGCGCACGGTCGAGCCCGGCGAGGACAAGGTCTCGGGCTTCGTGTTCAAGGTCCAGGCCAACATGGACCCCAAGCACCGCGACCGGGTCGCCTTCCTGCGGCTCTGCTCGGGCCGGTTCCAGCGCGGCATGAAGCTCAACATGGTCCGCCACAACAAGCCGATCGCCGTCTCCAGCCCGATCTTCTTCTTCGCCCGCGAGCGCGAGATCGCCGAGGAGGCCTGGCCCGGCGACATCATCGGCGTGCCCAATCACGGCCAGCTTCGCGTCGGTGACGCCTTGAGCGAGGGCGAGCCGATCCGCTTCACCGGCATCCCCAGCTTCGCGCCCGAGATCCTGATGCGCGTGCGGCTGGGCGACCCGATGCGCGCCAAGCATCTGCGCGCGGCGCTCGAGGATCTGGCCGAGGAGGGCGTGACGCAGGTGTTCCGCCCCGAGCTGGGGGCGGAGTGGATCGTCGGTGTGGTCGGCCAGCTCCAGCTTGACGTGCTGCAGACCCGGCTCGATGCCGAGTACGGCCTGCCGATCGGCTTCGAGGCCGCCCCCTACGTCACCGCCCGCTGGTGCGCGGCCGACGATCCGAAGGAGCTCGACCGCTTCAAGGAGGCCAAGCGCGCCAGCCTCGCCACCGACCGCGACGGCAACCCGGTCTTCCTCGCCCGCAACAACTGGGACCTGGGCCGCGTCCAGGAGGACTTCCCCAAGATCCGCTTCACGGCGACCCGCGAGCGGGCCTGAGCGTAATTTTGTCGCAGACGGATTTGATGCAAATCAATACTGGCGAACGCCGCTCTTGCTAGGTTGCCGGTAACTGGAACCTCTTTGCTGGAAGAATAGAAAGTGGCTCGGCCTTCAAGTACCCCACGTTCAACTCGCCCGGAGATCCTGTATTCGACCGTTGCCCTGGCAGCCCTGCTGGCGCTGCCGGCATCGGCCAACAGCCTCACCGAGCGCGTCAGCGTCGGACCGCGCGGCGTGCAGAGTTCGGACTTCGGCGTCTCCAGCACCGCCTCCGTCTCGTCGAGCGGCCGGTTCATCGCCTTCGAGTCCTACGCCAACAATCTCGTCGTCGGCGACACCAACGACGATTCGGACATCTTCCTGCGCGACAGGAAGCTTGGCGCCACGCGCCGCATGAGCGTCGGTGCCGCCGGCGTGCAAGGCAACGGGTCGAGCCGTGGGGCGTTCGTGGCTTCGGGCGGACGCTATGTCGGGTTCAGCTCTCTTGCCAGCAACCTGGTCGCCAACGACGGCAACGGTCATTGGGACGCTTACGTGCGTGATCGGCGCACGAGCACGACCGAGCGTGTGAGCGTCAGCTCGGCGGGTGTCGAGGGCAACGCGGACAGCTTTCTCTCGTCGATCTCCGACGGCGGGCGCCTCGTGGTGATCGCCTCGGACGCTTCAAACCTGGTCCCCGGGGACACCAACGATGCGTCGGACGTGTTCGTTCGCGACCGTCAGGCCAACACGACCAAGCGCATCAGCTTGGGTGCCGGTGGCATCCAGGCCAATGGAAACAGCGGCGGCGCCCATATCTCCGCGAACGGTCGGTTCGTGACGTTCGAATCCGATGCCAGCAATCTTGTCGCGGGAGACACCAACGGCCTCCGTGACATCTTCCTGCGGGATCTGCAATCGGGCACCACCACTCTCGTCTCCCGCGGTCAGGGCGGTCTGCCCGCAAACGCGCAGAGTTTCGGTTCGGCGATCTCGGCCGACGGCCGCTACGTGGCCTATCATTCCGCGGCCACCAATCTCGCCCCGAACTCCGCGATCCAAGGCATCTTCGTCTACGACCGGAAGACCGGGGCGACCGAGCGGCTGCCTCGCTCGAACGACGGCTTCGCTCCGACCATCTCCGGCGACGGCCGGTTCGTCGCGTTCGATTCGGGATACGACACGATCGTCTCTGGCGACGACAACGAGACGAACGACGTCTTCCTGCGCGACCGCGTCCGCGGCACCACCCGGCTGCTGAGCGTGGCCATTGGCGGCGGTGTCGGCAACGGCTCCAGCGAAGACCCGGCAATCTCCGCCGACGGCAGCACAGTCGCGTTCGAATCGCAGGCCAACGATCTCGTGCCCAACGACACCAACAAGGCCCGCGACATCTTCGCCCGCGTGCCGGCGCATTGAGCCATCCGGTTCGCGCCCGCCCGGATCAGGAGGCCGTGCCGGTGCCGGCCTCCTGCCGGAAGAACAGGTAGGCAAACGACAGGAACGAGGCGATCAGCGGCGCCTGCAGCCAAGCGTTGCCGACCGCCGCCAGGTCTGCCAGCGCTGCGAGCGCCATGCTGCCGGTGGCGTCGGCGGCCCATGCGAGCAGGAAGGCCAGGGCCAGGATGCCGATGGCTGTGGGCAGGGTCGCGAGCAGGAAACCCAGCGCCAGCCGCCAGCCATTGCCGCGCGTGATCGCCCATGAGCGTGAGGCGGTCACCGCGCGATCGTCGATCGCGGTGGCCGGGAACATGAGCTGCAGCCGCATGGCGGCGTAGATGCACACCAGCAACAGCGCCGGGGCCAGCAGCATGCCCAGACCCGCCGGCGACGGATCCTCGGCGACGCCGATGCCGGTCGACGCGAACAGTGCCAGCACCGGCAGGATTCCCATCAGAAACGCGAACATGACCGAGAGCCCGAAATAGCGGACCACCCGCCGATCGATCGGGGCCATCCGGCCCGCCGGGACGTCGTTGGCGAGCAGACGGCGGTGCCAGGCTACGGCGACCGCGGCCGCGCCCAGCGCAACCGAGAGATCGGCGACGGCGCCGAGGAACGGCACGCCGCGGCCAAGCATCATCAGCGCCCAGCTCAAGACGAGCCACAGCCCGCCGATCCGCAGTAAGCTCGGCAGGTTGCCCAGCACATCGAGATAGGCGTGGCGGGCGAGCCGTCCCGCCGGCAGCTTGGTCATGGCGATCGGTCCGGGGCCGACGACAATCAGGCAGCGGCCATGTAGCATGGCCGTGCGTGCCATAGCAGGGAGCCGCCGGCATCGCCATGCGCAGCATCCTCACTCTCGCGAGCGCCGCCGGCATCACCCTGCTGGCCTCGGCGCCGATACGGGCTGCCGAGCCCGAGCTGCGTCGCGTGATGCTGTCGACGGGCGGGGTGGGCTATTTCGGCTTCGAGGCCCTGCCGGACAACGCCGGGCGCGTGCATCTAACGGTGCCGCTGGCGCAGGTCGACGACGTGCTCAAGAGCCTGACCGTGCTGGGCGGCGACGGGCGGGTGCGCGGCGTCAGCCTCCCCGGGCCGACCCCGCTCGCCGACCTGTTCCGCGACACCCCCTTCGGGGAGGCCGATCTCGCCGACCTGCCCAGCCTGCTGCTCCGGCTGCGCGGTGCGGAGATCGAGGTCAGCGGCCCGGCCAATCTGCGCGGCCGCATCCTGGCGGTCGCCCGCGAGGAGGTGATCGAGGACGGGCGCGCCACCGTCCGGCATCGGCTCAGCCTGGCGGCAGCCGACGGCATCAGCTCGGTCGTTCTCGAGACGATCGAGGGCCTCGCCTTCACCGACCCCGTCCTGCAGCAACGCATCGGCACGGTCCTCGCCCGGCTGGCCGAGAATGGCAGTGAGCAGACCCGCGAGCTGGAGCTCGCCCTCGATCCCGAGGCCAAGGGGCAGGTGACGCTGGGCTATCTGGCGGAGACGCCGGTGTGGAAAGCGAGCTGGCGTCTGATCGCCGGTGAGGCCGATGGCCTGCTCCAAGGCTGGGCCGTTCTGGAAAACGCGAGCGGGCGCGAGTGGCGGGACGTCGAGGTCACGCTGATCGGCGGCAGCCCGCGCGCCATGCGGCAAGCGCTGTTCGCCCGCCGCTACGTCGAGCGGCCCGAGTTCGGGGCGACGCCACCCATGGCCCTTGCCGCCGAGCGGGCGCTCGCGGCTGCGCCGGCGCCCGACGTGGCCTTGGCCAAGCTCGGCGAAGCTGCGGCCCTCGATACCGCTGCGGCCCAGGAGCTGACCGCGCAGACGCTGTTCCCGCTGGCCGAGCATGTCACCCTGGCGCCGGGCCGCACCGCCATGGCGCCGATCGTCGACCGAAAGGTGCCGATCGAGCGCGTGGCGCTCTACCGCACCGCCGAGGGCGACGGGCATCCGAGCGCGGCCCTCCGCGTGCGCAACGACACCGGCGCCAGCCTGCCCGCGGGGCTCGCCACGCTGTACGAGTCTCTCCCCGGTGGGGGCCTGACCTTCCTCGGCGACGCGCCGCTGCCGCAGACCGCACCCGGCCGCACCGAGATGCTGGCCTACGGCCGCGACGGTGCGGTCGACGTCGCCGTGCGCAGCGAGATGCACGACCGGATCGATCGGGCCAAGGCGGTCGACGGCGTGCTGGAGATCACCAAGGTCGAGCAGCAGCGCTGGGCCTACTCCGTCAACCTGGCGCCGGGCGCCGCGGCACGCAGCTTCGTGCTGGAGCAGCCGCGCTCGGCGAACTGGCGCATCACCGAGCCTGCCGATGCCGCAATCGAGGGGGAAGTCGTCCGCATCACCCGCCCGCTCACGGCCGACACGCCGCTGGAAATCGCCGTGACCATGGAGCAGCCACAGTCGAGTCGAGTAAGCCTGCTCGACTTCGATCTGCAGGCGGTCGAGTTCGAGCTTGCCGGCGCGGAACCCCCGCCCGCGCTGCGTGACGCGCTGGCCCGCCTGCGCGAGCTGTCCGGCGCGGTTGTCACCGCCGAGGGCGACATCAAGGCGGCCGAGCAACGGCGCGGCAAGGTCGTCGGCGATCAGGAGCGCCTGCGCGAGAACCTCGCGGCGGTGCCCGCCAACAGCGATCTCTCCCGCCGCTATCTCGCCGCGCTCGCCACCAGCGAGGACGAGCTCGCCGCGCTAGGCTCCAGGCTCGACGGGCTGCGCGCCGATCTCGACGCGGCGCGCAGCAGTCGCGCCGCCTTTGTGCGCGGCCTGCAGCTCTAGGCGTCGGAGCCGGGCGGCGGCACGATGGCCGGCGGGTTGCCGCGGTCCTTCGGCGGCAGCGCCGGCTGTGGCAGCGCGTAGAAGCGCGGCGCGCGGTCATCCAGCGACTTCTCGAACGGCAGCCGCATCCGCAGCGCCGTCTGCTGCTCCGCCGCCGACCGCGTCGCCTCCTGCAGCTGCTCGGCCGCGCGCTGGTCCCAAGGCAGCCGATACGCCCGGGGCTCGCCAATCCCGTCCAGCTGCAGCCACACGAAGATCGCCTCGCCTTCGAGGGTGGAGCTGCCCAACACCGTCGCCTCGCCCGCATGGGCGAGAAACCACTCGAAGCCCGCCGGCTTGGGGCGGCTGAGCAGGTCGAGCATGCTGCCGTACGCCGTGCCCATCAGCGCGAAGGCCAGGGTCAGGGCCCCCGCCTTGAGCGGCAAGCGCCGGGGCGACCAGACACAGATCGTGGCCAGGGCCGCGGCGAGCAGCGTGGTCACCGCGAACAGGGGCGTGAGCTCGCTCATGACGGCTGCCAGTCGCGCAAGGGCTTCTGCAGGCTGGTGACACTGCCCGGCACCAGCGACCCGGCGGCATCGAGGCGGAAGCGGAACACCGTGATCTCCTGGCCTTCCCGGGCCAGCTCGACCGTGGAGGCCAGCAGCTGCCGCGACGCCTGCTGGTCCGCCGCCTTGACGCTGGCGACCACCGTCACGGGCACCCGACCGGTGCTCAAATTGCGATAGAGATGCAGGTTGGCCGTGTACTCGCCCGCCGGCAGGCCGCGGGCGAAGCTGACCTCGTAGTTGAGGCCGGTGGCATCGGCACGGGTGCCGAGATCGTCGCGCAGCAGATTGAAGACTGCACCGCCCTTGTTCGAGTAGCCGACCGGCACGTCGCCCGGCGCCTGCACCCACAGGTCGACGTCGGCGTCGACCCCGTCGGGCCAGCGCGCCTCGATCATCACGTTGCCGGGTGGCTGCGCGGTCTCGGTGGCCGCCGCCTTGGCCTGCTGCTCGCCGATGTGGGGCAGCAGCAGCACCGCCACCGTGACGAAGCCGCTGAGCGTCAGCATGATGAGATCGCGAAAGACGATGTCGCTGTCGTCCCCCGTGTCATCGTCAAAGGGCTGCATCGCGCTCTCCGATCTCGATCACATGGGTGAGCACGTGGGTCGCTCCCGCCTCGAGCAGGCGATAGTTGACCATCAACCAAACGTTGAGGACGGAGCCGACCAGGGTCTTGTAGAGCGCCATCGCCATGCCGTGCAGCAGCGTGGCGACCATCGGCCCGATCGCCGCTGCGTCGGTGACCGCGGCTTGATTGACACCGGAAAGCGCGATGACGAAGCCGACGATGGTGCCGATCAGCCCGAGCAGCACCAGGGTGCTGGCCATGTGGCGCACCGGGGCCACGCGATGCAGCAGCTTGAGGCGGAGCGCCCTGGTCAGCGCCGAGCGGGTCTGCGCCTCGCGACCGACCATCTCGCCGAGCAGCCTGGTGGCACGCGACGCGGGGCCGCCCGGCCACTGCTCAAGCGCGTTCAACTCGCGCGACAGCATCAGGACCCGCTGGCCGGTCCAGTACACACCGAGGACGAACAGGCAGAAAATGGTCTTGCAGATGTGCGTGTCGTCCGCGGCGAGAATGCGATCGATCCATCCCTGCATCCAGACCGCGCCCAGCAGCACGAGACCGGTGCCGTTGATCGCCACGAACCGCAGGAACAGCAGATAGCGGAACTGCGCCGACCGTCCGACCGACCCAGCAGGACCCGGCAGCCAGGCCCGGATCGGCGGATGGGCGCCCGCCGCGGCGCCGACGGCAGAGGATGAGAGCGAGTGCAACATCAGCCTGACTCCACAATTCTGCCCCGCCGCGCGGGAGCGGCGGCGAGGTTCCATGCGTCAAGCCTTCAGGAGCCGGAGCTTTCCCCCTTAAGATCGCGGCGGGCGTCGACGCTTCGCCGTGATCGACAACAAGACGGTGGCAAATTTGGCACGCGGCCGGCGAAAGCAGGTCGACCGGCCGATCGATGACGATCTTTATACTCTCGGTTGAACAGGATTTCAACCCTAGAGCGAGTGTCCCGGGGGCTCGAACAGGATGGGTCAATCTCGGGCTCCGCCGAGTGGGCCCGATCCATCTGGGCGCGAGCTATCACAGAAGACATTCATCAAATACTGCGTATTGATGCACGCTCAATAGTAAATATCTCGCAATTTGCTTTCATAATACTGGACACTTTTCATTTTATTTGATATGATATGATTAAATAAACCTATCTTGTCAACCGAACTCTGGATATATACAATGGATGTCATGTGCATTGAAATAGATTGACAGTATCAGTTGACTGCCGATGCAACCTGCCCAAGCGCCTGCGGGTAAGGCTCGGGCGCCGGGAACCGCGCCACGCCTGGGAAAGCGGCAACGGCGCTGAGCCGGCTCGTCGGACGGCGCTCGCAGAATGTCGAATGTTGATTGCGCGAATATTCGAGGCTGAATCCGCTTGCATGGGATTCGCGCCATGATATGCGGTGCCGCTGCATGCGTCATGCCAGAGGAGTGCGTTAATGACCCTGGACGAGCTCAACTCCGCCGTTGCCACCGCCACGGGCAAGCCCAAGAGCGAAGCGAGCAAGAGCGTCGCCGCCGTGCTGCACGGCATCCAAGAGGCCCTGGCCAAGGGCGACAAAGTGTCGATCGCCGGCTTCGGCGTGTTCGAGGTCGCGTCGCGCCCCGAGCGCGAAGGCCGCAATCCTCAGACCGGCAAGACGATCAAGATCGCCGCGAGCAAGAATGTGAAGTTCAAGCCCGGCAAGGGCATGCGCGACGCGGTCAACGGCTGATCCCATCGCGCGGAAGTCGACAGGCGGGCCGCATTGCCGCGGGGCAGTGCGGCCTTCGCATTTTCAGCTCAGATGCCGGCGCCGCGATGGATGCCGCATTCGGTCTTGTCGAGCTGCCACCATCTGCCCGCCCGCTGGTCCTCGCCATCCCTGACCGGGCGCGTGCACGGCTCGCAACCGATCGACGGATAGCCCTGGGCGATCAGCGGATGCAGCGGGAGCTGGCGCAGGCGGCGGTAGCTCCGGATGTCCTCCGGCGTCCAGCCGGCGAGCGGGTTCAGCTTGATCTGGCCGGTGACCGGGTCGGCCTCGATCGCCGACATGCCGGTGCGCACCCCGCCCTGGAACCGCTTGCGGCCGGTGATCCACCCGGCAAAGCCGGCGAGCGCCTGATCGAGCGGCTCGGTCTTGCGGATGTGGCAGCACATGTCCGGCTCGCGCTGCCACAAGCTGCCGTCGGGATCGTAGCGGGCGAGGTCGGCCTCCGCCGGGCGGATCGAGCGCACGTCCTCGAGCCGTAACCAGCTCACAAGCTCGTCCTTGTACGCCAGCGTTTCAGCGAACAGCTTGCCCGTCTCGAGGAAGACCACCGGCGTGGCGCGGTCGATGCTGGCGATCATGTCGAGCAGGACCGCGCTCTCGGCACCGAACGAGGAAACCATGGCGATCCGCCCGACGAGCGGCCCCGTCAGCGCCTCGCGCAACAGGGCGAGGCCCTCGAGCCCGTCCCACGCCTGTCGCACCCAGTCCAGCGGTACCGCGGCCGGCCTCGCCGGCGCCAAGTCCATCACGGTCATTCGCTCGCGCCCGTCCATGTTCGCGACGTGGATTAGATACTCTCACGGCATATGAATGTAAATATGGGCAAATAACATATTCCAATCGTGCAACTCTCGTTGCGGGATGGCGCGCCACCCGTGCCCCGGATATGCTCGTGGCTGCAGAGTGATTGCCCTCGCGCATGGCACAGCGGTTGCATCGCCGAGCGCGCGGGACAGCAGACGAAGGAACCGGGCAATGCAGAGCCAGGCACAGGGCCAGACCGGCGGCTTGCGCGGAGCGCTCGCCGGTTACGACCCAGCCGGCCATTTCTGCGAGCTGGAGCATGGCGCCGCGGCCACCGCCCACGGTGGGACCATTCACAGCCGCCTGAACGCGCTGGGCATCGATGAGCTGACGCATCGGGCACGAGCGGCCGAGGCCGAGCTGTACAATCAGGGCATCACCTTCACGATCTACAGCGAGGGCGACGCCATCGATCGCATCCTGCCGTTCGACGTGATCCCACGCCTGATCACGGCGGCCGACTGGGCGATCATCGAGAGCGGCGTGCGGCAGCGGGTGCAGACGCTCAACCTCTTCCTCGCCGACGTCTACGGGCCGCAGAAGGCGCTCAAGGATGGCCTGATCCCCGCCGAGCTGGTGCTGGGCAACGCCAACTACCGTGCAGAGATGCAGGGCCTCACGCTGCCCCACGGCACCTACGTCCACATCAACGGCACCGACCTCGTCCGCGACCGCGAGGGCAGGTTTCGGGTGCTGGAGGACAACGGCCGCTCGCCTTCGGGCGTCTCCTACGTGGTCGAGAACCGCCATCTGATGCTCCGCTCGTTCTCCGACCTGATGCGCGACCTGCCCGTGCGCCCGGTCTCCGACTATGGCCGCCAGCTGCACGAGAAGCTGTGCGAGGTCGCACCGGAGGGGATTCTCGACCCGCAGGTCGTCCTGCTTTCGCCCGGCGTGTTCAACTCGGCCTACTTCGAGCACGTGTTCCTCGCCCGCGAGATGGGCGTGCCGCTGGTCGAAGGCCGCGACCTCGTCGTCGAGGGCGATCGGGTCTTCATGCGCACGGTCGCCGGGCCGGTCCGGGTCGACGTGATCTATCGCCGACTGAACGACGATTTCCTCGATCCCGAGGCGTTCAACCCGGAGAGCATGCTCGGCGTCGCCGGCCTGATGCGTGCCTATCGCAAAGGCACGGTCGCCCTGGCCAACGCCATCGGCACCGGCGTCGCCGACGACAAGGCGGTCTATGCCTATGTGCCGCGGCTGATCCGCTACTATCTCGATCAGGATCCGATCATCGAGAACGTCGAGACGCGCATCTGCCGGGAAGCCGACGCCCTCGCCTACACGCTCGACCATCTCGCCGAGCTGGTCGTCAAGCCGGTCGGCGAATCGGGCGGCTACGGCATCACCATCGGGCCGCGCGCGACCAAGGGCGAGCTGGCGCTCGCGCGCGAGCGGCTGCTCGCCGACCCCGCCAACTACATCAGCCAGCCGATGATCGACCTGTCCGTCTCGCCGACCCTGATCGACGACGCGGTCGAGCCGCGGCATGTCGACCTGCGCCCGTTCGCGGTCACCGGCCGCAGCACATGGGTCCTGCCGGGGGGCCTGTCGCGGGTGGCGCTCAAGCGCGGCTCGCTCGTGGTGAACTCCTCGCAGGGCGGCGGCTCGAAGGACACCTGGGTCCTGGCGGAGCGCGCGGCATGACCCGCCTTCTGTCACGCTGGGCAGAAAGCCTGTTCTGGCTCGCTCGCTACGTCGAGCGGACCGAGAACCTCGCCCGCATCCTCGACGTGCAGGAGACGTTCGCCCGCGACAGCGGCGGCCGCAACGACTGGCGGCTGGTGCTGGTGATCAATGCCGACGAGGCCGCCTTCTTCAAGCGCCACACCGAGGCCGACAGCGGCTCGGTGCTGCGCTTCTACCTCACCGACCGCAGCAACCCCACCTCGATCCTCGCCAACCTGCACGGCGCCCGCGAGAACGCGCGAGCGCTGCGTCCCCTGATCTCGACCGAGATGTGGACGCAGCTGAACATGCTCTACAACCGGGCGCTGGCACTCAAGCCCACGGACATCGCGGAGGAGAAGCTCTCCGGTCTCTGCGACTGGATCAAGCGCGGCTGCGACGCGCACACCGGCATCACCGCCGGCACCTTCTACCGCGACGAGGGCTGGTGCTTCTATCAGTTGGGGGCCGCGATCGAGTGTGCCGATCAGACTACCCGCCTGCTCGACGTCAAGTTTCTCAACTTCATGGCCCAGGCCGACCAGGACCCGGGCTCGGCGACCGACAGCTTCTATTGGATGGCGCTGCTGCGCTCGGTCGCCGGCTATCAGGCGTTCCGCCGCCGCCATCCGCGCGGCATGGAGCCGGACCAGGTGGCGGCGTTCATCCTGAGCGACCCCAGCTTCCCGCGCTCCGTCGCCGCCTGCCTGGGCGTGATCGACGAGCAGCTCACGGCCCTGCGCCGGCAATACAATCTGCGCGCCGCCGGCTCGGCGCTGCAATTTCTGGACGAGATCCGCGACGATCTCGAGGTGCGCAACGTCAGGAAGGCGATCGAGGCCGGCGAGCTGCACCGCTTCAACGATTTCCTGCAGCGGGCGTTCATCGAGCTCACCACCCGCATCGGTGTGGGATTCTTCGGCTACAAGCCGGCGGACGCCGCCTGAGCCGCACATCGGTCGGCCAATCTGCCACGCAACCGGGCGACCCGCGGACGATTGATGGGGCCGGCGGGCGCGGCATCGCCGCGCGACCTGACCGTGCTTTCGTCCCGCGCTTGACGCCGATCCCGCCGCCAGCGCACTTGGCCCTCCAGCATGAGCCGACTCGAAGTTCGCCACACAACGATCTACTCATATGCGCGCCCGGTAAGCTTCGGGCCGCACCGAGCGATGCTGCGCCCACGCGACAGCCACGACTTGAAGCTGCGCTCGGCTGTGCTCGCCGTGGCGCCGGCGGCCGAGGTCAGCTGGATGCACGATGTGTTCGGCAACTCGGTCACCCTGCTCGGGTTCACCGAATCGGCCGACGAGCTGCGGGTCGAGAGCCGGATCGAGCTGGAGCAGTTCCCGCGCGATCATCCGGATTATCGGCTCGCTTCGGACGCCGAGCGTTGGCCCTTCGCCTACGCCGCCGAGGAGCGGCGCGACCTCGGCCCGACCCTGGACCGGCACTATCCGGGCGGCGACCTGCGGGCCTGGGCGCTCGGGCTGCTCGGCAAGCGCGAGATGCCCACCATCGAGCTGCTCACCCGCCTCACCGGCGAGATCAAGGAGCGCCTGCGCTACGTCGCACGAGAGAACGAGGGCACCCAGACACCCGAGGAAACCCTGGCGCGCGGTGGGGGCACCTGTCGCGACTATGCGCTCTTGATGATAGAGGCCGTCCGCTCGCTCGGCTTCGCCGCCCGCTTCGTCACCGGCTACCTCTACGACCCGGCGCTCGACGGCGGGCCGACCGGCATGCAGGGTGCAGGCGCCACACACGCCTGGGTACAGGTCTACTTGCCCGGCGCCGGCTGGGTCGAGTTCGACCCCACCAACGGCATCGTCGGCGGCCGCAATCTGATCCGCGTCGGCGTCGCGCGCGACCCCAGCCAGGCGATCCCCCTCGCTGGAACCTTCATCGGCCTGCCGAGCGATTTTCTCGGGATGGAGGTCGAGGTGCGGGTGACGCGGCTGGACCTCGCTGCGGCGGCGTGAATTCCGCGGCGCTAACTGCCGACCGCTGCCTGATCCATCTGGCCTGCCGCTATCGCGATCTTGTGATCCAGCGAATAGCCCTCGGCGCGGACGGTGCGCAGCAGATCGGCCTCGCCGCCGGCATTGAGGGCGCGGCGCAGGCGGCGGATCGTGGCATCGACCGTGCGCAGCTCGATCTCCAGGTCCGACCCCCAGACCCGGTCCAGCAGCTGGGCACGACTGAAGACCCGGCTCGGGTTCTCGAGAAAGTGGCGCAGGAGGCGGAATTCGGTCGGGCTGAGGTGGATCTCGCGCTCGCCGCGGAACACCCGGTGGGCCACCAGGTCGAGCCGGAGATCGTAGAAGGTGAGGACCTGCTCGGCGAAGGCGGGTCGGACCCGCCGCAGCACGGCGCGCAGGCGCGCGATCAGCTCGGCCGGCGAGAACGGCTTGCTGATGAAATCGTCGGCGCCGGTGTCGAGGCCGCGCAGGCGATCGGGCTCCTCGCCGCGGGCGGTGAGCATCACGATCGGCAAATGCGAGGTGTCGGCCCGGCGCCGCAGCCGACGGCACACCTCCAGCCCCGAGAGCTGGGGCAGCATCCAGTCGAGCAGGACGAGATCGGGCAGGCGCTCCTCGATCAGCGTCATCGCCTCCTCGCCGTCGAACGCCTGGCTCACGGCGAAGCCGGCGGCCTCCAGATTGTAGGCCAGCAGCTTCTGCAGCGGCGGCTCGTCCTCCACGACCAGGATCAGGGGCTTCATGGCACCATGCTCCGCGAGCGGTTCAGCTGGTCGCCGTGCACGATGTAGTAGACTTTCTCGGCGATGTTGGTGGCGTGGTCGCCGATCCGCTCGAGGTTCTTGGCGACAAACATCAGGTCGACGCAGGCGCCGGTCAGCTTGGGATCCTCGAGGATGTAGGTCACCAGCTCGCGGAACAGCTGGTCATAATACTCGTCGACCTCGGGATCGCGCGACCAGACCTGCAGCGCCTTCTGCGCGTCGCGCTCGACGTAGGCATCGAGCACGTCCTTCACCATGCCGCTGCAGATGCGCCCCATCAGCGGGATGGTGATGAACGGCTTGATCGGCTCGTGCACGTTGATCCGCTTGACCCGCTTGGCGATGTTGGTGGCGTAGTCGCCGATCCGCTCGAGGTCGTTGGAGATCTTGAGCGCCATGGCCACGGTGCGGAGATCGACGGCGAGCGGCTGGCGCGTGGCGAGGATGCGGACCGCGAGCTCGTCGGCCTGCTCCTCGATCCGGTCCACCTCGAGATCGTCGCGGATCACATGCTCGGCCGTCTCGGAATCCCGCTTCACCAGCGCGTCGACGGCGTTGGCGAGCTGGCGCTCGACGATACCGCCCATCGCGATGATCCTGCCCGAGAGGTCGGCCAGATCCTCGTCGAAGGCCCGGACCGTGTGCTTGCGCGCCTCGATATCTGCCATCGCCTGCTCCTCAGCCGAAGCGGCCGGTAATGTAGTCCTGGGTCATCTGCTCGCGCGGCTTGGTGAAGATCTGGTCGGTCGGCCCGAACTCGATCAGCTTGCCCAGATGAAAGAACGCGGTCTTTTGCGACACGCGCGCGGCCTGCTGCATGTTGTGGGTGACGATCGCGATGGTGAAGCTCTCGCGCAGCTCGTCGATCAGCTCCTCGATATGCGCGGTGGCGATCGGATCCAGCGCCGAGCAGGGCTCGTCCATCAGGATGACCTCCGGGCTGACCGCAATCGCGCGCGCGATGCACAGGCGCTGCTGCTGGCCACCGGACAGGCTGTTACCCGGCTGGTCGAGCCGGTCGGCGACCTCCGCCCAGAGGCCGGCACCGCGCAGCGCCGCCTCGACGATCTCGTTCATATCGGCCTTGGCGCGCGCCAGCCCGTGGATGCGCGGGCCGTAGGCGACGTTGTCGTAGATCGATTTCGGGAACGGGTTGGGCTTCTGGAACACCATCCCGACCCGGGCGCGCAGCTGCACCACGTCGACATCCGCCGCATAGACGTCGCGGCCGTCGAGGCGGATGTCACCCTGGACACGGCAGCCGTCGATGGTGTCGTTCATGCGGTTCAGGCAGCGCAGGAAAGTCGACTTGCCACAGCCGGAGGGGCCGATCAGGGCGGTGACCTCGCGCTCCGCGATCTCCAGCGAGACGGCGAACAACGCCTGCTTGGCGCCATACCAGAGGTTGACGTCGCGGGTCGCCATCTTCGGCGACGGCTGGACGGCGGCAACCGACGGCACCGTCGAGGTCGCGATCTGGTCCATGGGCACTACCATTTCCGTTCGAATCTGCGCCGGAGATAGATCGCGAGCGCGTTCATCGCGATCAGGAAGGCGAGCAGCACCATGATCGCGGCCGCCGTCCGCTCGGCGAAGGCACGCTCGGGGCTGTCCGCCCAGATGTAGATCTGCACCGGCAGCGCCGCGGCGGGCGAAAGCGGCGAGGTCGGCACGTCGACGATGAACGCCTTCATGCCGATCATCAGCAGAGGCGCCGTCTCGCCCAGCGCGTGCGCCATGCCGATGATCGTGCCGGTCATGATGCCGGGCAGCGCCAGCGGCAGGACATGGTGCAACATGGTCTGCAATTTGGAGGCGCCGATGCCGAGTGCTGCCTGCCGGATCGAAGGCGGCACGGCGCGCAGGGCGGCACGCGTGGCCACGACAATGGTCGGCAGCACCAGGAGCGCCAGCGTCATGCCGCCGACCAACGGCGAGGAGCGCGGCAGGCCGAACGTGTTGAGGAACACGGCGAGACCCAAGAGGCCGAACACGATCGAGGGTACTGCCGCGAGATTGTTGACGTTGACCTCGATCAGGTCGGTCAGCCGGTTCTTGGGCGCGAACTCCTCGAGATAGAGTGCCGCCGCGATCCCGGTCGGCACGCAGAGGGCGATCGTCACGAGCATCAGATAGGCCGAGCCCCACAGGGCACCATAGATGCCGGCAAGCTCGGGCTCGCGCGAATCGCCGGAGGTGAAGAACGGCCAATTGAAGCGGCTCTCCAGCCTGCCCCCGGCCTGGAGCTGGTCGAGGAAGCCGAGCATGCGGTCGCCGACGCGCCGGTCCGCCTCCGGGCGGGTACGGTCGACCCGGCCCTTGGCGAACTGGTCGACCTCGTCGTCGGCGACCAGCCAGACCTCCCTGGTCTGGCCGATCAGCGCCGGATCGTCCTGGACCATCTGGCGCAGCTGAATTGCCGCCCCAGAGCTGACCAGCCCGCGCACCAATCGCCGGTCCTGGCGGGAGGAGGCGTCCGGAAACAGCCGCGTGAGACCGTCGTTGATGAGCTTGGCGTAGTCGGCCTGCCGCAGTGCCTGCGGATCGCGGCCGCCCTGCGGGTCGATCACCGCCGCGTCGAAGCTGATGTCGAGCTTGACGAAGGCGGTGCGAAACGCCGGCAGACCTTGCGAGACAATGGTGAACAGGAGAATGCCGAGCAGGCCCAGAGCCAACGCTATAGCGCTGAGCCCCAAGCCCTTGAGCATGGCCTCGCGCCGGTAGCGGCGGCGAGTCAGCGCCGCGCTGTCCTCGAAGGTGGGCCGCGGGCCGGCGGTCAGGCGGGCGAGCGGCGAGCCGGCGGCGACCTCAGTCATATTTCTCTCGGAAGGTCTTCATGACGTAGAGCGCCACGATGTTGAGGCAAAGGGTGGCGAGAAACAGCACCAGTCCGAGCGCGAAGGCGGACAAGGTCTTGGCGCTGTCGAACTCCTGATCGCCCACCAGCAGGGTCACGATCTGGACGGTGACCGTGGTCACCGCCTGCAGCGGGTTGGCGGTCAGATTGGCGGCCAAGCCGGCGGCCATCACCACGATCATGGTTTCGCCGACCGCCCGACTGATCGCCAGGAGGAAGCCCGCGATGATGCCCGGCAGGGCGGCCGGGATCAGCACTTGGCCGATGGTCTCCGCCCGCGTGGCGCCGAGGCCGTAGGAGGCGTCGCGCAGCGCCACCGGCACGGCCGAGATCGCATCGTCGGCGAGCGAGGAGACGAAGGGGATGATCATGATCCCCATCACCAGCCCGGCTGCGAGGGCGCTCTCGGAGGAGACGTCGAGCCCGACCGATTCGCCGACTCCACGGATCGCCGGCGCCACGGTGAGCGCAGCAAAGAAGCCGTAGACCACGGTCGGGATGCCGGCCAGGATCTCCAGGACCGGCTTGGCCAGACCGCGAAATGCGGGGCTCGCATATTGCGAGAGGTAGATCGCCGAGAACATGCCAATCGGGCCGGCGACCAGCATGGCGATGAAGGTGATCAGCAGGGTGCCGGCGAACAGCGGCACGGCACCGAAGGCGCCGGACGACCCGACCTGATCGGCCCGCAGGGCCGTCTGTGGGCTCCATTGCAGCCCGAACAGGAACTCGGTGATCGGGACCTTGCCGAAGAAGCGGATCGACTCGAACAGGACCGAGAAGACGATGCCGGCCGTGGTCGCGACCGAGATGCCGGCGGCGAGCCAGAGGGCCAGCGTGCACCAGCGCTCGACAACGTTCCGCGCACGGAACTCCCGCTGCACGTTGCGCAGCGCCGCGTTCACGCAGAACAGCGCGAGTGCCGCGCAGGCGACCAGGAGTGCTATGCGGCTGAAGGTCAGGAGAGTGCCGTAGTAATCAGCCGCCGCCTGGATCGCCGGGGTCACCTCGCCGACCGGTGGCAGCCCTTCCGCCATCCGCCGCACGGCCGTCATGAAGAAGCCGATGCTCTCGGGCGATTGAGCGGTGACGTCGGGGGGCGCTGCCCCGAGGACGATGCGGCGCAGAATCCCCGGCTCGAGCAGGCGCCACACTGCCCAAAGCGCGATCGCCGGGCCGGCGGCCATCAGTGCGGCGTAGGAAGCATAGTAGCCGGGACGTGAATGCAGCTTCGCCGCGCGGCCGTCCGCGACCGCAAGGGCACGGCGGTTGGCGAGGAAATAGGCGGCGATCGCGAGGATCAGGACGACGGCGACGACTGGCGGCATGACGGGTGCACCGCTGGAGATGAGCCGGCCCGGCATGAGCGCCGGGCCGGGGCACAGACTGCTACATCGTCAGCGGCGTCAGCTTGGCGGCCTCGGCACGGGCCTCTTCCCGCGCGTCCGCCGGCATCGGGATCAGGCCCTTGTCGGCCAGATAGCCTTCGTCGCCGATCGCGGCCTCGCTGGTGAACTCCGCAATGAACTCCTTGATGCCGGGAATGGCGCCGACATGGGCGTTCTTCACATAAAAGTAGAGCGAGCGCGCGACCGGATACTTGGCGTCGGCGATGTTCTCGAAAGTCGGCTCGACGCCCTGGATCGTGCTGCCCTGCAGGCGGTCGACGTTCTGATCGAGGAAGCTGAAGCCGAAGATGCCGAGCGCGGCCGGGTTGGCCTCGAGCTTCTGCACGATCAGATTGTCGTTCTCGCCTGCGTCGATGTAGGCGCCGTCCTCGCGGATGGTCTGGCAGGCGGCCTTCTTGGCGTCGGCATCGAGCGCCTTGACCTCGGCAACCTCCTCGCAGGCGCGGTCCATGACCAGCTCGACGAAGGCGTCGCGGGTGCCGGAGGTCGGCGGCGGGCCGAGCACCTCGATCTTCTCCGCCGGCAGGGCAGGGTTGATCTGGTTCCAGGTGCTGTGCGGGTTGGCGACCAGCTTGCCGTCGACCGGAACCTGCTTGGCCAGCGCCAGCCAGATCTCCTGCTCGGTCAGGGTGAAAGGCGCGTGCTGCTTGCTGTTGGCGAGCACGATACCGTCGAAGCCGATCTTGACCTCGGACACCTCGGTCACGCCGGCCTTGGCACAGGCCTCGAGCTCGGACTTCTTGATCGGGCGGGAGGCGTTGGCGATGTCGGGCGTGTCCTCGCCGACCCCGGCGCAGAACAGCTTGAGGCCGCCGCCGGTGCCGGTGCTCTCCACGACCGGCGTCTTGAGGCCGGACTTCTGGCCGAACTGCTCGGCGACGGCGGTCGAGAACGGGAACACGGTGGACGAGCCGACGATGCGGATCTGGTCGCGCGCCTGGGCTTGAGCGGCGACGGCCACGAGCGCCGTGGCGGCCGCGGTCAGGAGCAGACGATGCATAGTGCCTCCGAAGGGAGTTCCAGACTGGGCGCCAATCATCGCGCCGGACGGAGCGCTCAATATGCGCGTTCTGTGACAATTGTATGATGGTCGCCGGTCGACCCCGCGGCGGGAAGGAATACGGCGAAGGTGCTGCCCGAGCCGACGCTGCTCTCGATCGCCAGATGCCCCTGGTGGCGGCGCAGGATATGCTTGACGATGGCGAGCCCGAGGCCGGTGCCGCGCAGCCTCCGGCTGCGTCGCGAATCGATGCGGTAGAAACGCTCGGTGAGGCGTGGCAGATGCTCCGCCTCGATGCCCGGCCCCTGGTCCGCGACCGCCACCCGCACGCAGGGGCGACCGCTCGCCGCACCGGAGTCGGCGGGTGCCGCGGCGAGCGCCTCGGCCGTCACACGCACCGTCTTGCCTTCCCCACCATACTTGATCGCATTGTCGATGAGGTTGACGAGCAGCTGGTGCAGCTGGTCGGCGTCGCCGAGCACGGCCGGCAGGCCGGCAGGCAAATCGAGATCCAGCCGCACCCCAGCCTGCTCCGCGGTGGGGCGCAGCCGGTCCACTGCCTGTTCCACGACCTCGTGCAGATCGCAGCGCTCGCGCGGCGGCTGGTGCGCCGCAAGCTCGATCCGCGACAGCGAGAGCAGATCGTCCACCAGCCGCGCCATCCGCCCCGCCTCCTCGGCCATGATCGCGAGGAAGCTGTCGCGCGCGTTGCTGTCGTGCCGCGCCGGCCCACGCAGGGTCTCGATGAAGCCCTGGATCGAGGCGAGCGGCGTGCGGATCTCGTGGCTGGCGTTGGCCACGAAGTCGGAGCGCATCCGCTCGATCATCACCTGCTCGGTCTGCTCGCGCAGTGCCAGCAGGGCGCCGCGCTGACCGTCGTCGAGCTCGACCGGCTCGATCCGGGCGCTGAACTGCTTGGTCCGATCGGCGCTGGGCGAGAAGGAGACGCTGCTGGCGGCCGCCTCCCGCAGAGCCCCGCCCACGCCGGCAAGCACACCCGGATCCCGCAGGATCCGGCTCAGCGGCACCGGCGGATCGGGCGCGGCGAAGCTGCGCGTGGCCGCAGTATTGGCTTGCATCACGATCTGCTCCTGGTCGACCAGGAGGATCGGGTCGGGCATGGCCTCGATCACCGAGCTCAACATCCGCCCCCGGCTCTCGAGCCGTAGCGTACGGCGACGCAACTCGCGGCCCAACTCGGCGAGCGGCGGCGTGGCCGACGCCGCCAGTTCGCGTCCCTCGGCGAGATCGCGCAGGCTGGCGGCCAGCGTATCCTGCTGCGCGACCCGGCGGAGCGCCACGGCCGCGGCGATCGCGACCGCGACCAGGCCGCCGAAGGCGGCAGCGGCGACGCCGACTACGCCGGTCAGGATCAGCGCCGTCACCGCCGCGAGTCCAGGCAAGCTCGCCGCGGCAATCTCCCGAGCTAGCCGGCGCCGACCGATCGCCGACACGTGCCGTTCAGCCGGCACCCTGCTGGCGCTGGGCATCGGCGGGGAACAGGAACTCGCGGCCCACCTTGACCCTGTAGACCCCGTCGTAGGCGATCACATCGGCGGTGGCATAGGTTTCGGACCAGCGCTCGGGCAGGAACGAACCGGTGCCGATCACGTCGACCGGCGCCTTGACGCTCGCCATCAGCTTGCACTTCGACGGCCCGAAGCCGGACGAGGCGACGATCTTCACCTGATCGAACCCGGCGGCGTCGAGCTGCTCGCGCATGTGGTAGATCGCCGCTGCGGTGACCCCGGTGCCGGTGAGCCAGCCGAGCTCCTCCGCCGTCCGGTAGGTGCGGATCGCATGGGGCACGCGACGGTCGAGCACCGCATAGGATGCGGCCACGTCGAGCCCTTCGATGAACCGGCCGCCATGCGTGTCCAGGCGGACCGACAGGCGACCGGCGGCAGCCAGCCCGGGGAAGCGGCGGCAAACCTCGAGGGAATCCGTGACCTCGCGACCGAAATAGTCGACCAGGACGATCAGATCGCGCTCCGGGAAGCATTCGTGGAACATCTCGGCTGCCCGCAACGTGCTCCCGGCATAGCCGATCAAGGCGTGCGGCATGGTGCCGAGCCCGGTCGTCCGGCCGAAATAGTGCGCCGTCGCGTCCGTCGCATTGCCGATGAAGCCCTTGGCGCCCGTCTCGCGCTGTGCCCGGGCCGAGCCGACCGAGGCGGCGTAGGCCATCATCTCGGCCATCTCGGCGCCGGCGCAGTGCCGCGCGTCCATCGCCAGAAACGCGGCATAGGGCAGATCGGTGCACATCGTGTAGGCGTTGTAGGCGGCGACGCAGGGCGGGCCGAGCCGCTGCAGGAACACCGTCTCCAGGTCGACCAGATGGCGGAACGGCCCGCGCAGATACATCAGCACTTCGCCGGCACCGACCCACGCACCTTCCTCGTGGACGAGATCGACCTCGATCGCGGCGTCACGATCCGCGGCGACCTCGTGCAGCCAGTCGAGCGCGAGACGCGGCGTGGACAGGACCGGCCGCCGCATGAACACGGCGTAGGTGACGCGACAGTCGCCGAAATGCTCGACGATCGTCCGGGTTCGGGAGAAGTACTTGTCGGTGAAGCGGCCGACATCGTCCGCACTCGGCGCCATCCCAGACCCTCTCGCTCACTCCCCGGCGCCGGAGCTAAGTCGGGTGCAGGCGGCAAGTCAATCGACGGGCGCGGCGCGGTTCCCGGGTGCGGTCGCCACCCTGTACCCGTCATGGCGCCAAGGCATGCGGCGGCGTCACACTGTGGCGGAATTTCGGCCATGCTTGCCGCGACCCACTCGCGCTGAGCTTGCCAGAGCCGGCAAGGTTGGGCCAATGCTTGCGCGGGGACAGGCGTGCCGGCGTGCTGCGGCGTCCCGCGACGGAACGAGAAGGGAAAAGTACCTATGAACTCCACCAGTGGCCGCAAGATCCTCGCGGTCTGCGCTCTGCTAGGGCTGGGCCTCGCGCTCGGCGCCTGCTCCACGCCGCCGGGCGGCGAGCTCTGGGGCGTCGACTACAGCAAGGGTGTGCAGCTCCCGCCGTCCGAGTTTCCGGGCCCGAACAACAACCCGCCGCCGATGCCGCCCAAGACCGAGGGCTGATCGCGCGGGCGGAGCGATCCGCCCGGTTGGTAGGACTGGTCACGCCGTTGCCTGAGGCGACGGCGTGATTGTCTTTTCCGCGCATGTCTCTACTTGCCCGCAGCGAGATGCAACCGAGCGTGACGGTGTCCGTCCGCCCGCCGCCCGCACTCTATCAGCAGGGGATCGCGCTGA
>JAXMCJ010000047.1:0-42515 GCA_046349415.1 Geminicoccaceae bacterium
GCCATGGAGGGTCAGGCGCGGTTCGGCAAGGGCCGTCGCCAGCCGCCCGCGGCGCTCAACTTTGGCGATCTGTTCGCCTACGCGCTGGCCCGACAGCTCGACGTGCCGCTGCTGTTCAAGGGCGACGATATCACCCGGACCGACCTGCGCCCCGCGCTCTGATGCTAGAATCGGCGCGAGGAGCTGGTCGGTGATCGGGCGCGCACCCCGCCCTCACGTGATCGCGATGCGGCCCGGGCTTGGGCGCCGCCGCCGGGCGCACCACCATCAGCGCATTGTGGGAAATCCGGAGGAAGCCACATGCTCGACCGCAGACGGGCTCTGGCGGCGGGGCTGATGGCGACGGGTGGCGGGGCGATGCTCACCCCTACCTCAGCCTTGGCCGCGGTCGCGACCGAGAACGGCGCCCAGCCGCCCGCCTTCTATCGGCTGAAGGTGGGCGGCATCGAGGTGATCCGGGTGCATGACGGCGTGGCGGTGCGGCCGCTCGATGCCGGCTTCGTCCGCAATGCCGAGCTCGGCGACGTGCAGGCGGCGCTGGCGGCCGTGTTCCAGCCGACCGACGAGCTCATCATCCCGTTCACCGCGACGCTCGTGCGCACGCCGCAGCACACGGTGCTGATCGACACCGGGCTCGGCGACCTCGGGCCACCCACGGCCGGCCAGCTGCGGCGCAATCTCGCCGCCGCCGGCATCGAGGCGGCGGCGGTCGACACCGTGGTGCTCAGCCATTTCCACGGCGACCACATCAACGGGCTGCGCTGGAAGGACGGCACCGCGGCCTTCCCCAACGCCACGCTCATGGCGCCCGAGGCGGAGTGGGCGTTCTGGATGGACGACGGCCAGATGAGCCGGGCGCCGGAGGCGATGCGGCCGGCCTTCGCCGGCGTGCGCCGGGTGTTCGGGCCGGTGGCGCAGCAGGTGGTGCAGTTCGGCGATGGGCAGGAAGTGGTGCCCGGGATCCGGGCGATGGCCGCACCGGGACACACCCCAGGCCACACGGTGTTTCTGATCGGCGACGGCGACCGGCAGCTCCTGATCTGGTCGGACACCACCAACAAGCCCGAGCTGTTCGTGCGCCATCCCGAGTGGCAGGCGGTGTTCGACATGGACGGCGCGCAGGCGGCCGCCACGCGGCTGCGGCTGCTCGACATGGCGGCGAGCGACCGGCTCGAGGTGGCGGGCTTCCATTTCCCGTTCCCGGCCACGGGCCATATCGGCCGCACCGGTGGCGGCTACGACTTCGTGCCGCTGTTCTGGCGCGGGACCCTGTAGCCGGCCCATCGTCGATCCCGGATTGCTCGCGCCGTGATTTGGTGCTCGGCTGCGCATCAAACGGAGGGCGTGAATGGGCTACCGGGACGGCCGGCGCGTCGCCGAGAAGCAGGGGCGGATCCGCGCCTGGGCGGACCGGCCACCGGGCGCGCTCGCCACGGCCGACATCGTGGCGCTCGAACGGGCGATCTACGGTCAGGTCGTGGTGCCGGGCGATGCCGACTACGACATGGCGAGCCGGCAGGCCAATCCCGCCTTCGTGCGCCGGCCGCGGCTGGTGGTCTGTTGCGAGACGCCGGGCGACGTGCGGCAGTCGCTCCTCTTCGCGCGAAAGCAGGGCCTCGACGTCCGCTGCCGCTCGGGCGGGCACAGCACCGCCGGGTTCGCGGTCGCCGACGGCTGCCTGGTGCTGGACACCAGCCGGATGCGGTATGTGCACGTCGCGGCCGAGGGCGACGCGCCCGTTGCCCATGTCGGCGCCGGCAGCGACTGGGGCTACGTCAATTCGGTGCTCGACAGCTTCGGGCTGCACGTGCCGGGCGGCGGCTGCGAGAGCGTGTGTGTCGCCGGCTTCATGCAGGGCGGCGGCTACGGCTACACCTCGCGCATGTACGGCATGAACTGCGACAACGTCGTCGCCGCCAAGGTCATGCTGGCCGATGGCCGGATCCTGGTCGCCGACGAGCGGAGCAACCGGCCGCTGTTCTGGGCGATCCGCGGCGGCACCGGCGGCAATTTCGGCGTGCTGCTCGAGATCAGCTACCGGCTGCACCGGACCGGCCCCTTGTGGGGGTTCGGCCTGCGCTGGCCGATCGCCGACGCCCCGCGGGCGATCGTCGCGATCCAGGACGGCTACATGAAGACCAACCCGTCGCGGCTGATCGGCTGCGAGACCCACGGCACGACGTTCGACGGCCGGCAGATGCTGCTGATGCGCGGGATCTACCGCGGCGAACGCGAGGCGGCGCTGGCGGCGCTGGGGCCGGCGCTGGCGACACCGGGGGCGGAGCTCGAATACGGGTTCGCCGCGAGCTACCTCGACCTCAATCGCAGGCACGAGGACGGCGTGATCGGCACCGTCCCGGCCGACGCCAAGGAAGACAAGCAGTCGGGGTATCTGCGCGCGCCGATGAGCCTGGAGGAATGGCAAGGCATCGTCGAGCTGTTCGGGCGCACCCCGAACCCCTGGAGCGTGTTCAATCTCGAGGCCTATGGCGCCGCGATCAACGAGTCCCCGATCGGCGGCAACGCCTTCGCCCACCGCGACGCGTACTGCAACTTCTTCCTCGACGTGTTCTGGACCGACGAGCGCGAGCGGGCGCACGCGCAGCGCTATCTCGACGAGTTCATGGCCAGGATGCAGCTCTATTTCGCCCGGCCCGACGGCCGGCCCCAAGCCAACCAGGACTATCCGCGCGCCTCCCAGACCAACTATCTCGATCTCTACTTCCCGGGTTTCGTCCGTGATCTGGTGACCGTGAAGCGGCTCTACGATCCGGGGAACTTCTTTCGCTACGAGCAGAGCATCCCACTCGACTATCCGGCCGACGCCCCGATCGATCCGGCTTCGCCCGGCTTCACCGGGGGCGAGGAGATCGTCGTTGCGGCACCCTGACGCCGGGCTGACGCGGCGGGTCGTATTGCGGAGCGCGGGCGTGCTGATCGGCGGCCTCACCCTGCGACCGGCGGCGGGCGGAGAGCATCGGCGCGACATCGTTCTGCTGGCGGGCCGGGCGCCGCTCGGCTCGGCCGGCTTCCGCTTCGCCAACTATCAGGGCGCCTATCCGTTCTGGTCGCCGAGTTGGGCCGAAGTGCTGGCCGGGCGGCCCCTTGGGCGGGACGCGGCGCTGCCGGAGCGGGACACGCTGGCGACGACGCTCGCGGCCGCCGGCTTCGATGTCGTGCTCGCCGCCGACAATGCGCAGTTTGCCTCCGATGGCTCGGTGCCCGCGCTGGAGATCAGCATCCCGCCTGCCGGCGCGGGCGGGCCGTTGGTGGTCGTTTCGGCCGGCCCAGGCTGCTCCGACGTGGCGATGAATCCGCTGGACATCGCACCCACGATCTGCGGATTGACCGGAGTGCGGCCATCGCCGGCATTCGTGGGCAGGGACTATGCCGCGCTGGTCGCCAGGCCGCGCGCGGCGGACGTGCACAGGGGGGCAGGATGAAGGACACGCCGGCACGAACGATTCGGGCGGCCTGGGCAGCCGGCCTGGCGGCCCGCAACGCATGGCTGACGATTCCCGACGCGCACCTTGCCGAGATGGTGGCGGCGCGTGGCCTCACCGAGGCGGTGACACTCGACCTGCAGCACGGTCTGTTCGACCACGCCGGCGCCATCGCCGCGATCCGGGCGGTGTCGGCGCACGGGCTCGCGCCGATGGTCCGCCTGCCCGGCATCGAGGCGGGGCTGATCGGCCACCTCCTGGATGCCGGGGCGGCCGGGGTGATTGCGCCGATGGTCGAGAGCGTCGCCGACGCCGAGGCGCTGGTGGCGGCCTGCCGCTACCCGCCGTTCGGCCGGCGCTCGCATGGCCCGATCCGCACCGTGCTGCGCGGTGGCGACGGCTTCGCCGCGGCCGAGGAGGCGGTCGTCCTGGCGATGATCGAGACCCGCACCGGCCTGGAGCGGTGCGAGGAGATCGCCAAGGTGCGGGGTCTCGACGGCCTGTTCGTCGGCCCGGGCGATCTCGGCCTGTCCCTGGGGCTCGGCATCGGCCAGGACCGCGCCGAGCCCGAGCTGGTCGAGGCCTTCGCCAGGATCCTCGCCGCCAGCCGCGCCGCCGGTGGGCACGCTGGCATGCACGCCGCCACGACGGCCTATGCGGCGAAGATGGCGGGCGAGGGCTTCGATCTGGTCACCGTCTGGGTCGATGCGGTGGCAGTCGGCACGACCCTGGCCACGGCCGACACGGTCTGGCGCGAAAAGTTCGGCTGAGCCCGTCGAGCCGACCGCGCGTCGTTCGTCGTGGTGAGTTGAACCATCACGACGGACGGAGCCATGCCCCAGGTCATCGCCTATCTCGCCTTCGACGGCACGTGTGCCGAGGCGATGCGCTTCTACGAGCGCGCGCTCGGCGGCAGGCTCGAGATATTGCTGCGCACCGGCGACACGCCGATGGGGGCCGACACGCCACCCGAATGGGCCGACCGGATCATGCATGCCCGGCTGGCCCTGCCTGCCGGCGGGGTGCTCTATGCCGGCGACGCGCCCGCGAGCCGGCCCTACGAGGGTATCAAGGGCGTCTCGATCACCTTGAACTACCTCACCGCAGCCGAGGCCGAAGCGGCCTTCGCGGCGCTGCTCGAGGGCGGGCAGGTGGTCATGCCGATGCAGGAAGCGTTCTGGGCCAGACGCTGGGGAATGCTGGTCGACCGGTTCGGCACGCCCTGGATCGTCAACGGCGAGCTCGTCCCGATGTAGAGCAAACTTGAATTTGTTCCCCTTATAGGATATTGTACCTTGAGTATTTCCTGCTGGGAGCTTTGCCATGCGACTCGTCGCCATGTCGGCCCTGACGCTGTTTACGGCCTGCACCGAGGTGCAGCACTACGGTGCCGTCGCCGTCGAGCAACGGCGGACGATGAACGACATCCAGGCCCGCGCCACCATGGCCGCGACCTGCGACATCGCGCTGGGCGCCTATTTCCGCGAGCTCAGCCCGATGGAGCAGCGCTATGCCGGGCTGGTCTGCGGCGGCATCTTCCCAGAGCCCTTGGAGCCCCGGCTGCCCGTCAGCGCCGCCCAGTCCTGAGGCAGCGGCCGGCTGCTCGTCAGCAGCTTGCCGAGCTCGACGAAGTCGCGCTTGCGCGGTGAGGAGCGGCGCCAGGCCAGCGCCACGGCACGGGTCGGCTCCGGCTCGGGAAAGCGTAGGAGAGCGATCCTCGGGTCGTGCACCTCGAAGGGCAGGCTGATCTCCGGCAGCACGGTGATGCCGAGGCCGTTGGCGACCATCTGGATGATGGTCGACAGGCTCGACGCGCCGAAGCTCGCGAGCGATCCCTGGTCGACGCCTCGGCAGTAGCTTAGCGTTTGGTCGCGCAGGCAGTGGCCTTCCTCGAGCAGGAGCAGCCGCTCCTCGGCCAGCAGCCGCGCCGTGCAGCCCGGCTGGGCCGCGAGCGCGTGCGAGGCCGGTACCGCCAGGATGAAGCGGTCGTCGAACAGCCGCAGGGTCTCGATCTCCGGCTGGTCGATCGGCAGGGACAGGACCAGCAGGTCGAGCAGGCCGCGCTGCAGCTCGTCGAGCACGACGCCCGTCTGGCTCTCGCGCAGGCGCAGCTCGAGCGCCGGATGGCGCTCCTGCAGCGCCGGCAGCGCAGCGGGCAGCAGATAGGGGGCGATCGACGGGATCACGCCGAGGCGCAGCGGGCCGGTCAGCAGTCGCGTGCGATGGCGGGCATAGTCCTCGAGATCGGCGACCTCGGCCAGGATCCGGGCGGCGCGGCGCGCGACCTCCAGCCCTTCGGCGGTCAGCGCGATGCGGCCGCGGCTGCGCTCGACCAGCGACGTGCGCAGGCCTGCCTCCAGCTCCTGGATCTGCACGGACAGCGCCGGCTGCGTGACCGAGCATTCCTCAGCCGCGCGCCCGAAATGCCCGTGCCGGGCCAGGGCCGCGAGGTAACGCAGCTGGCGCAGGGTCGTCATAGGAGAACCTTATCGCGGCGGATCGCGAACCCATTATAGCCTATCCGGAAGGATGGCTATAACCGTGCCCGTTCACCAACCGGGCGGGAGTGCCTCATGGTCCAGCCGATCGAGCATGCCGACGCGTCGCCGGAAGTGCGTGCGGTCTACGACGACATCATGGCCGCGCGCGGCCTCACCGACGTCAACAACTTCTGGAAGTATCTCGCCCACGACCCGGTCACGCTGCGCCGGACCTGGGAGTCGGTGAAGGAGGTGATGCAGCCGGGCAAGCTGGACGCGCTGACCAAGGAGCTGATCTACTTGGCCGTCAGCATCAGCAACGGCTGCACCTACTGCATCGCCAGCCACGAGGCGGCGGCGCGCAAGCAGGGCATGACCACCGCGATGCTCGGCGAGCTGATCGCGGTGATCGGGATGGCCAACGAGACCAACCGGCTGGTCCAGGGCTGGCGGGTGCCGGTCGACCCCAAATTCGAGAACCAGCCGCCCCAGGCGAGCCGCAGCTAGCGCCGCACTGCGGACGCGATGCCGTCGGTGGGTACCCGATCGTCACCGTCGGGAGATGCCGCGCCGCTATGGGGCAGGCGGAGCTGCCTGCTCGCCCACGACAATCGGCCACATGCGCGGCCCGGCCGGGATCAGGCGGTTCAGGGTCGGCAGGAGCTCCCCGAGCGCCGGCCGGTCGGCCGGCTCGCGGGCGAGGCAGCGTGCCAGCAGGCGGTCGAGCGCCTCGCCCGCGCGCGGTCGCAGTGTGCGCAGCGCCGCGGGTGGCCCGTCCAGCTGGGGAAAGGGCCGGTCCCTGGTCCCGGGCTCGAAAGGGCGTCGCCCGGCGAGCATCTGATAGAGGGTGACGCCCAGCCCCCAGACATCGCTGGCCCGACCGACGACGCCACCCGTCGCCTGCTCGGGTGCCATGTAGGCGTCGGTGCCTTCGGGCTCGCCGAGTGGCACGCCGTCCAACGGGCGGGCGGTGCCGAGGTCGAACAGCACCGGCCGGCGGCGGGTGACGATGACGTTGGCGGGCTTGACGTCGAGATGGGCGAGGCCGCGGTCGTGGAGATGGGCGAGCGCCGCGCCGAGATGGCAGGCGACCCGCAGCGCATCGCCGACGGCGAGCCGCTTGTGCGGCCGTCGTGCGAGCAGGCGGTCGAGCGGCGGCCCCTCGAGGAACTCCGTCAGCAGATAGTGAGGGGCGCCGTTCTCGAGCAGGCGGACGATGCCGGGATGGCTCAGCCGCGACAGGGCGTCGGCTTCCCAGCGCGCCTGCTCCGGGTCGCGGAACAGCTTGCAGCACATGGCGCACCAGGCGCGGCCGTGCCAGACGATGTAGACTGGGTCGTGGCCACCCGTGTCGATCGCGCCGACCACGGTCAGGTGTGCCGCTATCCGCTCGCCCGGACCGAGCCGGCGCAGGCGCTTGCGCGTCACGCGGCGATCCCGGGCTGCAGCTGGCTCTGGAACAGCGCGCGGCAGCGCGACGCCGTGCCCAGCAGGCGCCCGGGCGGCCCGCTCTCGACGATCTGCCCGCCTTCCAGCACGACGACGCGATCGGCGCCGCGGATCGCAGCCAAGCGGTGGGCGACGATCAGGATGGTACGGCGACCGGCCAGCTTGGCGATGGTCGACTGCATCAGTGCCTCGGTCTCGCCGTCGACGGCGGCGGTCGCCTCGTCCAGCACCAGGATCGGCGCCTCGCGCAGGAGCGCGCGCGCCAGCGCCACGCGCTGCCGCTGCCCGCCCGACAGCCCGCTGCCGCCGCTGCCGAGCCCGCGGCGCTGGCCGGCGGGACCGGCGAAGCCGTGGGCGTGTGCCGCCCGGATCGCCGCCTCGATGCGCGGGCCGGCCGGATCGGCCAGCCCATAGGCGACGTTCTCGCGCAGCGAGCCGCGGACCAGGTGAGCGTCCTGGAACACGGGCGCCACCGCCGCGCGCACGGAGCGCAGGGTGACGCCGCGCAGATCCTGGCCGTCGATCAGCACCGCACCCCGATCGGGGTCGTAGAGCCGCAGCAGGAGCAGGGCGAGGGTCGACTTGCCGCCGCCGCTGCCGCCGACCAAGGCCACGGTCTCGCCGGGCTCGATGACGAGATCGATCCCGTGCAGCACCTCCGGCCCACCCGGATAAGCGAATGCGACGCCGCGAAACTCGATGCGGCCGCGCACGCGGCGCAGCGGAGTGGCATCGCCGCGGTCGCTGACGCGGCTCGGCGCATCGAGCAGCTCGGCGACCCGCTGGGCACCGGCGGCGGCGCGCTGGAACCTGGCCGAGGTGCGCGCGAGACCACGGATCGGCTCGTAGAGCGAGCCCAGCGAGCCCATGAAGGCGGCGAGCGTGCCGAGGGTCAGGCCGCTGCGCCGCATCTCCAGCGCCCCGACCACGACCAGCAAGACCGTGCCGGAGGCGATCGCCAGATCGACCAGCGCCGCCAGCAGGGCGTCGAGGCGCACCTCCGTGAGCTCGGCGGAGCGTGCCCGATCGCAGGCACGCCCGAGCCGCGCGGTCTCCTGGGCCTCGGCGGCGAACGCCTGGATCGGGACCAGGGCGTTGAGCGCGCTCTCGGCCACGGCCGTCCAGCTCGACGCACGGCGGCGGGCGATGCGGCCGGCGCGCCGCACCCGCGGCGACAGCCAGCGCGAGGCCAGGACGAGCGGCGGCACGACGAGAACGGCGACCAGGGTCAGCCGCCAGCTCAGGGCCAGCAGCAGGGCAAGGTAGAAGGCGGCGTTGAGCGCGTCGTCCAGCAGCGCTGCGACCGTGCCGAACACCAGGGACTTGGCGCGGTCGACGTCGCCGTCGAGATGGGCCAGCAGGTCGCCGGCGCCGCGGTCGGGCAGCGAGCCCGGCGCGAGGCGGACGAGGTGGGCGAACAGGTCGACGCGCAGGTCGCGCACGATGCTCTCGCCGACGCCGGCCTCCAGGCGGGCCTGGGCGTAGTCGAGGCCGGCGCGGAGGGAGGCGAGTGCCGCATAGGCGCCGGCACAGGGCAGGAGCAGGTCGAGCCGCCCCGCCGTCAGCACCTCGTCGACCACCAGGCGGAGCAGCCAGAGAGTGGCGCCGCCGAGCAGGGGCATCAGGCAGATGAACGCCAGCACCAGTGCCACGGCGGCTCGATAGGGGCGCAGATAGCGGGCGAACCGGCGGAACAGCGCCGCGACCGACGTTGCGGTGCGAACAGCTGCAGACTCGCGCGGCGCGGCTTCGGACATTGGCTGTCGCCGAGCGAGAATGCCGGCAGGCGGCATGGGCCGCCCGCCGGCTGCTCCCGGACGGCCTAGTACTTCTTGTTCTTGCGGGTCTTGGTGCGCGTCCGCTTCTTCGTGCGGGTGCGCTTGTCGTTCTTCTTGTTGTCCAGCTCGTCCATCTCGAACGTCGGGAAACCCTCGATCAGCATGGCTCAGCTCCAGTCTTGGCCGGTGCCCAGCGCACCTGGCACATCGCTAAGGGCAAAGGGCGTGCCACCCGGTGAAGATTCGGCAAGAATGGCTTTAAGCTGTTGATCTAAAATGATTTATCAAGACACCCGTCGAACGGGCGAGGTCGCTGGCGCCTTTGGCCGGGCGCAGCGGCATCGGGTTGGAACTCGCGTCTCGCCTAACGAGCCGCGGACTTTCACGCAGTGCTCTCAAGTAGATTTGGAATTGATCGAATCGAGCTGCGCTATCAGCGTCGAGACGGAAATTGTCCTACCTGTATACCGCTATGTGATGGAAGGGAGTGCCTTCGCCATGTTTTGTCGTTGAGGGCAACTATACTTGGCTGCCGTGTCACACGGCGTATCGGCGATCGGAGCCTTTGGATCGTACGGGCGGCGGTCCGACTATCCGATTCGGATCGGGGCCAGCAGGGCCAAGCCGCCCGCGCTCACGCGAAAGGGGCTGCGCGGCGGCACGTCCGCCGGCACAGAGGCGAAGGTGTCCACGAGCAGCTCCCAATCGCCCAGCGTCGGCAACACGAACTCGACATCCCGCGAACCGCCGTTGAGCAGCAGAAGCGACATGGTGTCGTCAGCGGCGAGCATCAGACCGAGACAGCGGCGCTCGCGCTCTTGCCACATCGCCTCGGTCATCGCCCCGCCCTCGGGCGCCAGCCACGTGACGTCCGGCACGCCCAGACCCTCGATGTGCCGCCCGTGCAGGAAGTGCCCTTGCCGCAGGAGCGCTCGGTCGCGCCGCAGGGCTACGACGCTGCGGGCGAACTCCAGCAGGTCGCGGCCATCATCGTCGAGCTCGGGCCAGGCGAGCCAGCTCAGGGCATTGTCCTGGCAATAGGCATTGTTGTTGCCCCGCTGGCTGCGGCCGAGCTCGTCACCCATCAGGAGCATCGGCGTGCCCTGGGAGAACAGCAGCGTCGCGAGCAGGCTGCGCTGGCGAACCGCGCGGCGGTGCCGGATTTCCGGGTCGCCGGTCGGGCCCTCGGCACCGTGATTGGCGCTCAGATTGTCGTGGTGCCCGTCGCGGTTCTGCTCCCCATTGGCCTCGTTGTGTCGCCCGGCGTAGCTGACGAGGTCGGCGAGGGTGAAGCCGTCGTGGCTGGTGACCAGGTTGACCGAGACCCATGGGCGGCGGCCGGCCGCCTCGTAGAGGTCGGCGGAGCCGAGCAGGCGGCCGGCGAGCTCCGGCAGGATTGCCTCGTCGCCGCGCCAGAAGCGGCGCACGCAGTCGCGGTAGCGGTCGTTCCACATGGCGAAGGGCGGCGGAAACTGACCCTGCCGATAGCCGTCGGGGCCTAGATCCCAGGGCTCGGCGATCAGCTTCAGGCGCCCGAGCAGCGGGTCCTGGGCGATCGCCTGCAGCAGCGCGGCGTCGGGGCGGAAGTCACCGACACGGACGCGGCCGAGCGCCGGCGCCAGGTCGAAGCGGAAGCCGTCCACGCCGAGCCCCGCCCAGTGGCGCAGCGCATCCATGGCGAGCTGCAGCACGCGCGGATGGCCGAGGTTCAGGCTGTTGCCGCAGCCGGCCCAGTCCAGGTAGCGGCTGGGGTCGGCGGGATCGAGCCGGTAGTAGCTGGCATTGTCGAGGCCGCGCAGCGACAGGGTCGGGCCGAACTGGTCGGTCTCGGCCGTATGGTTGAGCACGACGTCGAGCACCACCTCGAGCCCGGCGCGGTGCAGCGCCTTGACCATGGTGCGGAACTCGGCCTGCGGGTCGCGCAGCGCGTAGCGCGGCTCCGGCGCCATGAAGGCGTAAGGGTTGTAGCCCCAGTAGTTGCGCAGCCCGAGCCCGACAAGCCGCAGCTCGTCGAGGAAGGCCCAGACCGGCATCAGCTCGACCGTGGTGACGCCGAGGCGGACCAGATGGTCGAGCACGGCGGGATGGGCGAGGCCGAGATAGGTGCCGCGCAGCTCCTCGGGCACCGCGGGATGCAGCCGCGTCAACCCGCCGACATGGGCCTCGTACAGGATCGTGTCGGGCCAGCCGGTGCCGACCGGGCCGGGCGTCGCTGCGAGCGGTGCCGTGACCACCGCCTTCGGCACGATTGCCGCGGTGTCGCGCGGGTCGAAGCGCAACGGATCGGTCCGGTCGACGAGATTGCCGCCGGACCAGTCGAAGCCGCCGACGATGGTCTTGGCGTAGGGATCGAGCAGCAGACGGTGCGGGTTGAAGCGGTGGCCGCGCTCGGGCGCCCAGGGGCCGTGCGCGCGCAGGCCATAGACCTGCCCGGCGGCGAGCCCGGGAAAGAAGCCGTGGAACACGCCGTCGGTGAGGTGGGGAACGTCGAGGCGAGCGGTCTCCTGCGCGCCGGTCAGGTCGAACAGACAGAGCTGGATCCGCTCCGCATGGTCGGAGAACACCGCCAAATTGACGCCGCCCGCGACGGGCGTGGCTCCGAGCGGGAACGGGTTGCCGCGGTCCGGTACATGCTGCATCGCGGCATCCTGCCGGAGTGCGCCGGCTTGACAAGAGCTGGGGCGGCTCAGGCCGCGAAGACGTCCTTGTGCCGGTCGCGCAGGAGATTCTTCTGCACCTTGCCCATCGTGTTCCGTGGCAGCGCCTCGGTGAGCAGTATCCGCTTCGGCAGCTTGTACTTGGCGAGCCCCGTGCCGAGCGCCCGAAACATCTCTTGCTCGTCGAGCACAGCACCTGGCCGCGGCGTGACGACGGCGACCACGCCCTCGCCGAAATCGGCGTGCGGGACGCCGATCACGGCGCATTCGGCCACGCCCGGCAGCGACTCGACCGCACCCTCGACCTCGGCCGGGTAGACGTTGAAGCCACCGGTGATGATCAGGTCCTTGCCGCGGCCGGAGATGGCGACATAGCCACGCGGGTCGACGAAGCCGAGATCGCCGGTGATGAAGAACCCGTCGGCGCGGAACTCGGCCTTGGTCTTCTCGGGCATCCGCCAGTAGCCCTTGAACACATTGGGGCCGCGGACCTCGAGCATGCCGACCTCGCCCTGCGGCAGCGCCGCACCCGTTTCCGGATCGGTGACGCGCAACTCGACGCCGGGCAGCGGCAGGCCGACGCTGCCCGGTATCCGCTCCCCGTCATAGGGGTTCGAGGTGTTCATGTTGGTTTCGGTCATGCCGTAGCGCTCGAGAATGGCGTGACCCGTCCGGGCGCTGAACTCCTTGTGGGTCTCGGCCGACAGAGGCGCTGAACCGGAGACGAACAACCGCATGTGGGCGACCAGCTCGCGGGTGAAATCCGGGCGCGACAGCAGCCGGGTATAGAAGGTCGGCACCCCCATCATCGCCGTCGCCCGCGGCAGGAGGCGCATGATCTCGTCGAGATCGAAGCGCGGCATGAACAGCAGCGAGCCGCCGGCCATCAAGGTGATGTTGGTGGCGACGAACAGGCCGTGGGTATGAAAGATGGGCAGGGCGTGGAGCAGGCGGTCGGCATCGGTGAACCGCCAGGCGTCGCGCAGGGTCGCGGCGTTCGAGGCGAGATTCTCGTGGCTCAGCATGGCTCCCTTCGAGCGCCCTGTCGTGCCCGAGGTGTAGAGCAGCGCCGCAAGATCGTCCTTGGCCCGCGGCACGTCGACATCGCTCGGCACGGGCACGGCCCTCAGGACGCACTCCCACAGACTTCCGTCGCCGCGCTCGCCCAGGCTCAGCACGTGCGGCACGCCGAGCTCCTGCCCCAGGGCAGCCATCCGCTCTTCCAGCTCCGGACGGCAGACGAACAGTCGCGGCTCGGCGTCGCCGAGGAAGTAGCGGATCTCGCTGGCGGTGTAGGCGGTGTTGAGCGGCAGGTAGACGCCGCCGGCGCGCACGGTGCCCAGATAGAGCAGCAGTGCCTCGGCGCTCTTCTCGGTCTGCGCGGCGACCCGATCGCCGGGCGCCACGCCGAGGTCCTTGAGAACCTGGGCCACCCTGGCCGAGCCGTCGAGCAGATCGGCGTAGCTCAACGTTCCGCCGTCCGGCCGCTCGAGAAAGACATGCCCGAGGTCGGCCGGGAAGGCGCGGCGCAAGATCTCGAACAGATTCTCGCTCATCCAACCGGCTCCGTGGCTGCCTCACCGGCATTTGCCGCCGGACGGCCTCGGATGTCACGAGCGCCGTCGCCGTGACGGTCAGTACGCCCCGTTGTTCTTGGGGTTCACGGCGGCGAGGGTGCGGACCAGGATGAGGATGTCGTACCAGAGGGTCCAGTTGCGGACGTACCAGGCGTCCAGGCCGACGCGGCGCTCGTAGTCGATGTCGTTGCGGCCGCTGATCTGCCACAGGCCGGTCAGGCCGGGGCGGACCTGCAGGTAGTAGAGCCGGGCCTCGCCATAGAGCTCGAGCTCGTCCGGCACCACCGGCCGGGGGCCCACCAGGCTCATCTCGCCGCGCACCACGTTGAGCAGCTGCGGCAGCTCGTCGAGGCTGGTCTTGCGCAAGAACCGGCCGAGCGGGGTGATCCGGGGGTCGTCCTTGAGCTTCCTGTCCTTGGCCCACTCGGCCCGGGCGACGGGGTCGCGCGCCAGGAGCTCGGCCAGCACCTCGGCCGAGTTCCGGACCATGGTGCGGAACTTGAAGCAGGGGAACAGCCGGCCGTGGCGGCCGATCCGGGTGTGGGCGAAGATCACCCCGCCGCCGTCGGTGAGCCGGATCTTGGCCGCCACCAGGGCGAGCAGCGGTGCGAGGAACAAGAGCAGCACGGAGGCCGCCACCAGGTCGAAGGCGCGCTTGAGCAGCTGCGGCCAGGGCCGCGCCAGATTGTTGTGGATGCGCAAGCTGAGGATGTCGCGCGAGAAGAAGTGGCTGACCCGGGTGTTGTTGATCGGCAGGCCCTTCAGGGGCGAGATCACGTCGATGTCGCCATGGTGGAAGGACAGGCTCTCGATCAGCCCCTCCCGGCCCAGCATCTCGTCGAGCTCCAGGGCGATCACCACGTGCGGCCGGCCGAGCCAGGCCGGCAGCTCGCGCGCCCGCGCATCCAGGGGCAGCACCGGGATCGCCCGGCCGCCGACCAGGAGCGTGCGCTCGGCCGCCTCGGCCTCGGCCGCCGGGTCGAGGAAGGCCTGCACCTGGTAGCCCAGATGGTTGCTGCGCGCGTCGTAGGCACCCGCCACCTCGCGCGCGTTGGGGCCGGTGCCGACGATCACCGTCGGCCGCAGCCAGTGGCCGAGCTCGAGCGCCACCCTCTTGACGACGAAGCGCGCCAGCGGCACCGCCGGCACCACCAGCGCCCAGCTGGTCAGCACCCAGGAGCGCGAGAAATTGACCTTCAGCAGGTAGAGCAGGGCCAGGTCGAACAAGAGCGCCACCGCCGCGACGCAGGCGATGTCGCCCACCTCCTGCCACAGCTGGCGCCGCCGCGCATAATGGCCGTAATGCTGGAACAGCACCAAGGAGCCCAGCACCAGCAGCGCCAGGATCGTCGTCCGCTCCTCGGTCACGTTCTGGTAGGAGAAGTTGAGCAGCCCGCCGGCGAGAAAGCACAAGCCCATCGCCGCCGCGTCCACCAGCGGCAGCACCGCCAGCGAGCCCACGGCACGCCGCCGCGGCGCCACCCCAGCCCCAGCCGCCACCAGCCCCGATGCCATCGACGCGCCCCATCCCCAGAGCCGGTTGGTCGAAGAGCCTTCCGCTCGCCGGACGGCCCCATAAACAGGAAGACACGCTAAAGAGCTGTGATCATCCGCACATCGTCAGCGCTTCACAACCGGCCACTCACTTCATCCACTGCAGGTCGGTACGCTAGCAGCGTGAATACGCGCAAGCCAGCAGGCATGCGGCAGCGCAATAACGACGGGATGGCCCACCTGCGGGTCGGCGGCTGGCTGATGCGGCAGCGCAACAGGCCAGTCAGCGGTAGCCGAGGCGTGCGCGCACCGCCTCGGTTTCAGCGGCGATCAGCGCCTCCTCCTCGGCGGTGAAGCCCGGGTCGTAGTAGCTGGGCTGGCTCAGCCGTGTGGCCATGGCGGCCCGCTGCGGCGGATCGATCGGCAGGCCGGCGTGCGCGAACACTTCCTCCAGCGTCTCCTCCGCGCGGTCGCACAGGTCCTCGTAGCGCACCAGCATGACCGCTTCGCCGAGACCGGCCGGATCGGCGGCGCGCTGGTCGAGGACGAAGCCGTAGAGCATCGCCCAGTAGCGGGCCCAGCCGCGCACCTCCTCGCCGTCACGCCACAAGCGCTCGATCTCGAGCGCCGCGGCGCCGTCGCCAGCGTTGATGGCTCGTCGGTCGAGACCGAACTCGAGATGACCGGCCCGGCGCATGTGTTTGAGGATGCGCGGGTCGCGCCGCTCCTCGGCGCAGAACAGCCGATGCTGCTTCATCAGCGAGGCGATATGCCAGCGCGGCTCGCGCACAGGCACGAGGAAGCGGGCGGAGGGAAACAGATGCCTGAGATAGGCGAAGCGCGTCAGATTGTAGTTGCCCTTGGACAGGTAGCGCTTGCCGCCGCGCACCAGCAGGATCTTCCTGAGATGATCGGTGTAGAACCGCTCGAACGCGGGGTTGCTCGTCGCCGCGTCCAGCACCTGGCTTTTCGACGTCTCATGCGCCGCCGGGAAGAAGCGCATCCACAGCACCTCCTCCATCGCCTCCGGACTATCCGGCGTCACCAGGATGCGATCCTTGTGGGCGCGCTCGGCGGGCGGCGCGTCCGAGCGGTAGACGTGCGCGAAGGCGCGATTCCAGAACAGCGGCGTGAAGACCGGGGGAAAGTCGCGGTAGCGATGGGTGGCGACGCCGGGTTGCGCCGCCAGCATCTCGAGCATGATCGTGCTGCCGGAGCGCGCCAGCCCCGCGACGTAGACCGGGCGATCGATCACCATCGCGTCGATCTCGGCGCGATGGGCGCTGCTCTCCAGGTCGCCGAGCTTCTGCCAGAAGCCCGCGGTCCGCTCAATGAAGCCGCCGAGCGCGTCGAGCCAACCCGGCATCTCCAGCGTCGGTTCGGCGGTCTTAGCCTTGCTCAAAACGGTCTTCCCGGCAGCGACAGCGCGACAAAGGCCGGCCGCTCGCGAGCGGCCGGGTGCGATACACGGAAACCGCGTGGCTCGGCTCAGGACGCCTTGTCGCGGGCCACGGTGCCGGCGGGCTCAGTCTTGCGCATCTTGCGCATCAGGAGGCGGATCGGCCAGAACAGGACCGCACCGATCGCCAGGAACACGGCGACGACGACGCCCCACAACGCACCCAGCATGGTGATGCCGGCGCCCGGGCCGATATAGGCGGCGGCGGGCTCGGCCCACAGGGCGACGAGGACGGCGAGGGCGCCGATGGCCAGGGTCAGCTTGGGCATTTCGGATCTCCCGTTGGTCATGAGACAGGTTCCTGCAGGAAAGGCAGCTGGTCGGGCCGGAATCGCTCGGCATGGGTAACGACCCCGACCGCCGGCTTACCGTCGATCTCGCCGGCCACGTTGAAATACTCCCAGACGATCCGCGGCTGCGCTTCGTGGGTGACCTCGATCACCCGGCCGCCCAGCGACTCGGCGATCAGCACGTTGCCGTTCGCCAGCAGTTCCTCGGTACCGCGCCGCTCGCTGTCGAACGGCGGCCCGCCGCAGCCGTCGTAGCGCCAGACCACCTGCAGCGTCGCCGGGTCGAGCTCGAGCACGCGGCTGCGGCCGCAGGCGCGGTCGCCATTCATGCCACCGAGATTGTCGAACAGCATGATGTGGCCGTTGGGCAGGAAGTCGGGGTCGTGCTGCTGCACGAAAGGCCCGTGCATCGCCCATTTTATCTTGCGGGTGACCGGGTCGAGCACCACCACCGTGTTCATGTTGCGGAGCGACAGGAGCAGGTCGCCGGGTGCGAACTGCGGGAACGCGGCCACAAGCGCGCGAGGCAACGGCTCGACATTGTTGAGATGGGTCGGGTCGTTAGTCCGCACCTTCAGCTCGACGTCCTCGTTGTAGGTCACCGAGGTCAGGCCGGGCCACTCGCGCAGCGCCTCCAGTACCGAGATCTCATCGAGCACTTGTCCGTCCGCTGACACCTTGAGAACGACGTCCTCGTAATACCAGGGCTCCAGGTTGCCAAAGCCGGCAACACCGTCCGGCCGATAGTGCTGGGCGGCGACCCAGATGTTGCCATCGTCGTCGACGCTGACGTCGTGATGAGTATTGCGCTCCAACTTCCAGACGACCTTGGAATCCTTGTCGAGCTTCACGAGCCCGCTGCCGTAGGGAAAGTTGTTGTCCTGGAAGTTGAACAGGATCGAGCCGTCCGGATAGAGGTGCGAACCGTGCCAGGCGATGGTCGAGTCACGTGCCTGCCACAGAAGCTGTGGCGCCTTGCCGAACACCTCACTGTAGCTGGCGCGCCAGCTATGCCTGACGGTCCCATCCTGCTCTATCAGCCAAGCGCCGAAGCCTTCGCGGCCATTACCGACCACGAACGTCAGCCCGGGCTGGACATGCGCCGCGTCGAACGTCCGGGCACCGTCGAACACCCGCTCCGGCGCCGGCCGGTTGAAGGGCGGCGGCCGCAGATAGGCGCGATAGGCCCCGAGAACCGCCTCGGTGGCACCGGTGAGCTGGGTGAAGGGAAACAGCTCGCGGCTGCCAACGACGAAGCCGACGCCGAAGGCCGCCAGGAGCAGACCGGCAATGAACAGCACCGGCGCGAGAAGGTCCAAGAAGGAGCGTTGCGGCATGACGTCTCGGAATCGACGGATTGGGGAAACGCGGCTTCAGGGTTCGGCCGACGACATCGACCGGCCGCTCCGGCCACTCAGGAAACGCTCTGTTGGCGCGCGCAAGGCCGAAACAGCGCTTCCCGCCACCGGCACTGCGAACAAGGCGACGGCAAAAAACAGCTTGCGGCCTCCGGTCAGTTCCTTGGCGAACATGGAATTCTGCATGGCGGCGATGAAGTAGCCGAGTACGCACACCATCAGCGGGTCCTCGCGCAGACGCCGCATGGTCGCATGGCGCAACCCTGTCCAGACGAACAGAAAGAAGAATATGAGACCAATGGTTCCGAGCTCCGCCGCCGTCTCAAGGACGACATTGTGCGGGTGACCGCCGGCGCGCTCTGACCCATCGTGGAAGACATAGGAAAAAGAGGCGAACCCTTTGCCGATGATCGGCGCCTCCAGATAGAAGCGCACTGCGGCCGGCCAGTAGATCCAGCGACTGGCGCCTTCAACCCCACGCTCGCCCTCGGCCTGGTCGGCAAGTTGCATAAAGCGGCTCAAGGTGGTCGTCGCGCGACCGCTCACGATCAGCAGCGCGATCAGCGCGACGGCCATTACACCGATCGCCACGCCCGCGAGCTGGCCGACGGAGACCTCGATGCGGCCAGGTCCAACCGTCGGAATCCGCACGGAGATCACGACCACCCCGGCCAGCGCCACACCGAGCAACGGCCCGCGCGCCCCGCCTACCAGCAAGAATGCGGCGCACAGCACGAAGCAGGCGAACAGCGCGAGCTGCTTCAGACTGAGAAACCGACTGAACAGGCCGATGACCACCGCCACGGATGCGCCGTCGGCGACTGTATAGCCCCAGTTGAGATAGGTGCGGCTGAAGCCGAGCTCGTCCCACATGTCGAGCGTGCGGAAATTGCCGTAGATCAGATAGATGCGCATGCCCGCGGCGGCGATCACCAGGGCCACCAGCAACACGAGACACAGGAGCCGCAGCGTTCGCGCCCGGCTCGAAGCGATGATCAGCCCACCGCCGATCACACACCACATGTTGAAGACGAACAGATAGGCGATGCGCTGCTTGAACAGGATCTTGGACGGGGTCCAGCCGAAGGAGAGCAAGGCGAAGCCGCAGAAGGCGAGCGCGGCGGCGACGATGACGAGGCCGGGCACGTAGATGCCCTCGCGCGCGATGATCCAGGCGCCGATGCCCATGCTCATGGCGCCGAACACGACGGTCTCGTCGATCGGCATGGTCGGCAGGAGGACCTTGAGTTCGTTCGAGTAGAGAAAGAGGACGAAGACCGCCTCGAACGAGCATAGCTGGCCGATGATCCAGCGCACGCTGAACGGCGCGGCAGCTCGCTGCCCGGACCTGCCGATCGCGACGGCCACGAGCTATTGATCCATGCCCGCTACGGCGAGCGAGCCTACAGTGAGGCCGCCGCCGCGCGGACGACGTAGGAGATCAACCAGCATGCTCTTCCATTCGGCCGCAGGCCAACGCTTCGCGATACGAGGAAGCGCTGCAGAACTGCTAGACCCGCTGCCTACGGCATACAAGTTACCGCATCTGCACAATGCCGGCATGGCCGCCCTCGCGTGCGGTGAAGTCACCACACAGGCCACGATTGCCGGCGCGCCGTGGCACGAATGCGACAAAGCCGCGCCAGCTCGCCGAGCCGGTCTGCTGCGCTGCGGTGGTGATGCGCCGCCTCAGTCCTTCTTCTTTTTCTTCCGGGGCGTCTCACCCGCGTTCTCGTTCGCGGCCTGCGCCTTGGGCTTCGGCCCGTAGCCCTTGAAGCGCTCCTTGACGTGCGCGATCTCGGCTTCGCCCAGCAGCACCGGCCCGCCAATGCATAAGGTGAGATAGTACTGCTTGGCGATGGTCTCCAATTCCACCGCCAGCCACTGCGCCTTGGCGAGATTCGGGCCGGTGGCGATCATGCCGTGGTTGGCGAGGATGCAGCAGTTGCGATCCTCCATCGCCTCCAGCGCCGCCTGCGACAGCTCGGCCGTGCCGTAGGTCGCGTAGCGGCTGCAGCGGATCGACGGGCCGCCGGCGGCGGCGATCATGTAGTGGACGGGCGGGATGTCCTTGCGCGCGCAGGCTAGCACGGTGGCGTAGAGCGAGTGGGTGTGGACGATGGCGCCGACGTCGGGCCGGGCGCGCATGATGTCGAGATGGAAGCGCCATTCCGAGGAGGGCAGGTTGGTGCCGCTGGCGGTGTAGCTGCCGTACTCGCCGGTCAGCGTCATCGCCACGATGTCCTCGGGCTCGAGCTGCTCGTAGGGCACGCCCGAGGGCGAGATCAGCATGGTGTCGCCGTGGCGCACGCTGATGTTGCCGGCGGTGCCCGGATTGAGGCCCGAGCTGTTGATCCACAGGCAGGCGTCGACGATCTCGCGGCGCCTGTGCTGCTCTTCCTTGCTCATGTGCGGGTTCCGTTCAGCAGGGGTTGAGCGGCGGCTCGCCGGCCAGCCAGCGGCGCACCTCCTCCGCGGCCATCCGGGCGGCGATCCGCACCGTGGTGGTCGAGGCACCCGCGATGTGTGGTGTCAGCGTGACATTGTCGAGACGCAGCAGCGGCGCATCGGGCGGCGTCGGCTCCTGCCAGAAGGTCTCGAGCATGGCGCCGCGCAGATGGCGGCTCTGCAGGGCGTGGTACAGATCCGGGTAGTTCACCATCGGCCCGCGCGCCGTGTTGATGAAGTAGGCGCCTCGCTTCATGCGCGCGAACTGCGCGGCCGCCAGGAACCCCCTGGTCTCCTCGGTGACCCGGGCGTGCAGGCTGACCACGTCGGATCGGGCGAGCAGGGTGTCGAGATCAGCCATTACCACGCCGTCCGCCGCGTCCTGCGCCGACAGCTCCTTGTACGGGTCGCAGACCAGGATCCGGCAGCCGAACGGCTTGAGCAGCGGGACGACGCGGGTGCCGATCTCGCCGTAGCCGATCAGGCCCACGGTCAGCTCCGACAGCTCGGTGCCGGTGAGGTCGGCGCGGTAGAGGTCGCCGCGCCACCCGCCCTGGCGCAGGGCCTCGTGGCCGGCGCGGATCAGGCGGGTTTCGACCAGGATCGCGGCGATGGTGAACTCGGCCACGGCCGAGGCGTTGCGGCCGGGCGCGTTGACCACCAGCACGCCGCGCTCGCGCGCCGCCGCCATGTCGATGTTCACCGGCCCGCCGCGGCTGACCGCGATCAGCTTCAGCTGCGGCATCCGGTCGAGCATGGGGCCGGTGATCGGCGCCAGATGGGTGACCAGGACCGACGCGTCGCCGATGAACCCCACGATGGCGTCGGGCTCGCCCTGATACTCCTTCAGCCCCTCCAGGCCCGAGCCGGCATAGCCGTGGACCATCGGCGCGTCCGGCCAGGGCAGCTCCAGCGTGCGCAAGCTGGCGGCGTCGCCCAGCCCCTTGCGCAGCTCCTCGACGAAGGCGTCGGGCAGCATGAAGCGGTCGCCGATGATCGCGATGTCGGTCATGCGGGGGCACCGGAGCGGAGGGCGGCGAGCTGCTCCCACAGCGGAGGCATCGCGGCACGGGTGGCGACGTAAGTGGGGAAGGCGCTGGCGTAGACGGCCGCGAGCGCGGGATCCGGGCGGACGAGATCGCCCAGCAAAGGTGTGACCCAGCGCCGCGTGGCGGCACCCAGATCAGGGAAGACGCCGATCGCGACGGCGGCCATCATCGCCGCCCCCGCCGCGCCCGCCTCCTGGCGCGCGCTCTCGCGCACCGGCGCATCGAGCGCCGAGGCGAGGATGGTCTTGAGCGCCTTCGAGCGCGACGCCCCGCCGGCGATCCGGATCTCCTCCGGCACGTGGCCCATCGCGCCGTAGCAGTCGCGGGCGGCGAAGGCCAAGCCTTCGTAGACCGAGCGGACGAGATCGAGGAAGCTGGTGCGGGTCGAGATGCCGGTGAACTGGGCGCGGGCGTTGACGTCGACGAACGGCCCGCGCTCGCCGGCCTCGTGGATGTAGGGATGGTAGAGCGTCGCCACCGGCCGGCCGTCGAGCACGCGGGCGTCGAGGGTCGCCAGCGTGGTCTTGCGGTCGAACGGGTGGCCCAGTAGCTCGGCCGCCTCTCGGGCACGGTCGACCACCCAGTCGATGTTCAAGGTGGCGGCCATGTTCGACTGCATCCGGGTGACGCTGCCGGGGACGGGGAACGGCATAGTGTAGCCCGACGGCTCGGGCCCGAGCTGCAGCGCCATGGCGTCGGCGACGAACCGGATGTGCATGCCGGTGGAGCCGACGATCGAGCAGCCGATGGCGCGCCCCGGCTCGTAGACGCCGCCCCCCAGGGCCGCGCACAGCACGTCGAGATAGCCCAGCGCCACCGGCAGGCCCGCGGGCAGGCCGGTCGCCGCGGCCGCGGCCTCGGTCAAGGCATGGGCCTGCCGGCTACCGTCGATCATGGGCGGCAGCAGGCGCTTCTCCTCGCTCAGTCCCAGTGCGGCCAGGACCTCGTCGTCGTAGCAGCGGCTGCGGAAGTCGCCGAAGGTGAAGGTCCCCTCGGAGACGTCGGTCACCAGCTCGCCCGTGAGATTGAGATAGAGCCAGTCCTTGCAGTGGCAGGCGGCGGCGGTCCGGGCGAGCAGCTCCGGCGCGTGGCGCTTGAGCCAGATCAGGTGTGCGGACTGGTTGCAGGCGTTCAGGCCGCAGCCGGTGTGCCGGTACATGCGTGCGCGGGCACCGCTGCAAGCCAGCTCGCGGACAATGGACGCGCTGCGGGAATCGAGCCACAGCCAAGCCGGTGCCACCGGCTCCCCGTCATGACCCACCAGCCACGTGCCGTCACCCTGCCCCGTGACCGCCAGGGCGATCGCCCGGCCGTGCAGATCGGGCACCACTTCGGCGAGCTCGTGCAGGACGGTCACCGCGTCGGCCCAGGTGCGGGCCATGTCCTGCTCGACGCCGCCACCCGGCAGGTCGGCATACTGATTGGGCCGCCCGCTCGACGCGATCTCGCGGCCGTCGAGGTCGAACGCCACCGCCTTCAGCACCGAGGTGCCGGCGTCGATGCCGACGATAAGATCGCGGCTCATGCAGCCGCCGCCGCGCGCGCCTGCAGGCCGTGCAGGACGGCCTTGCCGGTCCCGGCGTCGAACAGGTGCATGGCCGCCGGCGGCAGCGTTACCGCCACCGAGCTGTCGACCGGCGCGTCAATGCGGCGGTGGGCGACCGCGACCAGGAAGCAGCCGCCGAGATCGAGCGCCAGATGGAGCTGGTCGCCGAGCCACTGGTTGGAGAGCACCGTGGCGGGCAGCCCCTGCGGCTCGCCGAGCCGGATGCGGTGCGGCCGGATGCCGAGGCGGAACCGCTCGCCCTGGCCGACCGGCGCCGCGAGCGGCACGCGGAAGGCGACGCTGCCGTCCGGCGCCAGCGCCTCGAGGGCGGGGCCGTCGACCGGCCGGGCCTCGACCACGTTCATCGGCGGCTCGCCGATGAAGCTCGCGACGAACAGGTTGGCCGGCTCCTCCTTGAGGCTGGCGGGCGGGGCGTATTGCTGCAGCACGCCCTGCTCCATGACCGCGATCCGGTCGGCGAGTGCGATCGCCTCGGTCTGGTCGTGGGTGACGAACACGGTCGTCATGCGGTGGGCGATCAGATAGTCCTTGATGCGCGCCCGCAGGATCGCCCGCAGCTGCGGCTCGAGCTGCGACATGGGCTCGTCGAGGAGCGTGATCGGCGCGCGGCGCACCAATGCGCGGGCGAGGCTGGTCCGCTGCGCCTGGCCGGCCGAGATGGTGGGCGGGTAGCGCTCGAGGATGTCGTCGATCTCGAGCAGCCCCGCCACCTCGGCGACCCGCTTGGCCACCTCGTCGCGCGGGCGCCGCTCGCGCAGCAGCGCGAAGCCGATATTGTCGCGGATGGTCAGCGGCGGGTAGAGCGCGTAGCCCTCGAACGCCATCGCCACGCCGCGGTCCTTGGGCGACAGAGTGTGGATGGGCTTGTCGCCCGAGAGGATCGCCCCTTCGCTGACGTCCTCGAAGCCGGCGATCATGCGCAGCGTGCTGGTCTTGCCGCAGCCCGAGGAGCCCAGCAGGCCGATGATCTCGCCCGGCCCGGCGGCGAGGTCGACCTTGTCGACGGCCAGCACCGGCGCCTTGCCGCGCGAGCGATAGGTCTTGCACAGCCGGTCGAGGGTCAGGCCGCCGCTCATGACAACCCCCACCCCAACCCTCCCCCGCTCCGCGGGAGAGGGAGTGATGCTCCTGGCTCTTGCCCCCTCGCCCGCACTTGGCGGGGGAGGGTCGGGATGGGGGCTCTCATCGTCACAGTCTCGCCCCCGTCGCCGGATCGAATGCCAGGAACCGCTCGGGCCGCAGCCGCGCCCAGACCGCGCGGTGGCCGCGGCCGAAGCGCAGGGCGTCGTCCTCGGCCACGGTGGCGAGCAGCTCCTCGCCGTTGCGGCCGCGCAGATAGAGGACGGCGCGGACGTTGAGCGGGGTCACCGCGTCGAGCTCGGCCGGCACCGCGTCGGGGACGGGCTCGGTCGCCACCTCGACGTCCTCCGCCCGGATGCCGATCAGCACCTCGCGACCGGAATGGCCGCCCATGCCGTCCACCCGGACGCGGTCGCCAAACAGCTCGACGGCCCCGTCCTGCGGCCGGCAGCGGTAGAGGTTGATGGTCGGATCGCCGAACAGGCGGGCGATCTCGACATTGGCAGGCTCGCCATAGATCGCGGCCGGGGCGGCGATCTGCTCGAAGCGGCCGCCGCGCAGGACCGCGATGCGGCGCCCCAGCGCCATGGCCTCGCGATAGTCCTGGGTGACGTAGATCACCGCCGAGCCGAAGCTGGCGAGCAGGCGCGGCAGCTCGAGCCGCATCTCGTAGCGCAGCTTGGCGTCGACGTTGCGCAACGGGTCGTCGAGCAGCAGCACGCCGGGGCCGCGGACCAGAGCCCGGGCCAGCGAGGTGCGCTGCTTCTGGCCGTTGGAAAGCTCGCGCGGCAGATGGCCCAGGACGTGGCTGATGCGCAGCAGGGCGGCGATCTTCTCGACCCGCTCCTTGATCTCGGCCTGCGCCAGGCCGCGCGCCTCGAGCGGGCTCGAGATGTTGGCGTAGGCGCTGAGGTGCGGGTAGAGCGCGAAGTTCTGGAACGCCATGCCGACGTCCCGCTCCTCGGCCCCGAGGCCGAGGACGGAGCGGCCGTCGATCATGATCTCGCCGCGATCGGGCGCGTCGGTGCCGGCAATCAGGCGCAGCAGCACGGTCTTGCCGGCGCCGGAGGGGCCGCAGACGACCACGGTCTCACCGCCGGCGACCTCGAGCGAAACCCCGTCCAGGACCTGCGTGCGGCCGTAGTGCTTGGCGACGTCGGCGATGGCGAGGCGCACGGTCATCCCTTCACCGCCCCGAGGGACAGGCCCTCGACCAGGTAGCGCTGGGCGTAGAGGGCCAGCAAGAGGGTGGGCAGGATCGAGAGCATCACCGCGGCGGCGATCTGGCCATACTGGATGCCCGAGGCGGTGACGAAGGCCAGGGCGCCGACGGTGACCGGCTGCTTGCTGGCCGAGGCCAGGATCAGGGCGAAGACGAAGTTGTTCCAGCAGAAGATGAATGAGAGCAGGCCGGCCGCCGCGATGCCGGGCCGGGCCAGCGGCAGGGCGATGCGGGTAAAGGTGCGCCACCAGCCGTGGCCGTCGATGCGGTAGGCATGCTCGATGTCGGGGCTGATGTCCTCGAAATAGCCGCGCACGATCCACAGGATCAGCGGCAGGGCGATCAGCTGATAGACCCAGATCAGCCCGACCCAGGTGTCGGTCAGCCCGAGCTGGCGGAAATAGAGGCTGAGCGGCAGCAGGACGAGCAGCGGCGGCGCGAAGCGGAACGAGAGCAGGGTGAAGGCGATGTTCTCGCCGAGGCGGAACTTGAACCGGGCGAAGGCGTAGGCGGCAGGCACACCGAGGAGCAGCGCCAGCAGCACCGAGGACGTGCTGAGGAACACGCTGTTCCACAGGTTCCTCATGAATGCGATCTCGAGCGTCCCGGCATTGGATTCGAGCTTGCCGGAAATCAGCGCCGTGTAGTTGGACAGCGTCGGCGTGAAGAACAGCGACGGCGGGATGCGCAGGATGGTCTCGTTGGTCTGGAACGACATCAGGACGACCCAGAACAACGGGAACAGGAAGAACAGGACGACCAGGGTGAGCAGCACCCCGCGCAGGATCCGGCCGGGCAAGGCATTGCCGCTCATGTCAGACACTCACCCCGCGGGCGCGCTCGCGCAGGCGCAGCCAGTGCTTGATGAACTGGACCGAGATCACGTTGGCGATCAGCCACAGGAGCATCAAGAGTGCCGCGGAACGGCCGACGTTGAAGTTCTTGAAGAAGTCGAGATAGGCCTGGACCTGGAACAGCAAGGTCGCGTTGCCGGGGCCGCCCTGGGTCATGGCGTAGACGATGTCGAACTGCTGGATGCTGTCGAGCATCCGAAACAAAGCGGCGGTGATGATGTAGGGCATCAGCATCGGCAGGGTGATGCGGAAGAAGACGAAGCTGGCGGGCACGCCGTCGAGCTCCGCCGCCTCGAAGGGCTGGCGCGGCAGCGAGCGCAGGCCGGCGAGCAGCAGGATCATCATGAAGGGCGTATAGACCCAGACGTCGACCAGGATGACCGTGAACAGGGCGCTCGACGGTGCCGAGGCCCAGCGGAAGTCGGTGATGCCGACCAGGGTCAACAGGTAGCTCAAGATCCCGAAGTCGGGATGCGTCATGAGCTTCCACATTAGCGAAGCGATCGCCGGCGCCACCATCAGCGGCATCAGGAGTGCTATCGACAGCGTGTTGTTCAGCCAGTTCGAGCGGCGCAGCAGCAGCGCGATGCCGAGGCCCAGACACAGCTCGACGGCGACCGTGATCACGGCATAGAGCAGCGAGACCCAGACGGTGTTCCAGAACGCGGCGCTCTGGAACAGCTGGATGTACTGGTCGAACCAGATGAACCCGCGCATCATCGGCAGGTTCAGATTGTAGCGCTGCAGCGAGTACCAGACGGCGGTGCCGAACGGCACCAGGATGCCGATGCAGACCAGGAGCGCCGGCAGCGACAGCAGATAGGGCAGCGCCGCGCGGCCGAAGCTCTGCCGCTGCGCGGTGGGATCTGCGATCTCGGCGGTGGTGGCCATCGGCGCGCCCCGGCAAAGGTGGTGGCGGGCGCCCGTGGGCGCCCGCCGCTCCGGCTCAGCCGAGGCCGGCCTGCTTGAGCTGCTCGTCGATGCTGGCCGCGAGCTGGTCGAGACCCTCCTCGACCGGCACCTCCTTGGCCACCATCTGCTGCAGCGTCGCCGCCCACTGGGTGGTCACCGCCTCGAACAGCGGCTGCGGGGTGAAGTAGATCTTCGAGCCCGGTGCCGAGGCGTCGAACTGGGCGAGATAGCCCGGGTAGGACTTGTCGATGCGGGCGCGGAACGCCTCGTCCTTCCAGACCGAGGCGCGCACGGGATTGACGAAGTCCATCTTCTGCGCGCCGAACAGGCCGTGCTCGGTGCTCGACGCCCACTGCATGAACTTCCAGGCGGCGTCCTTCTGCTTGGAGGCCTCGGCCATGGCCAGCGACCAGATCCAGACGTTCGGCGTGGGTGCGGAGGCACCCGGCTTGGCGGTGAACGCGGAGTAGGCGATGTTGCCCTTCTCCTTGTTGTCGCCGCCGTTCATGAAGTAGCCCAGAATGTCGGCGTCGTAGATCATGGCGGAGGCACCGGCACCCAGGTCGGTGCCGACCTGGTACCAGGTGTAGGTGGCCCAGTTCTTCGGCCCGGCCTCCTGGATCATCTTGACCCAAAGCGCGGTCATCTCCTTGCCGGCGGCGCTGTTCATCGACGCCTTGCCCTTGCCGTCGGCGACCTCGAAGTCGTGGGCGCCGTAGTTGGCGAAGGCCGAGAGATAGCCCGGATGGATGGTGGCCCAGCTCCGGCTGCCGCGCACGCCGATGCCGTAATAGCCTTTGCCGGCGGCGCTGATCTTGGCCGCCTGCTCGACCAGTGTCGGCAGGTCCTTGGCCAGCTCGATCTTCAGGTCGCCGAAATATTTGCGATTGTAGGCGATCGAGTTGAGCTCGAAGCCCCATGGAATCGCCCACTGCTTGGCGCCGTCGCCGCCGAGCGACGCGAACGGCACGCCGGACCAGGAGGTCGAGGCGCGCAGGTTCGGCAGCACGTCGTCCCAGTCATATTTCGGATTGGTCTTGCTGGGATCGGAGATGAACTCGTTGAGGTCGACGATCCAGCCGGCGGGGCCGTATTGCCAGGTCTGGTAGGCGCCGGTCATGAAGGCGTCGTACTGGTCGCTGCCGGACGACAGCGCAGCGCCGACCTTGTCGAAGTACACGTCCTCGGGGAAGACGTCGTATTTGACGTCCATGCCGCTCATCGACTTGAAATTGTCGAGGTCGGCGATCATCGCATCCGTGTAGGGATGCTTGTTGAGCAGCAGGCTGACCGTCTTGCCCTTGTCGGCCTGCCAGTCGAAATCGGCCGCGACGGCCTCGCTCTGCGCCTGGTTCAGCAGATAGCCGGCGGCGGCAGCACCGAGCCCGAGCTTCGCCGTGCTCCGCAGCAGCTCGCGGCGGTCGAGCCGCCCGCGGGCGAAAGCCCGCATCAGATCGCGTTCCCTGTCATACATGACCAGCTCTCCCCGTGGTCGTTGTCGCTGAACGAAGACCCATGCGTGCGGCCGGCATACCCGGCAGCCCGCTCAGCTCGCGGGCCGTAACCTCGTCGGTGATCAGCCCGGTCAGCACGCCGCTCGCCAGCACCGCGGCGATGGCGCGAGCCTTGTTGCGCCCACCGGCGATCGCCACCACCTGCCGGCCCGGCATCTCCTCGAGCCGCACGGCGACCGCCCGCTCGTTGACGTCCGCCTCCACCGGCCTGCCGCGCACGTCGACGAAGCGCCCGAGCAGCTCACCCACCGCACCGGCGCGCTCGACCTCGCCCAGCTCCTCTGGCGTGATCATGCCGCTGGTCAGCAGGTGCGAATCCGTCCCGACCTCGCCGATCCCGACCACCACCAGCTCGGCGGTACGCGCCAGCGCAAATACCGCCTCGAGGCTGCGCTGGCCGAGCAGCACCGCCTTGTCCTCGACGCTGTCGGCGAAGAACGGGGCGGGCATGAAGTAGCTCTCGGCCCCCGTGATCTCGGTCAGGCGATGGATCACGTCGAACGGATTGGCCGCGGCATGGCGCGTGAGGCTGCCGAGCAGCGAGACGAAGCGGACGCCGGGGCGTGGGATGCGCGGCAGGTTGGTCGCGACCGCAGCGAGGGTGCGGCCATGACCAACGCCGATGAGCGAGGCCCGGCCCGCCTCCAGCACCCGGTGCAGCCAGTGCCCGCCGGCCGCAGCCAATGCGGCGAGCGGCAGCGGCGCCGCATCCACCGCCGGGGCCACGGTGCAGAAATCCAGGCTCCAGCGGGCGGCGATCGCCTCCTCGAGCGCGATGCACTCGACGGCGCTGCCCTCGACGAAGACATGGACCATGCCGGCGCGCACCGCCTGGCCGATCAGCCGGTTGACCTTGACCCGCGACACGCCCAGCCGCCCGGCGATCTCCTCCTGGGTGTGGTTGCCCACATAGGAGAGCCACGCCGCCCGCGTCGCGAGGCTGAGCTCGTCGGCTTGCAACCGGTGGCCTCCCTGCCTCGGCCTTGATTGAACTTTAGTTCAGTTCTTGAAAAGCTGTTCGACCTTGGCCGCTATCGGTTGGGCTGTCAAGCGCGCGAACGGCGGCGGCAGCCCGGCTACGCAGCCGGTGTCCGGCGCACCGGGACGCTTGAGATAGGAATTCATCACGTGGACGGCGCAGGGCGAGGCGTCGGCGACGCCGTGGCCGACGCCCGGGACGGTGACGACCAGCGAGTTCGTCAGGTGCCGGGCGGCGGCCCTGGCCCAGCTCGGCGGCGTGACCGCGTCGAAGCTGCCGGCGAGGAACAGGGTCGGCACGTCGCTGCGCACGAGCCGCCGCGCGCTCGGCGGCGCCGGTGGCACGTCCCACAGGCGGCAGACGTCGGCGAGCCAGGTGAACTGCGGCGGCTCGGCGACGACGCTGCGGATAGTCGGGGAAGGCGCGGCGTCCCGACGCCAGCACCTCGGCCTTGGTGGTCTGCGGCGCCCATTCGCTGCACAGCACGCCGAACACCAAGCCGTAGCCGATGAAGCCGGGCGGGGCCACCTGGGAGAGCCGCGAAGCCGCGATCGCCTGCGGCCGGCCGCGCTGCAGCTCGTCGATCCAGCCCGGCACCTGGCCGTAGAGCGGCGTGGCGAAGCTCATGTTGACGAGCCAGTTCGCGAGCGCGCCGCCGTCGGTCACCACGCGAACCGGCTAGCCCTGCGCGTCCTCGACGATCGCGGCGACCGGCTGCCGCTCCAGCATCCACCAGCCGCGTGAAGCGCTGCTCCAGATTGGGGTGCTGCGCACGGCAGGCGGGCTGCCGGGCGCAGGCGCGGAAGAAGGCGTCGAAGCCTTCCGCGGCGTTCGGCCAGAATGCGGCGAAGGTCACGAGGTTGGGCGGCACCGTCGAATCGAGGACCAGGCTGCGCACGCCCTTCGGGTCCAGGCGCAGCAGCGCCAGCGCCAGATCGGTACCGTAGGAGACGCCGTAGACGTTCCATTGCCGGTAGCCGAGCACCCGGCGCAGGTCGGCGAGGTCGGACGCATTCTCGGTGGTGTTGAAGGCGGCGATGTCGATGTCACGGGCGAGCAGCTCGCGCCGGCAGGTGCGCGCCGCGCCCAGCATCGAACGGCGGGCGGCATCGGAATCGAACCGCAGGCCCAGAACCCGCAGGAAATGCTCGTCGATGCTGGGGCAGACCAGGGCCGGCTCGGAGAGGAAGGTGCCGCGCTGGTTGACGAGGATCAGGTCGCGGTCGGCGTTGAAGCCCAGCGCCGTGTACATCGCAACCTGCAGGATCGGCACGCCTCCCGGGCCGCCGGCCAGATAGAGCAGCGGCTCGCGCGACGAGCCCTTGCGCGCCGCCGGCACGATCGCCACCGCCACCCGGATGGTCTTGCCGGTCGCCGTGTGGCGGCTTTCCGGAACGACGAGAAAGCCGCAGCGGGCATGCGCGTCCGGCGGCACATAGGACCAGCAGTCGATGGGTTCGAACCGGGGCACGGCGTTGGCCCAGGCCGGCCGCGCCAGCAGCAATGCCGCAAATACCGTGAGCGCAATCGCGATCGCGGAACGCAACTTCGAGGCCGTCGACATGCGGTCCTCCCATTTCCGGCAAGCATGGGCGGCAGAGCCGGACGCGTCAATTCGCGGTGCCCGGCGGTTCGGCCGTGATCGCTTGATGCGGGATGGCTGCCGGGCGAAGTAGCGCCATTGGACGTGGCTGCGGAGATCTCGGTGCCGCCTTTCTCGCCTCCGCGCTGGCCGTACTGGCCGGTCTTCCGCCCGAGCGGGAAGGACCGCCTCGACCGCCCGCTGCCGGGCTCGCTCTACCGGTTCATCTGGGCGCTCACCGGCCGTGACCAGATCCTGCTCGCCGGCCTGACGCTGTGCATCATCCCGCTGGCGATGGTGCCGCTCGAGCTGCAGCGACGGCTGACCAACGAGGCGATCGGCGGTCACGATCCACGACTTCTGCTGACGCTCGCCCTGGCCTGGCTCGGAGTGGTGCTGGTCCAGGGCGCCCTTAAATACGTGCTCAACCTGCATCGCGGCCTGGTGGTCGAGGAGGTCGCGCGCGAGCTGCGGCAGCGGGTGCATGCACAGGGGCCGATCGCCCAGCGCGCCGGGCCGGGATCGAGCGGCCTCCTGGTGTCGGTGGTGGCGGCCGAGACCGAGAACGTCGCGGGCTTCGTCGCCGAGAGCCTGTCGACGCCGCTGCTGCAGGCCGGCACGATCGTCGCCGTGCTGGGCTACCTGCTGTGGGTGCAGCCGCTGATCGCGGCGGTCTCGGTGCTGATCTACCTGCCGGAGCTGGTGTTCGTGCCCTGGCAGCAGCAGACGCTCAACCGCCTGGGCCGGCTGCACACGCTGCTCGTCCGCCGCATGGGCCGCCATCTCGTCCAGGAGAACCTGACGCCGGCGAAATTCCATGCCACGGACGGGTTCCAGCGGCTGGTCACCCTGGCCTTCGACACCCGCCTGACGAGCTACCGGATCAAATACGGGCTGACGGCGCTGGGCAACCTGCTCGACGCGCTCGGGCCGCTCATCATCCTGGCCTTCGGCGGCTGGCTGGTGATCCAGGGGCAGACCACGGTCGGCGGCCTGCTAGTCTTTATCACCGGCCTGCAGAAGGTGGCCGATCCGCTCGACCAGCTGATGACCTTCTACCGCACGGCGCAGAACGCCGGCGTCACCTACGGCCTGGTCCGGACCGCCACGACGATCGCCGCGCCGGCTACTCCACCGTGACGCTTTTGGCGAGATTGCGCGGCTGGTCGACGTCGGTGCCCTTCAGCACTGCCGTATGGTAGGCGAGGAGCTGGACCGGCACGGCGTAGAGGATCGGTGCTACGAACGGGTCGACCTCGGGCAGGACCACCGACTTCCACGCATAGTCGCCGAGCTGCGCCACACCCGCCGCGTCGGAGAGCAGCACGACCCGCCCGCCGCGGGCGACGACCTCCTGCAGGTTGGAGGCGGTCTTCTCGAACAGATGGTCGGGCGGTGCGACCACGATCACCGGAACGCTCTCGTCGATCAGCGCGATCGGCCCGTGCTTCAGCTCGCCCGCGGCATAGGCCTCGGCGTGGATGTAGCTGATCTCCTTGAGCTTCAGCGCACCCTCGAGAGCGACCGCGAAGCTGGTGCCGCGGCCGAGATAGAGCACGTCGCGGGCGCCGGTCAGCTCCTGGGCGATGGTCCGGATCTCCTGATCCTTCTCCAGCACCTGGAGGATTCGCGCCGGCAGCTCGTCGAGCGCGCGGGTAAGCTCCTCCTCCCGCTCGGCGTCGAGCCGGCCGCGCGCCCGCGCGGTCCCGATCGCGAGGCAGGCGAGCGTGGCGAGCTGGGTGGTGAACGCCTTGGTCGAGGCGACACCGATCTCGGGGCCTGCGAGCGTGCGCAGCAGCGCGTCGGCCTCGCGGGCCAAGGTGCTCTCGGGCACGTTCACCACAGCCAGCGCCCGATGACCTCTCGCCCGCAGATGGCGCATCGCCGCCAGCGTGTCGGCCGTCTCGCCCGACTGCGAGACGAACAGCCCGACCTGATCGGTGACCAGCGGCGGCTCGCGGTAGCGGAACTCCGAGGCGATGTCCCAGTCGACCGGCAAGCCGGCCAGGGTCTCGAACCAGTATTTGCCGACCAGGCAGGCATAGGAGGCAGTGCCGCAGGCGACGGCGGCCAGCCGCTGTACGCTCGCCAGGTCGAACGGCAGCTCGGGCAGGCCGATGCGGTGGGTGGCGGGGTCGGCGAAGGAGCGCAGCGTGTCGCCGAGCACGGCCGGCTGCTCGAAGATCTCCTTCTCCATGAAGTGGCGGTGGTTGCCCTTACCGATCAGGGCACCGCTCAGCGCGGTCTGGCGGATCGGCCGGTCGACCGGCGTGCCGGCGGCATCGAGCACCACCGCACGCCTGCGGTCGAGAAAGGCGATGTCGCCCTCCTCCAGGTACTGGATGCGCTCGGTCAAGGGTGCCAGGGCCAGCGCGTCGGAGCCCACGAACATCTCGTCCTCGCCGTAGCCGATGGCGAGCGGGCAGCCCTTGCGGGCGACGACCAGCAGCTCGGGCTCGCTCTCGAACAGGAAGACCAGGGCGAAGGCACCGTGCAGGCGCCGCACCGCGGCGACCGCCGCCTCCCGCGGCGCCATCCCCGCGCGGACGCAGGAGCTCACCAGATGCGCCACGACCTCGGTGTCGGTCTGGGTGGCGAAGCTGTGGCCACGCGCCAGCAGCTCGGCGCGCAGCTCGAGGAAGTTCTCGATGATGCCGTTGTGGACCAGCGCCACACCCTCGCTGACGTGCGGATGGGCATTGGTCTCGTTGGGCACGCCGTGCGTCGCCCAGCGCGTATGCCCGATGCCGGTGACGCCGCCCAGGGGCTCGGCCTCGAGCCGCTCGGCGAGCCGGTCGAGCTTGCCGGGCGCGCGACGGCGCTCGATCCTGCCCGCGACCAGCGTCGCGATGCCGGCGCTGTCATAGCCGCGATATTCGAGGCGCCGCAGCGCATCGAGGAGCAAGGGCGCCGCCGGGCGCCGGCCGATGACCCCGACTATGCCGCACATGGCCACACCCGCCTTTCGGTCCGAGACGGGGCGAGAGCATAGCGGCGGGAAGGCCGCACTGCATCTGCAACCGGCGCTCTCAGCCGGGAAAGAGGTACCCGGCGCCGCGGACGGTCTTGATCAGCTCCGGCTTGGCCGGGTCCTTCTCCAGCTTGCGCCGCAGGCGGGTGATGCGGTTGTCGATGCTGCGGTCGAAGGTGTCACCGTCACGGGCCGGAGCCAGCCGCAGCAGCGCCTCGCGATCCAGCGCCCTGCCCGGATTGGTGGCGAAGGCAGCGACCAGGTCGAGCTCCATCGGCGCCAGCGCGAGCTCGCCGCCCGTCGCGTCGGTGAGCCGGAAGCGCCTCACGTCGAAGCGGTAGGGGCCGAACGGCAGGAAGCCCTCCGGCAGCACGGCACCCTCCGCTCTCGGCCGGCGCCGCCGCAGCACGGCGTCGATCCGCGCCCCGAGCTCCGCCGGCGTGAACGGCTTGCCGAGAAAGTCGTCGGCGCCGACCTCGAGCCCGACCACGCGGTCGATGGTGGTCGCCGCCCCAGTCAGCATGACGATGCCCGGGTCGTGATGCTCGCGCAGCCAACGGGCCAGGGCGAAGCCGTCCTCACCGGGCAGGCCCACGTCGAGGACGACGAGATCGGCCGGGGCGGCCGCCACGAGCTGGCGCAGCTCGCGCCCGTCCGCCGCGCCGCGCACCACATGGCCCGCGGCGCCGAGGCAGTCTGCCAGCAACGCCCGCAGATCGGGGTCGTCGTCGACGACGATCAGCTCCGCCATGCGTTCCTACGCTCGACAGAAAGACAATTCCGGCGCGCGAGACATCCCATCCGAGGCGACGGGACGCAAGGTCGGGACATGACACAATTGAAACAGAGCGGCCACCTTCCGGCACGCGGGTGAAACGAGAGCGCTCCATCCTGCCGCAAAGCGGTGCGGCCTCGTCGGCCGTGCCGATCTTGGCCCCGCTTGACTAGGCAGAGCCTGCAATGACCATGCCCTCCCACGCCGCACCAGTCGCGGTCGTCTCGACCGCAGCGGCAAGCCGAAGGGAGGCCGACAGCATGGTGGGCCTGCAGGCGCGCCGCCTGGCGCGTGACTACGCGCTCATCCTGTGCGGGCTGGCCGTGCCGCTGCTGCTGCTGGTGATAGCACTGGCGGGGCAGCAGTTCGTCGACCAGCGGCGGGCGCTGCTGGAGGAGCTCGCAGGCCGGGCCCGCTCGGAGCGGATCGCGCTCGAGCCGATGCTCGGCGCCGCCGTCACCCATGTCCAGGCGATGCGGGAGTTCGCGGAGGACCGCCTGGCAGGGCGCTTGCCGCTGGCAGGCTCACCGCTGCGCAATTCCCTGGCGGCAGGGCGGCACGCGAACGGCATCGAGGGCGTGTTTCTCGACCGCCTCGCCGGCACACCGGCGGCCACGGGCACGGGCAACGTCCTGGGTGATCCGTCGCTCCTCCAGGCCGGCGCCGCCGATCTGCCCGACCTCGACACGGCGCTGGGCCTGTTCGCGCTGATGCGCCAGGCGCACGTCGCGGCGCCGCAGCTGCGCTGGAGCTATTACCTGTCGGCGTCCGGGTCGTTCATGACGATGTTCCCGTTCGCCCCGAGCGAGCAGTTCGTGGCGTTGGGCAACTACGCCTCGATGCGTGCCCTGATCGACGGCTGGCTGGGCTACGACGTGTTCGTCGACGGGACCCCGGCGCACGACCCGACGGGCAGCCCCTACTGGACCGGCGTCTACCAGGACGCCGGCGGGGCCGGGCCGATGATCAGCTATGCGGCGCCGGTCAAGGCCGGGGACCGGTTCTTTGGCGTCGTCGGCTCCGACATCCTGCTCGAGCGCCTCGGCGCCTTCCTGGATAGTATGGACTGGCCGCTCGGCGGCGTCTGGATCGTCTCGGACTCCGGCGAGGTGGTCGCGGCTCGCAACCTCGGTGAGAGCGGATCGGGCGTCGCGGCGGCACCGCCGGTGGGGTTGGCCGAAATCCTTGCCGGGCCGGGCGACGGCTTTCGCACGCTGGCCGGCCAGCTGGTGCTGGCGGAGCGTCTCGGCGATTCACCCTTCTCGCTGGTCCATTCGCTGCCGGAGGACCAGATCACGGGCCTGTTCCTGCCGCGCTTCAAGCCCTACGCGCTGATCCTCGCCGCGCTGATGCTGACGCTGCTCGGCGCCTACCTGCTCCTGCAGCGGCGCTTCATCCGCCCGGCGCTGAAGCTCGTCCGGCACATCCAGAACGAGAGCGACGGTGTCGCCGAGGCCAGTGCCGTGCCGCCACTCTGGCGGCCGTGGTTCGCGGCGGTGAGCGAGCTGTTCGCCCAAGGTCGCGCCCTCCAGTCGAGCCTTGCCGCCAGCGAGGCGCGGCTGCGGGCGGCGGCGGAGAGCATTCCCGACGGGCTTGCCATCTACGATGCCGAGGACCGGCTGGTCTTCTACAACAGCCGCTATCCTGAACATCTGACTGAAAACGTGCGCGGGGCGCTGGCGCTGGGCAAGCGCTGGTCCCAGTGGGTGCGCGAGGCCGCGTCCCGCGGCCCGATCTTCCATGCCGAGATGGGCCCGGACTATCTCGACCAGCGGATCGCCGCGCGTGAGGCAGGCACGGTCGACCGCGAGCATCGCCTGATCGACGGCCGCTGGGTCCGGGTGCGGGGCAGCCGGATGGCCGATGGCGGCCATGTCCAGCTCACCAGCGACGTGAGCGCCGAGCGCCAGCAGCGGCAGGAACGGGCCATGGTCGCCACGGCGATGGCGCAGGTCGGCGACTCGATCGAGATCACCGACTCCGACTACCGGCTCATCTACGTCAATCCCGCCTTCACGCGGCTCAGCGGCTACAAGGCCGAGGAGGCGCTGGGCCGCACGCCAGAGGAGCTGCTGCGCAGCGGCCAGCATCCAGCCGAGTTCTACCAGGAGATCGACCGGCGCAACCGCGCTGGCGAGGTCTGGCAGGGCCGAATTGTCAGTCGCCACAAGTCGGGGCACCTGATTCACCAGGATGCGACCATCTCGCCGGTCTACGACGAGTCGGGCGCCTTGGCCTATTTCGTGTGCGCCAAGCGCGATGTCGGCGATCGGATTCGCGCCGAGGCAGCCTTGGAGGAGAGCCGGCGCACGCATGCCGCGGTGCTGGAGGCCGCGCTCGACTGCTTCGTCAGCATCGACGAGGATGGCCGGATCCTCGAATTCAATCCTGCGGCCGAGCGGACTTTCGGCTACGCGCTCGCGGAGGCGCGCGGTCGCGAACTGCACGAGCTTCTCATACCCGCCGCGCTTCGCCCTGCGCATGTCGCGGGCATGAAGCGCTACCTGTCGACCGGCGTGTCGCGAATCCTCGGCCGCAGGCTCGAGCTCACGGCCGTCCGCAAGGACGGCACCGCGATCCCGGTCGAGCTGGTCGTGGTCGCGACGCGGTACGAGGACCGGCCGGCCTTCATGGCCTACATGCGCGATCTCAGCGAGCAGAAGCGCACCGAGGCGGCGCTGCGGGCGAGCGAGGCGCGGTTCCTCGCTGCCGCCTCCAGCATCCCGGACGGGCTGGTGATCCTCGATCACGAGGACCGCATCGTCTTCTACAATAGCCGCCATCCCGAGATGCTGCCGCCCGCACTGCGCGAGGGGCTGGCGACCGGCATCCGGTTCCAGGACTGGATCCGCGACGGTCTCGCGCGCGGGCCGGTCTATCATCCCGACATGGGCGCGGACTATGGCGAGCGCCGCCTCTCCTCCCGCAGCGACGCACTCAGCGAGCGCGAGCACAAGCATGTCGACGGCCGCTGGGTGCGCATTCGCGAAGCGCCGATGCCGGATGGCGGCCGGGTGATCCTCACCACCGACATCACCGAGCGGCGCGAGGCCGAGGCGCGCTTCCTGGCGGCGGCGGAGAGCATTCCCGACGGGCTCGCCATTCTCGACGCGGACGACCGGTTCGTCTTCTACAACAGCCGCTACCCGGCGCACCTGACTGAGAACCTGCGCGGCGTGCTCAAGCTCGGGCAGCGGTTCGAGGACTGGCTCGAGGCGGGGCTCGCCCGAGGCCCGATCTATCATCCGGAGATGGGCGCGGACTGGGTGAAGCGGAGGTTGGAGCTCCACGATCGCGAGGAGAACGAGCACGAGCAGAAGCTGATCGACGGGCGCTGGTGCCGCCTGCGCGAGCGCCGGATGTCCGATGGCGGCCGCGTCATCCTGACGAGCAACGTCACCGAGCGCCGGCGGCGCGAGGAGCAGCTCTCGCTCATGGGCATGGCGGTCGATCAGGTCGGCGACGCGGTCGAGATCACCGACGCCGAAGGCCGCTACACCTACGTCAACCGTGCGTTCGAGCGCGTCACCGGCTTCGCCGCGACCGAGGTCGTCGGGCAGCGCCCGCGCGAGGTCATGGCCGGCTCCGGCTCCGAAGACGTCTACGACGAGATCGGCGCCCAGCTCGCCCGCGGCGGCACCTGGCAGGGGCTGATCGTGGCGCGGCGCAAGGATGGCGAGGCGCTGTCGCTCGACACCACCATCTCACCGCTGCGCGATGCGCGTGGCCAGATCACCCACCACGTCGCCGTGCAGCGCGATGTGACCGAGCAGGAGAAGGCCGAGGCAGCGGTCCGCGCCAGCGAGGCACGCTACCGCGCGGTGGTCGATACGCAGCGCGAGCTCATCGCGCGCATCACGCCGGACAATCGGTTGAGCTTCGTCAACGACGCCTATTGCCGGTATTACGGGCGGACACGGGAAGATCTGCTCGGCAGCAGGTTCAACGATTTCACCGGCACCCTGCCCGCGGACCGGGCGCGCGACGAGGCGCATCTCACCTCGCTGACACCCGACAACCCGTCACGCGCCATCGAGCTGCGCCGGGCACTGTCCGACGGCAGCGTGCGCTGGGTACAGTGGGTGGACACGGCGCTGTTCGACGCGGAGGGCCGGCTGGCCGAGATCCAGTCGGTCGGCAGGGACATCACCGAGCAGAGGGAGAGCGAGGACGCTCTGCTCGCGAGCGAGGCCAGCTATCGGGCGTTGGTCGAGACCCAGACCGAGTTCATCCTGCGCCAGCGACCCGACGGGATCCTCACCTTCGTCAACGAGGCCTACAGCCGCTATGTCGGCAGCCCGCGCGAGGTCATGCTGCGTGGCGACTGGAACGACTTCGAGCTGATCGCGGCCGAGGACCGCGAGCGGCACGACCGGCATCTCGCGGCCCTGACCCCGGAGCAGCCGAGCGCCTCGATGGAGCTGCGCGCGGTGCTGCCGGACGGGTCCGAGCATTGGGAGCTCTGGGTCGATACCGGCATCTTCGCGCGCGACGGCACCCTGGTCGAGATCCAGTCGGTCGGCCGCGAGGTCACGGAGCGCAAGCTGGCCGAGCTCGCCCTGCGCAAAAGCGAGGCGCGCTACCGGGCGCTGGTCGAGACCCAGACCGAGTTCGTCTTGCGTCAGCTGCCGGAAGGCCGCCTCACCTTCGTCAACGAAGCCTACTGCCGCTATGTCGGGCTGCCGCGGGAGTTCGTGCTTTCTCCGGCCTTCAACGGCCTGGACATGATGGTGCCGGAGGACCGGATCCGCTTCGGCGCTCATCTGCGGGGGCTGACGCCCGAGAGCCCGACCGCCGTGATGGAGACGCGCGCCGTGTTGCCGAACGGCGCGTTCCGTTGGGAGCGCTGGGTCGACACCGGCGTGTTCGACGAGTCGGGCCGGCTGATCGAGCTGCAATCCACCGGCCGCGACATCACCGAGCAGAAGAGCAGCGAGCTGGCGCTGCGCGAGAGCGAGGCGCGCTACCGCGCGGTGGTCGAGGGGCAGACCGAGTTCATCCTGCGCATCCGGCCGGACGGCGTGCTCACCTTCGTCAACGACGCCTACTGCCGCTACCGCGGCCTGGATCGGGCGACGCTGCTCGACGAGTTCGACGACGTGGCCCACTACGCCCCGGACGAGCAGCAGCGTATCCGCGCGGCCTGGGCCAGCCTGTCGCCGGCGACGCCATCGGTCACCTACGAGCTGGTCGAGGACCAGGACGGGCGTCCGAGCTGGGAGGAGTGGACCGACACCGCCGTCTTCGATGCCGAGGGGCAGGTTGTCGAGTTCCAGGCGATCGGCCGCGACATCACCGCCCGCAAACTGGCGGAACAATCGCTGCGCGAGAGCGAGGCGCGCTTCCGGGCGCTGATCGAGACCCAGTCCGAGTTCATCATCCGGCGCCGGCCGGACGGGCCGCTGACCTTCGTCAACGAAGCCTTCTGCCGCTACACGGGCTGGACGCGCGAGCAGATGCTCCGGCCGGACTGGAGCGACTACGACCTGATCGTCCCCGAGGATCGCGAGCGCCACGACCGGTTCCTTGAGGCACTCACGCCGGCGCATCCCAGAGGCGCCATCGAGCTCGCGGTGATCCTGCCCGACGGTCGGCGGCGCGTCGAGCAGTGGAGCAGCGTCGGCGTCTTCGACGATGGCGGCAGGCTGGTCGAGATCCAGGCGGTCGGCCGCGACGTGACGGAGCGGCATCAGGCGGAGCAGGCACTCTCGGAGAGCGAGGCGCGATTCCGGCTGATCGCGGAAAGCGTGCCGCTGCCGATCGCGATCACCGCACTCGACCGCTATTGCGTCCTGTTCGTCAACGCCAAGGGGCGCGAGGTGTTCGGCCTGGATGCCGGCGAGACGGACCCGCGGCGCATCGAGCGCATCTGGGTCGACCGGCTCACGCGGTCGGACATCGCCCGGCGCATCGCAAAGGAAGGTGGCGCCGAGCAGGCCGAGGTCAGGATGCGCCGGGCCGACGGCGGCGAGTTCGACGCCATCTTGTCGGCGCGGCCGCTCAATTATGGTGGCGAATCAGCGGTGCTCGGGGTCATCACCGACATCACCGACCGCCGCCGGATGGAAGCCGCGCTGCGCGAGAGCGAGGCCCGGCTGGGCGCGCTTATGGCCAATGCCCCACTGGTCGTCCACCTGAAGGACCGCGCCGGCCACTATCTTCTCGCCAATCCGGAGTCGGCCAAGATCTTCGGCCACGAGCCGGCCGACGTGATCGGGCGCACGGCGCGCGACATCTTCCCGCCCGACGAGGCCGACCTGATCGACCGGCACCACGCGGAGGTGATCGCTTCCGGCAAGACCCTCTATCACGAGGAGCACCAGCCCAGCCTCGGGGAGTACGAGTGGAGCATGGTGATCCGCTTCCCGATCCGCGACGCCCGCGGCGAGATCGCCGTGGTCGGCTGCTTCGCCCTCGACATCACCGAGCGCAAGCGCGCCGAGGCCGCGCTCAAGGCCAGCGAGGCCCGGCTCGCCGCATTCATGGAGAACGCCCCGGTCGGCATGTATCTCAAGGACCTGGCGGGCCGTTACCTGATGGCCAACCCCGAGATGGCCAAGCTCTTCGGCCGGCCGGTGGAGTCGATGATCGGCCGAACCGCGGATGCCGCCTTCCTGCCCGAGCAGGCGGCCGAGATCACCCGCCACCATCGCGAGGTGATCGAGACGGGTCTGCCGCTGGTGACCGAGGAACGGGTGGCGGGCCGGAGCGAATATGCCTGGAGCATGTTCATCCGCTTCCCGATCCGTGACGATGCGGGTGTGGTCACCCATGTCGGCGGCTTCAACCTCGACATCACCCGCTCCAAGCTGGCGGAGGCCGAGGTCAAGGCGAGTGCGGCGCGGTTCCGCGCCATCGCCGAGATCCATCCCACGCCGATGATCATCACCCGCCTGTCCGATCGCGAGGTGCTGTTCGCCAACCGGGCCTATTACGACGCCTTCCAGGTCGCGCGCGAGGACATCGGGCAGTTCGATCGCGGCTTGCTCTATGCCGAGCCGGCCGAACGGGAGGCGATCTACGCCGAGATCGCCCGCGGCGACCGGATCGACGGCCGCGAGCTCATGATGCGCACCGCCCGCGGCGACGGCTTCCCCTCCGTGCTCACCGCCCGCGGCATCGACTACGAAGGCAGCGCCGCGGTCGTCATGAGCTTTCTCGATCTCAGCGCCCTGAAGCGGGCCGAGGCGGCGCTGCGGGCGAGCGAGCAGCGCTTCCGGGTCATCGCCGAGGCGCATCCGATGCCGCTGGTGATCGTGCGCAGGCAGGACGGCCGACTGGTGTTTGCCAACCAGCCGTTCCGCGATCTGTTCCGCGTGGAGCAGTTGGCCCTCGACCAGCTGGCGCCCGAGCAGTTCTATGCCGACACCAAGGCGCGTGAGCGGTTCCTGGCCGCGATGAGCGCCGACGGCCTGGTCGACGGGCTCGAGCAGACGCTGCGGCGCATGGACGGCTCCACCTTCCCCGGCGCCACCACCTCGCGGCTGATCGAGTACGAGGGCGAGCCGGCCTTCGTCACCTCGGTGGTCGATTTGACCGAGCGGCGCGCCGCCGAGGCCGAGATCCAGCGCCAACGC
>JAXMCJ010000048.1:0-39977 GCA_046349415.1 Geminicoccaceae bacterium
GCCAAGGTCAAGCTGATCGGCGAGCCCTGGGACATCGGCCCGGGCGGCTACCAGGTCGGCGGCTTCCCGCCCGGCTGGGCCGAGTGGAACGACCAGTACCGCGACACGCTGCGCGACTACTGGCGCGGCGAGCCCGGCGTGCTCAGCGGCCTCGCCGCCCGGCTGACCGGCTCGGCCGACATCTACGACAAGCGCGGCCGGCGGCCCTGGTCGACGGTGAACTTCGTCACCGCCCACGACGGCTTCACCCTCGCGGACCTGGTCGCCTACGACCACAAGCACAACGAGGCCAATGGCGAGGACAATCGCGACGGCCACGACCACAATCGCAGCTGGAACTGCGGTGCGGAGGGCCCGACCGACGACCCCGCCATCAAGGCTTTGCGCGAGCGGCAGAAGCGCAACTTCCTGACCAGCATCCTGTGCTCGCACGGCACGCCGATGCTCCTGGCCGGCGACGAGTTCGGCCGCAGCCAGGACGGCAACAACAACGGCTACTGCCAGGACGGCGAGCTGAGCTGGGTCCATTGGGAGCACGGCGCCGAGGACCGCGCGCTGATCGAGTTCGTCCGCCGGGCGATCGCGGTCCGCGGCGCGCAGCCGCTGCTGCGCCGGGCGAGCTGGCGCGACGGCACGATCGTCACCTGGCTCAATCCGGCGGGCGGCCCGCAGACCGACGCCCAGTGGCAGGACGGCAACGCGCGCTGCCTGGGCCTGAGGCTCGATCGCGGCGACAGCGAGAGCGGCGAGCCGTCGACGGAGGGCGCCAGCTCGATCCTGGTGCTGCTGAACGCGCACCACGAGCCGGTGCCGTTCGCGGTGCCCGCCTCCAGCCCCGGGCAGGGCTGGGAGGTGCTGCTGGACACGGCCATGCCCGAGGCGGGCGAGCGCTTCTTGCCGCCGGGCAAGCTCGCCGTCGAGGCGCGCGCGATGCTCGTGCTGGCAGCGAGCGACCGGCCGGAGGCGAAGGCGCGCCGGCGCCGGCACAAGGGGTAGGCCCCAACGAAAAGCCCCGGACGACGGGCGCCCGGGGCTCGGAGAAGGCGGCGGGAGGGAGGACTGCTCCGCCGCCTCGTGAGGGCGGGCCGCTGCTCAGGCGGCGATCGCCTTCAGCTCGTCGACGTTCGCCTTGACGCGCTGGCTGACCAGCTCGACCACCTTCTGCTGGGCGGCGACGCCGAGGTCGACGCCCTGCTTGGCGACGGCAACGGCCTTCTGGGTGGCGGCCTGGACGTCGGCGAGGACGGTCTCGGGCTTCGCCGGGGCCTTGGCGCTGACGGCACCCTTCAGGGTCTCGACGACCTCGTTGGCGTAGCCGTGCTGCAGGCGGACGATCGCCTGGAGCGCCTCGAGGACGATGCTCTGGGTCTCCTGGGCGACGGCCAGATTGGCCTTCTGCAGGCCGAACAGGGCGTCGAGGTCGACCTTGGGCAGCTTCATCTCGGGAAGCTTGAACTCGGGAAGGGCGGGCTTCGCCATGACTGCGTCTCCAGGGGTTTTCATGCTGCGATGCACAATAGCTAGGGTGCCCCAACCCCCGCGACAAGGCCGCTCATTGTGCAGTGCAGCATAGAATCTGCGGTGGGATGTCGCAGCCGGTCACAAACCAGCCAACACCTCAGCAGGCCGCCAGGAACGCCGCCTCGAGCTCGAGGAACGGCCCCTCCCAGGTCCATTTGGCCTCGACATAGGCCCGGCCGGCAGTGCCCAGCCCCTGCCGGCGCGCCGGGTCGCCGAGGAGGTCGAGAACGTGGCGGGCAAAGGCCGCGGGCTCGCGCGCCAGCAGCAGCGCCTCCCCTTCCGGTGCCCGGATGCCCTCGTTGGCCTCGGGCGTGGCGACCAGCGCCTTGGCCATCGCCAGCGCCTCGAGCAGCTTGTTCTGCAGGCCGGCGGCGGCGCGGATCGGGGCCACACAGACGGCCGCCCGGGCGATCCAGTCCGCCGGCTCCTCGACCGTGCCGGTGACGGTGATGCCGTCCTTGCCGTCGAGCGCCTGCACTGCGGCCGCAGGGTCGCGCCCGACCAGGAAGAAGCGCGCCGCCGGCCGCTCGGCCCGGACCAGGGGCCAGACCTCCTTGGCGAACCACAAGGCCGCCTCGACGTTGGGCGCGTAGCGCATCACGCCCGACATCACGACCATGTCCTCCTCCTCGGCCTCCGGCCGCGGGCGGAACCGCTCGACGTCGACCCCGTGCGGCCCCCAGACGACATTGTCGATCTCGGGCAGGCCGCGCTCGCGGCAGGCGCGGGCGATGGCGGCGCGATCCTGCTCGCCGATCAGCACCGTCCGGGTCACGTCCGGCCACAGCCGCGCCTCGAACTCGGCCATCCGCCGGGTCTCGAAGCGGTAGAACAGCCGGTCCCAGGGTGTCGCGGCGGTACGCGCCAGGCGCTCGGTGTTGAGCGTCTGCGAGAGCTGCAGCGCCATGAAGGCCGGCAGGCCCGGCCGTGCGCGCCGCGCCTCGCGCAGGGCCTCCGCGGAGCGGATGTAGTAGGCGTAGGCCATGTCGTAGCGGTGCTGCGCCACCAGCTCGCGCACGCGCGCCAGCTGGGCCGGGCTGTGGAGCAGGCCGATCTGGAACGGTCGCCCGGACAGCCAGGAGGCGACCCCGCGCGGCAGCGAGCGCTTGATAGAGTGGGGGAGCAGCTCGACCGTGCGGCAGCGGCTCTGGAGCCAGGCCAGGTGCTCCGGGCGCAGGCTGTGGCCGGGCTCGATCAGGGTGACGAGATCGACCGCGTGGCCGCGCGCGTGCAGGAACTCGAGCAGGTGCGAGACGGTCAGCTCGTCGCCGCGGGTCATCGGCAGCGGCGGTCGGCTGTAGAGGAACAGGATCTCCAGCCGGCGCGACGCCGGGCCGGGCCGCATCGGCCGCGGCACGCGGTGGTAGCCCTCCTGAGGGAACGCCAGCGGCAGCGCTGCCGCCAGGGTCGCGGCGCTCAAGCCACGTCCTGCAGGCGCGGCACGTCGAGCACCGGCACGCCCGCCGGCAGCCGCTCGCGGATGCCGGGGATCGGCTTGCCGAGCACGATCAGGCGAGCGCGCGCCGCGGCACCGGCCAGATCGTCGGTCATCCGGTCCATCAGTGGCGCCTGCTCGGCGGCGACGGCGAAGTTGACGCCGACCAGCCGGGCCGGATCGACGTCGGGGTCGTAGACCGACAGCTCGTAGCCGGCCTCGACCAGGATCTCGGCGAGGTCGAGCAGGGGACTGTTGCGCAGATCGTCGGTGCCGGCCTTGAACGACAGGCCGAGCTGGAGCACCGGGCCGGGCGGCGGCAGCTTCGCCCTGATCGCCTGGGCCAGCCAGGCGAGGTGCAGGCCGTTGCTGTCGCGGGCGCCGGCGAGCACCGGCACGGCGAGGCCCGCATCGCGCGCCAGCGCCAGCATCCCGGACAGGTCCTTGGGCAGGCAGGAGCCGCCATAGGGCCCACCGGGGCGCAGATAGTAGGGCGAGACGTTGAGCTTGGTGTCGGCGAGGAAGATCTCGGCCACCGCCTGCGGGTCGATGCCGCGCGCGGTGGCGATGCGGCCGATCTCGTTGGCGAAGGCGACCTTGACCGCGTGCCAGCTGTTGTCGACGAACTTGCCCATCTCGGCGACCATCAGCGGCACCTCGAACAGGGGCGCCTCGATGGCGTCGTAGATGCCGAGCAGCCGCTTGGTGACGCCCTGCTCGCGCTCGCCGATGACGATCTTGGGCGGGTTGAAATAATCCTTCACTGCCGTGGATTCGCGCAGGAACTCGGGATTGAAGGCGACCTCGTAGAGCCGGCCCGGTGCGGTGCCCGCCGCACGCTCGAGCGTGGGCAGGACAAGGCGGCCCATCGTGCCGGGCGGCATGGTGCTGCGGAACACCATGAGCAGCGGCCGCTCGGCACGGCGAGCGCGCACCGCCTGGCCGAGCTGGCGGGTGCTCTCGAGCAGGTGGCTGAGGTCGAGCTTGCCGTCGGCGCGCGAGGGCGTGCCGACGCAGATGATCACCATGTCCAGCTGGTCGAGCATGCCGTCGAGGGCGGCAGCGCTGCGGACGCGGCCTTCGGCGACGCCCCGGGTCAGGAGCTCCTCGACCATCGGCTCGACCACCGGGGAGCGGCCCGCACCGATCGCCGCCACCTTCTCGGCATTGATGTCCACGCCGAGGACGTGATGCCCGTCCTTGGCGAGACAGGCGGCCGTGGTGGTGCCGACATAGCCGAGGCCGAGAATGGCGATCTGCAACGCACGAGCTCCATGCCGAACGAGCCGGGCCAGCGTCCTTCGCTGCACCGCACAAACGCGACGTGGCTAGCAGCTTCGCCCGGCCGGGCAAACCGCCGAGCACGCGAATGGGGCGGGTCGCGCGCCGGTGTTACCCCGATACCGCAGACTTTAGGTGGCGAAGATTACCCGCAAGTTGTGCTCAGAAGCAGTGGCTCTCGGCCTCCACCTGCGCCCGCCGCACCTTGTTGGCCATCTCCTGCGCCCAGGGCGCGGTGCGGAACATGGCGATGCGGCCGTCGCCGCTCTGCAGCTGCTGCATCCGGATGACGGTCTCGGCCTGGACGTACTCGTCGTAGCTGAGATGATTGGCGATGTAGTCGATCGAGCAGGAGCAGCGGCGCAGCGCGTCCGGCGTATCACCGTTGCTCGCCATGCAGGCCAGGACGTACTCGACCAGCGTATCGGTCGGAAAGTTGGCCGGCGCCGCCGCGGCCGGGCCGGCCAGGAACAGCGCCGCGACCGTGAGTGCGAACCACCTCATTGGACCGCCTCCTGGAAGGTCACCGACTCGGCCAGCACGAGATGGCCGTCCCGCGGATCGGGCGTGCGGCTGGCGACCCGGTAGACCCCGCCCGGCACGCCCTCGGCGACGATGAACTCGTAGCTCTTGTCCTTGTACTGGGGAAAGCGGGCGATCTGCGGGTCGTTGGCGAACGGATGCATGACGATCCGCCGGCCGGGCAGCTTGCGGTCGCCGAGCGTCACCTCGTACGGCTCCGATTCCGCCGGGTCGGAGAAGGCCCGCCGGATCTGCTGCTGGAAGTACATCGCCGCGCCGCCGGTCAGGTTGGCCATCTGCGACACGTCGCGCTGCAGGAACACCAGCACCAGCGGGTTCTGCTCGCGCGCCGCGATCGGCCCGAACTTGCGCTGGTTCGGCCCGTCGAACATGTCGACATAGACCGACTTGCCGCCGTCGGCCGCGATCTCGCGCACGTCGAGCTCGATCTTGCCGGTCACCGGCGCCTCGATGCCCTGGCCTTCCATCTCGTAGCGGTAGTGGAGCTTGGTCGGCTCGGTCACGCCGCCGAACAGGCCCGCCCCGAAGACGCGATCGGTGACGGTCTCCGCCGCCACCGCCGTGCCGCCCAGCAGGGCGCCCAGGAGGGTCGCGATCAGGATCCGCCTCATGGCAGCTGCTCCTGGATGACACGGGCCAGGGTGAAGGCGCGCTGCTCGATCTCGACCGGCTGATCGCACACCAGGGACAAGGACCGCTGCCGGTCGCCGTAGATCCGCATGTCCCACTGCTTGGCGGTCTCGAGATCGGCGACGCCGGTCGCGTCCGCGCCGGCCTGCGCCTGCAGCTTGGAGAGGGCGCGGGTCTCGGCGACGATCCGGTCCGCCATCGCCTTCTGATTGGCGGCGTAGCGCTTGATGCCCCTGATCTTGACGTCCCGCTCGTCATTCAGCCAATCGAGGCTGACCGCGAACAGCTCGCTCAGGGCCTGGGCGCGCCCGGCCTCGGGCTGCTGGGCCGCGAAGCTCTTGACCTCGGCCGTCACCGAATCGGGCGGCAGCTTGACGTCGATCAGCCGCCGCACGGTCACCTGCAGCTCCGGTCGCGGCTGGTCCACCGCCGGCAGCGGCGGGCCGGACCACATCTGCCCCGCTTCGAGCTTGGGGATCAGGCGCTGCTGGCAAGGCCAGTCGGCCTCCTGCGCCCGCGCCCGCTGCTGCGCGGCGCCGAGGCACAGCACTGCCCCGACGCAAACTGCCCGGGTGACCGGGCCGATGGTCGTCATGCCTCCGACTATCCTTGTTCCGCCTCGACAGGCGGTTTGTCGTTCAGCCTCCGGCCATCCATGGAAGGCGAGAGAGCCACCGCCGCCCAGTTAGGCGTTCCGGGCGCGAGGTCAATGGGAATGCGGGCCGGGCGGACAAAACGGCTCACGCCGTCCCATCCTCGGCGAGCAGCAGCGCCACCGCCACGGCGGGCGCGCAGGTCGCGGCCCAGGCGGCGGCCTCCGGGTCGCAGTCGATCAGCTCCAGAATGTCGCGGCACGGCCGCTGGCCTGCCAGCCTCGGTACCAGGAAGCGCCCGCAGCCGGCCGCGATCAGCGGTGCCGTGTCCGCGACGATGCCGCGCGAGAGCTGCAGCGCCAGGGCGTCCTCGACGCGGCGCAGCAGGGCCTGGGACAGCCAGCCGGCGAGCCGGCGCCAGTCGCTCGTCGCGGCGTGGCCGAGATCGGCACCGAGCATCCGCGCCAGCCGCCGCGCGCTCGCCGCTACCGTCTTCTCGCCATTGTCGGCGGCCGGGTGCTGGTCTGCCGCCTCCGGTAGCTGGCCGAGGATGCGGAACAGGTCGGCCGAGGTCGCGAAGAACTCGTTCATCAACGGCACGCGACGGCCGGCGAACGGCGCCTCGGCGGCGAGCGCCATCACCGGCGTGCGGGTCAGCCCGACATAGACCAGCTCGCCCTCGGCGAGCCGGTCGCGATCGCTCGTTGCCCGGGCGGCAGGCCGGCCGTCGGCAAGCAGGACGATGTCGGTCGTCGTGCTGCCGAGATCGATCAGCACGCCTTCGCCGACCCGCCGCGCGACCAAGGCGGCGGTGGCGAGCCAGTTGGCCGAGGCGACCTCCTCCGGCTCCACCGCCTCGCGTGCGACGAACCCGTTGGCGCCGGCCCAGACCGCCAGCTCGCGGTCGGGCCAGGCGGCAGCCAGGGTCGCCAGCAGCGCCGCGACCCCCGCCTGCCGATCGGGGAAGAGGTCCACCAGCTCACCGGTCATCGTCACGGCGACGGGGCCTTCCGGTTCGAGCGCGGCGGCTGCCTCGGCGAGCGCCGCCTCCAGGCAGTCCAGCCCGCGCCACAGAGCGCAGGGGACCTGCAGGGCGCGGACGACCCGCCCGGCGGCCGTCGCCTGCGCGGCCTTCAGGTGCGCGCCGCCGAGGTCGAGGCCGGTGATCAGCTCGGGCATCGCATCGTGTCGTCGCTGCGTGCTACCAGTGCCGTCACGTGCGGGGGGCCGGGCATGGCCGCGTTCCAGATCATTCCGGTGATCGACCTCATGGGCGGGGTCGTCGTCCACGCTCGGGGCGGCGACCGCGAGCACTACCGACCGCTCGAGCGGTCACTGGTGGCGAGCAGCCCGGAGCCGGCGAGCGTGGTCGAGGGCCTGCTGGGACTGTTCCCGTTCCCCGCGCTCTACATCGCCGATCTCGACGCGATCCGGAAGCATGGCGACAATCTGCCGACGATCCTGGCGTTGCGCCGGCGCTTCCCAGAGCTAGGCCTGTGGGTCGACGCCGGCTTTGCCGGCGAGTGCTCCTGCCGGCGGTTTCTCGGCGCGGACTTCGGCCACCTCGTCCTCGGCAGCGAGAGCCAGGCCGATCTGCGGCTGCTCGACAGCTTCGGCAGCGACCCGCGGCTCGTCCTGTCGCTCGACTTCCAGGGCGAGCGGCAGCTCGGCGCAAGCGAGCTGTTCGACAGCCCGGCCCGCTGGCCGGAGCGGGTGATCGCGATGACCCTCGGCCGGGTCGGCTCCGGCGGCGGGCCGGACCTCGACCGGTTGCGCCAACTGCGGGCGCTGTCGCCTACCACACGCCTCTATGCGGCGGGCGGCGTGCGCGGTCCGGACGATCTGCGCGCGCTCGCGGGCCTTGGTTGTGCGGGGGCGCTGGTGGCGAGCGCGCTGCACGACGGCAGGCTCGGCCGGGCGGATCTCGCCGCGCTCAGCCCAGGATCAGCTCGCCCAGGAGCGTGAGCACGACGAACAGGACGAAGCGGTGGAAGAAGCGGCGCTTGGCGAGCTCCTCGATCGCCGGCCGCTCGCCGCTGCGCCCGGAGCGGATCTTGTAGCTGCCCAGCCAGTCGAGCAGCACGAAGGCGCGGCGCTGCACGGCACCCGTGCCGGCGAGGATCGCGTCGGCCGACTGGGGCCGCTGCAGGATCGGCACGGAGGGGTCGCGCAGCCGCCAGGTCAGCAGGATCCCGATCAGGAACCCGCCCAGATGCGCCCACCAGGCGATCGCGGAGCGCGGTGCCGTGACCGCCCCGATGACGTTGGCCAGGAGGAACGTGCCCACGATCAACCCGGCGGGAAAGGCCATCGGCAGGCCGATCAGCACGTTGAACGCCACCACCACGCGCGCCTTGGGATGCAGCAGCAGGTAGCCGCCCATGACCGCACTGGTCACGCCCGAGGCGCCGAGGAACAGCTCCATCCCCGGCGAGGCGAAATACTGGGCGAGCGCGCCGCCGAGTGCCGCGACCAGGATCAGCAGGAGGAAGCGCGCGTGGCCGAGCGCGTCCTCGACATTGTCGCCGAACGCCAGGATCGGCAGGAGATTGCCGACCAGATGCCACAGGTCGGCATGGGCGAAGTTGGCGAGCAGCAGGCCCGGAAACCAGCCGCGGTGCGGCTGCCAGACCAGCCATGGCCAGGGGACGACGTCGAACCAGAGTACCAGGGTCAGCAGCACGCTGGCGCCGGCGAACGCCCAGGTCACGTACGGGCGCGTGATGCGCTGGACCGGGTTGAGGTCGCACAGGATGAGCACCGGCTGTCCCCCGCGCCGGTGCGCCTGCCCCGGCAGAAGCTACTTGCCGATCCGGCTCGGCCGGGTCTAGCGCTTGCCGCCGGCAGGGGGCTGGCAGGCGAGGCGGGCAATGGCGCGCGCGAGGGTGATGACCGCGGAGCAGGCGGCGGCGCTGGTCCAGGATGGTGCGGTCGTCACCGTCAGCTCGTCGAGCGGCCTCGGCTGCCCGGATGCCGTGCTGGCCGCGATCGGCGAGCGCTTCGCCGCGTCCGGCCATCCGCGCAACCTGACCACGATCCACCCCATCGCCGCCGGCGACATGTACGGCATCGGGGGCATCGACCACATCGCCCGGGAGGGCCTGCTGGCGCGGGTGCTGGCCGGCTCCTACCCCAGCGGCCCCTCCTCGATGCCCTCGCCCGCCATCTGGGAGATGATCACCGAGGACCGCATCCCCGCCTACAACCTGCCCTCGGGCATCCTGTTCGACCTGACCCGCGAGGCGGCGGCCAAGCGCCCCGGCGTGCTGACCAAGGTCGGCCTCGACACCTTCGTCGACCCCGACCTGCAGGGCTGTGCGATGAACGCCAAGGGTGCGGCGGCGCCGATCGTGCGCAAAGTCGAGTTCGCGGGCGACACTTGGCTGTTCTTCCCGACCATCGTGCCCGACGTCGCGCTCGTCCGCGCCACCACCGCCGACGAGCGCGGCAACCTCTCCTACGAGCACGAGGGTGCCTATCTCGGCCCGCTCGACCAGGCGCTGGCCGCGCGGAACAATGGCGGCATCGTCATCGCGCAGGTGAAGCGGCTCGCCAAAGCGGGCTCGCTCAAGCCGTTCGCGGTGCACGTGCCGGGCGTGCTGGTCGACGCGATCGTCGTGGCACCGGAGCAGATGCAGACGACGCAGACGCTCTACGACCCGGCGATCAGCGGCGAATATGCCCGGCCCGAGGCCAGCTTCCGCCTGACGCCCTGGGGCGTGGACAAGGTGATCGCCCGGCGCGTGGCGCAGGAGCTGAAGGCCGGCTGGGCGGTCAATCTCGGCTTCGGCATCTCGGCGCACGTGCCGCGCGTCCTGCTCGAGGAGGGCCGCCACGGCGAGGTCACCTGGGTGATCGAGCAGGGGGCGGTCGGCGGCGTGCCGCTGCTCGACTTCCAGTTCGGCTGCTCGGCCAATGCCGAGGCGATCATGCCCTCGCCGCAGCAGTTCACCTACTTCCAGGGCGGCGGCTTCGACTGCTCGCTGCTCTCCTTCATGCAGATCGGTCGGGACGGCAGCGTCAACGTCTCGCGGCTCGCCGCCAAGCCGCACGTCACCGCCGGCTGCGGCGGCTTCGTCGACATCACCGCCCGCGCCCGCAAGATCGTGTTCAGCGGCTACTTCACCGCCGGCGCCAGGCTGCACGTCGACGACGGGCGCCTGCACATCGGCGCCGAGGGCAAGGTGAAAAAGCTCGTGCCCGAGGTCGAGCACGTCTCGTTCAGCGGCCGCCGCGCCTCGGCCCAGGGCCAGGACGTCACCTACGTCACCGAGCGCTGCGTCATGCGCCTGCGGCCCGAGGGCATCACCGTCACCGAGCTGGCGCCGGGCGTCGAGCTGGAGCGCGACGTGCTGGCCCAGGCCGGCTTCCCCTTGCGGGTCGCCGACGATCTGCGGCCGATGGACGAGGCGCTGTTCCTCCCCGAGCCCATCGGCTTGCGCCTGGAGGTCTCCGCCCATGTCTGAGCTGCGCGTCGAGCGCGAGGGGCCGCTCGCCATCGTCACCCTGGCCCGCGCCGCGAAGCTGAATGCCCTCACCTTCCCCATGCTCGACGGGCTGGCCGCCGCCGCAGACGCGATCGAGGCGGACGACGATTGCCGCGCGGTCGTCCTGACGGGCGAGGGCGGCAAGGCGTTCTGCGCCGGTGCGGACATCGCCGAGTGGGGCGCGCTGGGGCCTCTGGAGTTCGGCCGCCGCTGGATCGTGCCCGGCCATCGCGTGTTCGACCGCTGGGCGCGGCTGCGCCAGCCGGTGATCGCCATGCTCAACGGCATCGCGTTCGGCGGCGGGCTCGAGCTGGCGGCGACCGCCGACTACCGCCTCGCCGAGGCCCACGTCCGGCTCGGCCTGCCCGAGACCCAGGTCGGCATCGTCCCCGGCTGGTCCGGCACGCAGCGCCTGGTCCGGCGCGCCGGCGCGCCCGCGGTCAAGCGGCTGGCCCTGACCGGCGAGCCCGTGGACGCGGCCGAGGCGTTGCGGCTCGGGCTGGTCGACGAGGTCGTGGCCACCGGCGACGGCATGGCGCGCGCCCGCACACTCGCCGCCACCATGGCGCAGCGCGCGCCGGTGGCGCTGCAGACCGCCAAGCTGCTGATCAACGCCGCCGAGGGCGAGGAGGCCTCGATCGCCATCGAGACCCTGGCCGGTGCCTTGGCCGCCGGCACCGCCGACGCGCGCGAGGGCGTGGCGGCGTTCAAGGCGAAGCGCAAGCCGTCCTTCGCGGGTCGGTAGTCCGGGCGAGCTTTCGGGTCGACAGCCTCGCCCGCTGCGTGTTGGATCCCGCCCGAAAAGCGTGAGGGAGGCGCCGTGCCGGAGGCCGGCTACGACTACATCATCACCGGCGCCGGCCCGGCGGGCTGCGTCCTCGCCAACCGGCTGAGCGCCGCGCCCGAGGTCCAGGTCCTGCTGCTCGAGGCCGGCGGCTCCGACCGTCACCCCTACTTCCACATGCCCGCCGGCTTCGCGAAGATGACCAAGGGCATCGCCAGCTGGGGCTGGTCGACGGTCCCGCAGCGCCATCTCAATGGCCGCGTGCTCTGGTACACCCAGGCCAAGGTGATCGGCGGCGGCTCGACCATCAACGCCCAGGTCTATGCCCGCGGCAATGCGGGGGATTACGACTCCTGGGCCAACGAGGAGGGCTGCGCCGGCTGGAGCTACCGCGAGGTCCTGCCCTACTTCAAGCGGGCCGAGGACAATCAGCGCTTCGTCGACGAGTATCACGGCTATGGCGGCCCGCTCGGCGTCTCGACGCCGGTCAACCCGCTGCCGATCGGCGAGGCGTTCCTGCGCGCCGCGCAGGAATACGGCATCCCCTACAACCCCGATTTCAACGGCGCACGGCAGGAAGGCTGCGGCCACTACCAGGTCACCGTGCGCGATGCGCGTCGCTCGTCCGCGGTCTCGGCCTATCTCAAGCCCGTCCGCGGCCGCGCCAACCTGACCGTCCGGCTGAACGCCTTGGCCAGCCGGATCGTCGTCGAGAACGGCCGTGCGGTCGGCGTCGAGGTGGTCGAGAACGGCGGGCGGACGGTGCTGCGCTGCGAGCGCGAGGTCCTGGTCACCTCGGGCGGCATCGGCTCGCCGCGGCTGCTGCTGCTCTCCGGCATCGGCCCGGCCGAGCATCTGCGGGCCGTCGGCGTGCCCGTGGTCCACGACCTGCCGGGCGTCGGCGGCAACCTGCAGGACCATCTCGACCTCAACGCGATGGCCGAGTGCAGCGGCAACTTCACCTACGACAGCTATCTCAAGCCGCACCGCGCGCTCTGGGCCGGCCTGGAATATCTCATGTTCCGCCGCGGCCCGGTGGCCTCGACGCTCTTCGAGACCGGCGGCTTCTGGTACGCCGACCCGTCGGCAGCCTGGCCCGACATCCAGCTCCATCTCGGCCTGGGCTCGGGCATCGAGGCCGGGGTGGAGAAGCTCGCGAACGGCGGCGTGACGCTGAACTCGGCCTTCATGCGCCCGCGCTCGCGTGGCACGGTTCGGCTGCAGAGCGCCGACCCCACGGCGGCACCGCTGATCGACCCCAACTACTGGGCCGAGCCCTACGACCGGCAGATGGCGCTGCGCGGCCTCGCCATGGCGCGCGAGATCCTGGCCCAGCCGGCGCTCAAGCCGTTCCTGCTCGCCGAGCGCAACCCCGGCCCGGCGGTGACGAACGAGGCGCAGCTCATCGACTATGCCCACCGCACCTGCAAGACCGACCACCATCCGGCCGGCGGCTGCAGCATGGGCACGGGCGAGCTGGCGGTCTGCGACCCCGAGCTGCGGGTGCGCGGGCTCGACGGCCTGCGCGTGTGCGATTCTTCGGCCATGCCGCGCGTTACCACCGGCAACACCAACGCGCCCACGATCATGGTCGGCGAGAAGGCCAGCGACCTGGTCATGGGCAACCAGCGGCCGATCACCGGCCCCTGAAGCCGGGCGGCCACATCCGGCCTGTACATTTCGGCGATCTCACCTAATCTTCGCGCACTAATTGGTCGCTCGTAACGATCAACAAATAGCGCGGGGAACGCGAATGAAGCGCCGGAATATTGTCGTGGCAGTATCATTGATAGTTTCTGTCGAGCCAGCTCTGGCCGGCGACGGCCCTCCCGGGGCAACCATTCCGCTCGCCAGTCTCGGTGCCGATGGCAACGGCTTCAAGATTATTAACCAATACACGCTGGACGAGGCCGGAATCTCAATCGCTGGTGTAGGCGACTTAAACGCCGACGGTCGCGACGACGTCCTGATCGGCGCGAAATATCACGGCGCGGCCGGCCTGGAGGCCGGCGCCGCCTACCTCGTGTCGGGCAAGGCCTCCGGCGACGGCGCGGATCTGTCCCTGATCGGCCTCGGCCAAGGCGGCTTCAAGATCACGGGCGAGGCCGCCGGCGATCATCTGGGCTATGCCGTGTCGCGGGTGGGCGACCTGAACAAGGACGGGATCCCGGATCTCCTGGTCGGCGGCCGCTACAATGACGGCAGCGCCATGGACGCGGGTGCCGCCTACGTGGTGTGGGGCAAGCGATCCGGCAGCGAGGTCAATCTCGACGACGTCGCGGCCGGGCGCGGCGGCTACAAGATCGTCGGCCAGAACAAGCTGGACTTCGCGGGCTACTCGGTGTCGGACGCCGGCGACGCCAACCGCGACGGCGTGCCGGACCTGCTGGTCGGCGCCCACTACAACGATGCCGGAGGCGGCGCGGCGGGCGCGGTCTATCTCGTCTACGGCAAGACCAGCGGCGGTGTGATCGATCTGGACAACGTCGCGCTGGGCGTCGGCGGGTTCAGGATCGTCGGCCAGGCGGCGGCCGACCATGCCGGCTGGGCCGTCGCACCCATCGGCGACATGAACGGCGACGGCATCGCGGAGATCGCGGTGACCGCGCCGAACAACGACGCCGGCGGCAACAATGCGGGTGCGGTCTACGTCGTGTTCGGCAAGGCCACGGGCACCGAGGTCCGACTAGCGAGCCTTGGCACCGCCGGCTTTCGCATCATCGGCGAGCGCGCCGGCGACTTCGCCGGATCCTCGGTCGCATCCGCCGGCGACATGAACGGCGACGGCAAGGGTGATCTCGTGCTGGGCGCCCGCACAAACGACGGCAACGGCAAGGACGCCGGTGCCGCCTACGTCGTCTGGGGCAAGGCGGACACCACGGAGGTCAATCTCGACAATATCGCCGCGGGCCGCGGCGGCGGCTTCAAGATCATCGGCCAGGCCGCCGGCGACAATGCGGGCTGGTCCGTGGCCGGGGTCGGCGACCTCAACGGCAACGGCGTGCCCGACCTGCTGATCGGCGCCGTGCGCCAGGACGGTGCCGCCACCGATGCCGGTGCCGCCTACGTCGTCTACGGCAAGTCGACCGCCACGGCGGCCCGTCTCGCCAACGTCGCTGCCGGCGCCGGCGGCTTTCGCATCCTTGGCGAGGCAGCGGGCGATCATGCCGGCACCTCGGTCGCGGCCGGCGGCGACGTGAACGGCGACGGGCGCCGCGACCTGCTGATCGGCGCTCGCTTCAACGATGCCGGCGGCGCTGACTCTGGGGCGGGCTATGTCGTGTTCGGCGCCGCGAGTTGGCAGGGCGATTCCTGAGGCCTTGCCGTCCAGGCGGTGGTGAGCGGCCCGCCGGTACCTTCGATCGGGTCGGTCGCCGGCACCGGCACGGCGGCGATGTTGGCCAGCACTTCCGCCCGCTCGGCGGGATCGCCGCGGCGCAGGTCCCAGGCGCGGCCCTCGGGATAGGCGCCGACCACCAGCAGGTCGGCCGTGCCACGCTCCAGGCGGTGGCCGACCCCGGCCGGGATGACGACGACGTCGCCGGCGGCGACAGTCACGCTGCGCCCGCGCTCGCCGCCAAAGCGGACAACGGCCTCGCCGTGGGCCATGCCCAGGACCTCGTGGCTGCTGCTGTGGAAGTGGTGGAAGTCGAAGATCCCGTTGCGCCACCCGCCACACCAGCCGTTGGCCGCGAAGCGCCGCTCGAGCGCAACGGCGAGATTGTCGCCGGCAAGCGCCTGCCGGTACAGCAGCAGCGGCAGGATATTGTTGGGAATCCTCCCGTCGTCGGCGAACCGGAAGGTCTCGACCTTCATCGCGGTGCTCCGCTCACCGCCGGTGAACCACCGGGCTGGCCGCGCGTTGCCTATGCCGCCGGCCCGAGGCCGACGCCGGCATAGGGCGCATAGGCGGTCCGGTCGAGCATCCGCCGGCCGTCGACCAGCAGCGGCCGCGGCGAGCGGTCCGCCAGGAGGTCCGGCAGGGCGCGGAAGTCCTCCCAGCGCGTCACCAGGATCGCCGTGTCCGCCCCGGCCAGCGCCTCGGCGAGGCTCGCCGCAATGGTGACTCCCGGCTTGCCCGCCAGCACGGCGCCGCCGGTGTCGTTGGCGACCGGGTCGTAGGCGCGGACCACGGCACCGCGGCCGGTGAGCTCGGCGATGATCGGGAAGGCCGGCGATTCGCGGACGTCGTCGGTGCCGGGCTTGAAGGCCAGGCCGAGAACGGCCGCCTGCCGGCCCCGCAGCCCGCCGAGCGTCCGCTCGACCAGGTCCACCATCGCTCGCGGCTGGCCGTGATTGATCGTCAGCACGGCGTCGAGCAGCGGCGTGGGGCGTTCGCGCGCGGAACCCCAGGCTGCCAGCGCCTTGACGTCCTTGGGCAGGCAGCTGCCGCCGAAGCCGCAGCCGGGGAAGATGAACGAGTTGATCCCGGCCGGCTTGCGCTCGCCGTCGGGCAGGCGGTGCTGCAGCTCGCGCATCAGGTGCAGGCCGCGCATCACTTCGGCCGCGTCCACGCCGGGCACCGTCGCGCACAGGCCGGCGATCTCGTTGGCGAACGAGATCAGGGTCGCGAGCAGGGAGTTCGAGCCGTACTTGATGAACTCGGCCGTAGCGTTGCCGGTGCACAGCACGGGCGTGCCCGAGAAGTCGCGGTAGAGCTCGGCCTGAACCTCCTGCGAGCGCCGGTCGATGCCACCGATGACGATCCGGTCGGGGCGCATGAAGTCCTCGACCGCCGAGCCCTCGGAGAGGAACTCGGGGTTCATGCCGACCCCGAAATCGGCCCCGGCGCGCTTGCCCGACGCCTCCTCGAGGATCGGCAGGACCACGCCGTCGGTGGTGCCGGGTACCACCGTGCTCTTGACCGCGACGACATGGTACCCGGGCTTCTCCGCCAGCGCGGCGCCGACCTGACGCGCGGCCTCGCGGACATAGGTCAGGTCGATGTGCCGGCCGTCGAACGGCGTGCCGATCGCCAGCAGGGTCAGGTCCGAGCCGAGCACCGCCGCCCGCAGGTCGGTGGTGGCGGAAAGGAGCCCGCCGACATGGCGCGCGAGCAGGGCGTCGAGGCCCGGCTCGTGGAACGGGGCCGTGGCCTGCGCGATCACCTCGACCTTGCGCCGGTCGGTGTCGACGCAGACCACCTCGTGGCCCTTCTCGCACAGGCAGGCCCCGGTCACGAGGCCGACATAGCCCGTGCCGATGATCGAGACCCGCATCAGGCGGCTTCGGTCCGCGCCGGCGTGGTCGAGACCCAGGGCTCGGGGACGGCGTCCTGGTTGCCCTGGTACCAGAGCAGGGTGCGGTCGAGGCCGTCGGCGAACTCGACCTTGGGGTCGTAGCCGATCTCCTCGCGCGCCTTCTTGATGATCGGGCAGCGCCGGTTGGGGTTGTCGACCAGATAATCGCGGTCCTGTGGCGCCTGCATCACGAACTTACCCTTATAGCCGAACAGGCGGCCCGACGCCTCGACCACCTTCTCGGCCAGCTCGCGCACCGAGATCTCCGGCGTCTCGGTGCCGATATTGTAGGGCTCGCCGTTGCGGCCGTTGACCATGACCTTGTAGTAGCCAGCGATCGCATCGGCGACGTAGCAGAAGGTGCGCGTCGCCTTGCCGTCCGACAGCATGACGATGTCGCGGCCGGACAGCACGTCGCGGGCGAAGTCCGGCAGCACGCGGCCGTCGTTGATCTTGAGCCCCGGCCCGTAATTGTTGAACGGGCGGGCGATCTTGGCGGCGACCCCGTACTTGTTGGCGAACACAGTGCACAGGGTCTCGCCGAAGCGCTTGGCCTCGTCGTAGCAGGCGCGCGGGCCGGTGCAGGAGACGAAGCCGCGATAGTCCTCTGGCGTCGGGATCGCCGATGGCGCCGGGTCGCCGTAGATCTCGCTGCTGGAGAGGAAGACGATGCCCTTGACCGGGTCCTTGCCGTCCATCCTGGCGCGGGCATGGTCGAGCAGGTTGCGCAGGCCGTTGATGTTCGCGTCCATCGTCTCGACCGGATGGGCGCGGTAGTAGGTGGGCGAGGCCACCGAGGCGGCGTGGATCACATAGTCGACCTGGCCGAAGTCCGCCGGCAGCGGCATCCGTATGTCATGCGTGACCAGGGTGAGCTCGCCGGCCTTCTGCAGGGCACCCAGCCAGTCGGGCGCGCCGCGCGCCAGATTGTCGTAGACGACCACGTCGATCCGGTCGGCCTTCGCGGCCTGACGGTTGTAGTGGGTCGCCGCCTGCGTGAAGTAGTAGCCCAAAAAGCCGGCGCCGCCGGTGATCAGCAGGCGCCGCCCGGCCATGGCCGGCCACTCGGCGCGGAGCTCCTGCTGCAGGTAGTCGAGATCGGCGCGAACGACATCGGCCGCTGTCTTCATCGGATGGTTCCTCGTACGGATGGCCGGTGCGACGGCGAGGCCGTCACGGATGGATCTTGATCTCTGGCAGCGGCACCACGAACTGCCCGCCCCACTCGCGGATGAAGGCGTTCTGGGCGATGATCTCGTCCTTGAGGTTCCAGGGCAGAATCAGCAGATAGTCTGGCTTGGTCTCGCGGATCTTCTCGGGTGCGCAGATCGGGATGCGCGTGCCGGGCAGGTAGTTGCCCTGCTTCACCGGGTTCCGGTCGACCGTGTAGTCGAGGAAATCGGTGCGGATGCCGCAGTAGTTGAGCAGCGTGTTGCCCTTGCCCGGCGCGCCGTAGCCGGCGACCGACTTGCCGCGGTTCTTGGCGTCGATCAGGAACTCCAGGAGCCGGCGCTTGGTCGCGGTCACCTTGCGGCCGAAGCTCTGGTAGGCCGGCAGGGAATCCAGCCCGCGCGAGCGCTCGTAGGCCAGCCACTCGGCGACGCGCGGCGTCACCGGCAGCGCCTCGTTCTCCTGATGCCGGGCGTAGATGCGCAGCGAGCCGCCGTGCGTATCGACCTCCTCGACGTCGAACAGGGTGAGCCCGCGCGCCGCGAACACCTGCTGCACGGTCAGGAATGACAGATAGGAGAAGTGCTCATGATAGATCGTGTCGAACAGATTGTCGTCGATCAGCCGGATCAGGTGCGGGAACTCCATCGTCACCACGCCGCCCGGCTTGAGCAGGACCCGCATGCCGCCGACGAAGTCGTTGATGTCCGGCACATGGGCCAGCACGTTGTTGCCGACGATCAGGTCGGCCTTGCCCTTGGGCGCCAGGGTCTGCGCCAACCCTACCCCGAAGAACTCGGTGACGGTGGGGATGCCCTTGGCGACCGCGGCCTCGGCGACGTTGGCGGCCGGCTCGATGCCGAGCACGCCGACGCCGAGCTGCTTGAAGAACTGGAGCAGGTAGCCGTCGTTGCTGGCGAGCTCGACCACGAGGCTGCCCTCGCCGAGCCCGAGCCGCTCGCGCATGGCCTTGCAATAGGCCTCGGCGTGCGCCAGCATCGTGTCCGAGTAGGATGAGAAATACGCGTAGTCGTTGAAAATTTCTTTCGGGCTGACGTATTCCTCAAGCTGCACCAGGAAGCATCGGTCGCAGACGCGGACGTGCAGCGGGTAGAACGGTTCCATTTGATTGAGCTCGGCGGGGCGCACATGCCGCTGGCACAGGGGCGACATCCCCAGATCGACGAAGGTGTGCTGCAACGGGGCGCGGCAGAACCGGCAGGGCGGCTCGACCGCCGCCGGTGTGCTCTGGGTCGTCGACAACGCTGTCTCCCAAGCTCGCCCGCGATCGCGACGAGGTCGACCAGGACCGTTGAACGGCCGGCGCGAGGCGGACCCCAGCTACACCAACCAGCCGTGTCCGACCAGTCCCGGGGGGAGCCACTGCGCATCCCGCGACGCACTATGGGCGTCTTCACCACCACCGGCGCGAATTTGGTGCTGCACTGCGGCATCGGGATCGCGGTCCGGCACCCCACCGGGACGCACGAGACACAGCCGCGGGGAGTTTGTGCCGACGGACCGCGCGACATTGGACCTGGGGCTCCGGGCGGGATAGGGCGTCGTTCATGAACGCGACCCGCGTGGCCCAGGGTACGGGGAGCGCCGCGCCGGAAATGGTCCGGCGGTTGGTGCAAGGCTCCGTCCTGCATCTCTCGGCGCAGCTGCTGCTGATGCTGTGCACCTACGTCGTGTCCGTGGTGCTCGCCCGCAGCCTCGGCCCGGCCGCGTTCGGCGCCTACGGCATGGTCTACTCCCTGCTGATGACGACCGAGCTGGTCGGGCGGTTCGGGATTCCCCAGGCCTCCGGCAAGCTGATGGCCGAGTTCCCGGCGCTGCACGACCGCATCGCCGCCAGCGGCCTCACCATGGCGCTCTCGGCCTATCTCGTGCTGTTCGCCGGGATGTGGCTGGCGGCGCCGCTGCTCGCCGAGATGTTCGGCATTCCGGAAGGTGCCAGCCTGCTGCGGCTCGCATTCTGGGACATCCCGATCTACGGCACCTTCTTCGTGCTCTGGCACATCCTCAACGCACGCCGGCGCTTCCTGATCGAGAGCCTCGCCTTCGGGCTCTACGGCCTGACCAAGGTGGTCGGCATCGGCGTGCTGGTCTGGCTCGGGCCGACGCTGCGCGACGCCTTCATCGTCAACATCGTCTCGTCGTGCATGGCGGCGCTGTTCATCGGCTGGTTCGTCGGCCGCGCCCCCTGGCGGCCGTCGCTCGTCGATTCGGGGCAGATCCTGCGCCTCGCGGTGCCGATCGGCATCCTGACCATCGGCCTGCAGCTCCTGCCCACGATCGACCTGTGGATGCTATCGGCGATCGGCAGCCACCCCGACGATCCCGTGCGCGGCTACTACGTCGCGGCGTTGAGCATCGCCCGGATCCCGAACTTCATCGGTTACGGCATGAACGCCGTCCTGGTCACCTCGATCGCCAGTGCCATGGGCGCGGGCGACCGCGGCGCGGTACAGCGCGCCATGGAGATGACCGCCCGCTTCCTGCTCGTGGCGCTGCTGCCGGCCGGCGCCCTGGTCGCGGTCAACGCCCGCGAGATCCTGACCTTCCTGTTCTCGCCGGACTTCGCCCCGGCAGCCCCGCTCCTGGCCATTCTGGCGTTCGCCCAGGGCGTGTGCATGACCACGTTCAGCACGCTGCTGTCGATCATGACGGGCGGGCGGCAGGCGGGCATCGCGAGCCGTCTCGCCATGGCCCTGCTCCCGCTGGCCATCGTCCTCAGCCTGGTCGGCGTGATGCTCTTCGGCGCGATGGGCGCGGCGGTGGCGAGCCTGCTCTCCTGCGGGGCGGCGGTGGCCGGGGCAGCGGTGCTGCTGTGGCGGGAGAACGGACCCTACGTGCGCCTCGGCACCGTCGTGCGGATCGTCGCCGCGACGCTGTGTGCGGCCGTCGCCTCGGCCTACATCGAGGCCCAGGGGGTCTGGCTGCTGGTCGAATTCACCCTGATCGGTCTGGCCTATCTGGCGGCGCTGCCGGCGCTCGGCATCGTCGGCCGGGGCGATCTCGACGTGATCCGCGCCAAGACCCGCTCGGCGGTAAGCGGTCACGTTGCGGCCGAGGCGGTCGACGGCTAGCGTCCCTTGCAACCTGCGTGTGTCACTTGGCCACCGTCTCGAGGCGATGGGCGGTGGTGCGGAGTAGTGGGCGATGAAGGTGGTCTTGTTCTGCGGTGGCCTGGGCACCCGGATCCGCGACTATTCGGAGAACGTCCCCAAACCGATGGTCCCGGTCGGCCACCATCCGATCCTGTGGCACGTCATGCAGTACTACAGCCACTACGGCCATCGCGATTTCATCCTGTGCCTCGGCTACAAGGCCAACGTCGTCAAGCAATGGTTTCTCGACTACCGCCCCACCATCCATAGCGACTTCGTCATCTCCGAGCAGGGCACCAAGGTCGAGATCATCGGCCAGGCCCAGGAGGACTGGCGCGCCACCCTGGTCGACACCGGCATCTGGCGCAACATCGGCGGCCGCCTGATGGCGGTCAGGAAGCACGTCGAGAACGAGGAGATGTTCCTCGCCAACTACAGCGACGGCCTGAGCGACGTGGCGTTGCCGGAGATGATCGAGTTCTTCAGGGCGAGCGGCAAGACCGCCTGTTTCATCGCGATCCGGCCCAACTTCAGCTACCATCTGGTCGACTTCGCCGACGACGGCACCGTGCGCGCCTTCAAGACCAGCCACGATTCCGAGACCTGGATCAACGGCGGCTATTTCATTTTCCGGCCGCGCATCTTCGAGTTCATGCGCCCGGGCGAGGAGCTGGTGGTCGAGCCTTTCCAGCGCCTGATCGAGGCTGGCGAGCTGGTCGCCTACCGGCATCGCGGCTTCTGGGCCGCCATGGACACGCTGCGCGACAAGCAGACCCTCGAGGACATGATGGAGAAGGGACGCACGCCCTGGCTGCCCTGGACCGCGGAGCAGCCCAAGGCATGATGGCGCTGGCACCCGCGCGCGGGGGGGCACCGCTGCGCCTGCTGTGCCTGGGGGCCCATTGCGACGACATCGAGATCGGCTGCGGCGCCACCATTCTCGACCTGATCGCCTCGGGCATCCCGGTCGAGGTCGCCTGGTGCGTGGTCGGCTCGACGCCGCAGCGCGCCGAGGAGGCGCGGGGCTGTGCGGCCGCTTTCCTCGAGGGTGCGGCCGCCGCCCATGTCGACGTGCAGGCGTTCCGCGACGGCCATTTCCCCTGGCAGGGCTCGGCGATCAAGGAGTGGTTCGAGAGCCTCAAGGCGCTGCCGCGGCCGGACCTGATCCTCACCCATACCCGCGACGACCGGCACCAGGACCATCGCGAGGTCTGCGGCCTGACCTGGAACACGTTCCGCGACCACCTGATCCTGGAATACGAGATCCCGAAATGGGACGGCGACCTCGGCCGGCCCGGCGTCTACCAGCCGGTCAGCGAGGCGGCGCTGGAGCGCAAGGTCGACCTCCTGCACCGCCACTATCCGACCCAGTCCGGCAAGCACTGGTTCGACCGCGATACCTTTCGCGGCCTGGCCCGGCTGCGCGGCCTGGAATGCAACAGCCCGAGCCGGTTCGCCGAGGCATTCCATGCCCCCAAGCTGCTGCTGGGGCTGGCCGACGCCTGACGTCCCGGGGAGGGAACATTGGCCGAGACCAAGGTAGCACTGATCACCGCCGGTGGCAGCGGCATGGGTGCCGCGGTGGCACGCCGCCTCGCCGCCGACGGCTACGCGGTCGGCATCCTGTCCTCGTCGGGGAAGGGCGAGGCGTTGGCCGGCGAGCTGGGCGGCCTGGGCGTCACCGGCTCCAACCAGTCGAACGACGACCTGCGCCGTCTTGTGGACGGGGCGATGGCGCGCTGGGGCCGGATCGACGTCCTGGTCAACAGCGCCGGCCATGGCCCACGGGCACCGGTGCTGGAGCTCACCGACGAGCAATGGCATCTCGGGCTCGACGTCTACTTCCTGAACGTGGTCCGCCCGACGCGGCTGGTGACGCCGATGATGCAGGCGCAGAAGTCCGGGTCGATCGTCAACGTCTCGACCGCCTGGGCCTTCGAGCCGAGCCCCATGTTCCCGACCTCGGCCGTGTTCCGTGCCGGCCTGGCGGCCTTCGCCAAGCTGTTCGCCGACACCTATGCCGCCGACAATGTCCGCATGAACAACGTGCTGCCGGGCTGGATCGACAGCCTGCCGGCCACCGAGGAGCGGCGTCAGGTCGTGCCGATGCGCCGCTACGGCACGAGCGGGGAGATCGCCGCCACCGTGGCCTTCCTGGCATATGACGGGGCCGGCTACATCACCGGCCAGAACCTGCGGGTCGACGGCGGCCTGATGCGCTCGGTCTGACGCCGGGTATCAGTGGACGAAGTGGCCGGGCGCCGCCCCGAACAGGCGCGTCTTCAGTCGCTCGGCGTGGCCGGGGATGCCCGGTGCGGCGAGGCTCAGCAGGTCGGTGGCGACACGCGCCGAGTTCCAGTTGGCGAACCACCAGCGGGCGAGCACACCGTAGCAGGCCAGCCGCTCGCCGGGGGTGAGCCGCTCGTTGGCGACCAGGCCGAGATAGACCCGGTAGAGATTCAGGGTCGGCAAGGCGCTCGCGCGCTTCCTGGCGCTGCTGTGCCACAGCCGGCGCGCCTCGCGGTTGCTCATCTGCCGCGTGTAGCGCTTACCGTGCTCGCGCATCTGCACGAGCCGCTCTGGCAGTTGCAGCATGCGGCCCCGGAGGGCGAGCTGCGCCAGCAGCGCGCGGTCGGCGCCGTGAAAGCTCGAGATCAGCAGCGAGCCCTCCAGCGCCTCGCGCCGGACGAGGCCGAACATGTCGACGCAGGAGTGCGAGCGGAGCACCATGGTCGCGAACCGCTCGGACGGCCGCGCCACGCCCGCTGAGCCGAGAACGCTGGTGTAGCTCGCGAACACGTCGCCGCGCTCGTCGATATAGTCGACCGCCGAATTGCACAGGATCGCGTCCGGCGTGGCATCCAGCGCCGCCACGGTCGCCGCGAGATAGCCAGGCGCCAGCCGGTCGTCGTGCGCGAGCCATTTGAACAGCTCGCCCCGCGACTCGGTGAAGGCGCGCGCGAAGTTGCCGGAGGCGCCGAGATTGCGCTCGTTGCGCAGATAGCGCACGCGCGGGTCGTCGCCCGCCAGATCGCGCGCGATCGTCCCGGTCCGGTCGGTCGAGGCGTTGTCGCAGATGACCAGCTCGAAATCGTCGAAGCTCTGCGTCAGCGCCGAGCGGATCGCATCCTCGAGGAAGTCCTCGCCGTTATAGACCGGCAGCCCGATGCTCACCCGCGGCGATGCATGCATCATCTCGATCCGTCGACCCGGCGGACCGGCCACAGCTCGCCGGCCACCCAGAATACCCGGGCAAATCTTAGCAGTCTGCGCCGGCGCTGCAAACGCGCCGGTGGCGGATCAGGGGGCGGGCGTCAGCTCGTCGGACCTGCGCATACGATGCTGCAGCTGGCTGAGGCGTGGCGGCTCCGAGGCCTGCGGCTGATGGCACTGGTCCAGCATCTTCCGGTACACCAGCTCGCAGTTCGCGGCGGCGCGATCCCAGGTCGCGGTGTCGATCACCTCCGCCCGCGCCGCATTGCCGAGGCGGCGAGCAAGCCCCGGGTCGTCCACCAGCCGCACGATCGCGCGCGCGAACGCATCGGTGTCCCGGTTCGCGACGACCAGCCCGGTCAGATCGTGACGCAGGAGCTTGGCCGAGCCCGCGAACGACACGATGCCGCGGGCGGCCGCCATGTAGTTGAGCAGCTTCTGCGGGATTCCCGGGCATTCCGGCCGTGGCATCAGCGCCACGGAGGCTTCGGCGAGTCTCTCGGGCAGGGCGTGGAAGCTGTCTTCCAGGATCTCGACCGCGTGGCCGACGCCGAGGCGGTCGACCAGCCCCTGGAAGGGCGTGAAATCTGCGCTGGTGAGCAGCCGCAGCCGCAAGTGCGGCCGCTGCCGCAGCGCCTGGGCGAACGCCTCGAGCATCAGGTCGATGCCCTGATACGGGGCGAGCGTTCCGGTATAGACCAGCAGTTCGGGCCTGGGATCGATGCTGTCGCGGATGGCGAGGAAGGTTTCCACCTCGACGCCGTTGGTGACGACGGTGATGTCGCGGGCGTCGAAGCCCAGCTCCTGGCTGAGCTGCTGCAGGATGTCCTCGGTCACCACGATCATGTGATCGGCGAACCGCGGCAGCAGCCGGTCGAGCTTGCGGCCGACGGTGCGCACGAATCGCCGGCTCCAGCCGGCGCCGTAGGACGGCAGCTCGGCGCTCAGCATGGTGTGCGCGTCGTAGATCAGCGGCACCCCGCTGCCGTGCCGACCGTAGGCAGCGGCAAGCAGCCCCTCATAATGGTGCGCATGGATGATGTCGAAGGGTGCGGCCTTGATCCGGCCGCGGACGAGTCTCGCCAGGGCAGGGTCGTAGCGGACGAGCTTGGCCACCGTCGGGCCGGGGGGCAGTGTGCCGCGTTCGACACGGTCGAAGATGCGTCGGATGGGGAAAGCGTAGACCCCGTCCTCCTCGGCGAGATGGTAGGTCATCAGCTCGACTGCGTGGCCACGCGCCGCCAGGGCCTGGGCGAGCCTCTCCACCCGCAGCGGAGTGCCGCGCCGCGCTGGCATGGGGCACGCGGCGACCATGCCAATCCTGAGCGGCCCGTTGCTCGGGTTCAATCCGTTGTCCCTGCCCTCGCCATCGAAGCCTGCACCCCTCGTCGGGGCGAACGGCTATCGATCACGTTACCCGCCCGCAAGTGCGAAATCGACCCTGTCGCACGATCCAGCGCGAACCGCAGCGCATTTCATAGGCGGTCTAGCACACTCACGGGCGACCTGCGCTACCTTTCCGCGCGTTGAGGGCGATGCCGCACGGTTGCGGCCCGGCTGGGCGGTGGGCTAAGCAGTCGCTTCACGGCAACACCCTCGGACACCCGCTCTTGCCGCCGGACAGCCCGCGCGTCGCCTTGTTCGTCACCTGCCTCGTCGACCTGTTCCGGCCGTCGGTGGGTTTCGCGGCCGTGCGGCTGCTGGAGCATGCCGGGTGCCGGGTCGAGGTGCCCAGGCGGCAGACCTGCTGCGGCCAGCCCGCCTTCAATTCGGGCGACCGGCGCGCCGCCGAGGCGCTCGCCCGCGACCTGATTCCGGCCCTGGAGCCCTACGACTATGTCGTCGCTCCCTCGGGCTCCTGCGCCGGCATGTTGCGGGTCCATCTGCCCGAGCTGTTCGACGCCGAGCCGGCGATGCGGGAGCGGGCCGCGGCGCTGGCCGGGCGCTGCCACGAACTCGTGAGCTTTCTCGTCGACGTCATGGGTGTGCGCGAGGTCGCAGCCCAGTTCCCGGCCATGGCGACCTATCACGACAGCTGCTCGGGGCTGCGCGAGCTCGGCGTCAAGGCCCAGCCCAGGCGGCTGCTCGCCGGAGTCGAGGGCCTGTCCCTGGTCGAGATGGCGGAAAGCGAGGTGTGCTGCGGCTTCGGTGGCACCTTCTGCGTCAAGTACCCGGAGATCTCGACCCGCATGGTCTCGGACAAGACCGAGCGCATTGCGGCGAGCGGCGCCGATCTGCTGCTCGCCGGCGATCTCGGCTGCCTGCTCAACATGGCGGGCCGCCTCAAGCGCCAAGGCTCGTCGGTCCAGGCGCGCCACGTCGCCGAGGTCCTGGCCGGGGATGTCGCCATCCCGGCGATCGGCGAGCCGGAGCGGTAGGCCCGGCATGGAACCGGCGACGCTGTCGTTCAAGGACCGCGCCCACGACGCCCTCGACAACGAGGTGCTGCAGTCCGCCCTGGGCCGGATCAAGACCGGCTGGGTGGCGAACCGGGCGCGCGCCGCGGCGGGCCTGCCGGAGTTCGAGGCCCTGCGCGACCTGGGCCGCGACATCAAGAACCACAGCCTCGCCCATCTCGACCTCTATCTCGAGGCGTTCGAGGCCAAGGTCGTCGCCGGTGGCGGCACGGTGCACTGGGCGCGCGACGCCGCCGAGGCCCGCGCCATCGTCCTCGAGCTGTGCCGGGCGCAGGGCGCGCGCACGGTCACCAAGAGCAAGAGCATGGTGACCGAGGAGATCGGGCTCACCGCCTTTCTCGAGGCGCACGAGCTCGAGCCGGTGGAGACCGACCTCGGCGAGTACATCCTGCAGATCTCCGGCCAGCCGCCGAGCCACATCGTCGGGCCGGTCGTCCACATGTCGCAGGACGAGATCAGCGACCTGTTCGCCAAGCATCACGGCGGGCCGCGGCTCGACGACGCCGGCGATCTGGTCGCCGAGGCGCGGCGCGTCCTGCGCCAGCGCTATCTGGCGGCGGACGTCGGCATCACCGGCGCCAATTTCCTGGTGGCCGAGACCGGCTCCGCGATCACCGTTACCAACGAAGGCAATGCCGAGCTGACGCAGGGGCTGCCGCGCACGCACATCGTCGTCGCCACGCTGGAGAAGGTGGTGCCGACGATGGAGGACGCCTTCACGCTGCTGCGGCTGCTCGCCCGTTCGGCCACCGGCCAGGAGTTCTCGACCTACACCACGGTCATGACCGGGCCGCGCCGGGCCGGGGATCTGGACGGGCCGGAGAGCTTCCACGTCGTGCTGCTCGACAATGGCCGCACCCAGATGCTCGGCAACGAGCTGCGCGAGATGCTGCGCTGCATCCGCTGCGGCGCCTGCATGAATCATTGCCCGGTCTATCTCGCCACCGGCGGCCACGCCTATGGCTGGGTCTATCCCGGGCCGATGGGCTCGGTCCTGACGCCGCAGCTGATCGGGATCGAGCAGGGCTTCCCCTTGCCGAACGCGTCGACTTTCTGCGGCCGCTGCGAGGAGGTCTGCCCGGTCCGCATCCCCCTGCCCAAGCTGATGCGGCACTGGCGCGAGGAGCAGTTCGGCCGCGGCCTGGCGCCCGCCTCGGCGCGCTGGGGTCTCGGCGTGTGGGCGTGGCTCGCCCGTCACCCGCGCTTCTATCGGCTGGCGGCGCGGCTGGCATCGGCAGGCCTGCGCGCCCTTGCGCGCGACGGTCGCGTGCGCCGCGCGCCGCTCGCCGCGGGCTGGACAGACACCCGCGATCTGCCGGCACCGCAGACGGGCGGCACCTTCATGAGCCAGTGGCACGCGCGGGGCCGGCGGTGAGCGCGCGCGACGCGGTCCTCGGCCGCCTGCGGCTGGCGCTGCCGCGGACGCCCGAGGAGGCGGAGACCGCCACCGCCGAGGTGGCGGGGCGTCTGGCGAGCCACCCCCGCAACCTCGTCCCGGCGCGCGGCCAGCTGCAGCGCGAGGAGCGCGTGCAGCTATTCGTGCGCCAGGCTCGGGCGGTGGCGACCGACGTCGAGCGGATCGCGTCCCTGGAGGGTGCCCCGGCCGCCGTCACCGCCTACCTGCGCCGCCACAACCTGCCGCAGCGGCTCGTGCTGGCGCCCGAGCCCATGCTCGACCGCTGCGGGTGGGACAGCCAGCCGCTTCTGCGCGTCCGTCGGGGCACCGCCGTCGATGCGGACGCGGTCGGGGTCACGCTGGCGATCGCGGGGATCGCCGAGACCGGGACGCTGGTGCTCGCTTCCGCCCCCGAGCGGCCGACGCTCCTGGCCTACCTGCCGGAGACCAGCGTGGTGCTGCTCGCGGCGGACTGGATCGAGAGCTCCTACGAGGAAGCATGGGAATCGGTGCGCGCCATGCCGGGCGGCGTCCCGCGCTCGGTCAATTTCGTCACCGGCCCGTCGCGGACCGCCGACGTCGCGCAGAAGCTGGTGCTCGGCGCGCACGGGCCGCGGCGGCTGCTGGCCCTCGTCGTCGAATATCTCGAGGCCTGAGCGGCACGGCCATGAGACGTCAGCGCGGCGCGACGCGCGAGGAGCTGGCGCTCTGGCATCATGCGGTGCGCGATGCAGCACCGCTCCGGCCCGGCGAGGCGATCCCGCCTCCTGCCGTCCCGGAGAGTCCGCCTGCGATGGCGCCGCCCTTCCCGCCCTCGCGATCCCTGTCCTCGCCCGCGCCTGCGCCCAACCCCACCGCCCGCCGGCTCGACCCGTCGGGCCCGGTCGATCTGGACCGCCGCTCCTGGCTCAGGCTGCGTCGCGGCCGCTACCCGATCGACGCGCGCCTCGACCTGCACGGCCTGAACCAGGTCGAGGCGCATGGCCGCCTCGCGGCCTTCCTTTCCGGCGCCCAGGCGCGCGGCAACCGCTGCGTCCTGGTCATCACGGGCCGTGGCCTGCGCTACGGCGGGACCCTGCGCGAGATGACCCCGCGCTGGCTGGAGGCCGAGCCCAACCGCCGCCTCGTCCTGAGCTTTTCCGAGGCGCGCCTGCAGCATGGTGGCGAGGGGGCGCTCTATGTCCTGCTCCGCCGCCGCTCCGGCCGCTAACGGGTCGCAGCTTGCATCGAAAGAGAAGGTGATGCGGCAGTTCCTGAGACGATGGCTCCTGACGCTCGCTCTCGTTCTCGCGGCTGCACCGCTGGCTGCCCAGCCCGCCGCCGAGCCGACGCCCGACCAGGTCAAGTCGCTGCTGCAGCTGCTCGGCGATCCCGTGGTGAAGAGCTGGCTGGAGCGCGAGATGGCCGCCCCGGATCGGGGTGCCGCTTCGCCGGCCGCCACACCGGAGATCGAGGGCGAGATCACCACCTACTTCGAGGGCGGCCTGGCCGATCTGAAGGCGCATCTGGCCGCCCTGGTGCAGGCGGTGCCCGGTCTGCCTGCCGAGCTCGCTGCGGTCGAAGGGCGCCTCGTCGCCGAGCTCGAAGCCGTCGGCTGGCTGCGCGTGATTCTCCTGATCTCGGCCTTCGTCGGCTTGGGAGCGGCTGTCGAGCGCGCTTTCTGGATGGCCTCGCGACGCTTGCGCGATCGCGTGGCGGCGGCGCGCTCGGACACCCCGGCGGCGCGCGGGCGCATCATCCTCGCCCGGCTCACCCATGGCGTCGTCGGGCTCCTGGCCTTCGCCGCCGGCAGCATCGGCGCCTTCCTGGCGCTGCCTTGGCCGCCGGCCTTGCGTACGCTGGTGCTCGGCTTCCTGCTGGCCTTTCTGACCCTGCGGGCCGCGATGGTGATCGCCCGCCTGCTGCTCTCTCCGCGGGTCCCCGGTTTTCGTATCGTGCCGATGGACGACCGTATGGCTAGGCTCTGGCATCGGTCCGTGATCCGCTTCGTCGGCTGGTTCGCGTTCGGCTATGTCACCATCCAGCTCTTGCGTCGTCTTGGCATCGAGCCGCTCTCCGCCGCTCTCCTCGCCTACCTGCTGGGCCTCGGGCTCGTCCTGATTGCCCTGCACCTGACCTGGCGCTCGACCGCCTCGCTGACCGTGCGCTGGCTTGCGACGGCGGTCGTGGTGCTGAGCTATCTCGCCTGGATCGTCGGCCTGAAGCCGGTGATGTGGACCCTGGTCGTGGCTGGCGCCGCGGCACTCCTGCTCCCCGCGGGGCGGCGTGCGGTCGAGCATCTGTTTCGCGGCGCGGACGAAACTGGCCCGGCCAGCTCCCCCCTGTCGCCGGCCGCGGTCATCGTGGATCGGGCGCTGCGCTTCGTCCTGATCGTCTGCGGGCTGGCACTGCTAGCCTGGGGCTGGGACATCGACTACGGCGCGCTGGCCAACCAGGACGACGTGGCGGCACGGCTGGTGCGTGGCGGCCTGCATGCCGCGGTGATCCTGCTCGTCGCCGATCTTTTGTGGAAGCTCGCCAGCACGGCCATCGACCGGCGGATCACCGCGGCCGGCCCGGTCGGCGCCCACGATCTGGAGACCGTGTCGACCCTGGCGCCGGAGGAGGAGCGGCGGCAGGCGCGGATCCGCACGCTCCTGCCGATCGTGCGCATCTTCCTGGCCGCCCTGCTCCTGGTGATGGCAGTGCTGATGGCGCTGTCGGCGCTGGGGGTGCAGGTCGGACCCCTGATCGCCGGTGCTGGCGTCATCGGCGTCGCCATCGGCTTCGGCTCGCAGACGCTCGTCCGGGACATCATCTCAGGCATGTTCTACCTGATGGACGACGCCTTCCGGGTCGGCGAATATATCGTCAGCGGCAGCTTCCGCGGCACGGTCGAGGGCTTCTCCCTGCGCTCGATCCGGCTGCGCCACCATCGCGGGCCGCTGTTCACGGTGCCGTTCGGCAATCTCGGCGCCGTCCAGAACCTCAGCCGCGACTGGGTGATCGACAAGATCACCTTCAACGTGCCGTTCGACACCGACGTCGCCAAGGTCAAGAAGATCGTCAAGCAGGTCAGCGCCGGGATCATGGCGGATCCCGATCTCGCCAAGGGCATCCTGGAGCCGCTGAAGTCGCAGGGCGTCTACGCCATGAACGACTTCGCGATGCAGATCCGCGTCAAGTTCAAGGCCAAGCCGGGCGGCCAGTTCGCGGTGCGCCGCGCGGCCTACGACCGGATCAAGCGGGCGTTGGCCGAGAACGGCATCCACATCGCCCTGCCCACGGTCACCGTCGCCGGCGGCGATGGGTCGGGTGCGGCCGCCCAGCAGGCGCTGCTTGCTGGCCAGCGGGATCGGGGCGAGTGACGAATGCTGCATTGCAGCGCGGCGCGCTCCAGCACAACTCCATGAAAAAATTACCTTTCTTCCGGCGCATTTCGTCAATGCTGCATTGCGTCAATGAAGCTGGCGCGAGTCCCGGCCCGCACCACATGCTTGGCCGGACCCCATGAGAGGGTTCTTCGATCGGGGAGGTCGGTCAACATGCACCGGCCTCGTGCGGGCGCAAAGTCCGCCGGTGCCGGCCTTAAGGAGCACGGTGCCATGGAGTTTATGCACCGCATCGGCGAAATTCGCAGCGCGGCCGTCATCCGGCGCGAGCTGAAGCGGCTGCCGCCGCGGGCCTTGGCCGACCTCGGCCTGACGCCCGAGGACGTGCCCTACGTGGCGCGCGTCGGTGCGCGCCTGGGGCCGCAGGGCGCGTCGATCGCGCGGCTGGTCGAGGAGGCCAGGGCGTTGCGTCTGAGCCGCCCGACGCTGGCGTCGCGGATCGGCTCGTTGGTCGGCCAGCTTCGCGCTGCGGTCGAGGCCACTGCCGCCGGCCGCGCGCTGGCCCTCGATCTCGTCTGGTGGCGCGCCTATCGCCGCGTCCAGGCCGAGCTCGGCGCCTATTCGGACCGCGAGCTGATGTCCGATCTGCGGCTGAGCCGCGGCGATGTCCACGGCATTGCCGTCGAGGGTGCGGACGAGGCCGTGGCCGAGTTCGTCGCCGCCCATCCCGCCTACCGCGGCGCCGCCGTGGGCCGTCTCGGGCTGGGGCGCGCAATGGGCTGAACCCACACCGCGCCCACCCCTGGGGCGACGGGCATCGCGGCTGCCGTTTTCCGGTTGACCAGTTCCGGCAAAGAGAACAACTTTAGGTTAATGCCTCGGATCTGCCGCTCGTACGGACGGCGGTAGGAACAGAGTCGGGAACTGGCCGATATGCTCGAGCAGGCGACCGGCACGGCCGTCGGGGTGGCCGGCCTTGCAAGGCGTTCGCTGTTCCTTGCCGCTGCGGGAGCGTGCGCCACCTTGGCCCTGCCGACGCAGACGATGGCAGCGTCGGTCCCGCTGCGCTCGGTGCCGAAGAAGCTGCCACCTCCCACTCGAGAGCTTCTGGTGCCGGAAGCGTTCGCGACGGTGCGCGCCGCCTTGGAAGTGGCCCGTGCAGGCGACCACATATCGCTCGCCGATGGCTCCTATAGCGGCGACCAGGAATGGAGCTGGAGCGGCGGCACGGGTGACGGCAGGTTCCTGGTCATCAAGGCCCGGTCCAGGCATCGCGCGGTGTTCACGGGCCGGATCCGGCTTCTCTCACCCTATCTCTGGGTAAACGGCCTCCGCACCACCTTCATGGGCCCCGATTATGACTGGGGCGCATCGCAGGCCGGCACCAACGACTATTACGCGCTCCGCGTCGAAACCAGCCATGTCCGGGTCACGCGGTGCGCGATCCAGTCGCTCGGCGGTCTGCGGATCTATGATCCGTCGCCCTCGCTCAGCGACATCATCATCGCGTACAACGACTTCACCGGCGCGCGACCCAACCGCTTCCTGGGCGCGCAGCTGTTCATCGGGGATGTGGTGGCGAAGTCGCGCGGGCCGACCGAGGTCGACATCGCCTACAACTACTTCAACGACATCTATCCTCATCCGAGCAGCCTGCCGGGAGGCATCCCGGTGCCAATCAACGAGCGCATGGGGATCTATCTCGGCCATTCGAAGCCAGGCGACAACCCGACCGGTACCAATCTTTCGATCCGGATCCACCACAACGTCCTGCTCGGCCATCGAGCCTATGCGATCTACACGAAGCGGCACACCTACATCGGGTTCAACTACGTCCGTACCGTAGCACCGCCCCACTTCTACAACCAGGTGGGCTTCCGGCACGGAGGCGGCCCCCCGGGCGGCGGCGGCATCATCGAAGGCAATTTCGCCAACGGCGTCGGCTACTTCGTCAACGATACGGGGGCACGTGTCCTGGGCAATGTTGCCCCGAATGGATCGATCCGCCTGTTCTGCGGCGCCGGAATATGGGAAGAGGCTTCGGGTCGCTACGATTTGCTGCGGCAGGCCGCGAGCGACACGCTCATCGTCGGCAACAGGGTTCGGCGCTACGCGGTCGGCGTGTTCCGGCCCTCGACCAAGCCGCAGGTTCTACTGGAGAGCGAGGGCGGCCGGGTCGAAAACGTCCGGATCTTCATGGACGGTCACGGCACCGCCGGCGATGTCGATTTCCGGCCGAAGGTTCCGCTGCCGGGCCCTGATCACCAACCGGGGCCGCTGACCGAACCCTACCTGCGCTCGACCATCCAGATCGATCCCGCCGGCGACGGCGGCTACGCCTACCCGACCGCCATCACCAGCAGCCTGTTGGGCCAGGTCGGCACGCACGCCTGAGACTTCGCACCGGGTCAGCGCCCGGTCATTCGCTCCAGCCGCTCCGGGTAGCGGTCGCCTTGGATGGTGATGCCGGCGGCACCCTCCTCAAGCTCGCCCAGCTCCTCGACCGTCAACGCCAGCGCGGTCGCCGCGATGTTCTCTTCCAGCCGGTCCAGCTTCGTCGTGCCCGGGATCGGCACGATCCATGGCCTCTGCGCCAGCAGCCAGGCGAGTGCTGTCTGCGCCGGGGTGGCGCCCTTGCGCGCGGCGATTCGCTCCAGCAGCTCGACCAGGCCGCGGTTGGCCCGGCGCGCCGCCGGCGCGAACCGCGGCAGCGCCGCCCGGAAGTCGGTGCTCGCGAACGCCGTGCCGTCATTCATGCGCCCGGTCAGGTAGCCGCGGCCGAGCGGGCTGTAGGGGACGAGGCCGATGCCAAGCTCCTCGAGCACCGGCAGGACCTCCGTCTCGGGCCGGCGCCACCACAGCGAGTACTCGCTCTGCAGTGCCGTCACCGGCTGGACGGCGTGCGCGCGCCGGATGGTCGCCACGCCCGCCTCGGACAGGCCGAAATGGAGGACCTTGCCGGCGGCGATCAGATCCTTGACCGCCCCGGCGACCTCCTCGATCGGCACCTCGGGGTCGACCCGGTGCTGGTAGAGCAGGTCGATCCGGTCGGTGCGCAGCCGCTCGAGCGACGCCTCGACTACCTGCCGGATATGGTCGGGCCGGCTGTCGGTGCCGCGCTGCTGGCCGGTCTGCGGATCGATGTCGAAGCCGAACTTGGTGGCGATCGTCACTTGATCGCGCACCGGCGCCAGCGCCTCGCCCACCAGCGCCTCGTTGGTGAACGGGCCGTAGACCTCGGCCGTGTCGAACAGGGTCACGCCCCGCTCCACCGCCGCCCGCAGCAGCGCCACCATTGCCGCGCGGTCGGGCGGCTCGCCGTAGGCGTGGCTCATGCCCATGCAGCCGAGCCCCAGGGCCGAGACCTCGAGGCCGCTGCGGCCGAGTGTGCGCTTGATCATGCTCGGCCCGACCTTCCCGCCCGCCGTCATCTCCTGATTGCCATCACCCTGCACCGCAACCTCCATCGACGCACCAGCAATCTCCCCGACAGCAGTCATGGCGGGTGACATCATGACACATGGTGTGGCAGCCGAGCGTCCCCACCTGACAGTGGACCGGGTCGCTCAGACGCCCCGGTCGGATCAGGGGGCCCCGCAACCCCCGGCCCCGGCGGCGGCAACGCCTCCGCCCCTGGCCGGCGCAGTCGGAGACCCGACCCATGGACATGCTCGAGACCTTCCGCGGCTGGTCAGTGCGCCGCGAGTTCCACTCCGCCCTGGCCGAGCTGAGCGGCTACACCGACCGCCAGCTCGCCGACATCGGCCTTGAGCGCGGCGACCTCACCCGCGTCGCCCTGGCAGAGGCGGAGCGCCGCGTCGGCGCGTCCGCGACCGCACATGACGTCGCGGCCGACAGCGCCTTATGGACGCGGCCGTTCGCCGCCATCGTCAAGTAGCAGCCGTGCCGGCGGCCCTGCGTGAAAGGGCCGCCGGCGCGCGCGATGGCGATGCGCGGCGCCGGCCACGCGTTCAGCGGCCGGTCGTGGCCATCAGCTGTGCCGGATAGCGCTCGCCCTCGATCGCGATGCCGGCCGCAGCTTCCTCGATCTCCGCCAGGTCACCGGCGGTCAGCGCCACCTCGGCCGCACCCAGATTCTCCTCCAGCCGGTGCAGCTTGGTGGTGCCCGGAATCGGCACGATCCACGGCTTCTGCGCCAGCAGCCAGGCGAGTGCGATCTGCGCCGGCGTGGCGCGCTTGCGTTCCCCGACCGCCTTGAGCAAGTCGACCAGCGCCTGATTCTTCGCCATGGCCTCCGGCGTGAAGCGCGGCAGGATGGCGCGGAAATCGCCCTCGCCGAGCTTGGTGTCCTTGCCCATGGCGCCGGTGAGGAAGCCCTTGCCCAAGGGGCTGTAGGGCACCAGGCCGATCCCCAGCTCCTCGCACGCCTCGAGGATGCCGTTGGTCTCGGGGCCGCGGGTCCACAGCGAGTATTCGTTCTGCAGTGCGGTCACGGGATGGACCGTATGCGCGCGGCGGACGGTCTGGGCACCCGGCTCCGACAGGCCGAAATGGTGCACCTTGCCCGCGGCGATGAGATCCTTGACCGCGCCGGCCACCTCCTCGATCGGCACCGCCGGGTCGACGCGGTGCTGGTAGAAGAGATCGATCACCTCGACGCCCAGCCGCTTGAGCGAGGCGTCGCAGACCTCGCGGATGTGCTCGGGGCGGCTGTCCATGCCGGCCTGCCGGTTGGTCGCCGGATCGATGCGGAAGCCGAACTTGCTGGCGATCACCACCTCGTTCCGCATGGGCCGGAGCGCTTCGCCCACCATCTCCTCGTTGGTGAACGGGCCATAGACCTCAGCGGTGTCGAAGAAGGTGACGCCGCGCTCGAAGGCGGCCCGGATCAGCCCTATGCCCTCCTCCTTGCTCACCTTGTTCGCATAGCCGAAGTCGAGACCCATGCAGCCATAGCCGATCGCCGAGACCTCGGGGCCGATGCGGCCGAGACGACGCTTTTCCATGCCCATTCTCCGTTCAGGCTGTTGTCCGTAGCAGCCGCAGCGAGATGCCGGCCGCAGCGGCGACGATCAGTGCGCCGGCGAGGAAGACGCTGCCGAGGCCCAGGCCGCTCGCCAGCAGGCCGAGCGCCGGGCCGGCGACGCCCAGCGCCAGATCGAGACAGGCCGTGAAGGCGCCCATGGCGAGACCGCGGCTCTGTGCGGGCGCGCGGCGGATCGCTTCCAGGCCGAGCCCGGGATAGACCAGCGAGTAGCCGAAACCCGCCAGCGCTGCCCCGGCGGCGGCGGTGAGCCGGTCGGGGGCCAGCCAGATGACCGCGAGCCCGACGGCCTCGACCAGCGCGCTCACCAGCGCCACCCGCGCCCCGCCCAGCCGGTCGGGCCAATGGCCGCCGACGATCCGCGCCAGGATCAGGAAGGCGGCGAAGGTGCTGAAGGGCAGCCAGATCGGCGACCAGCCGCGGCCGGAAAACAGCAGCGAGCTGAAGGTCAGGATGGCCCCGAAGCCCACGCTGCCCAGGGCTGCACCCAAGCCCGGCAGCCAGATGGCACCGGCGACGCGCCACAACGAGGGCCGCCCGCCCGATCCCCCCGGTACCGCCGGCGCCGCCGCGACCGGCAGCATGGCTGCCAGCGGCAGCAGTGCGGTCGCCAGCGCGATGGCGGCGAAGCCCCATTGCCCATAGAGCGTCGTCCCGATCGGCGCACCCAGGGCCAGCGCGGCGAACATCGCCATGCCGACCCACGCGATCACCCTGCCGGCGCTCTGGCGGCCGACGCGGCCGAGGCCCCAGCTCAAGGCCCCGGTGATGATCAGGCTCTCCGCGGCGCCGAGCAGCCCCCGACCCAGCAGCAGGACCGTGACCGAGAGCAGCGGTGCCGTCAGGAGCAGGAGCGACAGGAGGTATAGCACACCGGCGGCCGCCGCGGCGACGAGCCCGATGAGCACCGTGCGCTTGCCGCCCCGCCTGTCCGCATAGTGGCCGGCCCAGACCCGCGACAGCAGCGAAGCCGCGAACTGGCTGCCGGCGACCAGGCCGACGACGAAGGCGTCGAAGCCCAGCGTCTGGTGGACGTGCAGCGGCAGCACCGGCAAGGCGAGGCCGATGACCAGAAAGGCCACCAGCACCACCGCCATGATCGCCAGCAGCGCCGCCATCGGCCCACGGTCAGCCGGAAGCATCGTCGCGGTCCCGCAGCGCCCGATCATGCCGTCCGTGCGGTCACGGCCGTACCATCACCTTGAGCGCGCGGCGCTCGTTCATCGCGCGGTAGCCGTCCGGCACCCCGTCGAGGCCGACGGTTTGGTCGAACACGCGGCCGGGCTCGATCCGGCCCTCCATGACGTCGGGGAGCAGCTCGGCGACGTAGGCGCGGACCGGAGCCGGGCCGCCGGCGACGTGGATGTTGCGGTAGAAGGTGGGCTGAGCGCTCGGCACCGCCTCGTAGTGGGGCACGCCCACGCGGCCGATCGCACCGCCCGGCCGGACCATCGCCACCGCGCTGGCGATGGCCTGCTCGGTGCCGACGCATTCGAGCACGGAATGCACACCGAAGCCTCGGGTCAGCTCCTTCACGCCCTCGACCGCCGCCTCGCCGCGCTCGCTCACCGAGTCCGTGGCGCCGAACGCGCGCGCCAGCGCGATCCGGTCGGGATGGCGCCCGAGCACGATGATGCGCTCCGCCCCCAGCCGCTTGGCCGCCAGCACCCCGCACAGGCCGACCGCACCGTCGCCCACCACGGCCACACTGCCGCCGGCGGCCACCCGCGCGGAGACGGCCGCGTGGTGGCCGGTGCCCATCACGTCGGACAAGGTGAGCAGCGAGGGCATCAGCGCGTCGTCGGGGCCGACCGGCAAAGGAAACAGCGTCCCGTCCGCCTGCGGGATGCGCAGCGCCTCGGCCTGGGCGCCGCCGATGCCGCCGCCGATGCCGAAGAAGCCGCCGTGCAGGCACGAGGTCTGCAGCCCCTCGTCGCAGAACATGCAACTGCCGTCCGAATAGGCGAACGGCATGACGACGAGCTGGCCGCGCCGGAGCGTGCGCACGGCACTCCCTACCTCTTCGACCACCCCGATCGCCTCGTGGCCCATCGGGCGGCCCTCCGGCACGGGCGCCAGGTCGTTGTACGGCCAGAGATCGCTGCCGCAGATGCAGGCGCGGGTGATCCGGATGACCGCGTCGGTCGACTCCTGGATCGCGGCGTCGGGGACGTCCTCGATGCGGACGTCCCCGGCTTGGTACATGACGGTTGCACGCAAGGTCAGTCTCCCTGCCTGTCAGCCGGTTGGTACTGCTCGTCGGTGACGTGCTCGGCCCAGTCGACGGCCTTGCCGTCCTGCTTCTCCTGGATGGCGATGTGGGTCATGCCGGTCGTGGCCGCGGCACCGTGCCAATGCCGCTCGTCCGGCGCGAACCAGACCACGTCGCCCGGTCGGATCTCCTCGACCGGCCCACCCTCGCGCTGCACCCAGCCGCAGCCGGCGGTGACGATCAGGTGCTGGCCCAGCGGATGGGTGTGCCAGGCCGTCCGCGCGCCGGGCTCGAAGGTGACCATGGCGGCCGCCACCCGCGCCGGCTCGGGCGCATCCAGCAGCGGATCCACCCGCACGCTGCCGGTGAACCAGTCCGCCGGCCCCTTCCCCGATGGCCGCGACCCGACCCGCCTGATCTCCATGCGCCCTCTCCTGCTGGAATTCCGCACGGCAACAGGTAGGACGCTCGACCGGCCGGGATTAGCGCGTAAAGTCCGCACGCTCTCATGAGCTGGAATCATGAATGCCGCGCGAGAACCTCAACGACCTGCTGGCCTTCGTGGAAGTGGCCCGCGAGCGCAGCTTCACCCGCGCCGCGGCCCATCTCGGCGTGTCGCAGTCGGCACTCAGCCACACCGTGCGGGGCCTGGAGCAGCGGCTGGGGCTGCGCCTGCTCAGCCGCACCACCCGCAGCGTGGCGCCGACCGAGGCCGGCGAGCGGCTGCTGCGCTCGGTAGGCCCCAGGCTCGAGGAGATCGACGGCGAGCTCGCGGCCTTGAGCGAGCTGCGCGACCGGCCCGCGGGCACCATCCGGATCACCGCCGGCGAGCATTCCGCCGAGGCGGTGCTGTGGCCGGCGCTGGAACGCTTCCTCCCGGCCTACCCCGACATCAGGGTCGAGATCGTGGTTGACTACGGCCTCACCGACATCGTGGCCGAGCGCTACGACGCCGGCGTGCGCCTGGGCGAGCAGGTGGCCAAGGACATGATCGCCGTGCCCATCGGCCCCGACATGCGCATGGCCGTGGTGGGCTCGCCCGCCTATCTCGCCAAGCACCCGGCACCCGCCACACCGCAGGACCTCACCGCGCACGGCTGCATCAACATGCGCCTGCCCACCTATGGCGGGCTCTATGTCTGGGAGTTCGAGCGCCACGGCCGCGAGCTCAAGGTCCGCGTCGAGGGGCAGCTCGTCTTCAACAACATCGCCCTGCGCCTGCAGGCCGCATTGGCCGGCCTGGGCCTCGCCTACCTGCCGGAGGACCGGATCCTCGAGCCCGTCGCCGACGGCCGCCTCGTCCGCGTGCTGGAGGACTGGTGCGCGCCGTTCGCCGGCTACCACCTCTACTATCCGAGCCGCCGCCAGCACACCCCGGCCTTCGCGCTCCTGGTCGAGGCGCTGCGCTGGCGGGGCTGAGGGTGGCCTCGGGCTCAATCGCCCCGATCGGGCCGAACCTTGGCATGATGCGGCCCGGGGCCGAGGATCGCCAGCAGCAGGCCCAGCGTCGCCAGCACCATCCCCAGCACCTCGAGCCGGCTCGGCAGGTGGCCCAGCGCCACGACGCCGAGGAGGGTGGTGACCGCCGGCGTGAACGACGGCAGGGCCGAGGCCTTGGCCGCCCCC
>JAXMCJ010000049.1:0-39868 GCA_046349415.1 Geminicoccaceae bacterium
TGCGTCGGTGATCTCGGGGTTGTCGGCCTTGATCAGCGCGTTGGCCTTGGCGTTGTCGCCGTAGAGATAGCTGTACCAGCCGTCGATCGTGGCGTTGACGAAGCGCTGCACGAGGTCGGGGTTCTCGTCGATCAGCTTCTGCGAGGTCTCGATCGTGGTGGAGTAGGTGTCGTAGCCGTAGTCGGCCATCATCAGCACGACCGGCTCGAAGCCGCCCTCCTGCTTGATCGCGAACGGCTCGGAGGTGACGTAGCCCTGCTGCACCGAGTTCTGGTCGGCGAGGAACGGGGCGGCGTTGAAGGTGTAGGGCTTCACCTGGTCGTCGGAGTAGCCGTAGACCTGCTTCAGCCACAGCCAATAGGTCTGCAGGCCGTCGTTGGAGATGAAGAAGGTCTTCTCGTCCAGGTCGGCCAGCTCCTGCACGCCCGTGTCGGGATGCGCCAGCAGGACCTGCGGCTCCTTCTGGAAGATGGCGCCCACCGTCACCATCGGCACGCTGGCCTGGGTGTAGTTGAACTGGCCGAACAGGTTGCCGCCCATGTTGAAGTCGATCTTGCCCGCGGCGAGCAGCTGCGAGTGGTTCACCTGCGGCCCGCCCTGGCGGATGGTCACGTCCAGGCCGTACTTGGCGTAGGTCCCGTCGGCGACGGCCTGATAGTAGCCGCCATGCTCGGCCTGCGCCTTCCAGTTGGTGCCGAAGGTCACCTTGTCGAGTGCCGTCGCGGGCGTGGCGCCGGCCATCGCCGCCGCGCACACCACCCCGAGCGCCATCATGCCCCTGTGCATCCACGTTCCCCCGTGCCGGTCCGCCATCCGTGCCGGCAGTGATAGCAACCGCCATACCAGAGCGATACGGGTGCTGCCGTGGCGGGTGCGGTCAACCCGCGGGCGCGGCTACCAGCGAGTCTTGCGGTAGAACATCGCCAGCCGGCCGGCGAGGCGGCGGGGGTCCCAGAAGGTGCGGTCGCCCGGCTGGCCGGCGCACAGGCTCGCCGCCAGCCAGCCGAGCGGGCCGAGGGCGAGCATCGCCGCCGGCCCGCGCTGCTGCAGCAGCATGCGCAGGGCGAGCAGCCGGGCGGCGCGCGAGCGGCGCATCCGGTCGCCGGTGAGGCAGCGCGCGTCGAGCTCCGCCGCTACGTCCCAGGCGAGCCCGACGCCGGTCGCGACGAATCGCTCGCGCGCGGCCATAGTGGCCGCAGGGCCGGCGCGCGTCGCCAGCAGGTGAAGCTCGATCACGTCGCGCAGCAGGAATCGGCCGTTGCGCAGGAACTGGTGGTGCAGCATGCCGTGCGCCACCAGATGCACGAGCTGGTCCTCCAGCGCGGGCAGCGCCACCGTGGCCGCACCGAGCTGCGTGGGGACCGCGCGGCCGAGCATGCGCGCCGCGGGCAACAGGTCGGCATGGGGTGGGGCCAGTGCTGCCGGATGGAGCTCGATCCGCGCCGGCGCCTGCGGATGGACCATGACGAGATGGTGGTCGCCGTGCTCCGCCCCGTCGTCGACCGGAAGCCAGCCGGCATCCGCCAGCCGCGATTGGCAGGCGGGCAGCGCCTGCTCCGGCACGAGCAGGTCGAGATCGTGCATGAAGCGCAGGGACGGGTCGGGCCACAGCTCGTCGATCAGCCGCGCCCCGCCCTTGAGCACGACCGGGATCACCTCGACCTCGTTGAGGCAGGCGGCGACCACCTCGAGCTCGCGGCGGAGCGCCAGATTGCGTTCGGTCGCCGCCGTCAGCATTGCGTCCAGGTAGAACAGCAGATCTGCCGGCACCTGCGGCCGCAGCGCCGGGTCGCCCAGCGCGGGCGCCAGGGCGGGGTCAGCAGATGGACCCCGGACAGCGTGACCAGACGCGGCCAGTCGATGCCGGGCCGTGCCAGCGCCGCGGCGAGCGCCGGGTCGGCCGGCCGCTGCCGCAGGGTCACCAGCAGCAGCGCGCACAGCAGGGCGAACGGGCTCCGCTTCATGCGGCGGCGAGCAGCCGGCGCACGGCCGCGACCGCGGCGGTACTGTCGCCGTAGCTCAGCGCATAGGCCGGCACCTCGCCGACCCATTGCGTCAGCTCGGCCAGCCGCTCGGGCGAGCTCTCGTACCAGCCGCCGCTGCGCGCCAGCAGCGCCAGCGCCTCCCCGGGTGCCAGGCGCAGCGGCTCGAGCGGCTCGCCCGCGACGTAGAGCGGGAACACGAGGCAGCGGACCGGCGCCGGTGCCGCCGCCCAGGCCGGGGGCGTCACGTAGCGCTGCCGCCGCCCGCGCGTGCGGATCACCGGCGCCCTGGCGAGTCCAGGGAAGTGCTGGGCGAGCAGCGGCCAGCTGCCTTCCTTGACGCTCATGCCGAAGCGGACCGGCCACCGCGCGCGAGCCGGCCTCGATCGGCGCGTAGTCGTCGGTGGCAAGCGCCAGGCCGCCGCTCACCAGCATGCCGGTGAGCGTGCTCTTGCCCGAGCCACTGGCGCCGCACAGCAGGGCAGCACCCTGCGGGCCGACGACCGCGGCGCCGTGCAGCACCGCCAGCCAGCGGCGATCGGGATGCGCCGCCAGCACGAGGTGGCGCAGCACCTCGCTGCGCGCCAGCATCAGATCGCGCGTCGCCAGACGCGGCTCGCCGTCGACCGTCAGCCGGTAGCGGCCGGCCACGCGCCGCACCGCGATCGTGGCCGCGCCGGCGTCCGCCGCGGGCGCATGGCACGGACCCGTGACCGCCGCGAGCACGCGGGCGAGCGTCCGCGGCCAGACCTGCAGCCGAACGGGACGCTCGCCGAGCCGGCAGACGACGTCGAGTGCGGCAGTCCCATCCTCGTCTGCTGCCATCTCTGTCGGTGAGGTCGTCGCGCTGCGGGCCGACAGCTCGGCCCACAGCCGCTTCAGCGCCGCGATCTGGCCGGTCGCCGCGGTGAGGCCGCCGGCGGGGTCGCTGTGGCGGCGCGCGAGCGCGGTCTCGCATTCGCCGCGGCCGAGGGCCTCCAGGATGTCGCGCGCCCGGCCGTCGACCACGGCCACCGCGTTGCCGCCTGCGGCGCGGACCAGGGCCATGCCGCCCAGGGGAAGGTCTCGATTGCCAGCAAGGCTGACTCACGACGAGGTCGGCAAAGAATGGGCCGGGGCGATGCCCCGGCCCGAATCACCCCTGCAAGGAGACCGGGGGTTCAGCAGGAAAAACCGCAGCCGCCGCCACCACCACCGCCGCCGCCGCCGCCAAAGATCGGTCGACCACCGCCGCCGCCACCGCCACCGCCACCATTGCCGCCACCGCCGCTGCGCCCGGCCAAGCCGGAATTGCCGCCGCGATGCGCGTCGCCATTGTTGAAGAAGCTGCCGGCCTCGCTCTGCCGCGAGGCGAGCAGCACCGTCATCGCGGGTGCGGTGCACGCCGCGTAGACGCCGAAGCGGCGCAACGCCTCGCGCCGCTCCATGCTGCTCGCCTGCTCGGCCGCCCGCTCCGCCCTCGCACCGTCTTTTGCTTCGCTCGACATCAAGATGATCTCCACACCCCCATATTGCCCTCGAAGGGGTAAGCGGAATGTAAAGGGCGGCCCGCGCAGCGGCCGCGCGATCGCTGCCAATAGTGTATTGGGATATGTACTCGCTGCGCGCGTCCCGATCGGGTGTGTCCGGGCTGGCACTACCCCGAAGCCCTGACGTAGAACGGGGCGCCCGTCACACCGCAGACGAGGGAGGCACCATGGACCAGACCGCCGCGGCACCGCCGGACCGCACCCGACCGTTCGACGCACTGCGACAGCTGCTCGGCGACCGGTTCTCGACCGCCGCCGCCCTGCGCGAGCAGCACGGTCGCGGCGAGGCCTACCACGCCCTGCACGCGCCGGAGGCGGTGGCCTTCGCCGAATCGACCGTCGAGGTTGCCCGCATCGTCGAGGTCTGCGCCGAGCACGGCGTGCCGGTGGTCGCCTTCGGCGCCGGCACGTCGCTCGAGGGCCATGTCGCGGCCCTGCGCGGCGGCGTCTCGCTCGACCTCACCCGCATGGGCAAGGTGGTGGCGGTCCACCCCGAGGATCTCGACGCCACCGTCGAGGCCGGGGTGACGCGCAAGCAGCTCAACGCCCATCTGCGCGACACGGGCCTGTTCTTCCCGATCGACCCCGGTGCCGACGCCACCCTCGGCGGCATGGCGGCGACGCGCGCCTCGGGCACCAATGCGGTCCGCTACGGCACGATGAAGGAGAACGTGCTCGGGCTGACCGTGGTCCTGGCGGACGGCCGGGTGATCCGCACCGGCGGCCGCGCCCGCAAGTCCTCGGCGGGCTACGACCTGACGCGCCTGTTCGTCGGCTCGGAGGGCACGCTCGGCATCATCACCGAGGTGACGGTCAAGCTCTACGGCGTGCCGGAGGCGATCTCGGCCGCGGTCTGCGGCTTTCCCGGCGTCGACGAGGCGGTGCGCGCGGTCATCCAGACCATCCAGACCGGCATCCCGGTGGCGCGCATCGAGCTGCTCGACGAGCTGCAGATGCAGGGCTGCATCAACTACTCCAAGCTTCAGGGCTACCGGGTCGCACCCACCCTGTTCTACGAGTTCCACGGCACCGAGGCGGGCGTGCGCGAGCAGGCCGAGCTGGCCCAGGCCATCGCCGCCGAGCATGGCGGCCAGGACTTCCAGTGGACCTCGCGTGCCGAGGACCGCAACAAGCTGTGGCAGGCGCGGCACGACTCCTACTATGCCGCGCTCTCGCTGCGCCCCGGCTGTGTCGGCTGGGCCACCGACGTGTGCGTGCCGATCTCGCGCCTGGGCGATTGCATCCACGAGACCCGGGCCGATCTCGCCGAGGCGGGGATGCTGGCGCCGATCGTCGGCCATGTCGGCGACGGCAACTTCCACCTGCTGATGCTGCTGGATCCCGCCAAGCCGGAGGAGCACGCCACAGCACAGCGTCTCAACAAGCGCCTGGTCCGCCGCGCCATCGCCATGGAAGGCACCTGCACCGGCGAGCACGGCATCGGCTTCGGCAAGATGGACAGCCTGGCCGAGGAGGCCGGCCCCGCGCTCGACGTCATGGTGGCCGTCAAGCGCGCGCTCGACCCGCAGAACCTGATGAACCCGGGTAAGATCGTCCAGGTCTGAGCCAGAAGCGGTCGCCTACCAGCTCGGGAGCGCCGCGATCGCCTCGTGCAGCAGCGCATGGCGGCGGGCCAGCACGTCGAGATCGTCGGCGTAGCCGCCGCCGACGACGCAGGCGAGCGGCAGCCCGCGCGACCTGACGGCATCCAGCACCAGACGCTCGCGCTCGGCCAGGCCCGCGTCGGTCAGCGCCAGCCGCCCCAGCCGATCGTCGCGATGCGGGTCCACGCCGGCATTGTAGAGGACGAGGTCGGGCCGCACCCGCTCCAGCAGCGCCGGCAGCAGCCGATCGACGAGGCCGAGATAGTCGGCATCGCCCACCTCCGCATCCAGCGCCACGTCGAGATCGCTCTGCTGCTTGCGCGCCGGGAAGTTGGTGCGGCAGTGGACCGAGAGCGTGAAGGCGCGCGGCTCGTCGGCGAGCATCGCGGCGGTGCCGTCGCCCTGGTGGACGTCGAGGTCGACCACCAGCACCCGGCTGACCGCACCTTCGGCCAGCAGCAGCCGCGCGGCCACGGCCACGTCGTTGAACACGCAGAATCCGGCGCCGTGTCCGGTGAAGGCGTGATGGCTGCCGCCGGCGGTGTTGCAGGCGATGCCGTGCTCGAGGGCGAGGCGCGCGGTCAGCACCGTGCCAGCGACCGCGCAGCGGCTGCGGAGTGCCAGCACCGGCGACATCGGCAGGCCGAGCCGGCGCACCGCCGCCTCGTCCAGGCGCTGCTCGAGCACGCTCGCCACATATCCGACGTCGTGCGCCAGCTCGAGCCAGCCTCGCTGCGCCGGCTCGGGTACGAATTCCTGTTCGGGCAGGAGCAGCCCGGTCTCGCGCAGACAGGCGAGCAGGCGGGCGAACTTCGGCATCGGAAACCGATGCGCCGCCGGCAGCGGCGTCACATAGGCTGGGTGATGCACCACTGGTGCGCGCATGCGCGGTTGCCTCCGCCCCCGGCCTAGGGCGTGGCGCCGTGGCCGGCAACCGTGGCTGCGTCGAGCCTGTGGATAAGCTGTTGCAATTTCCCTAAAAGGCAAGTTAACATTAATATATTCGCGCTTGAGTTGATGCCAGGATGGCATGGACGGAGGTGGTCGATGGCGAACCCGCAGTTCTGGTCCGGCCGTCGGGTCGCGGTCACGGGGCACACCGGTTTCAAGGGCGCTTGGCTGGCCACTTGGCTCGGCGAGCTCGGCGCCGAGGTGACCGGGCTCGCCCTGCCGCCCGCCACCGACCCGTCACTGTTCGCCGCCACAGGGCTCGCCGCCCGCATCGACAGCCGCATGGTCGACGTCCGCTCCCGGCAGGAGCTCGCCCGGCACCTCGAGGAGGTGCAGCCCGAGATCGTCTTCCACCTCGCGGCCCAGGCCCTGGTCTCGGCCAGCCTCGTCGAGCCGCTCGCCACGCTGCAGACCAACATCCTCGGCACCGCCAACATTCTCGACGTTGCCCGTCGCCTGCCCTCGCTGCAGGCGGTGGTCCTGATCACCAGCGACAAATGCTATCGCCGGCCGGATCGGCGTTGTGCGGAGGGCGACGAGCTGGGCGGCCACGACCCCTACAGCGCCAGCAAGGCATGTGCCGAGCTCGTCGCCCACGCCTACCGCTCCTGCTACTTCCCGGCCGATGCCGGCGTCGGGGTGGCCACGGTGCGGGCCGGCAACGTCATCGGCGGCGGCGATTTCTCGCCCGGGCGCCTGCTGCCCGACCTGGTCCGCGCCTTCGCGGCGGGCGAGCCGGCCGTGCTGCGCCATCCGGAAGGCATCCGTCCCTGGCAGCACGTGCTGGACGCGCTGGCGGGCTACCTGCTCCTGGCCGAGCGGCTGGTCGCCAATCCCGCCTCGTTCTCGACCGCCTGGAACTTCGGCCCCGACGAGGAGGTGGTCTGGACCGCGCGGCAGATCGCCGAGGCGGCAGCCGAGCGCTTCGGCGGCGGCCGCTGGCTGGAGGGCGCGCGCGACCTGGCGGTCGAGGTGCCGACGCTGCTTCTGTCCTCCGAGCAGGCGCGCCGCTGGCTCGGCTGGCGGCCGCGGCTCACCACCGAGGAGGCCGTGAACTGGGCCGTCGACGGCTACCGCGCCCTCCTCCGCGAGTGCGACGCCGGCTGGCTGCTCGACCAGATCCGCGCCTATGCGGCACTCGACCGCGTCCCGCGCCGCGCCGAGCCGCAGCCTCGCCGCGAGCGCCTACATGCCTACGCCTGACCCGGCCGAGGTCCCGGTCTTCCTGCTGTGCGGCGGGCAGGGGTCGCGGCTGGGCGAGATCGCCGCCATGCGCCCCAAGCCCATGCTCGACATCGGCGAGAAGCCGATGATCCTGCACATCATGACCTGGTACGCCCGCTTCGGCTTCCGCCGCTTCATCCTCTGCACTGGCCATCGCGGCGAGGTGATCAGCGAGTATTTCGCCAACTTCGCCGCCCTCAACAGCGACTTGACGGTCGACCTGTCCGCAGGTCGCATCGCGTATCACGACCCCGACCGGCTGCCGCCCTGGCAGGTCACGGTGGCCTACACCGGCGCTTCGACCATGACCGGCGCGCGGATCGCCCGGGCCGCGGCGCGCTATCTCGGCGACGCCGAGCATCTCGCGGTCTCCTATGGCGATGGCCTGACCGACGCCGACCTCGGCGCCGAGCTCCGCTTCCACCTCGGCCACGACCGGCTCGGCACCATGCTGGGCGTGCATCCGCCCTCGCAGTTCGGCAGGCTGACGCTGCACGAGGACGGCAGCGCGAGCTTCGTCGAGAAGCCGAGCCGGACGCAGGAGCTCGTCAACGGCGGCTACCTGTTCTTCCGCCGCGGCGCGCTCGCCTATCTCTCCACCGATGCCGACTGCGTGCTCGAGCAGCGCCCGCTCGCCCGCCTGACCGCCGAGCGCCAGCTCATGACCTACCCCCACGAGGGCTTCTGGTCCTGCGTCGACACGCTGCGCGACCGCGAGATCGTGCAGAGCCTGTGGGAATCCGGCGCCGCCCCCTGGAAGGGGTAGCCTCGCTCAGGGCTCGCCCCGCGCCAGCGCGTCGGCCAGGAGCCGCCCCGGGGCGAAGTCCGGCGGCAGCGTCTGCAGCTGCAGCCACGCCTCCCAGCGCCACCTGCCATCCTCCTGCTGGCTGAGCCACCCGGCCTGCGCCAGCGTGTGATACTCCGCCGGCAGCTGCGCCAGCCCCGGATCCTCCGGCGCTCCGGGCACCTCGTCCGCCGCCACCACCTCCACGTCGCGCTCGATCTCGGTGCCCTTGGCGTCCGTGATGGTCAGCGTGTAGTCGCCAGGGGTGAGGTCGAGTGACTGTGGCGGCAGCTCGGCGGTCGCAAGAGCGGGCAGGTCGAGCAAGGGATCGTCGGCGGCGATGCTCAGCGCATAAGGCGCCACCCCGCCGCTCCAGCGCAGGGCCAGCCCGCGCTGCCCGGCGGCCAATGCGGCGATGTCGGCATCCAGGAGCGGCGCCGTCACGGAGCGGGAATCGTCGCCGCGCACCGCGGCCAATACGGTCCCAGTTTCCTTCTTGCGATCGAGTAGAGTCGCGAAAAGCTGTCTCAGAGGGTTTAGCAAGCTCGGCCCGGCGGTGTTCGAGTCGGCTTTCAGCGTGCCCCCAGGACTGCCAAGCACCTTCGATTTTCCGCTATAGAGCCTGAGCGTCAGCACGCCCCCCGCGGCAATCTTGATATGATCGCCTGCGCTTACTTCGCTCAATATCCAGCAGTGCGCAGGTTCGCTTCCCGCATGCTCAATCAGGCATTGGTTTGAATTGATATCCGCCAGTTTCTCAATGAATCCTAAAGCTGATTCGGCGTAAGCAGCGCAGGGCGCACTGAGCACACCAGCGAGCAAAATCATATGGCGGCCTATACGCCATTCAGCCAGCGACCTGCTCGATACCGGACTGGTGTTGAGCATGAGGCACTCCCGCTCAATCATTGCGAGCTTCTTGGCTGCATGAATTTTAATATGCCATGATATTTGGCCTTCAAGGAAAGAGCCGTTATAGGCAAGGCGAGATCGAGCCAATATGGTGAGATTATCCAAGCAGTTGCAATAATTATCGCCCAGACTACAAATGCCACCATCGCGTCATTCCCAATGCGCCCCTCCCCACCGGGAATCTTATAGGCGAAAGCCAATCCGATGGCTGCGATCAGTATCATCGACCACACTGCATGCTCGAAGCCACTCGCATGAGCGATGGGTCCTTGGTAGGCCAACAGCGTGTTGATCGCATTCGCCAAAATAAGAGCACCGGGCATCTCCCCCACGGGCGTGGGGTGGAGGTCCTTGCTGTCGGAGAAGCTGCCGCCAACTATGACGATCGAGCCATCGAAGAATGTCGGCGCAACGGACCCGGCATTGCGGAGAATTGTTTCCGCTGACACCCGCCTGAGCAGTGGCACCTGCTCGTTGCCATTGCCCCACTGGCTCCTATCGATTGTAGGAGAATCTCCCGCTGAGGGCGGGATTGCAAAATCGATTGGTGTCATCGGCTCCCGAACATCGATGTCAAATGTGCCGTTGGCAAACCCGCCCAGCGTCACGGTTGCGTAGCGATCACCGCGCAGTTCGCAGTCCGACGGGACGGCAACCTTCAGATCAGCCTCCAGCTGCGATCGGGCAACCGGATTCGGATCGGCCCCCGGCTGCGATCGGGCAACCGGATCGTGCAGGGCGAAAGCGGCAGTCAGCAACGGCGCAGACGGTGTGATCGATGCGGATCGCCCATTGCATGACAAGGTCCATAGTGGGAATTTCCGGATCACGTGATCGTCCGCCCGGTGGAGCGACGCGGTACCGCAGTTTACGTTCCTTCCCTCTTTCTTGCTGGGGTCAAATGGTGCCTGGTCCCCCACTCGGCATCCATTCTTGCCCTCCTGATCGGCGCGATAGGCCGATTCCACAAGGACGACAGGGATCGAGCCGCCTAGCCTGGCCAGTGCGCCCTGCAAATCCTCATCGTTCTTGGAGGGAGTGGAGGGAGCGGAGAAATCAATGTCGAATAGGACGACAAGCGGACGTCCAGCGGCAGGATTTAGATCCTCAACATTCTCGCTTTCCGGCGGAGTAAGCACTTGAGCAATCTTCGTGATTTGATCCCGTGGCAGCATCGCTGGCCGATCAAGATAGTTGTTGTAGGTTTCATCATCAATGTCGATGAAGATGATTGGCCGTTGGCTGCCCGGCGGTGCATGGCCGCGGAATAGATTAGCAACTTTGTCAGTGATGGAATTTCTTTCAGAATAAAAGTACCCCTGCTCAAACGCCAGAAACACCAGCGTCTCGAAGACGATGCCGAGCGATATAGCGCCGACCAGCGCGCCCATGTCTAGATGGGAAACCCAATACTTCAAATGCCGCTTCAACCATCGAACCATGTCTCGTCTCGCAACGCTATGGACGAGGAAATATGGCGGAGGTAGCTCGGATGGCGGCTGCAGGTTGGGCCAGGTCCCGACCTACTGTCCATTGCCCGCCTGGCCTTTGACCTCCGCGATCGGGAACTCCTGCAGGTCCTGGCTCACCATCTTGAAGTTGGCGTTCTGCTGCCAGTTGCGCTCGGCCGCCAGGCGCTGGACCTCCTTGCGGGCGAACATGCCCAGCTGCAGCGCGTCGATCGGCTCGCCGGGCGCCAGCTTGGGGTCGGTCAGCTTCTCGCGGATGACGTAGGCCAGCGTGCCGTTGCGGCCGTCATAGCTGTCGAGCGCCTGCTGCACGTTGCTGGCGGCGGTGAGCACGAGGAAGCCGCCCTCGTGCGCCAATAGGTCCGGGCCGCGCATGTCGAAGGCGCCAGAATAGCAGGTGTCGAGGAACAGGAACTTGTTGCGGGCGGGGATCTCGGCGATCGCCTGGACCAGCTCGCCCCCGGTCATCCCTTCCTTGTCGACCCCTGCGACGTCGGTGGCGTTGCTGGTGACGAAGGTGTAGCTGCCGGCATCGTCGGCGGTGCCGTGCCCGGCGAGATAGACCAGCAGCGCATCGTTTGGGCGCGCCCGCCCCGCCAGGTCGCGCAGCTCGGCCTCGAGCCGGCCGCGGTCGGCCTCGGCGTCGCTGATCCGCCGCACGTCGACCTTGGCGTAGGCCGCGGGCGGGGCCGCCTCGATCAGGTCGGCGAAGGTCTGCGCGTCGGTCGCGGCGTGGTTCAGCTTGGGCCAGGCGCCCTGATAGGCGTTCACGCCCACGGCCAGCACGTGCAGCGTGGTGGGCGGCGCCGGCGGCGGGCCCTCGCGCCGGACCAGCAGGGGCGCCGACTGGCTGGCGACGCCGGCCTCGTCGTAGGCCCGGAACACGAGATTGGTCGCGGCGTCGGCCAGCGGCACCACGCGCTCGACCTCGACCTGCTCGCCCGCGGCCAGCGGCGCGCCGTCGCCGGCGGGCAGGGCCACCCGCCCGGCATTGCGGCCGTCGGCGAGCGCGTCGACCACGGCCAGCCCGCGGCTGCCGGCGGTGACGCCGAGCCGGACGCGCAGGGCCTCGCTGTCGCCGGGCACGGCGAGCTCGCGCAGCGCGGTGGCCACACCCCCTGCGGCGGCGAGCTCGACGCAGCCGTCGCCGTCGGTCGCCGCGGCCGGCACCTTCTTCGCCTTGACGTTAACCAGCCCGCGGGTTGCCACCTGCGGCGGCATGGCCGGCAGCGGGCAATAGGCCTGGACCGTCAGCTGCGGCAGGGCCAGCCCGTCGAACAGCGCCTTCACCCGGTCGGCGCGGGCGATCGCGAGCCACTGCTCGGGTGCGGCCAGCACGCCGCGCACCGCCTCGGGGTCGTAGAACAGGCGATAAGCCTGGTCGAACGGCAGCCAGGTGCCGGTGGGCGCCTTGGTCGACCCGTTCTGCTGGTAGCCGACCAGCGCCGCCCCGCCGCGGTCGGCATGGGCGAACAGCCCGTCTCCGGTCCAGGCGACCCAGCGCTCGCCGTCGGCGGCGACGAACAGGCCGGCGATCTCGGCGAGCAGGGCGTCCTCGCGCAGGCTGTACCAGCGGATCGAGCCATCTCCCAGCGCCGCCACCAGCAGCGGCCGGTCCGGGGCCAGCGCCACCGCCCAGGCGGCCGCTGTCAGCCGGCGGCTGGCCAGCTCCTCGCCCGCCTTGCCGTAGAGCCGCAGCCGGTCGTCGGTGCCGAGCAGCAGCCGCTCGCCGGCGATATCGAGATCGGCGGACAGCGCGCGCTCGCCCTTGCCGAGCTCGAGCCGTTTGCCCTGCAGGGACGGGGCGGTGGAGTAGCGCCACGCCCCCAGCAGCTTGGCGACGCGGCCCTGGTCGGGCTCGACCAGCCCGGCATCGGGGGGCGGGTCGGGCGTGAGCGCCAGAGCGTCGAGATCGAAGCGCAGCGGCGGCAGGGTGGGATCGCGGTCGCTGAACAGGACGCTGCCGCCGTCCCGGGCGACGGCGAAGCCGCGCGCCGGCAGCTCGCGGAAGTCGAGGCGCTCGCCCTTGCGCTGGGCGAGCAGCCGCAGCGCCCCGTCGGCCTCGACCTGCGCCTTGCCCCAGACCGGATCGGCCGTGGCGAAGACGATCCCGTCCTCGCCGGCCGGAGCCAGCGCGGTGACGGCGTCGGTCGCCACCGGCAGCGGCGCGGCGGCGTCGCCGGCGCCGTCCGGCCACGCCACCAGCACGTTCTCCAGATCGAGCGACTGCAGCGTGCCGCCGGCCACCAGCATCGGCTTGGCACCGCGCGTCCAGGCGACCAGCGCCAGATTGCCGTCGGCGAGATCGGGCGGCGGCTCCAGCCGCACTTTCGTCTTCTTGCCCAGCGTGACCACGTCGACGAAGGAACGATCCAGATAGCCGACCGCCAGCCTAGCGCCGTCGGGCGACAGAGCGATCGAGAAGGGCTGCCCGGCGGACTTGATCGGCAGCAGGCTCGGCTCACCCACCTTGTCGCCGGCGATCGGGAACATCCTGACCTCGGCGCTCTCCGAGATCGTCACGAGGCGGTCGTCGCCGAGCGCCAGCGCGGCGATCGGGGTCTTGAGGTCCTGGAACACGGGCTTGCCCTGCGCCGTCACCAGGGCGAAGCCGCGCTGGCCGTAGCCGAGCGCGATCCGGCTGCCGTCCGGCGAGTAGCGCACCTGCGACGGTGCCGCCGGCAAGTGCTTCATCCGTCCCAGCAGCGTCCCGCTCTGCGGCTCGACCAGGTAGAGCGAGCCCTCGTCGAACTCGCTGCCGGTATCGAACGAGACCGTCCCGGCCAGCAGCCGGCTGCCGTCCGGGGCCATGGCGAGCCCGGTCACGCCGCCGATCAGGGCATCGCCCAGCGGCAGCACCACCTTGCGCAGCAGCCGGCCGTCCGCGGCGGCGAACAGGCGGATCGACTTGTCGGCCGAGCCCGTCGCCACGAGCTCGGCCGTGCCGTCGGTGGCGATGGCGGTGACCGGCCCGACATGCATCTCGGTGTCGATCATCAGGAACGGCGTGCGGACCGGTTCCGGTGCCTCCTGTGCCCGGGCCGGGCCGCCCAGTAAGATGCCGACCGCCAGCAGCAGCCCGCCGATGGCGAGGCGGCATCGCCGCGTTGCTGCCCTGCCGGCCGCCATGATGGTGCGCCGCCCCCCTGGCCTAGGGCTGACCGAGCCCTGCGAGCACGATCCACGGTGCCCGCAGCCAGCTCAGGTTGAAGCCATCCGATCCACTCAACGCCTCCGCCTGCTCGATGCTCGCCGTCTGCTGGGCCAGCCCCTTCTGGTTGCTCTGGATGGCGGCGTTCGCCTCCTTGGTCTGCTGCTTGCGCTCCTTGGTCTCTTTGGCGCCCTTCGCCGCGGGCGCCTTCTCCTGCGCCTGCTGGGTGGAGAGCTCGTAGCCATCGGTACGCGCGGTCAGGATGGCGTTGGCGCCCTGCGCCACCTCGACATCCTCCGCCATCAGGGTACGCAGCTTGGCCAGCCGCTCCTCGGCCGTCGAGCGGGTCATCGCGCGATTGCGGTATTCCTTGTTGATGCCCTTGGCTTCCTGCTGCCGGCAGCTCACCAGGCCTTTGAAGGTCGAGCTGACGTTGGCGATGCGCTCGTTGTCCGCCTCGATGTTCGCGATCACGGCCACCATGGTGGCGCCGAAACCGATCGCGGCGATCTTCGCCACCACCGAATCGGCGTAGAACGCGGCGAACGTCGCCACGGCCACCCCGGCGGCGGCGCCGTACTCGATGCGCTGCGCCTCGGTGACCTCGTCGACCGCGGCGTAGAACGGGAGGCGGGCGGAGGTGAAGCAGGAGGTGCCGTCGTTCTCCAGCGAGCCGCTCTTGCGGCCCATCACGAAATCCGCCGCGTGCGAGGCCTGGGTCGAGATGTAGCTGCCCGTGTCGCTCGCGACCTCGACGACCTTGTCCTTGACCGCCGTTGCGGTTTCGCAGCCCACCAGGGCGAAAGACAGAGCCAGGATCGTGCCGCTCGCGACGGCTGCCCGCGCCTGGCGCGGCGCACTGGCCGCCCGAGCCGTCGGCACCGGCGTACTTCGGACATATCCAAGCGGATCATCCGATGAATAATATCGGTTGAAATATGCCATCATCTTGCTTGCACTAGTAGAGTGGCGATCGCTTAGATGTGGAATAGCGCATTTCGGCCTTGCGGTCTTCCCAAATCTGCACGATTGGAGATTCATCATCTAGGAGCGACAGCGCGGCCCACGTCGGACACAGCGCATTGCCTGTCGTGTATTCGTGGCGGTTTTATGAAATATCCGGCCGTCAATGCTTGCCGGGTAGGCGGGGATAAGTGATGTCCTTCACGCCATTGTCGGCGCTTGTCCTTGCGCTGCTTGCGGCCGTGCTGCCTGCGGGCGAGGCCCTGGCTACACAGCGTGCCCTGCTGATCGCCGTCTCGAACTATCCCGACGAGCGCATGCGCCTGCAGGGCCCCGGCAACGACGCCACGTTGCTCTACGGCGTGCTGACGCGCCGCGGCTTCGCGCCCGGCGACATCAAGGTGCTTGCCGACACGCTCGATCCGGCTGGCGGGGCGATCGCCGTGGCAGGGTCGCCGACCCGGCAGGCCATCCTGCAGGCGTTCGATGCGCTGGTCGCAGACGCCCAGCCCGGCGACGAGATCTTCGTCGCCATGTCGGGGCACGGCACCCAGCAGCCGGCCAAGGACGTGCGCGGCGAGCCCGACGGCCTGGACGAGCTGTTCCTCCCGCTCGACGTCGGCAGGTGGGACGCCTCGGTCGACGCGATCGACAACGCCATCGTCGACGACGAGATCGGCCGGTTCCTCGATCGCCTGCGCGCCAAGGACGCCAAGGTCTGGCTGGTCATGGACAGCTGCCACTCCGGCACGGGGACCCGCGCGGCGGGGGATGCCGAGCTGATACCCCGCTGGGTCAGCCCGGAGAGCCTGGGCGTGCCGCCCGACAAGGTGAGTGCGGCGGCCGCGGCGACGGCTCCCGACGCTTCGCTCGGTGTCCGCTCGGAGGACGGCGTCGTCGCGTTCTTCGCCGCGCAGTCGGACGAGCTGGCCTACGAGCTGGCCCTGCCGGCCCGGACCGCCGATGCGGGACGGCACGGCCTGCTCAGCTACTACGTCGCGCAGGGCTTGGCGCGCGGCGGCTCGTCGACCTACCTCGATGTCGCCCAATTGGTGCGTGCCGGCTACGACGAGGCGGGCGGCGCGCAGAAGAGCTTCCCGACCCCGCTGTTCGAGGGCGATCTGTCCGCGGCGCTGTTCGGCGACGGGCAGGCGGAGGCGAGATGGCCGGCGCAGCTCGCCGGGGACGGGCGGGCGAGGCTCGACGCGGGTCGCTTGCACGGGCTGCGCGAGGGTGCGGAGGTCCTGCTCCGCGATGCCGCGGGCGAACCTGCGGCACGCGGAACGGTCGAACGGCTCGGCCTGGTGCAGAGCGAGCTCGCCCTGACCTGGACCGCCGCTGCGGTAGATTCCGCCCGGCTGCTCGCGGAGCCCGTCGCGGCGACGCGGCCCGACCGCTTCCTGGTCGAGCTGGCGCCCGATCTGCCGGCACCGGTCGGCGAGGCCATCGCCGCCCATGCGGGCGATTTCGCCGAGGCCGGGATCGTCCTGACGCCCGATGCCACCGATGCCGAGCTGAGCGTGCGCGCCGCGCGCGGCGCCGTGTGGTTCGTGCCGCATGGCGACCAGGTCAACGACGTGGTGGCGGCAGGTGGCGGCGGCCTGTCCCTGGAGCTGCCGCCCGCGGATCTCGCGGCGCAGCTAGCCGATGGCCTGCGCGCGCGGGCGGCCAGCTACCGCCTGGCACAGCTGGGCGAGACCTTCGCCGCCACGCCCGCCGCCAAGGCGCTGAGGATCGAGCTCGGTCTGCTGCCGCGAGCCGGCGAGCCGACCGCGGCCGATCCGCACCCGGACTGCGCCCAGCCCGATCCGGGTCTGGCCGGGCAGGCCATGCCGGTGAAGCTCGAGCAGGTGCCGCAGCTGCGCCATTGCGACACGCTGTTCGTGTCGCTGAAACAGCGCGGGAAATACCCGATCGATGTCGGCGTCTTCTATGTCGACAGCCTCGGCGCGACCATTCCGCTGCCGGATCTGACCGGCATTCGGCTGCAGCAGGACGACCCGCCGATCGTGCTGCCACTCACCGTCGCCACCTGGGATCAGGAGGCCGGCCGGCCCGCCTCAACGGGGCTGGAGCGGCTGGTGGTCGTCGGCCTCAAGCGCACCGATCGCGGCGACCGCGCCTTCGTCACCGATTTCGCGAAGCTGCTGGGGCTCGCCCCGCGCGAGCACGAGCCCACCGGCTCCAGTCAGCCGTTCCTGACCCTGCTCGCGGCGGCACCGCCGGGCGCCACGCGCGCGGCGCCGGCCGGCGACCCGCGCGAGGACGGCTTTGTCAGCACCATCTACTGGCGCACCGTCCCGTTCTGAGCCGGGCGCTCAGCGCCAGCCCTGCTCGGCGTAGTAGCGCTCCGCACCCGGATGCAGCGGGGCCGACAGGCCGAGCGCCGTCATCCGCTGAGGTTCGAGGCCCGCCAGCGCCGGGTGCATGGCGCGCAGCCGGTCGAGGTTGGTGAACACCGCGCGCACCAGCCCGTAGACCCGGTCGCTGTCGACCTCGCTCGAGGTCACCAGCGTCGCGACGACGCCGAAGGTCGGTACCGCACCGGCCGTGCCCTGATAGATGCCTGCGGGAATGGTCGTGCTGGCGTAGAACGGGTTGTCGGCGACGAACTTGTCGACCGCGGCACCCTCGACCGGCACCAGATGCGCTGCACAGGCGGTCGTGGCCTCGGCGATCGCCGAGTTCGGGTGGCCGACGATGTAGACGATGGCGTCGACCTTGCCGTCGCACATCGCCTGCGCCTGCTCCGCCGCCTTCCACTCGCCGAGCTCGGCGAAGTCGCCGGCACTCCAGCCCAGGGCACGCATCAACAGCTCGAAGGTCGCGCGCTGGCCCGAGCCGGCATTGCCGATGTTCACCCGCTTGCCCTCGAGATCGGCAAGTGCCGCGATGCCGGAATCGTCGCGGGCCACCACTGTCACGGCCTCGGTGTACAGCGAGAACACGGACCGCAGGTTGCTCATCGGCCCCTGCTCGGCGAAGGGCGGCTGGCCCTGGACGGCATCGTGCTGGGTGTCCGACTGCGCCAGTGCGAACGCCATGCGCCCGGAGCCGACCGCGGTCAGGTTGGCCATGGAACCGCCGGTCGCCGGCGCGGCGCAGCGCGTCCCGGCGAAGCTCTCGTCGCGATTGAGCAGGCCGCAGATCGCCTGGCCCACCTCGTAATAGACGCCGGTCTGGCCGCCGGTGCCGATCACCAGGGCCTGCCGGTCGGCGGCGCCAGCGCCGGGCGTGGCGGCCGGCGGCGAGAATGGCTCCGGCCAGCAGCGGGCGTCGATGAACCGAAGCCGTCATGGCAAATCTCCCCGGGCTCGCGCCCGCTTCACCATTCAATCAGAAGCGCCCTATCACACCCGCGACGCCCGCGCATGGAGATCGTGCTGCGGCCAGTTTTGATATCCAGGGTTGTCGACGGTCCTGAAGACGCCGACTAAAGCGTTGTGATAGTTTGTTTTCGTTGCAACCTTGAGGCGAAGTTTGGTAGTGCGGCCAGTCTCTGTGACCTGCGCGGCCCGGAGGCCCGTACCATGCGACTGGTTTCACGACCGCTGCCCGGCATGCTCGTCCTGCAGACCGAGCCCAGGGTCGACGGCCGCGGCTACTTCGCCCGCTGCTTCTGTCGCGACGAGCTGGCGCAATGGGGCGTCGCCGCCTCGGTGCAGCAGGCCAACCTGTCGTTCTCCGAGCGGGCGCGGACCCTGCGCGGGCTCCACTACCAGGTCGGCCCCAGCGCCGAGACCAAGGTCGTGACCTGCCTCCAGGGCGAGCTGTACGACGTCGTGCTCGACCTGCGGCCGGAATCGCCCTGCTTCGGCGAGCATGCCGTGGTTGAGCTGTCCGGCGCCAACCATCGCCTGCTGGTGATCCCCCCGGGCTGCGCGCACGGCTTCATGACCCGGCAGAACGCGACCCTGCTGCTCTACATGGTGTCGAGCGCGTACGACCCGGTGCGTGAGCGGGCGGTGCGCTGGAACGATCCGGGATTCGCGATCTGGTGGCCCGACGCGCCGCGCGTGATCTCGCCGCGCGATGCGGCGATCCCGGACTTCGATCCCGGCCAGCATGTGGCTGCCTGAACCATTAGCGAGCAAATATTCCAATTGAAATCTACCAATAGTTGAGTGATAATTTTCCCGACGATAGAGGCGGGTCAAGCTGGAGACGGCGCGCATGACGGCGGGACGGGCCGGCGAGGCCGCGATCGGGGTAGTGGTGGTCACCCATCGCGCGCGCGATCTCATCGCCGACTGCCTGGCGCCGCTGCGGGCCTCGCCGCTGCGGCCGCGAATCCTGGTGGTCAACTCCTCCTCGGGCGACGGCACCGTCGAGGCGGCCGAGGCGCTCGGCGCCGAGACCATGTCGGTGGCGCGCTGGCGCTTCAACCACGGCCTCACCCGCGAGCTGGCGCGGCGCCGCCTGGGCACGCCGGTGGTCGTCATGATGACGCCCGACGCGCACGCCACCGGCCCCGAGTTCCTCGAGCGGCTGACGGAACCCGTCCTGCGCGGCGCGGCGGCGGTGGCCTACGCCCGCCAGGTGGCGGGGCCGGAGTGCGGCCTGCTCGAGCGTGCCGGCCGCAGCTTCAGCTATCCCGAGCGCAGCCATGTGCGCGGCGCCGCCGACCGCGACCGCTACGGCAGCTACCTGCATTTCTGCTCCAACGCCGCCGCCGCCTGGTCGAGTGCCGCCCTCGACCGGATCGGCGGCTTCAAGCCGACCCTGGTCTCCGAGGAGACCGTCGCCGCGGCCGAGCTGATCGCCGCCGGCGAGCGGATCGCCTACGTTGCCGACGCCGTCGTCCGCCACGCCCACCGACTCGGCCCGCGCGGCGCCTTCCGCCGCCAGTTCGACATCGGCTATGCGCGACGGCTCCATGCGGGCCTGCTGCTGGCGGGGCAGGGCGACCTGCGCCGTGGACGCAGCTTCGCCCGCAAGGCGCTGGCCACGGCCGCCCGTGAGGCGCCGGCCGAGCTGCCGCGCATCCTGGCCGTGCTCGCCGCCAGCTGGGCCGGCTACCGCACGGGCTTGCTCGGGCCTCACCTCCCCACCGGCCTCGCCCGGCGGCTCAGCGGCCAGGACTACTATTGGACGTCGGACCTCGCACCCGGCGGCAGCCGCGAGTTGGCGGTGGGCTGAGAACGGCCGATGCGCCTGGCGTTCCTCACCAACAACCGCTTCCCGCCGCGCGAGGGCATCGGCCGCCACGTGCTCGAGCTGGCGCTGCGGCTGCGGGGGCGCGGCCACGAGGTCACCATTCTGGCGCGCAACGCCGCCTTCGCGCCCTGGTGCGAATCGCGCGTGGCCGGGCTGCGCGTGCGCCACTACCCGCATTGGCCGCTGCAGCCGCTCCATCACGCGCTTGCCCGCCGCGAGCTCGCCGGCTGGCTCGCCGCCGGGGCCGACGGGGCGGAGCTGCTCCACGTCCACCTGCCGTTGCTGCCGCCCCTGCCGACGCGACTGCCGATCGTCGCGACCTTCCACAGCCCGATGCTGGCCGACACCGGCGCCATCGCCGAGCGCGGCCTGCGGCCGGCGCTGATCCGCGCCAACGCGCTGCTGTTCAGCCGCCGCTACGAGCAGTGGTACCTCGACCACGCCGCCCGGATCGTCGCGGTCGCCGACGCGGTCAGCGGCGAGCTCGCCGCCGGCTACCGGCTGCGGGACCGCCCTGCCGTGATCCCGAACGGGGTCGACGCCGCGTTCTTCAGCTTCGCGTCGCTGCGCGCGCGCGGGCCGGCCGTGCTCTATGTCGGCCGGCTCGGCTACCGCAAGGGGCTGTTCCGCCTGCTCGAGGCGTTCGCCCGCCTGCCCGACGACCTCGGCAGCGAGCTCGTCCTGGTCGGCGAGGGGCCGCTCGAGCAGCTGCTGCGCAGCCGGGCCGCGGCGCTGGGCATCGCCGGCCGCGTGCGGTTCACCGGCTTCCTCGACCGCGAGGGCGTGCGCGCGCAGCTGCACGAGGCCGCCTGCTTCGTCAATCCGGCCGACTACGAGACCGGCCCGCTCACCATGCTCGAGGCGATGGCCAGCGGCACGCCCGTGGTCAGCACCGCCACCGGCCTCGCCCGCGAGATGGGCTCCCGGCCACCGCTCCGGCTCGCCCGGTCCGAGCCCCGGGCGCTGGCCGAGGCCATCGCCGTGGTGCTGCGCGACCGCGAGGCCGCGGCGGCGCGCGCCCGCGACGCGCGGGCGCTTGTGGCCACGCGCTTTGACTGGGAGCGGGCGGTCGATCGCCTCGAATGGCTCTACGGCGTGCGGCGGGAGCAGGCGGCGTGAGCGACGCGCAGCCGGGTCCACACTCCGCCCGGCGCATCGCCGTCCTCTGCCCCGGCTTCGCCGCCGACCGCATCCGCCGCCAGCCCTGGCACGTCGCCGACGGGCTCGCCCGCGGCCTGGCTGCGGCCGGCCACGAGGTCCTGCTCTGCACCGACGCTGCCGGGCCGCGCCCGGCCACCCGCTATCCGATCGCCTGCCTGGAGCTGCTGGTCGGCGGCCGGCCGAGTCGCGAGCTGCGCGCGCTGCTCGCCGACGGCGGCTGGGACCGCGCCTTCTTGGTCACCGGTGCCGCCCAGCTGGCCCGGCTCGGCCGGCTCGACCTCGGCGCGCCGGTCAGCCTGGTGATGGCGAGCCCGCGGCTGCGGCTGCGCGAGCTGGCCCGTCTGGGGCCGGCGGCGTGGCTGCACGAATGGCGCCTGCTGCTCCTGCCGCTTCTCAACGCGCTCCTGCCCGGCTGCAGCCTGCGGGCCGGGCTGCGGCGCAGCGGAGCGGACGAGATCGTCTATCTCAGCGAGACCGCCCGCGAGCGCTTCGCCCGCCTCGGCCTGCCGGTCGGCCGCCTGCTGCGCCCCCAGGTCGAGCCGGACGGGATTCTGCCGCCGCCCGAGGCCGCCTCGCTGACCCGGCTCGGCTATTTCGGCCCGCCGCTGGCCGCACGCGGCGCCGGGCTGGCGCTGAAGGCGTTCGAGGCGGCGCGGGCCCGCGGCTTCTCGGGCCGGCTCCTCCTGCTGCTCCGCCCGGACAGCGGCAGGGCCAGCGTCGAGCGCTTTCTCGCCCGCGTGCGCCGCAGCCCGCAGCGGGATGCGATCGACGCCCGGGTGGCGATGCTCGACCCGCTCGAGCTGCGCCGCGAGCTGGCGTCCTGCGGCGCCTTCATCCTGCCGTTCCGGGCGCCGGTGTCCGAGACGCCGCTGGCGGTGATCGAGGCGGGCCTCTCCGGCCGCCCGACCATCGTCCTGCCGGCACCCGGGGTCGACGAGATCGCGCGCCGGCTCGGCGGCATCGTCGCACGGCGGCCGTCCGAGCTGCCCGACGCGATCCTGGCCGCAGCGGCAGCCCCGGGCCTGCGCGAGGTGAGCGCCGCCGCGTGGACCGACTGGCAGCAGGCCGCCGCCCCGCTTGTCGAGGGCGAGGCCAGCTTAGCGCGCTTCCGCCTGGTCGCCCTCGTCGGCGTCGACGGCGGCGGCAAGAGCTTTCTGCTCGAGCGGCTGGGGCGGCGCCTCGCGGCCGCGGGCGTGCCGCACCGGCACGTCTGGAGCCGCTACCGCAACTATCTCTCCAAGCCGCTCCTGGCCCTGGCGCGCCTGACCGGTCACAACCGCAAGGAGCGGCTCGGCGGCGTGCGCATCGGCTACCACGAGTTCGCCGGCCGGCCGCTGTTGGCCTGGCCGTTCCTGGCGCTGCAGATCGCCGACCTCGTGCTCGATTGCTGGTGGCGCTATCACCTTCCGCACGACCGGCGGCTGATCGTCGCCGACCGCTGCGTCTACGACACGCTAGTCGACCTCGCCGTCGACACCGGCCTCGACCACGTTCTGCTCGGCGGGCTCGGCCGCTGGCTGGTCGCCCGCCTGCCGCGGCCGCATCTCGCGGTGGTGCTGAACCGCCCGGTGGCGGCCATCCGCGCCGCCCGGCCGGACGTTCTGATCGACCGCGACTTCGCCCGGCGCCGCGCCCTCTATCTCCGGCTCGCGGACGCGTTCGGGCTGCCCGTCCTGGAGAACGATTCCTCACCCGAGCGGGTCCTCGACCGGCTCGAGCGGCTGGCGGCACGGCCATGATCTACGTCTTCTACCACAACGACCCACTGGCCCAGGATCTCGGTGGCGGGGCCGAACATTTCCGCTGCCTGCACCGGGCCCTGGCGGCCTCGGACCTGTCGTTCCGGCTGATCGGCACCCGCCTCCAGCACGAGCGCTCGGCTGCCGAGGTGGCCTACATCACCCGCCGCCCCGGCTTCCTGTCCTTCTACCTGGCGCTCTGGCTCTGGTTCTGGCGCCAGCGGACGCGGTTCGCCACGGACGACGTCTTCCACTTCCATCGCAACTACGCCGCTTGGCCCAAGCTGCTCCTGGTGCCGCGGCGTGGCAGGGTGGTGGTCAGCTACCACAACGTCACCGGCCGCGTGCTGGAGGGTTGGCTCGGCCGGGCCGCCTTGCCGCTGCGCCGGGCGATGCTGGCCCTGGAGCGGCGCGTCGCCCGGCTCGCCGACGCCATCGTCTGCGTCAGCGGCCGCGACCGCCGCGAGCTCGCCCGCGTGGTCGCGGCCGAGCCTTTCAGCCGGGCGCGTGTCGTCCCCGCCGCCTTCGACGGTGCCCTGTTCGACTCGGTGCCGGCCGCTCCCCCGGCACCGGAGCTCGCCCATCAGGTCCTCGTGCTCGGCCGGATCAGCCACCAGAAGAACATGCCGCTCGCGGTGGCGACCATGGAGGCGCTGGCACGGACCGGGGCGCCCTATCGGCTGACGATCGCCGGCCGCGGCGAGGGCAGCAAGGACCTGATCCGCCTGATCGCCGGCAGCCCCGCGGCCGCCGCCATCCGCTGGATCGGCGCCGTGCCGCACGACGACGTGCCGGCACTCCTGCGCGAGCACGGCATCCTGCTGCTCACCAGCCGCTACGAGGCCTCGCCAACGGTGGTGAAGGAGGCCCTGCGCGCCATGCGGCCGGTGGTCAGCACCGACGTCGGCGACGTCGCCGACTGGCTGGAATCGCACCGGACGGGCTTCGTCTGCGGCTCCACGCCCGAGGCGCTGGCCGAAGGCGTCCAGGCCGCCAGCACACTCATCCGCGAGGGCCGGTACCGGCAGTCGAGCCATCTCGACCGGCTCGACGAGAGCCGCCTCATGAGCGAGGTGATCACGCTCTACCGGCAGCTCGCCGCCCGTTGAGCGCCGGCGGGGCGGGCCGCCTCGCGACGCTGGCACTGGCGCGCGCCGCCGCCGCGGGTCTCGGCTTTCTCACGGTCCTGCTGATCGCGCGCGCCCTGCCGCCCGAGCAGCTGGGGCGCTGGTCCCTGGCACTGACCGTGCAGGGCTATGCGCTGCACCTCGGCGAGTTCGGCCTGCGCTCGGTGGTCACCACCGAGGCCGCGCACGCCGGCCGGCACCTGTCGCGGCTGCTCCGTCGCTACCTGGGCCTGCGCCTCGCGCTGACTGCCGTGACCCTGGCCCTGGTCACGGGCGCATGCGCTCTGTGGCGGCCCCAGGAGCTGGCCCTGGTCGCGCTGGCGACCGCGTCGATCCTGCCCATCGCCCTGCAGCTCGACTGGCTGGCGCTCGTCGACGGCCGGATCCTGCTGGCATCCGGGCTGCTGCTCGTCCGGCCGCTGGCCTTCCTGCTGTTCATCCCGCTCGTGCCCGCGGCCGCGGGGCCGGATGGCGTCGCGGCGTGCTTTCTCGCCGCTTGGCTGGTGGCGGCTGCCTTGTCGTGGGTCACCCTGCGCCGGCCGGTGGCGCGCGGCCCGGGTGTCGTGCCGACGGCCGCCCGCATGTTGCGCAGAGGTGGCAACCTCGCGGTCGTCACCCTCGGCAACCAGCTGCAGCTCAGCGCCGACCTGCTGGTGGCGGGCTGGCTGCTCGGTGCCGCGGCGGCGGGTGACTACTGGCTTGCCTGCCAGGTTCTCGTCGCCGGCCTGGTGTTCGCCAATGCCGCTGGCCAGATGGCGCTCGCCCGCCTGCCGGCGCTGACCGTCGAGCCGCGGCTCTTCGCCCGGGCCGTCGCCTCCGAGCTGCGGCGGATCATGGCCGTCGGCTGCGCGGCTGCCGCGCTGGCGCTGCTGCTGGCACCGGCGGCGCTGCCGCTGCTGTTCGGGGTCGAACATGCCGGGGCGGCGGCGGCCCTGCCGTGGCTGCTGCCCTGGTTCGTCCTGCAGCACGCGACGACCGTGCTTCAGGCCGCCCTGATCGCCGAGCGGCGGGAGCGCGAGGCACTTCGGGCCAATCTGCTCGGCGCCCTCGTCCTGGTGCCGGCCATGGCGGCGGCCGCGCTCGCCGGCTCGCTGCCCGCCTTCGCCCTGGCCCGCGCCGCCGCTGAGGCGGCGCGGCTCGCGGCCCTTGGTGGGGTTCCGCGACGCGCGCTTCAGACCTCGACCAGCGCGTAGGCCTTGCCGCCGGGCTTCGCGACCGCCGCGGCGACGTTGAACACCGGAATGCCGCGCCGGGTCGCGCCCGTGTGGCTGCCGTGGTGGGCGTGGCCATGAAACACCGCCCGCACGGCTTCGAACCGATCGATCGTCTCGGCGAGCCGCGAGCAGCCGAGAAAGGGGAAGATCGCCTCGGGCTCGCCGACCACCGTGGCCTCGATCGGGGCGTAGTGCAGCACCACCACGGTCCGCTCGGTGTCCAGCTCCTTCAGCGCGTGCTCGAGCCGCAGCGCCTGGTCGACCACCTCCTGCACGAACGCCTTGATCGGCGTCTCGCCGAACGCGTCGAGCATCCGCCCGTCGAACCCGCCCCCGAAGCCCTTGACGCCCGCGAAGCCGACACCCTGCAGCTCGTGCACCTCGTCCTCGAGGAAGATCACGCCGGCCTGCCGCAGCACCGCCTCGACCTCCTCCGGCGCGCCGCAATGGTGATCGTGGTTGCCCAGCACCGCCAGCATCGGCACCGAGCAGGCCCGCAGGTCCGCGGCCAGCGCTTCGGCTTCTGGCACCGTGCCGTGGTTGGTGAGATCGCCGCACAGGCAGAGGATGTCGGCCTCGCCTGAGATCTCGGCCAGGGTGTCGCGCCAGCGGCCCGGGGCGGCGGGCGACGCATGCACGTCGCCGATGGCCGCCACCCGCAGCGGCCGCTCAGCCATCGGTCTCGACCGTGGCCGGGCCGACCACGTCGGCGAAGCCCCAGGCCTGGACGTCGATGCGGTAGTCCTCCGCGGAAAACAGCCGGCCCCGGCACACGCGCGTTTGCGGGATGGGCAGCTCGAGCTGCCGCCGTGCCCGCTCCAGCAGCTCCTCGAACAGCCAGCGCGGCACCAGCTCGCGCTCCGAGGGGTAGATGAAGCGGAAGTTCAGGAGATGCATCAGCAGCACCTCCCAATACTGCTCCATGTGCGTCAGCAGCCGCTGCCAGTCGATCCGGTCGGTCTGGCGCAGGATCAGGTGCGCGATGTCGGCCCCGTCATAGCGATGCCGGTTCTGCAGCAGCGCCTTGGACCAGATCATCTCGGTCGGCGGCGTGAGCTCCACCGGCACGTCGTAGATCTCGGCGGGATGGCTCTCCTGGAACCACAGATCGGAGATGCTCACCACGGCGGTGGCCGAGCCGAAGATCACGTCGAAAAAGCACTCGCCGCGCCGCACCTTGGCGATCCAGCGCTCGTCCTCGATCTCGGTCGCGAAGCCGTGCTCCTTGAAGTGCAGCAGGATGCGCGGGAAGTCGCCCGCCTTGCAGAAGATGTCGAGATCCTTGGTGGCGCGATTGATGCCCGTGTAGCAATTCACCGCGAACGTCCCGGCGACCAGGGCCGGGATGCCGCTGCCGTGCAGCAGCCGCAAGGAGTCGGCGTAGAAGCCGTCGGCTTCCGCCGGCGCTAGGTCGGAAGCGGGAGGCGGAGACCCGGCGAGCCTGGGATAGCTGCCACGCACCGGGATTTCGTTGGCTGTCACGTCGTTCGCCGCGATGGTGGGCACCAAGCTGGTAACCCCACCGCGAGCGCCGCAGTTCCCTAGCTCTTCGCCGACCGCACCTTCCCGCGCGCCAGCTGGTCCTCGGTGGCGGTGATGCGCACGCGGGCCACGCCGTCGTCGACGATGCCCAGCGCCTGGGCCGCGCGCAGCGACAGGTCGATCTTGCGGCCCTGCGCGTACGGGCCGCGGTCGTTGATGCGCACCGTCACCTGCTTGCCGGTGTCCAGCGCCACCACCGTAACCTCCGTGCCGAGCGGCAGGGTGGGGTGCGCCGCCGTCAGGGCGCGCGGGTCGTAGCGGACGCCGCTGGCGGTGCGCTGGCCGACGAACTCGTAGCCGTAGTAGGAGGCCTTGCCGACCTCGCGATAGACCACCGGCTCGCCGCTCCAGCCCGGGGCGGCGACGCCCAGCAAAATCATCGCGGCCAGTGCCGCCGTGGTGATGCCGCGCATGGCATTCTCCCATGCTTCCGTCCGCGTCGACGCGCGGATCGCTCGAACTATTCCTTGGGACGTTCCACCAACGCGCAAGATGGTACGCCGTTCCCGCGCTGGCCCGGCCGGCCATGCTCGGCTAGCTTGGCCGACATGAGCGACGCACCCGCCAAGAGCCTCGTCCTGATCGACGGGTCGGGCTACATCTTCCGCGCCTTCTTCGCCCTGCCGCCGATGACCCGGCCGGACGGCACGCCGGTGAACGCCGTGTTCGGCTTCGCCAACATGCTGTTCAAGCTGATGCAGGACCGCCCGCACGACGACCTCGTGGTGGTGTTCGACTACAGCGGCGAGAGCTTTCGGAACCAGCTCTACGACCAGTACAAGGCGAACCGGGACGAGCCGCCGAAGGAGCTCGTGCCGCAGTTCCAGCTCGTGCGCGACGCGGCCCGCGCCTTCGGCCTGCCGGTGATCGACGTCGAAGGCTACGAGGCGGACGACCTGATCGCCGCCTACGCTAAGCTCGCACGCGACGCGGGCGAGCCGGTCACGATCGTTTCGTCGGACAAGGACCTGATGCAGTTGGTCGCCGACGGAATCGTCATGTGGGACCCGATGAAGCAGAAGGCAATCGGTCGGGCGGAAGTCATCGAGCGGTTCGGGGTCGGGCCGGAGCTGGTCTGCGACGCACTGTCACTTATCGGCGACACTTCCGACAACGTGCCGGGAGTGCCCGGGATCGGGCCGAAGAACGCGGCGCAACTGTTGACCGAGTTCGGCTCGCTTGAGGGCGTCTTGGCCAATCTCGACCAGATCAAGCAGCCCAAGCGGCGCGAGGTGCTTGCCGCCAATGCCGAGAAGGCGCGCCTGTCCTACCGGCTGGTCTGCCTCGCCCACGACGCCCCGGTGCCGCACGCCCTGGACGAGCTGCGCAGGAAACCGTTCGACGCCCAGACCCTGCTCCAGTTCCTGCATGCCAACGGCTTCAAGTCGCTGGCCGCCCGCATCGGTGAGGTCGCGGCCGCCGCCGAGAGCAACCGCAGCGAGCGCACGGAGAAGGGCGAGCAGCGTGCGGTCGGCATCGCCACGCTGGAAGAGCTCGACGCCCTGCTCGCCCGTGCCACCGAGCTGGGCCTGCTCGCCATCGACACCGAGACCACCTCGCTCGACGTCGCCCGGGCGGAGATGGTCGGCGTCTGCCTCGCCGTCGAGTCGGGCGAGGGGTTCTATATCCCGCTGGGCCATGTCGACGAGTTCGGCCAGCCGCGCCCCGGCCAGCTCGACCGCATGGCCGTGGTCGAGCGCCTGCGCCCCGTGCTCGCCGACCCGTCGGTGCTCAAGATCGGCCACAACATCAAGTACGACGCCGGCATCCTCGCCCACTACGGGCTCGAGGTGACCCCCACCGACGACACCATGCTCCTGTCCTACGTGCTGGGCGGCGCCAGCCACGGCCACGGCATGGACGAGCTCGCCCAGCGCTTCCTCGACCACGACTGCATCACCTACGAGAGCCTGTGCGGCAAGGGTGCGGCCCAGATCGGCTTCGCCCAGGTGCCGGTCGACAAGGCCACCGCCTACGCCGCCGAGGATGCCGAGGTCACCCTGCGCCTGTGGCGGCATCTGCGCCCGCGCCTGCTCGAGGAGCGCATGGTCGCGGTCTACGAGAGCCTCGACCGGCCGCTGTCGCCGATCGTCACCCGGATGGAGCGCACCGGCATCCGCGTCGACGCCCAGCATCTGCGCCGGCTCTCGGCCGAGTTCACCCAGCGCATGGCCGGGCTCCAGGACGAGGCCTACAAGCTCGCCGGCCGCAGCTTCAACCTCGGCTCGCCCAAGCAGCTCGGCGAGGTGCTGTTCGACGAGCTGAGCCTGGGCGGGCAGGGCCGGAAGACCAAGACCGGCGCCTACGCCACCGGCGCGGAGGTGCTGGAGGAGCTGGCGCTGGCCGGCCACGAGCTGCCGCGCGTCATCCTCGACTGGCGCCAGCTGCAGAAGCTCACCCGCACCTACACCGACACCCTGGTCGAGCAGGTCAACCCCACCACCGGCCGCGTCCACACCAGCTACAGCCTCGCCGCCACCTCCACCGGCCGGCTCTCCTCCAACGACCCCAACCTGCAGAACATCCCGATCCGCACCGAGGAGGGCAGGAAGATCCGCGAGGCCTTCGTGCCCGAGGACGGGCACCTCCTGGTCTCGGCCGACTATTCCCAGATCGAGCTGCGCATCCTCGCCGACATGGCCGACATCGCACCCTTGAAGCAGGCCTTCGCCAACGACGTCGACATCCACCGCGTCACCGCCTCGCAGATGTTCGGCATCCCCGTGGCGGAGGTCGGCCCCGACCTGCGCCGCTCGGCCAAGACCATCAATTACGGCATCGTCTACGGCATTAGCACCTTCGGCCTCGCCCAGCGCCTGGGCATCCCCCAGGCCCAGGCCAAGGCCTACATCGACAGCTATTTCGAGCAGTATCCCGGCATCCGCGCCTACATGGACCGCGCCAAGGCCGAGGCGCGGGAGAAAGGCTTCGTCCGCACCCTCTGGGGCCGCCGCTGCTACATCCCCGAGATCAACGTCAAGCTGCCCTCACGCCGGGCCTACGCCGAGCGCGCCGCCATCAACGCCCCGATCCAGGGCTCGGCCGCCGACATCATGAAGCGCGCCATGATCCACACCTGGCGCGACCTCGAGCGCAATCTGCCCGAGGTGCGGATGCTGCTCCAGGTCCACGACGAGCTGGTGTTCGAGGTCCCCGAGGCCCAGGTCGCGGACGCCCAGGCCCTGATCCGCCGCACCATGGAGCGCGCCGCCGCCATGTCGGTCCCGCTGGTGGTCGAGGTCGGCCACGGCGCCAGCTGGGAGAAGGCGCACTGAGCGGCGGACCGCACGCGACGCTTAGAATCGGCTCGGATACCTGCTATATTTCAATCGGTTGTGGCTAGGCACGGTATGCTGATGGCGTTCGACACCCTTGAGATGGCCCTGGCGATGCGCCGCTCCGGCCTGCCCCAGGAGCAGGCCGACACCATCGCCGAGCAGATCGGCAAGAGCTTCACCAGCGAAGAGCTGGCAACCAAGGAGTTCGTCCGCGCGGAAATCTCCGGCCTGCGCGCCGAGCTGCACAGGGAGATAAGTGGGCTGCGCGGCGAGATGGGCGGACTGCGCGGCGACCTGCGCAAGGAGATGGGCGAGCTACGCGCCGAGCTGCACAAGGAGCTGAACGTGCAGTCCTGGAAGATGGCCGGCATGCTGTTGCTTCAGGCCAGCTTGGTCGCGGCGCTGACGAGGCTCTTCTGACGATCCATTGAACGTGCGTCTGCGCATGGGTCTCACAGGGCCACGGCATCGCACAGCACCCGCTCGCGCAGCGCCGGGCGCAGTCCCGCCTCGGTGACCACGTCGACCCGCGCCCCCAGCTCGGTCTCGATGTCCGCGAGCAGCGCCCCGAGATCAATCAGGCTGCGCCCCGGCTCCAGATCGACCAGCAGGTCGAGATCGCTCGCCGCATCGGCCTCGCCCCGCGCCACCGACCCGAACACGCGCAGATTGCGCGCCCCGTGCCGCGCCGCCAGGTCAAGCAGTCGCCGCCGCTTGCCGCGCACCGCCTCCACGGTCATCATGACTGCACCTTCACTGGCAGCGCTCAGCGGCCCGGCCGCTCCGACAGCTCCAGCCGCCGCTCGATCCGCTTCACACGGCTGACGAGCGCATCGCTGCGCCGATCGCGTCGTGCCATGTCCTCCCGCACCAGCCCGATCGACCGTTCGACGCCGAGCTGCCGGTCCTCCAGGCTGCGCAAGGCGGCCCGTACCTCGTCCAAATCTGCGCGCACATCGTCGAGCTTGCCGTCCAGGCGACGCAGATATTCCAAGGTCAGGTCCACGGGCTCGGCCACTCGATGCTATCCTTCAAGCACGGCAGATACTTAGCACGTCGCAGGGTCGCAGTGCACGCTGAAGCCGTTCCGAATGGGTTGGGCGGGTCCGGCCTCGAGCAGGCCCAAGGCCGATAGGCCCCAAGAATGCGCCGCTCATCCGCGCCTTGCCGCCTCGATCGCGGCGACGTCGATCTTGCGCATGCCCATCATCGCCTGGAACGCGCGCCTTCGGCCTCAAGCAGGCCGAAGGCCGGTAGGCCCCAGGATAGCTGGAGCCTGTTCGGAGGTGCCGAACATGCTCCGGCCTCCTCGCCGCCGGCCGCCATCGCCTCGAGCAGCACGCGCGGCGTGATCTGCCAGGAGATCCCCCAGCGGTCCTTGCACCAGCCGCACGCGCTCTCCTGGCCGCCGTTCCCGACGATGGCGTTCCAGTAGCGGTCGGTCTCCGCCTGGTCCTCGATCGTGATCATGAACGAGAACGCCTCGCTGTGCCTGAACATCGGCCCGCCATTCAGCCCGACGCACGCCACCCCGGCCACCGTGAACTCGACCGTCAGCACGTCGCCCTCTTTGCCCGACGGATAGTCGGCGGGTGCGCGATGCACCGCCTGCACCGCACTGTCGGGAAACACCTCGGCATAGAACCGCGCCGCTGCCTCGGCATCCTTGTCGTACCAGACGCAGATCGTGTTCTTCGCCATGAGAAGCTCCCTTCCCCCTAAAGCCGGGATCTCGCGTTAGCCTCTATCCACCCTCTCGAAATAGGTCATTGACCGCCTCCCTCCACTCTGTGAGCGTTCGTTTCGACCGGACGATCGCACGGGCAGCTAATTGACATCGCCCAGTCAGGCCGACTCCAACACGTGAACGGCGCCCACACTGTGGCGCGCTGCCAAGTCGAGTGACCTTGCGTGCAGGCCGCGTAGTATATTCGCGGCCATCATTGATGCAGCTTCACCGGCAGAGGCGGAATGGATGCTCGACCAAAGACGAGCCGTCAGCCCTCGTCGAGGCAGGAATTGCCGACGCTATGACGCGCTCTGTGGCGTGCCCACTCCGCACGACCTAAACCATAAGCTGTCTGAGGTACGCATCCTGCTCCAGGTCCACGACGCCAGTCCTTCGCCCGATATGCGTTGGAGCAGGCCGGCAACGATCTGCGCCTCGGAAGACGAGCTTATCAGCGAGCATAACAAAGGTTGAAAGACGACTGTACCAATCAACCAAACCATCGCGAATAGGCCTAGACAACCTCGTCTCGGAAGAGTATTTCCTGCACCGAAGAATGTCAATCCTATAACAATAGAATGAGATCAAGTAAAAATGAGCGGGATTCAATCTATCTCTATCGAGAACTTTAGGGGGTTCTATGCAAAACAGACAATCGAGTTATCGGCGCCTTCGGGAAGTTATGGAAGTGGTCTAACTGTATTCGTCGGTCCGAATAACTCAGGGAAAACAACCGTCATAGATGCGCTTAAGCTACTCGCGCGGACAAACGTCACCATTGACATCGAGCATAGGCACGAGAACGAGAGAATGGTGATTAGTTCTGCCGATGCTAGCGGGAGAACAAAGTCGATTACGAACCCAGATGGCGGCGCCGTGACAGACAATTTGGGCGACAAATTGGCAATGCCGAATACTAATACTCTACGCTTTGTTCCCTCAAGAAGAGCATGGAACGCATACAGCAGCATGCAGCCCATGAATACCCAAAACTACTGGGCGAATATTTATCAGAGAGATCAAAATCAAATAGATGATTTATTTGTCTCAAGAATAGCAGAAATAGCTGTCAATGAGAAAGAGAAATTTCATGAAATACTTGAGAATGCGTTTCCGAGAATTCAAAACTGGAACGTCGAAAGATCGAGAGGCCAGTTATTCATACAATATGAGACTCCAACTGGAGCTAGACATAGCGCCGACTTATTTGGCGATGGCATGGCAAGTGTATTTCGTTTAGCATTATCTATCTACGATTGTAAGGAGGGTCAATGTCTGGTAATAGATGAGCCTGAACTCTCATTGCATCCACAGGCCCAAAAGCGATTGGCAAGTTATCTCTCTAGGATTGCTAGTAATCGGCAGGTCATAGTTACAACGCACTCACCATACATGATCAATCTCGGCGACTTGGCGAATGGTGGCAAGGTTTATCGGTTGGCCCAAAATCAGGACGGTGTCCGAGTATATTCAATTTCGACTGATACTCTCGCAATACTAATAAGATTGTTGACAGATTGGCAAAAGCCCAATCTCCTGGACCTGTCGCGCGCGAAATCTTCTTTGCGGAGGAGATAGTGTTTTTTGAAGGACAAGAGGATGTTGGGCTGCTCCGAAAGTTCTCGGCCGACAGGGGGATTGAACCTCTTGAGGTCTTTGGATATGGAGTTGCGGGATCGGGGAATGTGAAGCACTTCCTAAGGATGACAAATGAGCTTGGGATAGTGTCATGTGCGATCTTTGACAAAGACAAAGAGAATGACTTCGATGAAGCGAGGAGATTATTTCCAGATTGTCTCGTTGAGTTGCTGCCAATGCCTGATATTCGCGACAAAATTAGGAGAGACAAGGTAAAAGGGGAAGATATACTGGAAAAGGAGGGACTCTTTGACAATACAGGTAATATCAAAGTCCAGCATGAGCAATACTTGCTTGATTTGATCGAGCGCATTCGGACTTACTTCGTAGATAAGGCAGCAACCGGTAAAGCTTGTGCACCATAGCGAATCATATTGGATACATTCAAGGCGTTCGTCCAGACCGTAGGACAGCAAGAGACAGAACGTGAGTATAATGCGATCCATGAAGGTCGGAATCTAGATTAGACAACCGGAGCGCACATGGGGTAGGACCATTTTTCACTCACCATACCTTGAGCGGCCTTGGCCTGAATCGCAAAATGCAGCGGGCTACCTTTACTTGACTGGATCATACTCGTATCTATCCTGTGCCATTTCAACAGGTTTGCATGAGAGGCACCTGGAATGCACCACTCCCGCCTCTGCGCCGTGCTGATCGATTGCAGAACTCCCGATGTCGACGCGGCCGCCCGCTTCTGGGGCGGGGCGCTCGGCCGCCCGGTGGACCTGCGGCATCCGGGCACTCGCGGCAATTACCGCATGCTGGCGACGCCGCCGGACGAGCCCATCGTGCAGATCCAGCGCGTCGAGCACGAGAGCCGCGTCCACATCGACATCGAGACCGACGACATCCCGGCCGAGGTGATGCGGCTGGAGGAGCTGGGTGCGGTGGTGGTGGAGCGCCTGGAGCGCTGGGTGGTGATGGAAGCACCCACCGGCCAACGCTTCTGCGTCGTCCGCGTCCAGCGCCCAGGGTTCCCGAAGAACGCCAACCGCTGGAACTGAGGCGTCTCTCCGGGCCGCCGGCAGCATGGGCCGTCGTCGGGTCTGGTAGCGAGCGGTCCCCACACCGTCGCGCTCACCACCAGCGCAGCACCCAAAAGCCGTGGCCCACCCCGCCCGGCAGGGAGGCGCACGACCAGCCGTCCAGGTCGGGATCGTGCCAGGCCCAGTAGCCGGGCTCGCCGTGACGCGCGGGTGCCAGGCCGACGGAGCGGGCCGCCGGGCAACTCGCGCCGGCCGCGAGATGGCGCAGGATCAGGTCGAGCGGCCAGGGCGCGGTCAAGACCGCCGCCGCCATCCCGACCCCGGCGATCAGGGCGATTACCAGCGGCGGCGCCGCCGCATCCCCCGCTCGCCGCCGCAGCCGTCGCTGCCTGCGCGCGGGATCGGCCTCGGGCGCCGGCAGCAGTGCCATCATCTTCGGGTCCTCCACCGGGCTTCGGCCCCGCGGCACCGCCGCCCCGGCCGTCAGCCCCAGTCTCGCCGCGAAACCCTGCCGAGCCATTACTGGCCGCCGCCAAGTTCCTAGGACAATAGTCCGATCCATGCTAGGATCGCCGCTCCCCGTTCCAGGCGAGCCCCATGCCCGAGCCCCACTCGACCCTCAGGCCATCCGCGCCGCCGCCATTCCGGCCCACACCGCACCGGGAGATCGCACGAACGATGCGCGCTCGCGGCACGTGCGAACCCGGGCGCCGCTCCACCGCAGGCGGCACGAACGAACCAACGGACCCCAAGACGGCCGGAGGAGGGAGAACGCCGGGCGCTAATTTTCACGAACGGAACCCGCCTCGGCCAGCATGCCCGGCACGAACGAACCGACAGCGCCGCCGGCAGGCCGGCCCCGACCAGCGAAATTTCACGAACGAACTCGCCCGCGGCACGCCCAGACCCAGCCCGGGGCGCGCCGCCCGCACCGGCACGAACGAACCGACGCAGGGCGACCGGCCCCGCACGCCGAAATTCACGAACGAATTGCGACGGCACGAACGAACCGGCAGCCGCCGCCGTGCCCGTGCGGGACGGCGAGCCCGGGGGGGGGCCGGCGCGCATCGGGTGCCTGGCGACGCTCAGCCGGGCGGGGCGATGCGGACGATCGGGGTCGGGTGGTCGAGGCCGCGGAAGGCGGCGCTGGCGTGGGCGGTGCGCTGGCCCGCCAGCAGCTCGCGCACGCCCGGGAAATCCCAGACCTCGGCGGTCAGGCAGATCTCCTGGGCACCCGCCTCCTCCTGGACGCGCGAGGCGACGTTGACGGTCTGGCCGAAATAGTCGAGCTCGTCGTTGAGGGTGACCGCGATCGCCGCCCCGTGGTGCAGGCCGATCTTGAGCTCGACCGGGCCGCCCGCCTGGCCGCGCCCCTGCCGCTCGGCGGCCGTGCGCATGGCCAGCGCCGCGGCGACCGCACTGGCGGCGTCGGGATAGGCCGCCATGACCGCGTCGCCGATGGTCTTGACCACCGCCCCGCCGTGCCGGACGGTCGCCTCGCGCAGCCAGTCGAAATGCTGCTGCACCAGCTGGTAGGCATTGAGGTCGCCGATCCGGCGGTAGAGCTCGGTCGAGCCCTTGATGTCGGTGAACAGGATGGCGATGTCGCGGATGGCGAGGCCCTGGGCGCCGCCGACCACCTCGGAGCGGAACAGGCTGCGGAAGGTCTGGCTGGTCAGCAGGCCCTTGCCGGTGAGGAACGGGTCGAAGCGCAGGAAGCCGTCGTCCTGGCCCGGCGCCATCGCCAGCAGCGCCACGACGCAGCGGCGGTCGGTTGGGTTGGCGATGTCGAGCTCGACCGGCCCCGCGGCCACGCTGACCTCCTCGGGCCGGTAGGCGTTGCCCGCGAAGCTCAGTACCAGCCGCTGCGGAGCCGGGCTCGGCCCTTCGGCCACCTCGAGCGCGAAGCCGGCCTCGGTGTCGGCGCTGATCCCGACCACCAGCCCGGGCGGTGCCGTGAGGTGGAAACCGGTGGTGCGGCCGGGCTCCAGGAAGCCGATCGCCAGCATGGCATCGCGCGAACCGTCGATGTAGGGCACCCCGTCCGGCCGGTGCCCCTCGCGCACGCCCTTGTAGTGGAACATGTAGTCGAACGGCTCCAGCGTCTCCGGCCGCTGGTAGCGGGTGGCGGCGATCGCCGGGGCGACGTTGAAGTAGACGGCGATGAAGTCGTCCATCGCCGCCTCGTACTCGTTGTGGCACTGCGGGCAGCGGTAGCGGCTGAGCACGGCGCGCAGCCGGGCGAAGCTCTCGACGGCACAGGCGCAGCGCGGGCAGACCAGCAGCCAGTCCATCTCGAACAGGCCCTGGGCGGTGGCGTGCAGCAGCAGGTCGACCGCCTCGTCCGGGGCGATGTCGCGCTGCCGGGCCAGGGTGAGCGGGTTGAGCCGGAACAGCTGCGCGTCGTCGCCTTCGCGGATCACCGCCTCCAGCCGCGAGATCACCCGCGGGCTCCAATTGCGCGCCGCCTCGAGCCCGGCCAGCCCGGCATCCAGCGCCCGCTCGTCGACGATCGCCGCCATGGGGTTCCTCCGATCCTGTCCCGCCGATCCTACGATAGGGCGGCGCGTCCCCCAAGCGGTGCCCCGCTACGGGATGAACTGCTCCTTCAGGATCCGTTCCTCGAGATTGTGCTCGGGGTCGAACAGCAGGCGGAAGGAAATCGAGCGGTCGGCGCGGATCTCGACCCGCACCACGTCGCGCACCTCGGTGAAGTCGGCGACGGCGCTGATCGGCCGCTTGCCGGGGTCGAGCGATTCGATGCGGAAGCGCGACGTGCTCGGCAGCAGGGCGCCGCGCCAGCGACGGGGGCGGAACGGGCTGATCGGCGTCAGGGCCAGGAGGTTGGCGGCGAGCGGGATGATCGGGCCGTGGGCCGAGAGGTTGTAGGCGGTCGAGCCCGCCGGGGTGGCGACCATGACGCCGTCGCAGACCAGCTCGGGCAGGCGCACCACATCGTCGATGGCGATCGCCAGCCGGGCGGCCTGACGACTCTCGCGGTAGATCGACACCTCGTTGATGCCGATCGCGTCGACCGTGCGGCCGTCGGCGAGGCAGGCGGTCATGCGCAAAGGATAGAGCGTCACCTGCTGCGCCAGGCCGATGCGCTCGGGCAGCCCCTCCGCGACGAAGTCGTTGAGCAGGAAGCCGACCGTGCCCAGGTTCATGCCGTAGATCGGTCGCGCCAGGGCGAGGTGGGCATGCAGCGTCTCGAGCATGAAGCCGTCGCCGCCCAGGGGCACGATCACGTCCGCGGCCTCGGGGGCGTGATGCCCGTAGCGCGCCTCGAGCAGCTCGAGCGCACGGCGGGCCTCGGCCGTCGGCGCGGCGCGGAAGGCGAGCCTCATCGGCGGCAGCTCCAGACGGCCGGTGGACTTGGTTCACATCCTGCCTACATGGGACTAGAAGGCCCGAGAAGGGGCATGGCTCGCGGCGGCGTGGAGGAATCGGCTTGGCGACGGTGATCGACCCGTTCGGGCGGGTCATCGACTATGTGCGGATCTCGGTCACCGACCGCTGCGACTTCCGCTGCGTCTACTGCATGGCCGAGGAGATGACCTTCCTGCCCAAGGCCAAGCTCCTGACGCTCGAGGAGCTCGATCGGCTCGGCACGGCGTTCGTCGGGCTCGGCGTGCGCAAGATCCGGCTCACCGGCGGCGAGCCGCTGGTGCGGCGCAACGTGATGTGGCTGATCGAGCAGCTCGGCCGGCATGTCGCGCGCGGTGCCTTGGACGAGCTCACCCTGACCACCAACGGCAGCCAGCTCGAACGGTTCGCCGGCGCGCTGGTGCGGGCCGGGGTGCGCCGGGTCAACGTCTCCCTGGACACGCTCGACCGCGACCGGTTCGCCTCCATCACGCGCTGGGGCCGGCTCGAGAAGGTGATGGCCGGCATCGAGGCGGCAAAGGCCGCGGGGCTCGCCGTCAAGATCAACGCGGTGGCGCTCAAGGGCGTGAACGAGGACGAGCTCGACCGCATGGTCGCCTGGTGTGGGGCCGAAGGGTTCGATCTCACCCTGATCGAGACCATGCCCATGGGCGACATCGACGGCGACCGCACGGAGCAGTACCTGCCGCTCTCGGCGGTGCGCGCACGGTTGGCCGAGCGCTGGACGCTGAGCGACATCCCCTACCGCACGGGCGGGCCGGCTCGCTACGTCCGGGTGGCGGAGACCGGCGGGCGTCTCGGCTTCATCACCCCGCTCACCCACAATTTCTGCGAATCCTGCAACCGCGTGCGGGTGACCTGTACCGGCACGATGTACATGTGCCTCGGGCAGGAGGATGCCGCCGACCTGCGCGGGCCGTTGCGCGCCTCCGAAGGGGACGAGATGTTGCAGCAGGCGATCCGTACCGGGATCGCGCGCAAGCCCAAAGGCCACGATTTCGTCATCGACCGCCGCCGCAATCGCCCCGCGGTGGGCCGCCACATGAGCGTCACCGGCGGCTGAGGCGCTTCAGGCGGTCCGCCGCAGATGCCCTTCGCTCATGGCTCGGGCAAGCCTGCGATCGACGAACGAGCGCACCGCATCGAGACCGGTTTCCAGAGCGCGCAGCTGCTCCGCGCTGGGCGCGGCGTGCTCGGCGGTGGCGGCGAGGTCGGCCATCTCGACGGCGCCGAGATTGGCGCTGGCGCCCTTGAGCGCGTGCGCCGGCTTCGACCAGTCGCTGCGACTGGCGAGGCTGCGGCGCATCTCGCCCAGATAGTCCGCGGCGGTCGACAGGTAGAGCGTCGTGAGTTCCTGCTCGAGCTCGCGGTCGCCGTTGGTGAAGCCGGTCAGGCGCTCGAGGTCGAGCGGCGGGATCCTTGGCATCGGCACGATCGCTCCACTGGTGGCCGACGGGCGATGGAGATGCTCGTGGATCGAGGACACGAGCCGCCCGATCGAGATCGGCTTGGGGAGATAGGCGGCGATGCCGGACTCGCGGCAGCACTCGCGGATCCGCTCGGCGTCCCAGGCGTCGCCGAACACGATCACCGGCATGATTCCCAGCGGCGCCGGGGCCGCGCGCAGGCGTCGCGCCAGGTTCAGGCCGGACGTGTCCGGCAGGCTCAGCGCGATGAGCGCCAGCGCGAAGCGGCTGTGCGCCACGGTCATCAGGCAGTCCCGCCCGCTCACCACGCAGGTGACCACGTAGCCGAGCCGGCTCAGCACCATCTTCATCAGGCCGCGGCTGAGCGCAGGATCGCCGACGATCAGCAAAGGCCGGGGCGGGATCGCGCCGTCGATCAGGTCCATCCGAGCCGCTCTCACCTATCAGGCGTAAGGCGATATGGTTTCTCTCGTAATGGTTTATAAGGTCAAGAGAAACCTTAAATCGACTCGCCTGCCGCCAGACTGACCGCCAGTTGCCCGGCGAGGCGGGCGTTGGACAGGACCAGCGCCTCATTGAGCGGGATCGTCCGGCCCCCACTCAGTCGGGCCAGCGCCGCGAGCAGGAAGGGAGTAGCGTCCTTGCCCGCCACGCCGCGGGCAGTCGCTTCGGCGGTCGCGCTGTTGATCCACGATTCGAGGTCGGCGCGCGTCAGCGCGAGCTCGGCCGGCGGCGGATTGGCGACGACGATGCCGGCGGGCCAGTCGAGCTCCGCCTGGGTGCGCACCAGGGCAGCGAGTTCCGCGAGCCCGGCGACGCTCGGCACGGGCACCCCGCTGTCGCTGGCGTAGAACGCCGGGAAACGGTCGCAGCGGTAGCCGACCACGGGCACGGCCAGCGTTTCCAGGACC
>JAXMCJ010000050.1:0-38489 GCA_046349415.1 Geminicoccaceae bacterium
TTGGAGACTTGGCAGTGATTGGCGATCTGCGCCATCGATGCCTTCTCCATGCCCTGCTCGGCCAGCACGGCGGCGGCACTGTTCAAGATGCTGTGCTGCTTCTCCTCGAAATCGCTCGCGCGCGTTCGCGCCATCCAGCCTCTCCGTCACTGCCGTCCGTTCAACTGTCGCCGTCCTATTGCTTCGGGCGATTGTCGACCACCCGCTTGGCCTTGCCCTCCGAGCGCTGGATGCCGTTGGGCTCGTGGACCTCGATCTTGGTCGAGACGCCGACCACGCTCTTGATGTGGTGGGCCAGCTCCTTGGCCGAGGCGGCCCGCGCCGCAGCGTCGGCTGCCTGCGCCGCCGCCTCGACATGGACGACCATGCCGTCCATGCGGCCCGCGCGCAGCAGCTCGATCTGGAAATGCGGCGCCAGCCCGCCGCATTTGAGAATCTGCTCCTCGATCTGCGTCGGGAAGATGTTGACCCCGCGCAGGATGATCATGTCGTCCGAGCGGCCGGTGACCTTCTCCATCCGCCGCATGCTGCGGGCGGTGCCGGGCAAGAGCCGGGTGAGGTCGCGGGTGCGATAGCGGATCATCGGCAGACCCTCCTTGGTGAGGGTCGTGAACACCAGCTCGCCCATCTCGCCGTCCGGCAGCACCGCACCGGTCTCGGGGTCGATGATCTCGGGATAGAAGTGATCCTCCCAGATGTGCAGCCCGTCCTTGGTCTCGACGCACTCGTTGGCGACACCCGGCCCCATCACCTCCGACAGGCCGTAGATGTCGACCGCGTCCATGTCGAACGCCGCCTCGATCTCCTGCCGCATGGCATTGGTCCAGGGCTCGGCGCCGAAGATGCCGACCTTGAGCGAGCAGAGCCGCGGATCGAGGCTCTGGCGGCGGAACTCGTCGAGGATCGACAGCATGTAGGAGGGCGTCACCATCATGATCCTGGGCGCGAAGTCCTGGATCAGGGTCACCTGCCGCTCGGTCATCCCGCCCGAGATCGGCACCACCGTGCAGCCCAGCCGCTCGGCGCCGTAATGCGCGCCCAGGCCGCCGGTGAACAGGCCATAGCCATAGGCCACGTGCACGATGTCGCCCGGCCGCCCGCCCGAGGCGTAGATCGACCGCGCGACGACCTCGGCCCAGACGTCGATGTCCTTACGGGTGTAGCCGACCACGGTGGGCTTGCCGGTCGTCCCCGACGAGCCGTGGATGCGGCACAGCCGCTCGCGCGGCACGGCGAACATGCCGAACGGGTAGGTATCGCGCAGGTCCTGCTTCACCGTGAACGGGAACTTGGCGAGGTCCGCGAGCGATGTGAGATCATCCGGATGCACGCCATGCTGCTCGAAGCGCCGGCGGTAGAACGGCGAGTTCTCAAAAGCATGGCGCACGGACCATTGCATCCGCTCGAGCTGGACGGCGGCGATCTCGTCGCGCGAAGCGTTCTCGATCCGGTCGAGCCCTTCGGGGCGGGACAATGCGGTCGACATGTGGTTCATCCTCCCAGATCTTGGCTGGCGCCGGTCAGGCCGGCAGATGGGTGCCCTTGACGGTGCGCGAATGGCCGCGGAACTGCGCGACGAGCTCGCCGTCCGCGTTGGTGACGCGCACGTCGTAGATGCCATTGCGCCCGGCGCGATGAACCTCGCGGGCCGCTGCGGTGAGCAGGTCGCCGAGGCGGCCGGGGGCGACGTAGGTGATCGAGGCCTGGTGCGCCACGGTGCGCTGGTTGTAGCCGTTGCAGGCGAAGGCGAAGGCGCTGTCCGCGAGCGCGAAGATGTAGCCGCCGTGCGCAGCACCCTGGCCATTCAGCATCGCCTCGGTGACGGTCATGGTGAGCGTCGCCTCGCCGGGTGCGATGTGCTCGATCCGCATGCCCAGGCGCTGCGAGGCCCAGTCCTCGGCCCACATCGCTTCGGCGCAGGCCTCGGCCAGCGCTTGCGGGGACAGGCCGAACACGCTCGTGGCCGCCGTCATCGTCCGGTGAACTCCGCCTTGCGCTTCTCGAGGAAGGCCGTGACGCCTTCGGCATAGTCGGCCGTGGCGCCGGCCTCGCGCTGCAGGTCGCGCTCGAGGTCGAGCTGCGCGTCGAGACTGTTGGTGGCCGCGGCCTGGATGGCGCGCTTGGTGAGGCCCAGCCCGCGGGTCGGGCCGGTGGCGAGGCGGACGGCGATCGCCCTGGCCTCGTCCAGGAGTGCTGCGTCGTCGACTGCCTTCCAGATCAGCCCCCAGCCCGCCGCCGTCTCGGCGTCGAGCGGCTCGGCCAGCATGGCCAAGGCCTTGGCGCGCGGCTCGCCCAGGATGCGGGCGAGCGACCAGCTGCCGCCGGCATCGGGCACCAAGCCGATCTTCGCGAAGGCCTGGATGAACCGGGCCGAGCGGGCGGCCAGCACGATGTCGCAGGCGAGGGCGATGTTGGCCCCGGCGCCGGCGGCGACACCGTTCACGGCGCAGACCACCGGCTTCTCGAGCGCGCGGATCAGGCGCAGCGTCGGGTTGTAGAAGGTCTCGAGCGTCACCCCGAGGTCGGGAGCGCCGCCCTTGCGTGGGTCGCGGTCGCCCAGGTCCTGCCCGGCGCAGAAGCCGCGGCCGGCCCCGGTGAGCAGGACCGCGCGCACAGTTGCGTCCCCAGCCGCGCGCTCGAAGCCGGCGCGCAGGGCGAGGTGCATGGCCTCGTTGAAGGAGTTGAGCTTGTCCGGCCGGTTCAGCGTCAGGGTCAGCACCCCCGCCTCCAGCGAGACCAGCACGGTCGGCGTCTCGGTCACCTGCTCCACCTCCCCATGGTGTCGACGACGAAAACTATTGCATAAACCGGCCGGTCAGTCAATTATAAAAGCAGTAGAGGAGAGGAGCCGCCATGGACACGCTGTTCGACCGCCACCGACCGCTGCTGGATCAGGCCACGGCTGCTATCGGTGCGCGCGGCTTCTGGACGCCGTTCCCCGAGATACCGAGCGGCAAGATCTATGGCGAGACGGCGCGCGCGGACGGCCTCGCGGCCTATGCTGCACGGCTAAATGCGCCCTTGGCACTCGACGGGCATCCCGAGACCGGCCGCGTCGGCGCGGAGATCTCGCCCTGGGGACCGGCGCTCGGCATCACCTATCCGGCGGCCGACGTCGAACGCCTGGTCACCGCCTCCCAGACGGCCGGCGCCGCCTGGGCAGCCGCCGGCCCGGAGCGGCGCGTCGGGCTGCTGGTCGAGGCGCTGGTGCGCCTGAACGCCCGCAGCTTCGAGATGGCGAACGCGGTCATGCACACCACCGGCCAAGCCTTCCCGATGGCCTTCCAGGCGGGCGGGCCGCATGCGCAGGATCGCGGGCTGGAGGCGGTCGCGATAGCCTGGGCCGAGATGAGCCGCACGCCCGCTACCGCGCGCTGGGAGAAGCCGCAGGGCAAGGCCGCGCCGATCGTGCTGGAGAAGCACTGGCGGGTCGTGCCGCGCGGGGTGGCGCTGGTGATCGGCTGCCAGACCTTCCCGACCTGGAACAGCTATCCCGGCCTGTTCGCGAGCCTCGCCACCGGCAACACGGTGATCGTCAAGCCGCATCCGGGCGCCACCCTGCCCTTGGCGCTCACGGTGGCGGTGCTGCGCGACCTCCTGGCCGAGCAGGGGCTACCGCGCGACGTCGTCCTGCTCGCGGCCGATACGGCCGAGGCGCCGCTCACGCGCGATCTCGTCCGCCACCCTGCCGTCGCCATCGTCGACTATACCGGCTCCAGCACGTTCGGGGCCTGGGTGCGCGCCCATGCCGGCACCGCGCGGGTCTATACCGAGGAGGCCGGCGTGAACTCGATCGTCATCGCCGCCACCGACGACTTCGCCGGCATGTGCGCGAACCTCGCTTTCTCGCTGGCGCTCTATTCCGGCCAGATGTGCACGGCACCCCAGAATGTCTTCGTGCCGACGGACGGGATCGCAACCGACCGAGGCCACAAGTCCTTCGCCGAGGTCGCCGAGGGTATCGCCGCCGCGATCGACGCGCTGCTGGCCGATCCGGCGCGAGCAGCCGGCGTCTGCGGCGCCATCGCCAATCCTGCGACGCTGGCCCGGGTCGAGGCGGCGCGCGCCCTGGGCCGGATCGTGCGCGACAGTGCCGCCACCGGCGAGGGTCGCAGCGCCACGCCGCTGCTGCTCGCGGTCGATGCCGCCGACGAGGCGGCCTATGGTGAGGAGCGCTTCGGCCCGATCGCTTTCCTGGTCGCGGTCGCGGACGCGCGGGACGGCATCGCCCGCGCCGCGGCGCTCGCCCGGCGCAAGGGTGCGATCACCGCCGGGCTCTACGACACCGACGAGGCGCGTATCCTGGAAGCCGCGGACGCCTTCGCCCGGGTCGCCGTCAACCTGTCGGTCAACCTGACCGGGGCGATCTACGTCAACCAGAGTGCTGCCTTCAGCGACTACCACGTCACCGGTCTCAATCCGGCCGGCAATGCGAGCCTGACCGACGCCGCCTTCGTCACCAGCCGCTTCGCCTGGGCGATGTGGCGGCGGCCCGTCGCCGCCTGAACCACGCACAGCACGCAGATCGGGGAGCCGACCATGAGCGTCACCATCGACCGCAAGGGCGGCGTCGCCCTCGTCACCATCGACAGCCCGCCCGTCAACGCCCTGTCCCAGGCGGTACGCCAGGCCTTGTGGGACGCCGTGGGCATGCTCGACGCCGACCCCACGGTCCAGGCCGTCGTGCTCGCCTGCGCCGGCCGCACCTTCATCGCCGGCGCCGACGTCCGAGAGTTCGGCAAGCCGCCGCAGTCGCCGCATCTGCCCGAGCTGGTCGCCCGGATCGAGGCCGCGGCCAAGCCCTGGACCGCCGCGATGCACGGCTCGGCCCTGGGCGGTGGGCTCGAGGTGGCGCTGGGTTGCCGCTTCCGGGTCGCTGCTCCCGGCGCCGCCTTGGGTCTGCCCGAGGTCACGCTGGGTCTCGTCCCAGGCGCCGGCGGCACCGTGCGCCTGCCGCGCCTCGTGCCGCCAGCCGCGGCCGTCGAGATGGTGAGCTCGGGCCGACCCGTGAAGGCTGCCAAGGCCTTGGAGCTCGGCCTGATCGACCGCATCGTCGAGGGCGACCTACTGGATGGCGCCGTGGCCTTTGCCGGCGAGGCCCGTACTTTACCCGCGCCCCTGTGTGACCGCCCGCCGATCGAGGCGCCATCCGGATTTTGGGACGAGGCCGAGAAGACCGTGCGCAAGGCTGCTCGTGGCGAGGCTGCTCCGTCGCGGGCGTTCACGTGCCTGCGGAGGGCTTGCGCGGCCGACTTCGCCGCGGCCATGGCCTTCGAGCGCGCCACCTTCCTCGAGCTGCGCGCGTCGCCCGAGGCGGCCGCACTGCGTCACGTCTTCTTCGCCGAGCGCGCGGCGCCCAGGCCTGCCGTGCTCAAGGGGGTGGACCCGCGCCCCCTGCACACCGCCGGGGTGATTGGCGGCGGCACCATGGGCGCGGGAATCGCCGCGGCGCTGCGCGACGCCGGCATCCCGGTGACGCTGATCGAGCGCGACACAGAGAGCCTGGAGCGCGGCCTCGCCAACCTGCGCCGCATCTACGAGGGTGCGGTGCACCGCGGCCGCCTCGGCGAGGCCGCCGCCGCCGAGCGCATGGCCGGCGTGACCGCCGCCACCGACTATGCCGCCCTTGCCGGTGCCGACCTCGTCATCGAGGCGGTGTTCGAGGAGATCTCGGTTAAGCGCGCGGTGTTCGGCGCCCTGGACGCGGCATGCCGCCCGGACGCAATCCTCGCCACCAACACCTCCTATCTCGATCCGCGCGCCATCGCCGAGGGGCTGTCGAACCTAGGCCGCTTCATCGGCCTGCATTTCTTCAGCCCGGCCCATGTGATGCGGCTGCTCGAGATCGTCCCGACCCCGCAGACGGGCGCCGAGACCCTGGCCACCGGCTTCGCCCTCGCCGCCAGGCTGGGCAAGATCCCGGTCCGGGCCGGCATCTGCGACGGCTTCATCGGCAATCGCATCCTCAAGCGCTACCGCGCCGCCGCCGAGGATCTCCTCCGCCGCGGCGTCACCCCCGCCGAGGTCGACGCCGCGATGCGCGGCTTCGGGCTCGCCATGGGCCCGTTCGAGATGCAGGACCTTGCCGGCCTCGACATCGCCTTCCTGCAGCGCGAGGGCGCGCGCGCCCAAGGCGCGCAGGTCGCGGATACCCTGGGCGACATCCTGGTCCGCGCCGGCCGCAAGGGCCAGAAGACCGGCGGCGGCTGGTACGACTACAGGGCCGGCGACCGCACGCCGTATCCCGCAACCACGGTCGCCGAGCTGCTCGCGCCGCATGTCCGCCCCGGCGAGAGGCCTGCCGACATCGCCGGCTACCTCGTGGCCGAGATGGCGGCCGAGGGCCAGGCGATCCTCGCCGAAGGTATCGCCGGCTCGCCGGCCGACATCGACCTCGTCGAGATCCATGGCTACGGCTTCCCGCGTCGCAAGGGCGGCCCGATGTTCTACGCGGCCGCGCGCCAGCCTTCGGATCCGGATCTGCAGTGAAGTCGTCCCGGCTGGGCAGAATCGGACTACGCCAAGCCGTCGACATGCTGGTTGCGGCTGCCGGCGCAGCTTGCGGAGGAAGGTGCGATGGATACCGATGGGGGGCTGGAGCGCTACCGTCTGGCTGGCACTTGGCCGACCGAGGACGCGGCGCCGCTCGCCGCAGCGCTGGGCGACCTGCGCCGGGCGGGGAACGCCGACGCGCGTTGGAGCGTCGGATTTTTCCGCGACGGGCCGGAACGACCGGCCTATCCTGAGGAGTGATGCGCGGACACGCGGGAGAGGGAGATTGGAGCGCCGACCGGCCGCCATCCTCATCGCCGACATCGCTGGCTACTGCCGCCTCGTCGAGCTGGACGAGGAGGGTGTGCTGGGGCGGCAGAAGCGGCATCGGCGCGAGCTGATCGATCCCGAGATCGCCGCCGGCGGCGGGCGCATCGTCAAAACCACGGGCGACGGGGTGCTGGTCGAGTTCGCCTCGCCGCAGGACGCGGTGCGCAGTGCGATCGGCATCCAGACCGCCATGGCCGAGCGCGAGCGGCCGAGCCCGCCGGACAGGCGGATCGTCTACCGAGTGGGGATCAACTTCGGCGACGTCGTCGTCGACGAGGGCGACCTGTTCGGCGATGGCGTGAACGTCGCCTCGCGGCTGCAAACGCTGGCCGAGCCCGGCGGCGTCTGCATCTCGGACACCGTGCATCAATCGCTGGTAGAGGGGTTGCGGACGCCGTTCCGCGACCTGGGCCGGCAGCGGGTGCGGAACATCACGCGGCCCATTCGGGTGTGGCAGTGGACGCAGGACGGGGCGGCCGACGAGCCGGAGCTGGCGGAGGCGGCGCTGCGGCAGCGCGTCCAGTTCGCCACGGCGCGCGACGGCGCCCAGATCGCCTGGGCCGCGATCGGCCATGGGCCGCCGGTGCTGAAGGCGCCCAACTGGCTCAATCACATCGATTACGAGTGGCGCAATCCGGTGTGGGGGCCGGTCTTTGCCGCGCTGGCCCGCCGCTGCCGGCTGGTGCGCTTCGACCAGCGCGGCAACGGCCTGTCGGACTGGGAGGTGGAGGAGATCTCGCAGGACGTGATGATCGGCGACATGGCGACCGTCGCCGCCGCCGCGGGTCTCGACCGGTCCGCGCTGCTCGGCATCTCCCAGGGCTGCGCCTTCTCCATCCGTTACGCGGTCGAGAATCCGGAGCGGGTGAGCTGCCTGGTGCTGCTGGGCGGCTTCCTGCGCGGCCGGCTCAAGCGGCCGGACCCCGAGCAGAAGAAGCTGTGCGAGGCCCTGACCCTGATCATCCGCGACGGCTGGGGCTCCCCCAACCCCGTCTTCCGCCACTTCTTCACCTCGAACTTCATCCCCGACGCCCCGCCGGAGGTGGCCGCCACCTTCGACGAGCTGCAGCGGATCGCGACCAGCCCTGCCAGCGCCTTGCGGATATGGGACATGAACAACCAGCTGGAAGCGACCGAGCTCGCCGGGCGACTGCGTGCGCCGACGCTGGTGCTGCATTGCGCGGGCGACCGCGTGGCGCCGATCGAGGAGGGCCGCCTGATGGCCCGGACCATTCCCGGCGCGCGCTTCGTCGAGCTGCCGGGCAACAGCCACGCGCTGGTGGCGGGGACGCCCGCCTTCGACCGCTTCGTCGACGAGGCTACGGCGTTCATCGCGACCCATGCCCGTTGAGGCAGGTGCGTGCGTGATGAGGCAACGCTGTCGGGTTGAAATGCGGCGCGCTTTACGGTAGCGGCCCGCGCCATGAGCCCGAGCACCCTCCACGGCCGCAGCTTCGCCGCTCTCCTGTTCGACATGGACGGCACCATCGTCAACTCGATCGCCGCCGCCGAGCGCGTCTGGATCGCCTGGGCCGAGCGGCATGGGCTGGACCTCGACGCATTCATGCCCACCATCCACGGCGTGCGCGGCATCGAGACCATCACCCGCCTGGCGCTGCCGGGGATCGACCCCGCAGCCGAAGCGGAGGCGATTCTCGAGGCCGAGATGGCGGACGTGGACGGGGTGGAGCCGATCTACGGCGCGGCCCGGTTCCTGGCTTCGCTGCCGCCCGACCGCTGGGCCATCGTCACCTCCTCGCCGCGCCGCCTCGCCCTGCGCCGCCTCGCCGCCGCGGGCCTGACCGTGCCGGCCGTGCTGGTCACTGCCGAGGACGTCGAGCGCGGCAAGCCCGCCCCCGACTGCTTCCTGCTTGCTGCCGAGCGCCTGGGGCAGAACATCGAGGACTGCCTCGTGTTCGAGGACGCCCCGGCCGGCATCGCCGCGGCGGAGGCCGCAGGTGCCGCGGTGGCGGTTGTCACAGTCACGCACAAGCACGCGCTGGAGACGGGCCATCCGACGATCGCGGGGTATGGCGGGCTGACGGCGGAGATGCTGCGGCCCTGAGCGGGCGCCCTCGGGTCCACGACCCATATTGACGTCGACTGGATGGGGCCGATCGCGTCGATCGCGCTGGCGGCGTGGCCGTTGACGCTCTGGATGCCGAGGCACGACAGCTTCATCCGGGCCGCGGCCTCGAGCCTTCGATTGCCGCCTCTCGCCATCTCCGGTCGACGTGACGCAAGCTATGCCCGGCGGCGAGGGCAAACTGCTTGTCGCGGAGGTTGACGTGCCCTAGTTGAGGGACGCCACTTAGAAGTATTCCACTGTCAATTCAGCGTTGAATCATGAGCGGGCAGCCAGGAAAGCGAAGCTGGAACCGCCAGGGGAGAAAACATGGACAGGAAGACACTCGCTTCGTGCGCGGCGGCACTGGCCCTGTCGCCGGCCTTCTGGCTGCTGGCCGGCGATCGGCCGGCCGCGGCCCATCCCTCCGGCGATCCCGCCTGCTACGAGCCGCCCTTCTCGCTGCTGATCAGCCCGTGCGTGCCGCACGACGTGCCGGCCGGCTCGTCCGCCACGGTCGCCGACCTCGCCTTCTTCGCCTGGCAGGAGTTCATCGCCCTGAACTGGGTGGCCCGCGATCCGGGAACGTACCAGGTGCGCGGTCGGGCTGACCCCGACACCGACCCCAACTCCGGGTTCTTCAATGTCGGCCCGGACAGTAACGGCGAGTTCCCCCTGGTCGTCTGGCAGACCTACCGGCACAAGAACGAGCTGTTTCCCTACGGTGCCACCACCGATCCCACCTTCGATTCCGCCGTGCCGGTCTACCGCTACCAGGGCAACCCGCCCACGCCGGCGACCGGCGGCCCGATCCCGAGCTTCCATCTCTTCAACAATCTCGACGAGACCAGCCAGATCGGCCTGACCAACATGTACGCGCACGCGTCGTCCCTGGTGCAGCCGCCGATCTCGGGGCCGGGTGCCGGCCCGGCGACCGGGATCCGGGTCGCCTACGAGGCGAAGGTCAACCGTGCGGTCTTCGACTATCTGAACCAGAAGGGCTACACCAGCCCGGCCAACAGCTATGGCGCGCTCGGCACCGCCACCGGCAACACGGCGGGCTTCAACGCCGCCGGCGTCAACAACCTGACCAAGTATGGCGGGATCTGCACCCAGCCAGACACCACGCCGATCGTCATGCTGCCGTGCGGCGACATCAACGTGCCGGGCGACCCGGGCGAGGGGGCGATCGAGATCAAGGCGGCCTGGCGGCAGCTGACTCAGGCCGAGCAGAGCCAAGGCCGGTTCTTCACCCGCAAGGTCATCTACTATACCGGCCCGCAGGGCAACCAGCGCTACAACAACGAAGTGTGGGGTCTGATCGCCCTGCACATCATCCACAAGACGAAGTCGTTCCCCGCCTTCGTCTTTGCGACCTGGGAGCAGGTCGACAACTATGCCGACGGCACGGCCAACCCGAACTCGCAGTCGCTGGCGTTCCAGAACGTCCTCCCGGCCACGCTCGCCAACATTTCGCTGACGCGCGACCACGCGATCCACTCCGAGGTCGCCTCGACCAACGACTCGGTGCATATGGCCTTCAAGGCTGCCGACCCCGACACGATCTGGCAGTACTACAAGCTGGTCGGCGTGCAGGCGACGCCGCAGAACCAGCCGGCCGCCGGCGCCTCGGCCGACGAGCTCAGCTACTACTATCTCGCCAACATCGTGGTCGAGTCCAACCAGACCCTGCAGAACTTCTTCGGCCAGGCGCCCGACGGCCTGCCGAAATACTTCCAGAACGTGTTCCTCAACGGTGCGCCCGGCAGCCCGTTCGTGATGGGCGGCTGCCAGGGCTGCCACGGCTTCCAGGGGCAGAACGAAGGCGGCGACATGAGCCGCCTGATCGCCGCGGCGCCCTACAACTCCTGGCAGGCGGAATCCCTCGACGCCTCGCCGACGGCATCCATCCGTACGCACATCCACCGCTCGCGCGGCACGCTGCACGAGGACGGGCTGTCGCTGAAGCAGTTCCCGCACTGAGCGACCAAGCCGGCGAGCCCGGTGCGCACCGCGCCGGGCTCGCCACGTAGGGCGGTGAAGCCTGTCCGAGCAGGAAGGCGGCGGCCTGAACTGTCCCTGTGTGACGTTGATGACGGCCCGCCGGTGCGGCGGAAGCCGTCGCACTCTTGGCCAATATTCCTATAGCCGGCTCGACGAATGGATTTGATCCAGGTCAATGACCTGCGCCTTGTTCGCGGCTAGCGTCGGTAGGACGTAAATGGACGCATGACGGGGTATGCAGGAGCAGACTATGCATTTTGTCACGAGGCTCGCCATCGATCTCGACCGGCGTTGCCGCACGCATATCAGGAAACGCGCTTCCGTCCGTGGAGCGCCCCGGCTGTCCGGCACGATCGGGGCTCTCGGCGTCGGCATCATCGTGACCCTCGGCACGGCTATGCCGACGCTGGCCAATGAGGTCACTGAACGTTTGAGCGTCGGGCCTGGGGGCGTGCAGGGCAATCTCAACAGCTTCTGCTGCCGGGCCCTTACGGGGAACGGGCGATTCGTCGCTTTCTCGTCGGTCGCTGGCAATCTGGTGGCGGGCGATACCGACGGCTGGGACGTGTTCGTCCGCGATCGAAAGACCCGAACGACCTATCTCGTCAGCCAAGGGCTCGGTGGCGTCCCGGGCGACGACCAAAGTTTTGGCGGCTCGCTTTCGGCCGATGGCCGGTTCGTCGCTTTTGCGTCGCTGGCCAGCAACTTGGTACTGAACGACGGCAACGGGTACGCCGACATGTTCGTTCGGGACCGCAAGACGCAGACCACGCGGCTTGTCAGCGTTGGGCGAGGTGGCGCCCAGGGCAATGACGAGAGCCTCGGCGGCGTCATCTCGGCCAATGGTCGGTTCATCGCCTTCAACTCGTCGGCCAGCAATCTGGTGCCGCACGACACCAATCATTGGGAGGACGTGTTCGTTCGCGATCTCGGCCGCGGCACGACCGAGCGGATCAGCGTCAGCTCGGCCGGCGCGCAGGGCAACAGCATCAGCGACATCCCGGCCATATCCGCGGATGGCCGGTTTGTCGCGTTCAGCTCGCTCGCGAGCAATCTGGTCCCGGGCGACACCAACGGCGTGAGCGACGTGTTCGTCCGTGATCGGCAGACGGGCAAGACCCGGCGGGTGAGCGTGGGGCAGGGCGGCAAGCAGGGCAATCGGTTCAGCAACGCTCCAGCGATCTCGGCCAATGGCCGCTACGTCGTCTTCACCTCGTCGGCCGATAACCTGGTCCCCGGCGACACCAACGGTGCCGGGGACGTCTTCGTTCACGACCTCCGGAGTGGTGCAACCCGCCGCGTGAGTCGCGCGTCGGGCGGCCGGCAGGGCAATGCCAGCAGCTTCGACGGGGCGATCTCGCCGGATGGCCGCTATGTCGCGTTCACCTCGGAGGCCAGCAATCTTGTGCCGAACGACACGAATGGCGAGTGGGACATATTCCGTCGTGATCGCCGCACGGGCATCACGGAACGTGTGAGCGTCGGTACCTCCGGCGTGCAGGGCAACGGCAGGAGCGACGGGCCGGGGATCTCGGAGGATGGACGGGTGGTGGCCTTCGAATCGCTGGCGAGCAACTTGGTGCCGTCCGACACCAACGACAGCGAGGACGTCTTTGCGCGGGTCCGGCCCCGCTAGCGGGCGCCGCCTCGAAATGGTTGCGTGCCGTCGCCGAAATCCGCGGGACTTTACCTTTGCTTGGGATCCAGCACGTCCCGTAGCCCGTCCCCCAGGAGATTGAACCCCAGGCTGACCAGCACGATGGCCAGCCCCGGCATGGTCGCGACCCACCAGTAGTCGAGCACGTACTGCCGGCCGGTCGAGATCATGGCACCCCATTCCGGGGCGGGCGGCTGGGCGCCGAGGCCGAGAAAGCCGAGGCCGGCGGCGGTGAGGATGATGCCCGACATGTCCAGCGTGAGCCGGACGATCAGGGAGGAGGTGCACAAGGGCGCGACGTGGGCGAGGACGATGCGCAGGGGCGAGGCGCCCTGCATGCGGGCGGCGGCGATGAAGTCGGAGCGGCGGACGGTGAGGGTCTCGGCGCGGGCGAGGCGGGCGTAGGGCGGCCAGGCGGTGATGGCGATGGCGATGATCGCGTTGTTGATGCCGGGGCCGAGCGCGGCGACGAAGGCCAGCGCGAGGATCAGGCGCGGGAAGGCCAGGAAGATGTCGGTGACGCGCATCAGGACGGTGTCGAGCCAGCCGCCGGCATAGCCTGCCACCGTGCCCACCAGCAGGCCGACCGGGCCGACGATGACCGCCACCAGGGCGACGATGGTGAGCGTGATGCGCGAGCCCCAGACGATGCGCGAGTAGATGTCGCGGCCGAGCTCGTCGGTGCCGAGCCAGTGCGCGGCCGAGGGTGGCTGCAGGCGCTGGGCGAGATCCTGGGCGATCGGCGACTGCGGCGCGAGCCAGGGTGCCAGCGCCGCGGCCAGGATCAGCAGCAGGACGATGGCGAGGCCGAGGAGAGCCATCGGGTTGGCGCGGAAAGCGAGCCAGGAGCCGTAGGCCTGGCCGAGGCGGGCCTGGAACGCCGAGCGCGGCGTGTCGGTGAGCAGCCAGGCGCGCCAGCCGGCGGGTGCCGTGGGGGCGAGGATCGTGCTCATGCCCGCGCCCGCGGGTCGAAGGCGCGGTAGAGCAGATCCGACAGCAGGTTGAGGCCGATGAACACGCAGCCGACGACGATGGTGGCGCCGAGCACGGCGTTCATGTCGGCGTTGAGCAGCGAGCCGGTCAGGTACGCGCCGAGGCCCGGCCAGGCGAACACGGTCTCGGTGATCACCGAGCCTTCGAGCAGGCCGCCATAGCTCAGCGCCACGACGGTGATCAGCGGCACGGCGGCGTTGCGCAGGGCGTGGGACCAGACGATGCGCCATTCCGGCACGCCCTTCACCCGGGCGGCGGTGACATATTCCTGGCGCAGCTGCTCGAGCATCAGCGAGCGGGTCATGCGGGCGATGTAGGCGAGCGAGAAGTAGCCCAGGATCGAGGCCGGCAGTATGACGTGCGAGAGCCCGTTCCAGAACACGTCCCACTCGCCGGCCAGGGCGGAATCGATCAGGATCACGCCGGTCACGGGGGTGACCAGGTCCTCGTAGAACACGTCGAGCCTTCCCGGGCCTTCGACCCAGCCGAGCTTGGCGTAGAACAGCAACAGGCCCATCAGGCCGAGCCAGAACACAGGCACGGAATAGCCGACCAAGCCGACCACGCGGACGAGGTGGTCGGGCCAGCGGCCCTGCCAAACCGCCGCCGCCACCCCCATCGGGATGCCCGCCAGCACGCCGATGATGGTGGCGACCGTGGCGAGCTCGAGGGTGGCGGGGAAGACCCGGGCGATGTCCTCGATCACCGGGCGCGAGGTCAGCACGCTGGTGCCGAAATCGCCCCGCAGGACATCCTTGAGGTAGAGCAGGAACTGCTGCCAGAGCGGCAGGTTGAGGCCGAGCTCGATCCGAGCGCGCTCGTAGACGTCGGGTGGCGCGCGATCGCCGACGGCGGCAAGCACCGGGTCGATCGGTACCACCCGGCCGATCAGGAAGGTGATCAGCAGCAGGCCGAGGAAGGTGACGGCGAGGGTGAGCGCGATGCGCAGGGCGGCGCGGGTGATCTTCAGCATGGCGGCACGGTCGGCGGTGCGTCGCGCGAGGTCAAGCGGGAGCGTGGGCCGGCTCAGCCGGCGGGCCGGTCGCGCGAGCCGGGGCAGGCGCCATCGATCAGGGGCGAGACGTCGAGCGCCTTGGTGCCCTTGGGCCCGGCCAGACGAACGACCGTGGCCGTGTAGCGCATGTACATGCGGTTCTGCAGCGAGGCCTCGGGCGGAAAGCGACCCACCGCGCCGTCGTAGATGAAGTCCAGGAACGGCCTGGTCGACTTGCCGGCCGGCAGCCTGGTCGCGGTTCCGCCCACGATCTGGGCCGAGCTCTCGTCGACGCCGCCGTCGGAGTTGATGCGGAACCAGTTGGACTGGACCTGCCAGGTGCCGACATTGTCACCCACCGTGGCGATCAGCAGATTGCGGAACTTGCGGTAGCGCTCGGCGTAGGCATCACACCACTTCGCCCAGTCGGCGCGCAGGTCGAGGCTCGTGGTGCCGCATTTCGGCACCCCGCCGACCAGCCTGGGCTCGGTCTCGATCAGGCATTGCAGAAAGTCGGTGGTGAGCAGTCTCCGTTCGCGGCTCATGGCGTTGAAGCCCGCGAGCGCGCGGTCATGCGCAGCGCCCTGCACCTTCGGGTTGCGGGCGATGTCGTTGAGCGCGAACGCGTGTTTCTCCAGCTTCGCCGCGTACAGCTCGATCGGCTCACACGGCTTGGCGCAGCAACGATGCTCGGGCGTGATTCTGGTCCGATAGCGCTGCCACGCCATGTCGACCATGAAGCCCTCCTCGCTGATCCGCTCGGGCGTTGCGGACGCGCATTTGGGCAGCGCGTACACAGGCGTGGAGACAGCGATACCCCGGAGGGCGAGCCCGGCGAGCACGAGCGATCGAACGATCTGGTCAACTCCCGCGTGCTTCATTCTGGTCTACCCAACCGGCTTCGAACGTCCGGCGCGAATGCCATATCGGCTTAGAAGATACCTCGGGGCGCTGCACATGTACAATCGGTGTCGACCATGACCTCACCTCCGAAGCTGGCAATTCGCGACGCCATCGAGGCGGATCTGCCCGAGATCCTGGTGCTGCTTGTCGACGACGTGCTGGGTGCGGCCCGTGACGGCGTCGAGGTAGAGCCGGCCCATCTCGAGGCGCTGCGGGCGATCGAGGCCGATCCGAACTGCCGACAGCTCGTCGCGGTCGAGAGCGGGGCGGTGGTGGGCTGCTTCCAGCTCAACTTCCTGCCCGGGCTGAGCCGGCGCGGCAGCTGGCGCGCGCAGGTCGAGGCGGTGCGGGTGGCGGGGCAGCGGCGCAATGGCGGGGTCGGGGCGGCGATGATGCGCTGGGCGATCGAACAGGCGCGGGCGCGCGGCTGCGCGCTGGTTCAGCTGACAACGGACAAGCGGCGGGCCGACGCCCATCGCTTCTACCGACGCCTGGGCTTCGAGGCGAGCCACGAGGGGATGAAGCTGACGCTGTGAAGGCCGGGGCGCGCCGCGCGGGCGCGCCCCGGGATGCGGCTATTCCTTGTGGCCCTGCCAATACTTGTTGTCGTCGAAGCTCGGGCCCCAGACCATGCCCTCGAGACCGGCGCGCGCGGCGACGTTCTCGATCTGCTGCGCCATGATCACGAACGGCGAGACCTGCTGGTGCTCGCGCTGGATCTTCTCGTACATCTCGGCCCGCTTGCCGGCGTCACGCTCCAGGACCGCCGCCTGCGTCTCCTTGGTCATCTCCGGGATGTCCCAGGCGTTGCGCCAGGCGAGCGGCTTGGACTTGGCGTCGTCGCTGTTGTCGGTGTTGGAGGCAAAGGTGTCGGCGTTGGTGTTCGGGTCCTGATAGTCGGGACCCCACTGGCCGATATAGATGTCGTGCTGGCGTGCCCGGTACTTGGTCAGCGTCTGCTTGTTGTCGGCTGGGATGATCTCGATCTCGATCCCCGCCTGCGCCATTGTCGCCTGGATAGCCTGGGCGATGTCCTTGGTCGGCGAGTTGTTGCGGGTATCCATGGTGACCTTGAAGCCGTCGGGCAGGCCGGCCTGCTTGAGCAGCTCCTTGGCCTTGGCGACGTCGAGCTTGTAGGGCGCGTCGGCGATCGCACCCAGGAAGCCCTGGGGCAGGAAGGCCTCGTGGACTTGGGCGCTGCCCTTGAGGATCGTGTTCACGATCGCCTCGTAGTCGACCAGATACTTCATCGCCTCGCGGACCTCGGGCTTGGCGAGGTTGGGGTTCTTCTGGTTCAGGCCGAGATACCAGATGTTGCCCTTGGGCGAGGCCGTGATCTTGATGTCGGGGTTGCTCGCGACGGCGGCGAGATCCTCGGGCGACAGCTTCTTCGCGACGTCGATGTCGCCCTTCTCGAGCAGCAGGCGCTGGGTCGCGGGCTCGGGTATGTGGCGCGTGACCACGCGCTTGAACGCGGGCGCGCCGCGCCAGTAGTCGGGGTTGCCGTCGAGCGTCACGCTCTCGTTGGGCTTCCAGGCGCGCAGCTTGAAGGGGCCGGAGCCGGCCGAGTTGGACTTGAGCCACTCGTGGCCCATGTCGCCGTCCTTCTCGTGCTCCTGGACGAGCTTCTGGTCGACGACCGAGCCGACGCCCGCGGTCAGGCAGTAGAGCAGGAAGGTGGGGGCGTAGGGCTTGTCCATGGTCAGCACGAGCGTGCTGTCGTCGGTGGCCTTGATGGTCTCCGCCATGTTCTCCGGCGTGAACCCGAACTGGGTCATGATGAAGCCGGGCGAGAGGTTGAGCTTCACCACGCGCTGCAGGGAGTAGGCGACGTCCTGCGCGGTCAGCGCGTTGCCGGAGTGGAACTTGATGCCCGGGCGGATCTTGAAGGTCACCTGAGTGCCGTCGTCGGAGACCGACCAGCTCTCGGCGATCAGGCCCTCCAGCTTGCTGACGTCGTCGGGCGGGTAGGTGACGAGCCGGTCGTAAATCTGCGCCTGGATCTCCGCGGCCGAGAACTCGAACACCTCGGCGGGATCGAGGCTGATCATGTCGTCGATCTGGTCGGCGAGCACGAGGCCGTCCTTGGGTGTGGCCGCCATGGCCGGCGTGCCGCCGACCGCCAGCGTCAGCACCGCCGCGCCCAGGCCCAGCCTGAACAGCTTTCGCATTCCTGTCCTCCTCGTTCCTTGCGGAAAAGCTGGCGCGCACGGTCCGCGCGCGATGCGGCACTGTCAAGCCGCCCGGCGGACTGCAAGGCGCGCTCCGCGGATCGGGTCGGCTAGAGTCCCCAGCGGCAGCCGACGTCGTCGTCGGTCAGCTCCCGCGGCACGACCTCTGCGAGAGGGGAGGAGGTGAAGACCTGGGTGCCCTGTTCCTTGATCACCGAGATGCTGCCGCGCTCATGGGCGTAGATCCGGTTCTCCACGGGCGGCAGGGGCAGGTCGCGATAGCCGAGGAGGATGTCGCCCTGCACATGATGGAGCTTGCAGCGGTAGGCGTAGGCGTGGCCGCTGTTGCTGACGTTCCATTCCTGGTCGCCCGACAGGAGTCGGAGCACGGCGTTGGCGCCGCCGCGCCAGCCGTTCACGATATTGTAGCCGCTGTGGATGTTCGTGCCGTCGCTCCGATCATCGAACCAGATGCCCTCGAGGCGGCAATGCTGCCCGTTGCGGATGTCGATGCGGCCGCGGGTGTTCTTGATCGTCACGTGGCGTGCCCTGAGATAGCTGGTCTTGCAATCGAACAGCGCCCCACCTTCGACCAGAAGATCGTAGCCTGGGTGATCGTCGAGCAGAACATGCTCGAAAGTCGACCGGGTGGCCGTGTTGCCAAGATTGCCGGAGCCGCCCGGCTCGAGGAAGTCGGGCTGGCCCGAGTTGAAACTGGTCGGTATCGGACGCCGCAGCCCACCGCGGAACAGACATCGGCTCAGATGCAGGTCCCGCGGATAGTCCCTCTGATACCGGACATGCATGCGTTTGGGCTGACCACCGGCCGCGCCCAGGGCACGCTCCTCGGCCGTCCACGGCGCCTGGCCCAGGAATTCGCACGCGAATACCCGCAATCGATTGCACTGACCCGCCGAAATCGTGATCCCGCCGGGGCGAACGATGCGGCAGCGCCCGATGACATGGTCGTCGCCGGCGACATTGAACGGATTCCAGACATCCTCGAAGCGCAGACCCCAGATCCAGTTTCCGTAGGTGCCGGGCAGTAGGCGCAAAGCGACTCGAAGGCGCTGCCTGAGGATGGGGGTACCGCGAAGCACGACGCCGCTGACGGCAATGTCTATGGGCTCGCCGGTGATCTCGGTGTCCCCGGCGAGGATGATGTGATCCCCCGGAAGGGCGCGGGTCAAATGGTCGGCCAGATCGGCGCGAGTCCGGGCGTACAGCTTTCGTACAGCCGCCGGCGGTCGCGGCACATCCGGCGCGGATTCGACGAGTCGGGATCGGGCCATCAGCGCAGGTGCAGCAACGCCGAGATGAACCAAGCCCCGACGTGTCATGGAATGGCCCATGCAGCTAACCCCGCTCTATGGCGTTTCTCTCGGTTTCACATCTAATCAGCTTACAGATATGGAGGAAAGAACCATTTAAGGTTGATTGCAGTCACGGTCGGCCGTCGACGGCCTGTGCGGCTTCGGCGGGCACGCGGGGCGGACGGCTCGAGGCCGGGGCGTGGGCCGAGCTATCCGCCCGGGCCAGTCGGCACGTAGCGCTTGACGTCGGTGATCAGCAGCCGGTCGATGCGGATGCCGTCCTCGCGCGGCGCCAGCGCCAGTGTGTGCTTGCCCTTGGTGAGGTTCAGCTCGAGCGTCGGCCCGCCCGGTGCGGTCAGGGCCTCAACCCAGTGCCATGCCGTGCCGCGCTCGATGCCATCCCAAAGTCGCCACGCGCCGCTGTCGATCCGCAGCCAGTACGAATCGTCGCCGATGGTCGGGGCGATGACGCGCGCCCAGATGCGATAGGGCCCGGCACGCGGCACGGTGAAGCCGTAGCTCAATCGCCCGGCGGACGGCACCTTGGCGAGGCTGTTCTTGCCGTTCTTGATGCGCACGTCCTTGCCGCCGCTGGCGGTCGCGTCGGTGCCCTTGAAGAAGGGCTTGGTCACTGAAGCGCTCTCCGCCTCCTTCCACAGCAGAACGGCATCGAACGGTAGCTTGTTGAACTGCTCGTACATCATGAGGACGGTGCCGAGGCCGTGCCAGTCGTTCAGGGGCCGGGTGCGGGCATAGTAATAGGCTGCGTCGCCGACGCTGGTACCGACCACGGTGTCGATAAGGTTCGTCAGATTGTCCGGGCCGAGCGACAGCTTGGTCAGGACGCCCTGGTAGCCGCGCGTGGCTGCGTCCTGTAAGCTCCCGGACAGGAAGCCCGCCTCCACGCCCCGGCTCAAGGCATAGGCGAACATCGCCGAGCACGAGGTCTCGTGCCAGTTGGCGGGGTCAGAGCCCTTGTCGACCACTTGGTACCACAGCCCGGTCGCCGGGTCCTGGTAGCGCGCGATGCCGTCGGCGATCAGGCCAAGCCGCCGCGAGAGCTCGGCGCGGTCGGGGTGGCTCGCGGGCAGGAGCTGCAGGACCTCGACCAGCGTCACCGCGTACCAGCCCATGCCGCGACACCACACCTCGGGCGAGAGGCCGGTGGCCGGATCGGCCCAAGCCGACGCCCGGCTCTCGTCGTAGCCGTGGATGATCAGGCCGCTGCTCTCGTCCTGCAGGTGGCGGCCGTAGACCAGGAGCTGCCTTGCCGCTTCGTCGGCGCCGTAGGACGCGTCGCCAAAGGCCCGCCCGTACTCGATCACGAAGGGCAGGGCCATGTAGGTGCCGTCGGCCCAGAGCTGGTCGGTGAGGCCCCAGCGATGCCAGAGCCCGCCCTCGCTGGTGCGCGGCCAGACATCGAAGCGCTGCCGCAGTTTCTGGGCCGCCAGCTTGTATTTCGCCGTGCCGGTGAGCCGGTGCAGGAGGATCATCAGCCGGCCGGGCAGGAGCTGGTCGAGCTCTCTGCTCAGATTCACCGGAGTCTTGCGCGCGCCGTCGTCGAACATGGTGCCGGACGCGTCGACATGCGTGTCCGCCCAGCGCTTCAGATAGTCGAGGTAGCGCGCATCCCCCGTGCGCAGATGGAGCTGGTACAGCCCCTCCAGGAACAGCGCCTGCGGATAGCGCCAGGACAGGGTCTTGGCATCAGGAAAGCGGCTGATGGTCGAATCGGCCAGGGCCTTGCCCCAGTCGGTCGCCGCCATCGCCGGACGCACCGCGACCATCCCCCAGATCGTTACCGCCAGCGCGATCGTCAACAACAGCATCAGCCGGCGTAGTGAAATGCCGCCGAGCATTATACGTATCCCAACTATCAATCTTGAGCGAAAGCTTAGCTATACTAGCACAAAACGCGGCACGCGGAATACCGGAGGAGAAAGAGAACTACCCCCGTTCAGCCCGCCATGACGGCTACGCCACGGCGCGTCGCCGCCTCGGCGCCGCGCGGCTCGGCGCCGGCACGGAACGCAGCCAGAAGCTCGGCCTCGCGGCTCTTGGCGTGCCTCAGGAACCGCTCCTTGACGGGGCCGAAGCCGCGAATGCGATCCGGGATCGCAGCCAGCTCGACCGCCGTGGCGTGGTTGTCGGGTGTTAGGGCGGCGAGCAGCTCCGGGATCAGCGCCTCGTAGTCGAGGACGAGCTGACGCTCCTGGCGGCGCTCGGCGGTGCGGCCGAAGGGATCGAGCCAGGTGCCGCGCACGCGCTTCAGCCGGGCGAGCAGCCGGAAGGCGCGCAGCATCCACGGGCCGTAGGTCTGCTTCTCGGGCTCGCCGGTGATCGGGTCCGGACCGGCGAGCAGGGGCGGTGCCAAATGGAACTTCAGCTTCCAGTCGCCCTCGAACATCGCGCCGACCCGGGCGAGGAAATCCGTGTCGCTGTACAGCCGGGCCACCTCGTACTCGTCCTTGTAGGCCATCAGCTTGTGCAGGTTGCGGGCGACGGCCATGGCGAGCGCCTCGCTGCCGGGCACACGCTCCGCCTCCGCCCGGCGGGCGCGCTCGACCAGCGCCCGGTAGCGCTCGGCGTAGGCGGCATCCTGATAGGCGGTAAGATAGGCGACGCGCCGCTCGACCAGCTCGTCGAGGCTGGCCGACAGCCGCTGCTGGTCGGGCAGGGCGTCGCGCGGCGTGGCGCTGCTCTCCACCGCCGCCGGATCGTGAGCGGCCCGCCGGCCCCACAGGAACGCGGCGGTATTGAGCGCGACGGCGGCACCGTTCAGCTCGATCGCCTGCAGGATGGCCGCCTCGCCGAGCGGGACGAGCTCGCGCTGCCAAGCGCAGCCGAGCATGAACATGTTGGTCGCGATCGCGTCGCCCATCAGGGCGGTGGCGAGCCGGCTGGCGTCGAGGAACCACGCCGCCTGTGGGCCGACCGCGTCGACAATCTGGTCCTCCATCGCCTGGGTCGGGAACTCGGGATCGCGGTAGCGGTCGAGGTCGCCGGTGCGGGCCTGCTCGGCCACGGTGCGGACGAACTCGCTGGTGACCGAGGAATCGCTGTTGACCACGGCGCGCGTGCGGCCCTGCTGCATCTTGGCCAGCGACTCGTCGCCGACCGTGACGACGATGTCGCAGCCGATCACCGCGTCGGCTTCGCCCGCGGCGATGCGCGGCGCCCAGAGCTGGCCGGGGTCGGCGGCGAGGCGGACATGCGACCAGACCGAGCCACCCTTCTGGGCGAGCCCGGCCATGTCGAGTGCCGTGACCCCCTTGCCCTCCAGATGCGCGGCCATGCACAGGATGGCGCCGATGGTGACCACGCCCGTGCCGCCGACCCCGGTGATCAGGATGCCCCAGGGACGCGCCAGATCCGGCAGGACCGGGTCGGGCAAAGGCGGCAGGTCGGCCTCACCGGCCAGCGCCTTGCCCTTGCGCAGCCGGCCGCCCTCGACGGTGACGAAGCTCGGGCAGAAGCCGTTCAGGCAGGAATAGTCCTTGTTGCAGTTGGACTGGTCGATCTCGCGTTTGGTGCCCCACTCGGTGACGACCGGCAGGACCGAGACGCAGTTGGACTTGTTCGAGCAGTCGCCGCAGCCCTCGCAGACCAGATCGTTGATGACCACGCGTCGGGCCGGGTCCTCGAGGCTGCCGCGCTTGCGGCGGCGGCGCTTCTCGGCGGCGCAGGTCTGGACGTAGATCAGCGCCGTGGTGCCTTTGGTCTCGCGCAGGGAGCGCTGGGCCGCCTCCAGCTCGCGGCGCGGCTTGACATGCACGCCGGCCGGAAGTGCCCCGATCTTGCGGGCCTCGGTCGCGTCGGCCACGACCTCGATCCGCTCCAGCCCCTCGGCGGCGAGCTGGCCGACCAGCTGCGCGACTGTGAGCGTGCCCTCCAGCGGCTGGCCGCCGGTCATCGCCACCGCGTCGTTGTAGAGGATCTTGTAGGTGATGTTGACGCCGGCGGCGACGGCGGCGCGGATCGCCAGGATGCCGGAGTGGAAGTAGGTGCCGTCGCCGAGATTGGCGAAGACATGCGGCGTCTCGGTGAACGGCGCCTGGCCGATCCAGGCCACGCCCTCGCCGCCCATCTGGCTGAAGGTCTGGGTCGAGGCGCCGTAGATCCAGGTCGCCATGTAGTGGCAGCCGATCCCGGCGATCGCCCGGCTGCCCTCGGGCACCCGCGTGCTGGTATTGTGCGGGCAGCCCGAGCAGTAGTGCGGCACGCGGGCGATGGCGAGGCGCTGGCGGGCCAGCGCCGCCTCCTTGTCACGGATGAACGCCAAGCGGCGGGCGATGGTCTCGCTGGTGTGGAAGCGGGCGACGCGGCCGGCGATGGCCTTGGCGATCATCGCCGGCGTCAGCTCGGAAGCGGCGGGCAGCAGCCAGCCGCCCTGCGGCAGGGACCACTCGCCCTTCTCGTCGAACTTGCCGATGACGCGCGGCCGGACCGCCTCGCTCCAATTGTAGAGCTCCTCCTTGAGCTGGTACTCGATGTGCTGGCGCTTTTCCTCGACGACCAAGATCTCCTCGAGCCCTTCGGCGAACTGCCGGGTGCCCTCGGATTCCAATGGCCAGGTCATGCCGCACTTCATCACCCGCAGGCCGATCTCGGCCGCGAGCCGCTCGTCGATCCCGAGATCGTCCAGAGCCTGGCGCACGTCGAGATAGGACTTGCCGGCGGTGATGATGCCGAGCCGCGGCCGCGGGCTGTCGATGACGATCCGGTTGAGCTTGTTGGCGCGGCAGTATGCCAAGGCGGCGTAGGCCTTCTGCTCCTGCATCCGCGCTTCCTGGGCCAGCGGCGGATCTGGCCAGCGGATCGACAGGCCACCCGGCGGCATGACGAAATCGGTAGGCAGCACCACCTCGACCCGCTGCGGATCGACATCGACCACGGCCGTGCTCTCGACCGTGTCGGTGACCGCCTTGAACGCCACCCAGCAGCCGGAGTAGCGCGACATCGCCCAGCCGTGGATGCCGAGGTCGAGATAGTCCTGCACGCCGGAGGGGTTGAGGACCGGGATCACCGCCGCCGCGAAGACATGGTCGGACTGATGCGGGAGCGTCGAGGACTTGGAGGCATGGTCGTCGCCGGCGACGACCAGCACCCCGCCATGCTTGGCCGTGCCGGCATGGTTGCCGTGCTTGAGCACGTCGAGCGAGCGGTCGACGCCCGGGCCCTTGCCGTACCACAGCGCGAACACGCCGTCCTTCTTCGCCCCGGGGAACAGCCCGACCTGCTGCGAGCCCCAGACCGCGGTCGCACCCAGATCCTCGTTGATTCCCGGCTGGAAGACGATGTCCTGCCTTTCCAGGAACTTGCGCGCGCGCCACAGCGCCTGGTCGAGCCCGCCGAGCGGCGAGCCGCGATAGCCCGAGATGAAGCCGGCGGTATTCAGCCCGGCCGCACGGTCGCGCTGGCGCTGCAGCATCGGCAGCCGGACCAGCGCCTGGATTCCGGTCATCAGCACCCGCCCGCGCTCGAGCGCGTAGCGGTCGTCGAGGCTCACCTGCGCCAGCGCCATGGCTCACTCCGCCTGATCGACCTGCTCCAGGGTGGAACCGGCGCGATACCGGCGCAAGCGAATCGCTAACCCTGCGCCGCTGAGCCCTGCCCGAGCATCAATTTCATTCCGCTGTCGGTCGGCCGAAGGCTGCGGCCACGTCCGGCGCTGCGCTCGCCATCGGTCGCGCCCGCTGCAGGCCGCTCATACGTCCAGATTGACGACCTTCAGCGCGTTGTCCTGGATGAACTCGCGGCGTGGGTCGACCACGTCGCCCATCAGGGTCTCGAACAGCTCGTTGGCCTGGTCGGCCTGGCTGACCTTGACCTGGAGCATGGTGCGCTTCTCGGGATCGAGCGTGGTTTCCCAGAGCTGCTCGGGGTTCATCTCCCCCAGGCCCTTGTAGCGCTGTATCGACAGCCCCTTGCGGCCGGCGGCGAGCAGCGCCTCGATCAGGCCGGCGGGGCCGCTCAGCGCCACGTCGACATCCTTGCGGCGGAGCACGGCGCCGGCACCGATCGCCGAGCCCATCTCGTCGAGGATGGCGGCGGCACGACGCGCGTCGGCGCTGCGGGCGAGGGCCGGATCGAGCCGGAAGCGCTCGCGGCGCTCGCCCTTGGTCTGATGGAAGACGAGCTCGCCGGTTTCCGCACGGTGCGCCTGCCAACCGCTGCCCGGGCGGCTGACGCGTCGCGCGACCTCCTGGGCGAGCTGCAAGGCGCCCGTGGGGTCGTCGAGGGCGCCCTCGGCGAACGCGCCGGACATGGCCATTGCCTCCACCAGCTCCAGCGGGAGGCGACGGGCGAGATGCGAGAGCAGCGAGCGGCAGACGCGGGCGCGCTCCACCAGAGCCTCCAGCGCCTCGCCGGTCACGAGCGAGCCGTCGGCGGCCACGACCACCGCCTCGTCGACGCTCTCCTCGATCAGGAACGCCTCGAGCGCCGCATCGTCCTTGAGGTAGCGCTCCTTCTGGCCGCGCTTGACCCGGTAGAGCGGCGGCTGGGCGATGTAGAGATGGCCGGCCTCGATGATCTCGGCGAGGTGGCGGTAGAAGAAGGTCAGCAGCAGCGTGCGGATGTGGGAGCCGTCCACGTCCGCATCGGTCATGATGACGATCTTGTGGTAGCGCAGCTTCGCCAGGTCGAAATCGTCGCGGATGCCGGTGCCCAAGGCCGTGATCAGCGTGCCGATCTCCTGGCTGCCCAGCACCTTGTCGAGCCGCGCGCGCTCGACGTTGAGGATCTTGCCGCGCAAGGGCAGGATCGCCTGGATGCTGCGGTCGCGGCCCTGCTTGGCGGAGCCGCCGGCGCTGTCGCCCTCGACGATGAACAGCTCGGACTTGGCCGGGTCGCGCTCCTGGCAGTCGGCGAGCTTGCCCGGCAGGTTGGCGATGTCCAGCGCCCCCTTGCGCCGGGTCAGCTCGCGCGCCTTGCGGGCGGCCTCACGCGCGGTCGCAGCCTCCACTACCTTGGCGATGATCGACTTGGACTCGACGGGGTGGGTCTCCAGCCACAGCGCCAAGCCCTCGGCGATGACGTTGGAGACCACGGGCGTGACCTCGGAGCTGACCAGCTTGTCCTTGGTCTGCGAGGAGAATTTGGGATCGGGCATCTTGACCGACAGCACGCAGGTCAGCCCTTCGCGCATGTCCTCGCCGGTGAGCGTGACCTTATCGCGCTTGAGGACGCCGCTCTCCTCGGCGAACTTGTTGAGCGCGCGGGTCAGCGCGGCGCGAAAGCCCATGAGATGGGTGCCGCCGTCCCGCTGCGGGATGTTGTTGGTGAAGCAGAGCATCGTCTCGTGGTAGCCGTCGTTCCATTGCAGGGCGACGTCGACGGCGATGCGGTCGCGCTCGGTGGCGACGACGATCGGCGGGTGCAGGGGCTGCTTGGTGCGGTCGAGATAGCGCACGAAGGCCTCGACCCCGCCCTCGTAGAACAGCTCCTCGAGCTTGGGTGGGTCCTGCCGCAGGTCCTTGAGGCGAATGCGGACGCCGGAATTGAGGAAGGCCAGCTCGCGCAGGCGGTGCTCCAGGGTGTCGTAGGAGAACTCGGTCTTCGAGAACACCTTGATCGAGGGCATGAAGGTGAGCTCGGTGCCGCGGCGGTCGCCCCGCGGCCCGACCACGGCGAGCGGCGCGACGGGCTCGCCGCCCTGGACGAAGCGCATGTAGTGCTCGTGGCCGTCGCGCCAGATGCGCAGGTCGAGCCAGTCCGACAGGCCGTTGACCACCGACACGCCGACGCCGTGCAGGCCGCCGGAGACCTTGTACGAATTCTGGTTGAACTTCCCGCCCGCGTGCAGGACGGTCATGATCACCTGGGCCGCCGACACCCCTTCGCCCTCGTGGATGTCGACCGGGATGCCGCGACCATTGTCGGCCACCGTGACCGACCCGTCGGCGTTGATCGTGACGTCGACACGGTCGGCATAGCCGGCCAGCGCCTCGTCGATCGCGTTGTCGACTACCTCGAACACCATATGGTGCAGGCCGGAGCCGTCGTCGGTGTCGCCGATATACATGCCGGGCCGCATGCGCACGGCCTCCAGGCCCTCGAGGACCTGGATCGAGCGGGAATCGTAGACGTTCTCGGCCGCCGCCGCGGGCTCAGTCATGGGGCGTCAGCGCTCCGTCGACGACATGGAAGAAATGGGCGCTGCGCGCCAGCACGTCGAACAGCCGGGCCTCGGTGCCGGTCAGCCAGCACTGGGCGCCGAGCTCGCCGAGCACGGCCAGCAGCTCCGACCGGCGGCGCGGATCGAGATGCGCCGTCACCTCGTCGAGCAGCAGCAGCGGCAGGTCGCCCCACCGGCGCAGCCGCAGCTGCGCCTGGGCGAGGAGAATGCTGATGAGATAGGCCTTCTGCCGGCCGGTCGAGCAGCGCGCCGCCGCCTCGCCGCGCCAGGCGTCGGTCGCGAGGAGATCGCTGCGCTGCGGCCCGACGGCCGAGCCGCCCGCCTGGGCGTCGTCGTCGCGCGAGGTCGCGAGGGTCTCGGCCAGCCGCTGCTCGACCTCGAGCGCCGGCTCCTCGTCGAGCCATTCCTCGAGCTCGCCCTCCAGCACGAGGTGGGGGCGGGGGAAATGATGCTCGGCCTGGACGAGCTCATTGTCGAGCTCGCGGACCAGCTCGCGGCGTGCCGCCGTTACCGCGACCGCGGCTTCGGCCATGCGCTGCTCGATGGCGGACAGCCAGGCGGGGTCGCGTCGCCCGGCGCGCAGCAGGTGCGAGCGCTCGCGCGAGGCGCGCTCATAGGCCGCGACGCGCGCGGCGTGCGACGGATCGAGGGTCAGGACCAGCCGGTCGAGAAAGCGCCGCCGGCCGCCGGCGCTCTCGGCGAAGAGACGGTCCATCGCCGGGGTCAGCCACAGGAGGCCGACATGCTCGCCCAGACTGTTCTGGCTGCGCAGGGGCTGACCGTCGAGCAGGGCGCTGCGCCGCTCGGCCTCGCGCTCGTGGGCGGTCTCGATCTCGCTCGGGCCATGCTGCCCATCGACGCACGCCCGCAGGCGCCACGGCCCGGCGCCCTCGCGGTCCATCTCGGCGAGCTTGACACCGCGCAGGCCGCGGCCGGGGCTGAGCATCGAGACGGCCTCGAGCAGGTTGGTCTTGCCGGCGCCGTTCTCGCCATACAGCACGACGGGGCCGGGGCGCGGGGCCAAGGCGACGTCCCGGTAGTTGCGGAAGTCGTGGAGCTGCAGCCGCTCGACCGTGATCGCCTTGGCTGGTCCGATATCCTCTTCCGCGTCCGGCGTGAGGGAAAACTCGTTCATACCCGCATGGGCATCAGGACGTAGATCGCACCGGCATCGGCCGGATCGCGTACCACCGTGGGCGCCGCTGCGCTTGCCATCTCGAACCTTACGAGGTCGCCGTCGATCTGCTGGAGCATGTCCAGTATGTAGCGAGCGTTGAAGCCGATTTCGAGCGCGTCTCCCGCATAGTCGACATCCAGCTCGTCGACGGCACGCCCGGTGTCGGCGCTGACCGCACTGATCGTTACCGTGCCCTCGGTGAAGGCGAGCTTCACCGCCCGCGCCTTCTCGGTCGAGATCGTGGCCACGCGGTCGACGGAGTCGCCGAACCCCTTGCATGGCAGCGAGGCGACCTTCTCGTTGCCGGTCGGGATCACGCGCTCATAGTCGGGGAACGTGCCGTCGATCAGCCGGGAGACGATCACCGCGTTGGCGAAGGCGAGCTGGATCCGGGCCGAGGACACGCCGACCCGGACCTCGCCGTCGATCGTGTCGACCAGCCGGCGGACCTCGGTCACCGTCTTACGCGGCACGATGATCGGCGGCAGCTCGGCGGCACCGTCGGGCAGGGCGACCTCGACCCGGGCCAGGCGGTGGCCGTCGGTGGCGACGCCGCGCAGCATGGCCGCGGCACCGCCGCGGGTGGCGTGCATGTGGATGCCGTTGAGATAGTAGCGGGTCTCCTCGGTGGAGATCGCAAAGCGCGTCTTGTCGATCAGCCGGGCCAGATCTGCTGCGCCGATGGCGAAGTTGACCGCCAGCTCCTCCTCGCCGATGGCCGGGAACTCGTCGGCCGGCAGGGTCGGCAGGTTGAACACCGAGCGCCCGGCACGAACGGTGAGCTCGCCGCCCTCGTTCTGCTCGATCCCGACCTCGCTGCCCTCGGGCAGCTTGCGGACGATGTCGAACAGGGTGTGTGCGGCGGCGGTGGTGGTGCCCTTGCGGGTCACCTCGGCCGCCTCGTGCGCGACCAGCGACAGATCCATGTCCGTGGCGGTGAGGCCCAGCCTGCCGTCGTCCGCCGCCAGCTTGACGTTGGAAAGGATCGGGATCGTCGTGCGACGCTCGACGACGTTCTGCACGTGGGCCAGCGACCGCAAAAGGGCCGAGCGCTCGATGGAGAGCTTCATGGGCGACTTCGATCCGTCGTGAGCTTGTCCACAGCCCGCAGGCCGCCCCGGCCCTGCGGGGACGCGCACGCTAGCAAAAATGCGCTAGCGGCAACACATTTCCTGCGGGCTTCTAGCTATACCTGCAGCTTGCGGCGCAGTGCCTCGAGGTCGTCGGCGATGGTCCGGTCCTCGCCGGACAGGCGCTCGATCTGGCGCACCGCGTGCATCACCGTGGTGTGGTCGCGCCCGCCGAACCGCTTGCCGATCTCGGGCAGGGACCGCGGCGTGAGCTGCTTGGCCAGGAACATCGCGACCTGGCGCGGGCGGGCCACGGCCCGGCTGCGGCGGGCCGAGGTCATGTCGGCCATGCGGATGGCGTAATGCTCGACCACCGCCTTCTGGATCTCCTCGATCGTCACCCGCCGGTCGTTGGCGCGCAGCAGGTCCTTCAGCACCTCCTGCGCCATCTCGATCGTGACGGTCTTCTGGACGAGGCTGGCCTGGTGCACGATCCGGTTCATCGCCCCCTCCAGCTCGCGCACGTTGCTGGTGATCCGGCTGGCCAGGAACTCCACCACGCGCTCCGGCATCTGGACCTTCAGCTGCTCGGCCTTGGCCTGCAGGATGCCCAGGCGCAGCTCGTAGGTGGTGGGATGGATGTCGGCGACCAGCCCCCAGCCCAGGCGGGAGCGGATTCGCTCCTCCAGGCCGGACAGGTCGGAGGGGCTGCGGTCGGCGGAGATCACGATCTGCCGGCCCCGGTCCACCAGGGTGTTGAAGGTGTGGAAGAACTCCTCCTGGGTGCTGTCCTTGCCGCTGATGAACTGCACGTCGTCGACCATCAGGAGGTCGACCGAGCGGAACAGCTCCTTGAAGCTCATCGTGTCCTTCGAGCGCAGGGCGCGCACGAACTGGTACATGAACTTCTCGGCGGAAAGGTAGACGACGCGCCGATTGGCATCGAGCTGCTTCACCCGATGGGCGATGGCGTGCATCAGGTGAGTCTTGCCCAGTCCGACGCCGCCATAGAGAAAGAGCGGGTTGAACACCGGCTTGGGCGAGCTCGCGACCCGCTCGGCGGCGGCGACGGCGAACTCGTTGGGCTTGCCGACGACGAAGGTCTCGAACGTGAAGCGCGGATCGAGGCGTGCGCCGAGATCCTCGAGAGCGGCCGTCTCGTTGGCGGCAGGCGGCGCTTCGCCTTCGATTGGTCGCACGAGGACCGCCGGCGAAGCGGGCCGCTCTGGCGCAGCGTTCGAGGTACCGCCCGGGCGCACGTTGAGCGCGATGGTCCGGACACGGGGGTTGATGGATGCCCACAGGCCGCGAATCCGGTCGGCATAATGCGCCACCACCCAGTCGCGCATGAACTGCGTGGGCACGGCTATGACGACGCGATCGCCTTCGATATGGGCGAGATCCAACGGCTTCAGCCAGGTGGAGTAGGCTGTATCGCCGACCTCCGCCCGCAGCAGGCCCCGGACCTGGGTCCACTGATGCTCAATGTCCGATGTCTGCGGAAGGACCATTCGCACCTCAGACCCCGCCCTTCTGCGTTGCCTTGTCGTGCGCCTCCACGAGGGCGCTTCAGATTTGCTTGAATGCCCTGCGGGCCAATCTCGGGCGGTGGTCGCCGGCTGATTCCTTGTCGTCTTCTCGCACCGGATCGCGCTCCCTACTCAACTACTGGATGAGAGAACCGAAACAGCCACAGCTAGAGATCTCGCGGCCAAGGACGCGCGATTCACTATCGCCAGCGGATGTTGATCTATCGAACTGCTGTCCGGCAGGGCGGACGGCGTGAGGAGGGACCCTAAACGGGCCGGTTCAGGCTGACAAGAGGATCGAAGGGTGAACGTCCATTTTTGCGCAATGGTTGAGAAGTCGGGCCACGCCAGCGAACCGTTTTCCGCTCGGCGACAAGCAAAGCGCCGGCCACGGATGCGACCGGCGCCATTGCCGAAGCGTGAATGCACGATTTCCCCCGGGTCACCCCGGGAGCGGAGCTCAGGCGGGCACGCCCGTGGGTGCCAGCGCCCTAACGCGACGCGAGAGACGCGAGATCTTGCGCGAGGCCGTGTTGAGATGGAGGACGCCCTTGGTGATGCCGCGGCGGATCTCCGGCTCGGCATCGCGGAACGCGGCCTGCGCCAGGGAGACGTCGCCCTTCGCCAGCGCATCCTCGACCTTGCGGACGAAGGTCTTGATCCGGCTCATCCGGCTGCGATTGACGGCGGTGCGCTTCGCCGTCTGGCGAATCCGCTTCTTGGCGGAACGATGGTGCGCCACTACAACCTCTCAAGGAACGTGAGGGCGCGCTCTATACAGGCGCCACCCGGATGCGTCAACGTCGCGGCGGCTCAGCGACCGGTGAACGTCGGGGGTCGCTTGTCGACGAACGCGCTCATCCCCTCGCGACGATCCTCGGTGGCGAAGGTGGCGTAGAACAGGCGCCGCTCGATTCGGATGCCTTCCGCCAGCGTCGCCTCGTAGGCGGCGTTGACCGCGTCCTTGGCCATGGCGACCACGATTGGCGACTTGGCGGCGATCGCCTCGCCGAGCTTGATCGCCTCGTCGACCAGCTCGGCCAGCGGCACCACCCGCGCCACGAGACCGGTGCGCTCCGCCTCGGCCGCGTCCATCATCCGACCGGACAGGATCAGCTCCATCGCCTTGGCCTTGCCGACCGCACGGATCAGCCGCTGGGTGCCGCCGGCGCCGGGAATGGTCCCGAGATTGATCTCTGGCTGGCCGAAGCGGGCATTGTCGGCGGCCAGCACGATGTCGCACATCATCGCCAGCTCGCAGCCGCCGCCGAGCGCATAGCCGGCCACCGCGGCGATCACCGGCTTCTTGTGCGCGGCAATGTTCTGCCACGGCGCGATGAAGTCGGTGGTCTGCGCCGCCGCGAAGTCCCGGGCGAGCATCTCCTTGATGTCGGCGCCCGCCGCGAACGCCTTCTCGGAGCCGGTGAGGACAGCGCAGCCCAGGCCGCGATCGGCGTCGATCTTGCCCAGCGCCGCGTCGATCTCGGCGATCAGCCGGTCGTTCAGCGCGTTGAGCGCCTTGGGTCGATTGAGCGTGATCAGCCCGACCGCCCCCCGGCGCTCGACCAGGATCGTCTCGTAGGACATGCCGCTTCTCCCCCTCCGCAGGTCAGGCGCGGGGTTAGAGACCGGATCGTCGGCCGCCGTCAACGCTGGCAAGTGCCGCAATAGAAGGTGGCCCGGGCGCCTTGCACGATTCGCAGCACCGGCCGCCCGCAGCCGAGGCACGGCTCGTCCTTGCGGTCGTAGACCCTGAAATTGCGCTGGAAATTGCCGAGCTCACCGTTCAGTTGGACGTAGTCGCGCAGGGAGGAGCCACCGGCCTCGATCGCCTCGCGCAGCACCTTCTGGATGGCGCGGGCGAGGCGGTCGGACTCGCGCAGGCCCACATCGCCGGCGAGGCGGGTCGGCCCGAGCTTGGCCCGGTGCAGGCTCTCGCTAGCGTAGATGTTGCCGACGCCGACCACCAGCCGCTGGTCCATCAGCGCCACCTTGACCGCGCTGCGACGGCCCGCCAGGGCGGCGGCGAGGCGGCGGCCGTCGAAGTCTGGCGCGAGCGGCTCGAGCCCGAGATGCCGCAGCCAGGGATGCAGGTCGAGCTGATCGGCTGGCCAGAGGTCGACCATGCCGAACCGGCGTGGATCGACGAACCGCAGCACGCTGCCGTCGTCGAAGGCGAAGGTGAGGTGCTCGTGCGGTCCACCCGGCTCGCCGTCGAACAGCAGCCGACCCGACATGCCGAGATGCAGGAGCAGCACCGCCCCGTCGTCCAGGAAGCACTCGATGTATTTCGCTCGCCGCGCGAACCGGACGAATGCCCGGTCCTGCAGCCTTGCGGGCAGGTTGGGTGGCAGAGGAAAGCGGATGTCGGCGCGGCGCTGAATCAGCCCGGTGACGCGCCGGCCGGCCAGCCGTGCCGCCAGGGCGCGCATGGTGGTCTCGACTTCCGGCAGCTCCGGCATGGCTCCGCTTCCGCCGTCCCGCGGTTGCCGGGTGCGGGGGGCCGGCCTAGAACACCGCACCCACGCCCCAGGACGAGCGCCGCTATCTGCATGAGCCAGGATCGCCCCGCAAGCGTTGACGGTACCGCGCGGGCCGCCGCCGAGCGGTTGGCCCGGTCGTTCGGCTTCGACGATGTCGCACCCGAGGCGAAGGCAGGGCTGGTCCGCGACGTGTTCCAGCGCGTCGCCTCGCGCTACGACCTGATGAACGACCTGATGAGCGGCGGCATCCACCGCCTGTGGAAGGAGGCGCTGCTCGACTGGCTGGCGCCCCGTCCCGGTATGGCGCTGCTCGACGTCGCCGGCGGCACGGGCGACATCGCGACGCGGCTGCTGCGCCGGCTGGACGGCCGGGCCCATGCGACCCTGGCCGACATCAACACCTCGATGCTCTCGGTGGGGCGGGACCGGGCGCTGAACGCCGGCTGGCTCGCCGAGATCGACTGGGTCGCTGCCGACGCCATGGCGTTGCCGTTCCCGGACCGCAGCTTCGACGCGGTGACCATCGCCTTCGGCATCCGCAACGTGACGCGGATCGATCGGGCGCTGGTCGAGGCGCGCCGGGTGCTCCGGCCCGGCGGCCGTTATTTGTGCCTGGAGTTCTCCAAGGTCGTCCTGCCGGCGCTGGAGCGCCTCTACGACACCTACTCGTTCAATCTCGTGCCGCTGCTCGGGCGCTACGTCGCCGGCGACGAGGCGAGCTACCGCTACTTGGTCGAGAGCATCCGGCGGTTTCCCGACCAGCAGAAATTTGCGGCACTGTTGCGCGAGGCAGGCCTCGAGCAGGTCCGCTGGCGCAATCTCTCCGGCGGCATCGCCGCCATCCACTCCGGCTGGCGGCTGTGAGCGGGTCGGCGGCACCGCTCACCCGGCTCGAGTTCATGGCCGAGCGGGCGAGCCCGGCCGCCTGATGCTGCGCGAGCTGCGTAATGGCGCGCGCGTCGTGGCGACGGCGCGCTGCCTGGCCCGCCACAACGCGCTGTTCATGCTCGATCTCCTGCCGACGCCCGCCCCGATCCTGTGGGCGGCGCGTCTGCTCGCCAACCGCCGGGCGGAGGGCCGGCCGGGCGAGCGGCTGGCGCGGGCGCTGCAGGAGCTGGGGCCGGCCTTCATCAAGCTCGGCCAGTCCCTCGCGGTGCGCGGCGATCTGCTCGGCGAAGCGATCGCCCGCGACCTGTCGCAGCTCCAGGATCGGCTGCCGTCGTTTCCTGCCGCCGAGGCCAAGGCGATCGTCGCCACCGAGCTGGAGAAGCCGCTTGCCGAGCTGTTCGCCTCGTTCGAGGACCGGCCGGTAGCGGCCGCCTCGATCGCGCAGGTGCATCTCGCGGTGACGCCCGAGGGCGAGGAGGTGGCGGTCAAGATCCTGCGACCGGGGATCGAGGGCGCGATCGAGCGGGACCTCGACTTTCTGCTCTGGCTCGCCGAATGGGTCGAGCGGCTCCGACCGGCTCTCAGGCGCTACCGGCCGGTCGACACGGTGCGGCTGCTGGCGGCCACCACCCGCAACGAGATGGATCTGCGCCTGGAGGCGGCTGCGGCGGCGGAGTTTCGCCAGAACTGCCGTGACGACGAGGGCTTCAAGGTCCCGCAGGTCGACTGGCGGCGCACCGGCCGGCGGGTGGTCACCTTCGAGCGGGTGTCCGGCCTGCCGACGGACGAGCGGGCGGCGCTGATCGAGGCGGGCTTCGACCCCGATGCCATTCTCGCCCAGTCGGCGGTGGTGTTCTTCAATCAGGTGTTCCGGGACGGCTTCTTTCACGCCGACATGCATCCCGGGAACATGCTGATCGACGGCGAGGGGCGCATCGTCGCCCTCGACTTCGGCATCATGGGCCGCCTCGACCTGCCGACCCGGCGCCGGCTCGCCGAGATCCTGGTGGGCTTCCTGGAGCGCGACTATGCCCGGGTTGCGGGCGTGTTCTTCGAGGCCGGCTACGTCCCGCCGCAGCAGGACGAGGCGCAGTTCCAGCAGGCCTGCCGGGCGATCGGCGAGCCGATCCTGGGCCTGCCCCTGAACGAGATCTCGATCGGTCGGCTCCTCGGCCAGCTGCTCTCCGTCGCCGAGCAGTTCGAGATGGAGCAGCAGCCGCAGCTCGTGCTGCTGCAGAAGACCATGGCCGTGTCCGAGGGCGTCGGCCGCGCGCTCAATCCCAGCGTCAACATCTGGCAGGTGGCGCAGCCTCTGGTCGAAGGCTGGATTCGCGCCAACCTCGGGCCCGAGGCCCAGGTCCGGCGCGCCGTGGTGGAAGGCGTCGGCATGCTGCAGGCCCTGCCCGGGCTGGTCGCCCGCCACGAGCGCCTGCTGGACGAGCTCGAGCGCCGTCTGGCCGAGCCGGCGGCGCAGGCCGCGCGCGAGCAGCCGGCCCCATGGCTGCTCGCCGGTGCGGCCCTGCTTGCCGGATTGCTGATCGGCGGTGCCATCTGGTAGCGCCCGGCCCGCGGGCACCTTGTGTGGGAACCGAAGAACCCCAGTTCCTGTTCGTACAAACCGACATGCGGGAAAAGGGCCGTGATGAACGGGCGGCGCATCCTCCTGATCATCGGTGGCGGGATCGCCGCCTACAAATGCCTGGAGCTGATCCGGCGCGGTCGCGAGCAGGGGCTGAGCTTTCGCTGCGTGCTGACCGCCGCCGCCCGGCAGTTCGTGACGCCGCTCTCGGTGGCGAGCCTCGCCGGCGACAAGGTCTACGAGGAGCTGTTCTCGCTGACGGACGAGGCCGAGATGGGGCACATCCGGCTGTCGCGCGAGGCCGATCTCGTCGTGGTGGCGCCGGCCACCGCCGATCTGATGGCGAAGATGGCGGCCGGGCAGGCCGACGATCTGGCCTCGACCCTGCTGCTCGCGTCCGACAAGCCTGTCCTGATCGCACCCGCCATGAACCCGCAGATGTGGGGGCATGCCGCCACCCGCCGGAATTTGGCCCAGCTGGTCGCGGACGGCGTCGGGCTGGTCGGGCCCAATCCCGGCGACATGGCCTGCGGCGAGGTCGGCTCGGGCCGCATGGCCGAGCCGCACGAGATCTTGGCGGCGATCGCGGATCGTCTCGGGCTCGCGGACCGGCCCCTCGCGGGCATCCGGGCGATCGTCACCAGCGGCCCCACCCGCGAGCCGCTCGATCCGGTGCGGTTCTTGTCCAACCACTCTTCCGGCCGGCAGGGGCACGCCATTGCCCGGGCGCTCGCCGAGGTCGGGGCCGCGGTCACGTTGGTCAGCGGGCCGGTGGCGGAGCCCGATCCGCCGGGCGTCCGCACCGAGCGGGTCGAGACGGCGCGCCAGATGCTCGACGCCGTGGAGGGGGCTCTGCCGGTCGAGGTGGCGGTCTGTGCCGCCGCCGTGTCGGACTGGCGCCCGGCCGAGCCGAGCGACGGCAAGATCAAGAAGCGCGAGGGCGCAGCGCCGCCGGCGATCGCGCTGGTCGAGAACCCGGACATCCTGCGGACGCTTGCGCATCACGCGCGGCGACCCCGGCTCGTCATCGGTTTCGCGGCCGAGACCGGTGATCTCGAGGCATTGGCTCGGGTCAAGCTGGCCCGCAAAGGCTGCGATTGGATCCTGGCCAACGACGTGTCGATCGGGACCGGCGTGTTCGGCGGTGCGCGCAATCGCATCCTGCTGTTGACCGGACCCGGCCCGGCCGAGGACTGGCCGGAGCTCGACAAGCTCGCAGTGGCGCGCCGGCTGGTCGAGCGTATCGTCGCCGCCCTGGGCGAGGGCGGCGCCGGTGGTTGAGATGGCGGTCCCGATCGAGCGGCTGCCTCATGCCGCGGATCTGCCGCTGCCGGCCTATGCGTCGGCCGGGGCGGCGGGCCTGGACCTGCTGGCGGCCGTCGCGGAGCCCGTGGCGCTCGCGTCTTTTGCCCGCGCGCTGGTGCCTACGGGTATCCGACTGGCGCTGCCGGAGGGCTTCGAGGCACAGGTGCGGCCACGCTCGGGGCTCGCGCTGCGCCACGGCATCACCCTGCTCAATGCGCCGGGCACGATCGACTGGGACTATCGCGGCGAGGTCGCGGTGATCCTGGTCAATCTCGGCGACGCGCCCTTCGTGATCGAGCGTGGCGCGCGCATCGCCCAGCTCGTGGTGGCGCCCGTGACGCGGATCGCCTGGACCGAGGCGCCGGGCGGGCTGGACGGTACGGAGCGCGGGGCGTCGGGCTTCGGCTCGACCGGCAGATGAGCGGGTCCGCGCGCCCGGAGCGGTAAGGAGACCAGGACGGATGTTGAAGCCGTCGAAGAAGCTGGCGCTGGCGCTGGAGGCGGTGGTCGACATCGCCTACCACGGCGGCTCGGAGCCCGTGCAGAGCCATGACATCGCCCGGCGTCTCGGGCTGCCGCGGCGCTATCTCGAGCAGGTGCTGCAGCAGCTCGTCCGAGCCGCGGTGCTGAAGGGCGTGCGCGGCCCGCGCGGCGGCTACCGCCTCGCGCGCGAGCGGCGGCGCATCAGCGTGGCCGAGGTCGTCCGGGTGGTGCAGGGCCTCGAGGAGCCCGACGGTGCCGAGCGGACGGTTTCGGATTCCGCGCTCGGGACGAAGGTGATCGGCCCGTTCTGGGAGGGGCTCGAGGCCGAGCTGATCACCCGGCTCGATGCGGTCTCCATCGAGGACCTGTGCCAGCGCGCCGAGCGCGAGGCGGTCGACAGCGAGGGTCGCCGCAGCTTCGACTTCGTCATCTGAGCGCGCGGCGCTGGACGCGCCTGCCGTCGTGCTTAAGGTGCGCGCCGGTCGCCCGGGATGGACGGGCCATGGATGCGGCGATGGATTCCGACTGCTCGACACCGCCCGAGGGGCGCATTCTCGACACCATCTGCGAGGCGATCGGCAACACGCCGCTGGTCCGCCTGAACCGGCTCCCTGCCGAGGCGGGGTGCCACGCCGAGCTGCTGGTCAAGCTCGAGTTCTTCAACCCGCTCTCCTCGGTCAAGGACCGGATAGCACTGGCCATGGTCGAGGCCGCGGAGCGGGCGGGCCAGATCGGCCCGGATACGGTGATCGTCGAGCCGACCTCCGGCAACACCGGCATCGCTCTCGCCTTCGTCTGCGCCGCCAAGGGCTACCGGCTGATCCTGACCATGCCCGAGAGCATGTCGCTCGAGCGGCGCCGGATGCTGAAGCTCCTGGGCGCAGAGCTCGAGCTCACGCCGGCCGCACTGGGC